>JBBRQF010000020.1:0-70709 GCA_038226715.1 Chitinophagales bacterium
GCGCCCCTTTCATGCCACCCTGGTAATCTATAAAATGAACACTGTTATCTTCCTTCACCATAATGTTCCTGCTTTGAAAATCGCGGAACATAAAAAATTTATATTCGGTATGAGAAAGATAATTACTTAATGCTTCAAAATCTTTTATCAACTTTTGTTTATCATAAGGCCTGCGTAAAGCATCTAAAAAATAATATTTAAAATACAACAGGTCGGCCATTATAGCTTCTTTGCCAAAAGAACTGGTGGTAAGGCATTTTTTATAATCCAAACCATCGTGTCCTATTACCTGCAACAAAGCAAGTTGATGTAAACTTTCTTTATACAATTCATAAACCGGCAAGGTATAAGCATGCTCTTCCAGCTTATTTAACAACGATACATCTCCAAAATCTTCCTGTATATAAATGTCTTTCTCTTTATTGATACACAATATTTGTGCTGTTGCCAATTCCTTCTTTTTAAAATGTTCCGAAAAGTAAATGAAGGCATTGTTCTCTGGTATATTAGCGCCATAGGTAGCAATGAAATTCTTTTTCGCTGTATGAATACGAAAATAATGCCGCTCACTACCAGCCTGTGGTAATTTATCAAAAGCGGTAATAGGTTCTTGGGAAAAATCGGCGAAAAGTATTTTTATTCTATCCGTGGTACTGTTCATTATTTTATTTTACTGGCGTAAAAATAGTTTAAAATGAAACAGTCCCCAAACCAATAAAGGCCCGGAGACTGATAAAGGCCAACTATTCGCCGCTTATGTCATCTTTTCGTTTCCTGAATTTTCGAGGACCACTCCCATCCATTTGCACAATTGCCGGATAAAATTTACCCAACACATCCACCAGTGTTGTCTGGCTTTGCATCACTTCATGAATATCCTTGTAAGCAAATGGCGCTTCATCCAATCCGCCGCCAATTAATTTTACGCCATGTTCTTTTAATGCTGCTTTCAAAGCTTCATGCGTGATGTTGGCCAGCGCTTTGGTACGGCTCATCTTTCTTCCGGCACCATGGCTTGCAGAATTTAAAGAAGCAACTTCTCCTTTACCTTTTACAATAAAGCCCGGCGCCGTCATACTACCCGGAATAATCCCCAACACATCTTTACCCGCAGGCGTTGCACCTTTACGATGCACAATTACTTCATTGCCTTCGTACATTTCCTTCCATGCAAAGTTGTGGTGGTTCTCTACTATGGCCAATGGTTTTTCTCCAATGGCTTTTGCAATTTTTGCATGAATAGTATGATGACAGGCGTTTGCATAATCGCCGGCCAGGTTCATTGCCAACCAGTATTCCAATCCTTCTTCGGTATCCAGATTAAGCCAGGCTAAATGTTTGGCTTCTTTTGGCAACACAGTTTTTTGCATGGCAATCTGTGTGTAGTGGTTGGCAATGTTTGCTCCCAACCCACGGCTACCGCTATGACTTAATAAGCCAACATAATTACCAACAGCCAAACCCATCGGGTTATCAGCATCCGTAATCTCCACTTTACCAAACTCTACAAAATGGTTGCCGCTACCGGAAGTACCCAATTGTTTTAAGGCTTTGTGTTGCAATGGCTGCAGAAAATTAATTTCGTTGAATTCTTTTCTGTCCAGCACTTCATGTTCTGTTCTTTCGCTAAACTCCCGTCCTGCGCCAAATAAAGTACTGGCAACTAATTCTCTTTGAAAATTAGCTTCTCTTTTTTTCAACTCCGTTGGATCAATGGCGAAAATGCTCAAGCACATCCTGCAACCAATATCCACACCAACTGCATACGGAATAATGGCGTTCTTTGTTGCCAACACGCCACCGATTGGCAGGCCATAACCCTGGTGTGCATCGGGCATTAAAGCACCGGCAACAGCCACTGGTAATTTGGCAGCTATCTGCATTTGCAGCAAAGCGCCTTCTTCAATATGTTTGGCACCAAAGATGTTGTACTCGACACTTTTTTCGTTCAGCGGAAAGACCTCCCCAAACCCCTCCAAAGGAGGGGCCTCAGACTCTGCTTTTGCCAGTAGCTTTTCTGCAATAGGTGAAAGCGTGTTGTGTGTTTTATAATTTTCAGGCGTTGCCAATACTTCTTTTAAAATCTTCAAAGCATCTTCTTCTGTATGATGTTTAAAGTGTGTACACATGGTATGCATGGCCACACTTACTACCGGCCCTTCTTCGTAGCCAATAGCACGGATTTGTTTTCCGGTTAATTTTAATTTGTTCATTTTTTGTTTTTTTACCACAAAGGGCACTAAGGTTTTCACTAAGTACACAAAGCAACTTCGTAAACTTTATATTTCTTTCTTTGTGGACTTTGTGGTTTATTTTTTCGCTTCGATAAAAGTTCAACAAAGTTATTCTGTACAAGCGTGCGACGCCAATGAAGCTTAATAGCAGCACTAAAGCTAAGTACGAAAAAGAAAAACATCCGGCATCGGAATGATACCGGATGTTATTGTAAGTTTCTACCGAATTTGCCACAGGCGAATTCTTACGCCTGCTTAACAAAGATCTGCTTCAACTGCTCAACCAAGGAGCCATTACGGGGTTCATATTTACTCCCTGCATGCAGGTATTTACCCGGTTTTTGTATGGGGCCACCGGCATAACATACAAAAGGCTTATACAGCAGCTTTAATTTTTTCGCCATTTTTCAAGAAGCGGCGGACTTCTTTTTTCAGAAGCATCCTTAGTGCTTTGCGTTTACCAGTTTCGCCATTCTCCGCAGTCGAAGAAGTGGGAGTCGAACCCACATAATTGTCTGTTGCTCTAACCAACTGAGCTATCCTGTTTCCGGGAAAGGGGCTTGAACCCTTGACCTACAGGTTATGGAGGATATTGCGCCGTTGCCGCAACAGCATACAGATCGTTACTACATCTGCACTATGGTGCTTTTTAAAAACACGCATCTGGTTTGCTGCTAACAGGCAGATATCCTTTTCCGCGTTGGCGGAACTCTTCTGCCGATGCCTTTGCATCAGCAATATTTTAATTCATCATTACTTCGGATCGTCTGAAACCCATTACCTGCAACTGTGGTTGTATCGCTTCCTTTTCATCCGGGTTGGCAATTTCTGCTATCGTCATTGGTTTTATGATCACATTACTAAAACCCAAATGATCACTTAACTTTTTCGCTTTCTCAATACCTAATTTCCCAAATTCATATTTCGCAATCAATCTTCCCTTACGCATTAAAGCACTGTCAACCAATGTGAGCGAATTATTGAATGTGCAGATCAGTTGTACATTTAAAAAGTCTGCCAGTAACCCATCAGAAATATTCAACAGGTTTGATACCGATGCATTGTTATTCAGCTTCCTGTCCATGATCACATTCTCGGCATCTTCAATAATGAGAACTCTGTTTGGGTTACTCACCAGCAACTCAATAAAATCGGGACTGGTAATATCTGCTGCCACATTGGGCGAAACAAACAGCACTCTCTTTTTTATTTTGCCGATCAGGTAACGCAGGTACGTTGTTTTGCCTGTGCCGGGTAAACCATGCAGCAAAACAATTCCTTTGTCCTTATCATTACTTAACCGCTTACAAATTGTATCACTAACCGGTTTAAAATCATCCTCGTAAAAAAGATCCAGGTCAAGTTTTGTACGTTTCACTTCCAGTTGTTTCAATTCCAGGCCGTTTCTGCCACGACTGATTAGATTGATCTCCAGTGGTTTTCTGCGTTGCTTTTCTTTATATTTTTTCATCAGGCCTGTACATTCAGTAATGAAATTATCCTGCTCACCGCTATGATATATTTCACAGTAATTGGTATCAAACTCTATCAGGCAACCATTTTGCATTACCATAAAAGTTTCATCAAATACGTAGTGCTTTTTTTTGCTGTCGTAATACCTGTAGCCGTGTACAGATTTTATCAAATGCCCGAATGCAGTCTTGATGGCTTCAAAAGCTTTTTCACCATCAATATTATTTACATAGTTAGCACTGGGTATTTGCCCAAAGCAATACAGGTACAGCGATTTGCCGCTTAAAAACCCATGATCAAATACGCTGTTGGCATTGATCATTTTTTGATTAATATTATTTTCCATTGTCTTTGTTTTAAGGCCTCCCCAACCCCTCCAAAAGAGGGGCTTTAGAGATCACAATTTTTAATTCTATTTATTTTATTACACTCCCATGTTCCCGTTAGAGATTTGGGGGGTTATTGCACCACTTTATTGGCACAGCTTGAGCTGGCAAAGGCATCTGGCTTGGCTTTAAAAGCAAAGCCCATTCCCATGATATAACCCATTGCTTCTTTCAAGGCATCATTACTTTTAAAGTTTGGGTTGGTGTTGATGTCGGCATGCACTTCCATATCCACACCATAAGCAGTAAATATTTTGCATAGCGCATAAGCAACATCAATACTTTTCGCTACTTCGGTCAACATCCGTTGTTTAATGGTCATCTTCTGCAAGCTGATTTCGTTGTTGATGTACATAAAACCACCTTTGCCTTTTCGTATAAAAACGATCACGGTTGCAAACTCGGTTTCCTTACCTTTTACCTGGCTATCGGTACCAATACAAACTTTAAGCTGATGTCCTATTTCTTTTTCCCGGAGTATGGCAGATCGTACTTCATCCACAATCGGAATGTGTATTTTTTGTCCGTTTAGTTTTCTCCATTGTTGATGATGTTCCATTTCATGCTGTTTTAATTTTTTGTTTACAAAAATTTGTTTTATGGATTTTCAATTCTGTTAATCCAACTAATCCTTCCAAATCCCTGTTCAAACAATCTTGTGCGGCTTCCAGGTTCGAACTGGATACAACCATCTTATGTTTGCCTTTTAGAAAAAAAGGAAGACAGTCATGTTACCGATACACCAAACCGCATTAATTTTTACAAATATGTTTTCTCTTTCGCCTGTTTCTTCTTTTTACATTCCTTGTTCAATATTCTCCTGGTTGACTCCGGGATTCGAACCCTGTTCGTCCCGCTCACAACAGGATACTTTACCAGATAAGCTAGAGCCAACGTTTGTTTTCAGTACGGGTTTGCGGTTCGTACGGGAATCGAACCCGTTGCAACAGATCGACAATCTGTGATGTTAGCCGTTACACCAACGAACCATTTTTTAAAACGATAGTATAGAAGGCCAGGCTCGAACTGACAACCTCATGATTCCAGATCACGAATTCTACCAATTGAAATACTTCTATATTTTTAATCAAAGAACTTTTTAGAAAAAGGCACCCCTGTTGCATCTCACAGGGGTTGCCTGTTTTCCTCCTTTCTGCAATACTTTTCCTTATCTCAAATTCCGCAGGGCGAATTATGCTGTTCCTGCTTTCACTTTTCTTTGGTAACATTTTTATTTTTCTCAAAAATGCTGATGACCGCCTTTACCATCCACAGGGCTACTATCATTTTCATGCTACTCTCTTTTTTAAAACAGGCATAAAAAAAGCCCGGTCATTTTAATTTGACCGGGCTGCTCGTAGAGGTATAATATACCTTATCGTTCAAACCATGGTCGTTTTTCATCATCATTACTCATATTACCAATTGCCGCAAATCCTGTTGTAGCCGGCACATAATAATGGCGCATAGGTAATGATGATTGATCATTCCACATCTGCATTCCGGCTGCCAGCGTACTAAATCGATTATATTGCTTTCTTTGCATGTTGAATTTTTACTTTTACTTTTTACTTCCTCCCAGATGCCACATTAAACTTATTGCATAAAAAAAGCCCCGATTTTTTGTCGGGGCCGTATTTGAATCAGTTTGTTTTGGTAAACTTTATGATGCAGCATAACATGCCCCGCTATTGCCATAATCCGACTTGGGACTAAAACAATTCACCGCTTCAATATGTAGTTGTATGCGTAACATGTTTTGTTGTTTTTAATTTTGTTTTGCAATGCAAAGATGAATTTATTTTTTTGATACTGCCAAATTTTTTTAAGATTTTTTTTAAAATCTTTTTTTACAATAATAAAGTCATCAATTTCTTGATCAGCCGCAAAGTCATAATGTTCAAAATAAAAATAATTTCGCTTTGACTCTCGATGTAATTCAATAGAATCATTGATCGTTTCGAATATTAGTTGCTTTAGGAAAAATGGCGTAACATATATTTTCATAAATTTTAGTCAAAACAGCTTGCCCTGCTGTCCAGGTCTTCTAAATAATTTTGTGTTCAAACTCCACTCCTCTGCATTCATATTGTACAGCTTTCCATATTTTTTATACTGCTGTGCCACCATATCAGCAATGCTTCCTTCGCCACGCATGCGTACGCCCCAGCGGGTATCATTCACTTTGCCATCGTGGCTTTGTTCTATCAAATGCCAAACCTTATCGGCATGGTTTGGAAAATTTTTATACAGCCAGTCGTGAAATAAAAATTTGATAGCACCATTTAAACGGATGAACGTGTAAGCCGTAAATGTTGCGCCGTTATCTGCAGCTTCTTTCATAATGCGCTGCATTTCATGTTCATTCAGTCCCGGTATCATCGGGCCCATCATAATACCCATGCGTACGCCGGCACTGCTTAACTCATTGATCACTTTTAATTTTTGCTTGGCCGTGGTTGTACGTGGCTCCATGCTACGCCGCAGATCTTCATTAAAAGACGTGATGGAAACCATGGCCGATACAATTCCTTTCTTCGCCATTTCCTGCAACACATCTTTGTCTTTTAGTATCCAGGAATTTTTTGTGAGTATACCAACCGGCTGATTAAATTCGTTGCAAACTTCCAGCAGCCCTCTTGTCAGGCGATATTTTTGTTCTGCTGGTTGATAACAATCTGTATTACCGCTGAGCATGATGGGTGTTCCTTCCCACTTAGGATGCATTAAAAATTTACGCAGCAGTTGTGGTGCATTTTTCTTTATCAAAATCTTTTGTTCAAAATCAAGCCCTGCGCTGTAACCCCAGTATTCATGCACATTACGGGCATAGCAGTAAATGCAGCCATGCTCACAACCGGCATAAGGATTCATGCTATAGCCCATGCCCACATCTTTACTTTCTACCTTATTTACAATTGTTTTTGATTGCATCTCTATGTACTGCGTGGCAATATTACTGGCTTCCCAATCATCAATCCCTTCAATATGCTCCTGCGTTTTTTCATCTTTTAAAAAGCGGTTTTTTGTATTGAACTGTGCGCCGCGACCTGCGAGGTATTGTGTTTTTTCTTCGGGTTGTGTGGCGGATACTTTGTGGTGATCCTGTTGTAGCTTATTATTTTCCATTGATTTTATTTTTATTTAGTATACGAATTGAAGGCGCGAATTACACGAATTATTTTGCCCGGATTAACACGAAATTTCGGCTTGCAGATTTCGCTGATACTTCGACAAGCTCAGTACGCATATTTTCGAATACCGTTTAAGTTTAAAGAGTTGAATAAAGATTTACTGTACAAGAGTGTCCTTCGGCTTCGCTCAGGATAAACTGTCAATGAAGTTGATTAGAGAAAAAATGTCGGGCTCAAAAAAATCTTATTAATCCTTTTCATCAACCCAAATCCCCGTTCAGACAAAAAGCTCTCCCTGCTTTGTTGCCACCGGTAAATTTTGAAATTCAAAACGCTTTGCGATCTGGTATTTTAATTCGCCAACCGGCCTTTTTAATAACAACATACTATCGGCAATAAACCGCCCGGTAAAATGTTTGTGACTGTACTCCAGCCAGCCCTGCTCGTATTGCCAGGGTAATAATTTCCGGGCAATGGTAAGGTGTGGTTCTAAAATAAAATGCGGTTTGTTATCGTCGTTCAGTTTCATGAGCCGCTGCGTTTCGGTGCGTATTTGTTTTACCAGGCATTGTACCGGCACTTTACTGGTTATATTAATGTAAATGGTATGACTGGGAAAACTGCCGTAATCTCTCAACTCAATTTTTACCGGTTGAAAGCCCATGGCAATGCTGTTTAAATGATTGATGACCCTTTCTTCCATCATTTCGTACTGCACATAATTTACCAGTGTAAGATGTGGTTTGCCCCAACGGGCGGTTTCGGCCTTGTATTTTTCGTAAAACTCATTTTTAACAGCCATTATCCTGTTCCGCAGTTCTTCATGCGGCGATAATACGAGCAGGTACTCGTATATGCAGTAGCCAGGAAGTATCGGCCCTGTTATTTCTTTCATGATTAAAAAATATTTATGTTATTAAATTTGTTAGCTAATTTTTTTAGCATAAATTTACTAAACAATTTGGTATTAAAAATCAATTTTTATGGAAATAGAGAAATTTTTTGGCAGCAGTTATAGCGGAAGTAAAGGTTTTACACAAAACCAGGTGCCTACTGCAAACGCAACGGGTTTTGGCGCCGCGGCCGACGATTATATGGAGCGGGGTATTGACCTGAACGAACAACTTATCAGGAACAAGCCCGCTACTTTTTTTATGAAAGTAAGTAGCACCAGCATGGTTGATGCCGGTATTTATAATGGTGATATTGTAATTGTTGACAGGAGCCTGAAACCTCAAAATGGAAAAATTGTTATTGCTGTTATTGACGGAGAAATGCTGATAAGACGTTTCGAAAAAACAATTAACAGTTTAAGATTAATTCCGGAGACAACTAAATTATCGCCCATCGATGTAAGTGAATTTATGGATTTTAAAATATGGGGTGTGGTAACTTATATTATCAGGAATGTTTGAAGATCGTGTACTCCAAACTAACAGTGTATAATTTAAAAAGACGTGAAAGCAATAATAGATTGTAACAGTTTTTATTGCAGTTGCGAAAGATTATTTCTTCCGCAACTGGATGTGAAACCGGTTGTGGTACTCAGTAACAACGACGGTTGTATTATATCCCGTAGTGATGAAGCAAAAAACCTGGGCGTAGAAATGGCCGGGCCCTATTTTAAAGCAAAACCTTTAATTGAACAACATGGTGTAGCTACTTTTTCCAGTAACTATAATTTGTATGGCGATTTGAGTTGGCGGGTGATGGAAACCTTGCGGATAATGCTGGGAAAAGAAAATGTGGAAGTGTATTCTGTTGATGAAGCTTTTTTAAACCTGGATGAATTTGCTGAAAAAGATCTGCAGCAGGTATCGCTCAACATCCGGGAGACAGTGGAGTTATGGACAGGAATAAAAGTATCCGTAGGCGTGGCACCTACTAAAGTTTTATCCAAAGTGGCCAATCATCTTGCCAAAAAAAATAAACTGTCTACCAACTGTGTGGTGGTGCTGGATACAAAAGAAAAAATTGCCAAAGCATTGCAGGATACGCCTATTGGCGAAGTATGGGGCGTGGGCAGGCAATATGCGCAAAAACTGATAGAAATGAATGCCGTATTTACGGCTTACGATCTTACTAAAAAAACAGCCGGGTGGGCACACAAACATTTGGGAGGGGTGGTAGGCATCCGCTTATTAAAGGAACTGAAAGGCGAGACCGCCAATGAGATGAAGGATGAATTGGTAATAAAGAAAATGATTGCCAGCACCAGGATGTTTGGCTGCCCCGTAAAAAATATCGGTGATATAAAAGAAGCGGTAGCAACATACACATCAAGAGCTGCAGAAAAATTACGAAGACAGCGGAGTGCTGCCAGCATCATCAGTGTTTTTGTAGTACCCAAAGAGCAAAGCCACAATACCTATTTCAGGCATGGCCCAACCGTAAGCAGTTATGTAACATTACCACTGGCAACCTCTGCCACCAACGAATTAATAAAACCGGCAGTTAAGCTGGTTGATAAATTATTTGAGCAGGGAAGGATTTATAAAAAAGCCGGTGTAATGCTTAGTGGTATAGTGCCGGATACTACCATACAAGGTAACATGTTTGTTTCAGAAAATAAGAACAGCAATCGCTTTTTAATGAGCACGCTGGACAATGTAAATTCTGCCATGCGTGACGACATGATAAAATTTGCTACATCGGGTACAAAGAGAGATTGGAAGATGCGCCAGGAATTAAGAAGTCCGCGTTATACAACCCGGTGGGAAGAATTATTTAAGGTTAAGTAAAGCATTATACTAACCGCCGCCGAGGCTGATAGCCGCGGTAGTGGTTAATCAAACATTCCTTTTTGTTCTGAAATGAACTTCGGTTTTATCAAATTCAATCCAAGTTCTTTATTCATCTTATCAACCAGGTAAACCGTAAGTTCAGGCGATGTTGCTTCATCATGCATGTGCATGAAAAAATATAATTCTTCCATACCCTTATCCAGCCAGTATTTCATCCGGCCTACCCATTCATCAATCCTGCTATAATCAGTTACATGCAGGCTGTTGCCTACATAACGAATGAATGTTTTAGGAACCGTAAGGTACATATGTGCACAATCCCTCCTGCCGGCGGTATCGGTAATTACTGCACCAATATTAAGCGCAGCCAGTGTGGTAAACAATTCATTACTTATATCCGGTTTTGCAAACCAATCGGGATGCCGGACTTCCATAAAAAACTGCAGGTCGGTTGGCAGCGATCTTAAAAAATCAAATAACTCCTCTTTTCTTTTTGGAGCAAAAGTTTCACTTACCTGTATAAATATAGGTCCCAGGTGCTCTTCAAATGCAACAATGCCTTTAAAGAATTCATTCATAATAAAATCCTTCCCTTTCAAACTACCACGGTGTGTTACACCCTGGTACATTTTGGGACAGAACTTAAAATCTTTGCCCGCAGCTTTCGCCGCCCATTTTTTTATGCCTTCTTCACCATATACTTTATAATGTGTGGCATTCAATTCAATACTGTTGTAATGCTGCACATAATGCTCCAGGAAATCTTTTTCTTTTGCCTTGGGTGGATAAATTTTTCCCACCCATTCCGTTCTACCCCATTTAGCACAGCCTATATAAACCCTGGGGTGCTTTGCACTCTTTGCTTTCAGTATATTTTTATTAAAAGAAGGTTCTTTTTTAAGACTAAAGTCAATTTTACTTAGATCTTCTTCCGGTACCCGTCCAAAATCCATGATATAGTTGTTTAATAAATGTCCTTAAAATTAATCAGTTTTTTATAATCCTTTGTATAGATCTACATTTAAAATCGGTATTCAAACACCGATCATATGCAAATTTTTACATAGTTATGGCTGAATAGTATAATAATTATCCGTATTTCCCGTTTATAAAATACCAATATCCATTTTGGCACGATTTTAATGCCATACTTTTTATTAAAACAAAAAAAATGAAAAATCTATCAAACAGCAACTTTAAGGCAACTATGCCAGATGAATTAAAATTCAGCAAACCCACCGTAGCTAAAAAACCAACCTATACTTATACAGAAGAAGATTTGGGCGAGGGCATCCTGGATGTAGGTATTACATCGTAATTGTATCTGCCTAAAGAACCAATCCCACTGTTAAAATCCTCCTTTTCCTACATAAGTATATCAGTATTTAAGCTGATAGTTTTTTATAAATCAAATAACTGAAATCAGTTAATTTTGCCCGCAAGGAAAAAATTATGATTACAGAAAATAATAAGACCTGTGCCATAATAGGGGCAGGTGTATCGGGGCTTGGCGCCGCCATACGCATGCGTAACAAGGGTTATAAAGTAACCGTGTTTGAAGCAAATTCTTTTCCCGGTGGCAAATGTTCAACAGAAAGTAAAGACGGTTACCGTTTTGATATGGGGCCATCTGTTTTTACCATGCCGCAATATGTAGATGAATTATTTATACTCTCCGGCAAAAATCCATGCGACCATTTTAATTACATTTCCCTTGATCCGGTTTATAAATATTTTTTTGAAGACGGCAGCACCCTGGATGCATATCATGGCAAAGAAAAATTTGCTGAACAACTGGCTGCCAAAACAAAGGATAAGAAGGAAGACATCATTAAATACCTCAATAAAACAGAAACCATCTTCAACCTTACCGATGAAGTTTTTTTACAAAATTCATTACATCGGCTTAAAAATTTCTTTACCTGGCCGGTTGCAAAAGGCATTTTAAACTTTGGAAAGATCGGCGCATTTGATACCATGAATGCTGCCAATCAAAAAGCATTTAAAGACAGCCGGCTGGTAAAAATATTTAACCGGTATGCCACGTATAATGGCTCCAGTCCTTACTTATCGCCAGCCACACTAAATGTAATTGCACACGTTGAAATTGCAAAAGGTGCTTTTTATCCCGAAGGAGGTATGGTTAGCATTACAAATTCATTAGTACAATTGGCAAAGGATATTGGAGTAGCGTTTAAATTCTCTACACCGGTAAAAGAAATACTGATTGAAAATAAAAAAATTGCAGGCATTAAAACTGATAATGGAACAGAACCATTTGATGTGGTGATCAGCAATATGGACGTGTACAACAGCTATAAAAAATTAATGCCCAACATAAAAAGACCGGCAAAAACGCTGGATCAACCAAAATCCAGTTCGGGCATTATTTTTTATTGGGGTATAAAAAAAGAATTTAAAGAACTGGGGCTGCATAACATACTCTTCAGCGAAAATTACGAGGATGAATTCAATACCATCTTTGCCAAAAAAGCTATCTACCACGATCCTACCATTTATCTGAATATCACCAGCAAACATACGCCCTCAGATGCACCGCCGGGATGCGAAAACTGGTTCAGCTTTATTAACGTACCTAACAACTCAGGGCAGGATTGGGATATGTTTATTACAGAAGCCCGTGAAAATATGATCCTTAAAATAAACAGGTTATTGAAAACAGATATAAGGCCGCTGATAGCAAGCGAAATGGTTTTTGACCCACGTGTTATCGAAACCCGTACATCAAGCGCCTTTGGTGCTATTTACGGCAACAGCTCCAATAATAAATTTGCCGCATTTTTACGTCACGCCAATTTTTCAAAAGACATTAAAAATTTATATTTCTGTGGAGGTAGTGTTCACCCCGGACCAAGTATACCGCTATGCCTGCTTTCAGCAAAGATCACTACCGAATTAATCCCCTGATATTGGCATTGGGCGGCATAATTAGTTTAAATTTGCAGACTTTATCATAAATTAAACTGCATTAATATCTATCTGTAAAATATTTACCCATAGTTTAAACAACCCTGTAGAGGATAGGGGCGGGCTTTAAAAAAATGAACAATCCAGCTATTATAGAAATACAAGATCTGAGCAAAACATTTAAGCATGCTACTGAACCGGCAGTTAATGGCATTTCTTTTTCTATAAACAGGAATGAGATATTTGGCTTGCTGGGGCCGAACGGGGCCGGCAAAACTACCACCATCTCTATTCTTTGCGGCCTGTTTCCACCAACCAGCGGAAAAGTGTTGATTGACGGAAAGGACCTGCACAATGAATTATCATCCATCAAAAACATCATCGGCATCGTACCCCAGGATATTGCGTTATATCCAACATTAACGGCTCGTGAAAATTTAGCTTTTTACGGCAGCATGTATGGCCTGCATGGCAAAGATCTGAAAGATAAAATTGAGGGCTGGTTACAAAAACTGGGGCTGACCGATGCTGCAAAAAGGAAAGTATCTACCTATTCCGGCGGTATGAAACGAAGGGTAAATTTAATTGCGGGCGTGCTGCATGATCCCAGAATTTTATTTTTAGATGAACCAACAGTTGGCGTAGATGTACAAAGCCGTAATGTGATCATTGAACACCTGAAGGAGATCAATGCAACCGGTACAACCATCATCTATACTTCGCACCACATGGAAGAAGCCGAAAATTTTTGTACCCGTGTTTCCATCATCGATCATGGAAAAATATTGACAGCAGGAACACCCGCCGAACTGATCAGCCATAACGCAGGATCGACCAACCTGGAAAATGTATTTTTAAATTTAACTAACCGAAAACTGAGAGACTGATGTTGCATAAATTACTGGCTACGGTTAAAAAAGAAATACTCCTGCTCCTAAGAGATAAGGTTGGGCTTTCTGTTTTATTCCTGATGCCGGTTGCACTTATTTTAGTGATGACACTGATACAGGATTCGGCTTTTAAATCCATCAACGAAAAAGGAATTCCTGTTGTTTTTGTTGACAATGATAATGACTCTTTAAGTTATCAAATAAAGCAGGGCCTGTTATCAAATGATCTTTGCTACGTTAGCGACAGTATTGATGGAAGGCCGGCCAGCAGTGAATCTGCTAAAAAAGCAGTAAGCGAAGGGAAGTTTCTTATTGGTATTGTTATTCCTAAGGGCGCAACAGCATCCATCCGTAAAAACGTATCGGCAATGGTTGGCGAAACATTAAACGGAACCGACAGTTTGCAAAAACAACCTGATTCTGTTGAGATAACTATTCTTATTGACCCCGTTGCAAAAAAATCTTTTTTAACTGCTGTTACCAGCAACCTCCGTGAGTTTATTTCGGAAATAAAAACAAAGATCATGTTCCAGACTTTTTCTGAACAGATCGCCGAAGTAATTCCTGACAAAAAAAATGCACCAAAAAATTCTTATCAAAAATCGCAGATCATCCGGTATAAAGAAGTGTATGCATCAACAGCCACTGAACAGATCGTTCCCAATGCTGTACAGCATAATGTACCAGCCTGGACGATCTTTGCCATGTTCTTTATTGCGATACCCTTATCAAACAGCATCTTAAAAGAAAAAACCGAAGGCAGTGTATTCAGGCTACACACTATGCCCACACCTTATTTGTTATTGATAAACGGAAAGATACTGGTGTATGTGCTTGTCTGCCTTATCCAGTTTTTGCTGATGCTGGCTGTAGGTAAATTCCTGTTACCACAAATGGGCTTACCGGCATTGGTATTAGGCAACAGCATCATGGGTATTTTTATTTTAACACTGGCTACCGCTTTTGCTGCTACAGGTTTTGGTGTTACCGTGGGTACGCTGGCTACAACAGATCACCAGGCTGCCATCATGGGCTCACTATCTATTTTATTATTATCCGCACTGGGTGGCATATGGGTACCAAGTTATGTAATGCCCGAAGTGATGCGTAATATCAGTTCCTGCTCACCATTAAACTGGTCGCTGGAAGGCTTTTATAAATTATTTTTAAGAGGTGGCGGCGTTGCAGATATTTTACCGGATGCCATAAAGCTCATGGTATTCTTTTTTGCAATGATGGGCATATCTTACCTCGCAAACCGTAAAAAAAGAACAGTCTGAATTATGGATACAAACATCATCATAGCAGAAATAAAAAATTACATCGAGAAAAATATTTTGGCCGAGGGCGTACAGGTTGATGCCGCAACAGACCTGAAGCAGGCAGGTATTGATTCCTTTTCAACGGTGGAGATAATTCTTTTTATTGAACGGAAATTTGGCGTATCCATACCGGATGAAAAGCTGGTGCCGGATAATTTTAAAACGCTGCAGGCACTTGCTGCAACCGTGCTGGAACTGTTGCCCGATGCATCATAAAGCTAAAAAGCATGACATCCTTTAATAAGACAGATCTTCCTGAAAAAGTAATTTTAACCGGCGCTGATTGCTTTCACCTGGTTTTAGATAAGCATGCTAAAAAACACGGCGCCGGTGGTAATGTTATGCGGAAGATCTTTTATTTCACCAATACCCTTTCTTTTAAAAAGATTGATGACATCCTAAAAAGCTCTCCTGTTATTTACTGGCTATGCAATATTAAACTGGTATTGCCCGGATTACTGAGTCGTCCTTACTGGCGGTATACAGACAGGGGCAATGAAATCATACTCCTGGAACATCATGCGGCAACTGAAGAAGAGATCCCTGAAATAATTTTATCAAGAGATATAACAGTAGAATCAAGCCGTTTTATTGAAGCTGACCTGGTTCATTATCCATCTGGTGGTTGCGCATTTATCTTATCCTGGAATCATACCCTGCTGGATGCAAAAGGAACGACATTATTGTTTGAGCACCTGGATATGTTATCGAAGAACAAAACACAAAATGCAGGCATTTTTTTTCCGGGTAAGGAAAAGAAAACAAATATTGTCACTTATATCCGCAACATGTACAAGGTTAAAAAATTTGTACAGGTTTCTGCAAAGCCTCCGGTTAGTTCTGTTGCAAAGTCTGCAACAAAATCCGGGGATGGGAAAACCTATACAAAAACTATTTTTTTTACCGGTGAGGAAACTGCACAAATAAATAAAAATGCAATTCAAGCAGGTTCCCGTTTTGGACCAACTTTATATTTTGTTGCCTGTTGCGCACATATAATTCATGCTATTAACCTGCAGCGGGATAAAGCCGGTGACATGTGGGTTCCTGTACCTTATGATGGCAGGCTTAGAGGCGCCGTCGGCCCTTTGATCTCAAACTGCGTTTCCTTCTTGTTTTACCGTATTCCGAAAACTGAATTAAACAGTATACAGCAAACAGTAAAATGTTTGAGCACACAAATGACAGCACAGATAAAAGATGGTATCCCGCAGAAATACAGCATGTTTTTGAACATGATGCGGCATGCGCCATTATGGTTGTATTACTTTTTGATCTATCATACCAACAAAGGCGTATTTGCAAGTTTTTTGTACACGTCAACCGGCGATAATTTTAATGACTTGAAATCGTTGTTTGGCGAACCGCTCCGGAATATTAACATGATACCTGCGCTTACATTTCCTCCGGGACTGACTTTTGTTTTTTTAAAACACGATGATGAACTCAATATAAATATTGCTTATTCACTGGATGTAATAAGCAATAATGACCTACATTTAATTGAAGAAAAGATAAAAGAATTACTACTTGCTGATCACTAATGGAAACAGTTTTACATACCGATGTGGTTGTTTTAGGCGGCGGTTCTGCAGGCGTTGCCGCCGCTGTAGCTGCAGCCCGTAAAGGATTACAGGTTACCCTGATTGAACGGAATGCTTACCTTGGTGGAAAAGCAACTGCTGCCGAAGTTGGTACTATTTGCGGTTTATACCGGTTCAGCAAAAATGAAGAATCTACTTATATTGTAAATGGATTTGCCAAAGAATTTGCAGAAGCATTAAGGATAAGATCGCAAAGCAATCCATTACATGGGCCTGAAGGCGTACACTTTCTACCTTATAACGTTGAAGCATTTAAAAACATCTGCCTTGAATTGATAAACGAAAATAAAATTTCGGTTTACTTTAATGCCGTGATGGAACATGTTACCGTTGAGCAACACAAAATGCGATCGGTTTCTATTATTGCCAATGGCAATCCAATTACCATTCAGTTGCGTTCGCTGATCGATTGTTCAGGCGACAGTATCATCAGCCAGGCAGCCAGTTTACCCTTAATAAAAAGCGAACATTACCAGGCCGCAGCACAGGTGTTTACCATGCATGGCGTTACAGAAACAGATGAGTTTAAGCTGGGCATGATCATGATGAAGGCATTAAGATCGGCCATTGATGAAAATATACTTGGCGATTTTTATGACCGTGTATACATTGTACAGGGCTCTTTAAAAAACAATAGGGTAAGCCTGAAAATTGGCATACCGCTGGCCGTTACCTACGCTCCCGGAAACCTGGAAGAGTTGAAAACCGTTGCCCGCAGTTTTATTGAAAACCTGTCGAAGTTTCTTATTGAACATGTGGAAGCTTTTAAACATGCCAGCGTAGAACATATTGCCCCCGAAGTAGGTATCAGGATCGGTCAACGCAGCATGGGTAAATATATGCTGGTAGAGGAAGATGTTCTAAGCTGCAAGAAATTTCAGACAGCCATTGCCAATTGTTCCTGGCCCATTGAAATATGGGAACAAAACCGACGTGTAAGAATGCGTTACTTTGACCTTGATGATCATTACCAGATACCTGCCGATTGTCTTCAATCAAACAGCCTGGATAATTTATTTTTTGCAGGAAGAAATGTCTCTGCAACAGATGCTGCCATTGCCAGTGCCCGTGTGATGGGCATTTGTTTACAAACGGGTTATGCTGCCGGCTGCCTTGCCGCGGCAACTGCATTAGATCTTTCACTTACTGAGGCTGTCAGGCAGATACAAACCGATCAATTATAAGTATTTTTGCCTGATGAAGACATGGCCTGTTTATGAAATATTGAAAGCCGCTGCACAACAATGGCCCGGTAATCCTGCGGTTTATGATGAGGATGGCGTGATGAGTTTTCTGGAACTTTTTACCGAAGCAGAAGAATTGCGTTTGCAGCTTATCCGTTTAGGCATTAAAGAAGGCATGGGTATTGGGGTAATGGCAGCCAATGGGCGCAATTTTATTATCGGCATTTTTGCTGCTGTTGGAACCGGTGCTGCGGTAATGCCTATGTCACCCCAATTAAAAAGAAACGAGATCGATGATATTTTACAGGATGCAAAACTGCATGCTGTTATAGATGACAGGACAGCCGCACAGCCATTAGATGCCATTGAAACAGTGATCCCCATGAAAACCGGTTCTTTTCGTTTTGGATTTACGGGTGTTGATGAATTTGTTGCCTTTGCCCCTTTTGTACAGGAACCTGCATTCATACGTTTCACATCGGGCACTACCGGGAAATCAAAGGGAGTAATTGTTTCCCATCAATCTGTTCTGGATAGAATTAATGCTGCCAATAAGGGCCTGGAACTTGGGCCTGGCGATACCGTTATATGGGTGCTGCCCATGGCTTATCACTTTATGGTATCCATCATTTTATATGTAAAATTTGGGGCTTCTATTGCGGTTGCTAAAGATTTCCTGGCAAAAAATATTATTGAAATTACAAACCGGCACCGTGGAACTTTATTATATGCCTCTCCTGTGCAGATCAGGCTCCTGGCCAGTGATACAGGAACCGAACAAATGTCATCATTAAAAAAAGTAATCTCTACTTCTGCCGCCATTGGCATAGATGTTTGTAAGTCATTTAAGGAAAGATTTGAACTGGATGTAAGCCAGGCTTATGGTATCATTGAAATAGGTTTACCCATTTTAAATTATACCAAATCGGCCGAACACCCCGAAGCCGTTGGGTATGCGCAACCCGGCTACACAGTTGATATACTGGATGAAAACAATAACCCGTTGCCAAACGGAAGCATTGGAAATTTAGGCATTAAAGGGCCAGGCATGTTTGACGCTTATCTTTTACCGCCAACATTAAGCCAGGATGTTTTGCAAAATGGTTATTTTTTGACGGCTGATTATGCTTCTAAAACTGAAGATGGTTTAATAAAAGTTGAGGGACGTTCCAAATCTGTGATCAATATTTCAGGATTAAAAATATTTCCTGAAGAAGTGGAAGCCGTGTTGGAGATGATACCCGAAATTAAACAGGCACGTATCAGCAGCAGTCCGCATCCCTTACTGGGACAGATTATAGAAGCTGAAGTTGTTTTAAACGATGGCGCTAATATTGATGTAGAAGATGTTTTAACCTGGTGCAAAAAAAAACTTTCTGCATTTAAAGCACCTCAAAGATTGACAATTGTAGAATTTTTGCCTATGACGGGGAGTGGGAAGTTGCAACGGCATTAAGGTGTTAATCCGTTAATCCGCTAATCCGTTAATTTGTAAAATGTAAATCTGCATTAATACGCAGCATTTTTTAATTTTTATTTTTTACTTTTCACTTTCTCATAAATAGCAATATTCATCAGCACCAGTAACATGCCATAAAAAGCATCTTCAAAAGGGATTGTATAAATTCTGATGCCCAGGTTTTCTGCATTGTTATATTGCACTACAGGTATTGCAGTAAGAAATCCGTTTACAATTAAGAAAGGAATTAGACAGATGACATAAGAAACCAAAAAAGAAACGGCATCAAAGTTTTTAAAGAAATTTCTGAATAGGTAAATGATCAAAATTAATATTCCTGTAAAAACAAAAGTGCAGCTTGTATAGTATTTGCTGTGATAAAATATGCCGATGATAAACAATAAAACAGCCATTGCTTTTAAGATCCAATCGGCACTTTTTATATTTACCAGCTTTGGAAAATAACTTCTGATACAGGCATAAATAAACACACAGCAATAAGGTACAATAAAAAAGAAAAGTACTTCTTCAAGCGGCAGGTTATATAGTTTGATACCGGTAATATAACCGGCATTAAAACTCCAAACACCATTTGCTGTAAAATAAATATCCCAAACTATATACAGTATAGCCGGGATGATCATTGCCGGAAAAATATATTTCCAGTTTTTATAAAAAGCTACCTTCTTATCAAAACTTAATGCCAGCGGGCCGGCCAGTGAAGCAGCAAGTATGAGGAAGTATGTGTAGTGAGGATTCAAATTTTCTTATTTGCAAAAGTTATTCCCGATTATTTCGGGGAACTTGTTGAAGGCGGGTTCATATCTAAAAGGAATTTTTCATTAAAGCTCCCTACACCTTCGACAAGCTCAGGCTGACAGTACAATTAAGCCGAAGCAGTTTCTCTTACTTCCACTTTTTCATTTCGTTTTTTATCTGCCCTTACTTTTTCCCAGTATTTTTTTGCCACCCATAAAAAACCAAAACTTTCGCCATCGTGTTTATTAAGATGCTTGTGGTGCATTTTATGTGCCCAGCGGATAGTACGAACATAGCTGTTATTACTCCTGGTAAACCATTTTACCCGCTGGTGAATGATAACGTCGTGTACCAGGAAGTAAGCAATGCCATACAACGTAAGTCCGGTGCCAATAGCAATTGACCACCAGGCCTGGTAAATAACACCCAACATAATGAACAGCCAGCTTGGTATTGCAAAAATGAGAAAGAAGGCATCATTTTTTTCAAAAATACCGGGCTCCTTTTGATGATGATCCTTATGCAAAACCCACAAAAACCCATGCATTATAAACCGATGAATGCACCAGGTAAGCCCTTCCATTAAAATAAAAGTGCCTAAAGTAATTGCTATTAATAGTATCCAGTTCATTAAAGTTTATTACAAAATGTTCGTAAAAGTAAAAAAAACATCATTTGAATCAGTAACAAATTTACAGCGAATTTGTTTTGTTTATTAAATTTTGACAAATGAAATACAGTCAGTAGTAATAAACTTACCACAAACCAACATATATAATTAAACATCGGTATCGCTCCATCGCCGTTCCATACCCAATAGCCCAGTTTAACAGCTACGGGTTCCATCACCCAGTCGAAGAATACGGCCAGTGTAGCCCCGTCTACAATTACCGACAGTGCCTTTAATGCCATCGGATTTTTACCGGTATCTGCTGCTACCCGGTTTATGGCTTTCATCAACAAGGTGTTTATACTTATTCCGCAGCAATAAATAATAATGAACCAGTTAATGCCAATCAGTAGCGGCACATTTTTTATTTTATAGCCAAGTACATTACCGTAAGTATAATCACCAAATAATATGCCGGTATTTATGCCCACTATTTCAACGGAAATGCCAACAGTAAAACAAATCAGTAAAAGAAGAAAGAAGGAAATATTCTTTTCGGTTTGTGTCCATATTAACAGCACTAAAGACAGTAATAAATTAACGGGTGTTGCAGCCAAAAAAAAAGTCTTATTAAAAAACAATAAACCAACCAACCCGATGGTATGAAACAAAACAGCAATGGCTGTGGCAATATCAAATTTTGAAAACTTATTTAACACGATAATTTTTATTGCTGAACAAATTAATCGGAAACCGTTTCAAGATACGCTTCCATTTTTGGAAAAGCAATTTTAAACCACTCGGTATATTTTTCCGGATGCGATTGTATAGAATTTTTAACTTCTTCAACAGATTTAAAACAGTAATCACTTACCTCTTCTGCATTGGGTTTAATAACGCCATCATAATTTCCAATAAAAACATGATCAAACTCGTGTTCGGTTAAACCATTGTCGAATGCTGCTTTATAAATGAAATCAAATGCTTTTGTAAGGCCCGCATTAAAACCCATTTCCTCGTGCAGGCGTATGGCTGCAGCAGTTATGGTTTCTTCGCCTGGTTTGGGGTGACTGCAGCAGGCATTTGTCCATAAACCACCGCTATGGTATTTATGGCGGGCTATTTTATGCAACAATACTTCTCCTTTTTCATTAAATATAAAAACGCTGAAAGCCCTGTGCAGCAGGGCTTTTTGGTGGACTTCCATTTTTTCCATGGTGCCGGTCTGCACATCATGCTCATCTACCAGAATAACATCCATAAGGCCTGTTGATTAATATAAATTGAATTGGCTTCTTAATCCCGCTTTGGCAACAATATATGCTTTACCATAGTTGGGGATGCGGATACGCTGATCCATAATATTGGCAGGTGCGGTACGTTTTATTTTTTTGAACAGGGATAGATAATATTTGTAAGCAACATATACCCCAAACCTTGCTTTGCTGGGCAGGTTTAAAATACCTTCATAGGCATTTTCAAAATCCAGCGCTATATCATCTTCTATCTGCTTTTTCTTGCAGGGCGTAAAATTGGTAAAATCAACTTCAGGGAAATAAGACCTGTTTAACTGTTCATAATCTGCTTTCACATCACGCAAAAAATTTACTTTCTGGAAAGCTGCACCCAATGCCTGTGCTGATGGTTTCAGATCATTATACATGTTCTTATCTCCTTCGCAAAAAACATACAGGCACATCAGTCCAACCACCTCCGCACTTCCATAAATATATTCTTTGTAACCATTGCTGTTGTATTCTGTTTTACTCAGGTCCATTTCCATACTGCTGAAAAAAGCCTCAATTAGGTCGTGCGAAATATTATAATCCCTTACGGTAATTTGAAAACTGTGTAAGATCGGGTTTAAACTGATCCCTCTTTCAATGGCAGCGTAGGTATCTTTTTTAAACTCAGTCAGGAGTTCTTCTTTTTTGTATTGATGAAAAGTATCTACAATTTCATCCGCAAAGCGAACAAATCCGTAAATATTATAGATAGGTATACGCAGTTCGGGGTGCAGTAATTTAATAGCACTGCTGAAAGAAGTGCTGTACTTTTCAGTAACCGCTTTACTACATTGTTGACTCACATCATGGAAAAGCTTAATCATTTCCTTTTACAAATTTCGTTTTCAATTAAAATATGGTCTTTGAACAGGATATGTATTTTGCCGTCCGGCTGCTATCCGATCCGGGCAAACATATATTTTACTCACCCAAAATGCTTTGTTACTTCCTTAGCAACAACCTCTCCACTTATTAAACTGGGAGGCACTCCGGGGCCTGGAACAGTTAGTTGACCAGTGTAAAATAAGTTTTTTATTTTAATACTCCTGCAGGCAGGCTTTAAATTTGCCGTTTGCATTAAAGTATTTGCCAATCCGTAAGCATTCCCCTTAAAGGAATTATAGTCATTTACGAAATTACTTACTGAGTAGGTTTTCTTATAAATGATCGATTCCTTTATGCTTTGACCGGTATATTTCTCAAAACGCTCCAGTATCTTTTCAAAATAACTATCTCTTAGCTCTTCTGTATCGCCTTGTAAACCGGTAGCAACCGGAATTAAAAAAAACATGTTTTCCTGTCCTTCGGGCGCTACCGTTTCATCGGTTACAGATGGTGTACAAACATAAAACAAAGGGTCGCTTGGCCATTGTTTTGATGTATATATTTCTGTGCCGTGTATTTCAAAGTTGCTGTCAAAAAAAAGGGAGTGATGCAAAACCCCTTCCAGTTTTTTATTAAGTCCAACGTAATATAACAAACAACTGGGTGCCATCACTCTTTTGTCCCAGTATTGAGCACTATAACTTCTACAGTTTTCCGGTAATAACTGGGTTTCAATAAAATGATAATCTGCCGCACCTATTACTACATCTGCATCGTAAAGGTTGAGCATTGATGGTTGATCGTTGACTAATGTTTGTGTAACTACACTCTTGACTTTCCAATCCACTACATTAATTTGAGAAACATCGCTGTTGAAAATGAATTTAACCCCAAGTTCTTCAGCCACGCTAAACATACCTTCCACAATTTTATACATCCCCCCCTGCGGATACCAGGTACCAAGTTTTATATCGGCATAGTTCATCAGGCTATATAGGGCCGGCGTGTTTTCAGGCAGTGCTCCCAAAAACAAAACAGGAAACTCCAGCAATTGTTGCAGTTTGGGATGTTTAAAATGCTTACTGATATGTTTTTTCATAGAAGTAAACACATCCAGTTTAAATACTCCTTTCACCAGGTCCCAGTCTAAAAACTCGGCGTATGATTGTCCGGGTTTATGAACCAGTTTATTAATACCCACTTCGTATTTATAAAGAGCCTCCTGCATAAAGCTGTCGAGCTTGATTGCACTACCGGGTTCTATACTTTCAAATAACTTTTTTAATTCATTGTAATCTGCCGGAATATCCATTGGCGCATCGTTCCAGTAAACCCGGTAAGAGGGATCAAGCCTGTCTAACTTGTAATAATCAGAAACTTTTTTTCCAAAACAATTAAAAAAACGTTCAAACACTTCGGGCATCCAGTACCAGCTTGGGCCCATATCAAAGGTAAAACCTGCCTCTTTTAGCTGTCTTGCACGTCCGCCGGGTGTTGACTGTTTTTCAAGAACGGTAACATCCCATCCTGCTTTGGCCATAAAACAGGCCGCTGATAATCCCGCAAACCCACTTCCTATGACTACTGTTTTTTTCAATGTGCGAAAATAAGGTATTGAATGTAATACAAAACAGTACCAGTGGGTATTCTTTTTAAATTAAAACCTGCTTAATTGCTGTTTTAACAATTTTCGGGCAAAGTGTATCCTGCTTTTAATGGTTCCCAA
Organism: Chitinophagales bacterium; assembly: GCA_038226715.1. Taxonomy (GTDB): domain Bacteria; phylum Bacteroidota; class Bacteroidia; order Chitinophagales; family Chitinophagaceae; genus Ferruginibacter. The sequence continues at coordinate 24,565 of JBBRQF010000020.1, forward strand.
CGGCTCTTCAAGTATATGTGCTATCTCATGGTATTTGTACCCTTCAAAATACAATTCAAAAGGGTTCTTAAAAATTTCGGGTAACTGGTAAACCGCTTCTTTTATTTCTTTTAAACTGAGGTTTGTTTCTGCTGCATTTGCAGTTGTAAACTGGTTATAATCGAGTAAAAAATCGTTTGGTGTATTATCAAAAATGGTATTCTGTTTGGCATTGCGCCTGTAATTATTGATAAAAATATTACGCATGATGGTATACATCCAGGCCTTAATATTGGTACCGGTATTGTATTTATCCCTGTTAGCCAATGCCCTGTATAAGGTTTCCTGTATCAGGTCCTTGGCCGCTTCCATATCTCTCGTTAATGTCATGGCAAATGGCTTCAGGTATTCCGTGTTACTGATAAGCGATTGATTGAATTCTATTGTTGACATAGCTTGTGTTTAACTAATTATACGTAAAGTTAAACATGTTGGTTTGAATAACGATATTTTTTGTTTAGTATTCTGTTAATTTTATTAAACAAAACATCAACCCCTTATCTGTCTAAGTAATAAACAGTATAAAAAATTAATATACTACAGGCCAGCGAGGAATTCCATCACTTCTGCATAAGATTTCTTGAAATTAATGGGGGGCAGGATCTTCTTTTCGTAGGTATTTGTTAGCTGTCCTGATATGATCACGGGGGTTTTCGGGAAGTTTTTGCTTAGGATTGCGATAAATTTATCGAAATTAAACCTGGGGCCTACACTGGTTAAGTGTGTATATATGTAATCGGGCTTTTTTAAGTTGACCAGGTATTCAACATCCTTTAAAGGAATACTGCAACCAAGATAAATGGTAGTAACCCCTTTGTTCTTCAACATGTAATTCATAAAAAGCAGGCTCAGTTCATGATACTCCGTTTCCGGTAAAAACAATAAAACAGATTTATTTATCTTGATGGTACTGTGTACACTTTCAATACCTACGATCAATTTCTGCCGGATGATATTGGTTACCAAATGCTCCTGTCCCGGGTTTATGTGATTGGTTAACCACAATATGCCTATTTTTTCCAGGAAAGGAAATATGATCTGTGAAATAGTTTTTTCAATTCCCTTTGCTGCAATAAAATCATCCAGCACTTTTTCAAAAGTTTCCATATCCAGGTCAACCATATTCTGGATAAGGGTATATACAATCCTGTCCTGCAAAGCCTCCTGCTGATTTAAAGAAAGTATCTTTTCACAGATCTCCGTTTCATTCATTTTATCAATATGCGAGATCTTAAAACCAAACTTATTTAGCAACGCAACATTCAGTAACTTTTTTAATTCGTCATTACTGTAAAACCTGATATTGGTATCCGTACGGTTAGGCTTCAGAAATGTGTACCGCTGTTCCCATATACGGATGGTATGGGCTTTTATTCCGGACAGATTCTCCAGGTCTTTAATGGTAAACGAATGCATATTTTCGGTTTAATCTAAGCATATTACAAATGCAGGCCTGAATTGTTTAAGATCAAGTCAAAAACTGTTGAACAAAGATAGTAAACAGTCTTAAAAAGGGCGGGCAGGAAGGTCTTTGAATACTTTATGCGTTAACTGGCTTTTAGGAAACAATATTGACCAGGCAGTTAAGAAGATGATCATAAAATCGGTGTAGAGTGAAGCTTTTTTTTGATACCATAATTCCAAAGCTCCTTTATAGGGATAGATAGTTGCATACATGGCTTTGGGATCTTCCGCATCAGAAACGATCTTTTCTTCATCTCTAAAAATGAGTGAGCCAATGCCCGTCATACCCGGTTTACAATTGTAAATTAGCTGCTGCACATTTTCAGGATATAGCTTAAAACTCACATCCATCAACGGCCTGGGACCAACAATGCTCATATTACCTTTAAACACATTGATGATCTGGGGCAGTTCGTTCACTTTGGTCATGCGCAGGATCTTACCAAATTTTGTTACCCTGGGATCATTTCGTAAAGTGATCTCACCGGTACCCACGTTGGGACTGTTCTTCGCCATGGTGGCAAATTTCCAGATATTGAAAAGCCGGTTTTTGTAACCGATCCTTTTTTGAAAATAAAAAACCTCGTGTTCGCCGGTAAATAATAAAATAATGATGGAAGGAATGAGCAAAGGCGATAGCAGGATCAGTGCAATGGTTGCAATAAGGATATCGGTGAGTCTTTTAAGGAATTTGTACATAGTTAGTCGTTGGCCGTTGATGGTCGTTGTTTGTCACCAGGTTGAAACAGCGTTCTCTTTCGGGCAACGGTCAACAAGCAACTAACAACGTTCTTAAAACACTTCTTTTATCTTTTCGCAAACAGCTTTCAGCTCTTCGTTAGTAATATTTGTAGAACAGGGAATGCTTAAGCAACGCTGGTAAACAAAATCTGATTGATTACTTTTATTGTAAAAAATATTGTCTGTAAACATCCGCAACTGGTTCATCGGTACCCAAAAAGGGCGGCTCTGCATTTTGTTGTCATTCAAAATTTTCAACACATCTTTTTGTTTTTCCGTCATAATGGTTGGCAACCAGCAATTGGCATTCACATCGGCACTTACTTCCTGGAATTTAATATCGCCAATGCCCTGCAATTCGCTTTTATAAAAAGCCATTATCTCCTGCTTGCGTTTTATAAACCCCGGCAGTTGCTCCATCTGTGCCACACCCATGGCTGCTGCAACATTTACCAGTCGGTAGTTGTAGCCTATTTCATCATGTACATATTCAAAGGGGTCGCTCTTGGCCTGCGTGGTTAGATGCTTTGCTTTTTTTGCCAAAGCTTCATCATTGGTAACGATCATACCGCCACCACCGGTCGTAATTATTTTATTGCCGTTGTAACTGAATGTGCCCATCAAACCAAAACTACCCGCATGTTTTCCTTTGTAGTAAGAACCCAATGCTTCTGTACTGTCTTCAATAACAATAACATTATTTTTAGCAGCCAACGCCAGTAACCTGTCCATATCACAAATATTTCCCAGTACATGTACGGGCATTATAACCGGTATTCTTCTGCCATTTTTTTTATAATGACAAACACCGTTGCGTTGTTCTGTTTCTTCTGCAAAAAACTGTTCCAGCAGATCCAGGTCCATCTGCCAGGTTGCGGGATCGGTATCAATCAATATAGGATCGGCACCGGTATATTTAATGGCATTGCAGGTGGCAATAAAAGTGATATTGGGTGTGATCACATAATCATCTGCATTTAGGCCCATCATTACCAGGCAAATGTGCAGTGCAGTAGTACCACTGCTGGTGGCTACGGCGTATTTGGTGCCTGCAAATTCGGCACTCATTTTTTCAAACTGGTCCACATAAGCACCAACACTGCTAACCCAGCCGGTATCTAAGCAGTCTTTTACATATTTCCATTCATTGCCGGCCATATTTGGACCACTGAGTAAAAGCATAATTTTTGTTTTTTAATAAACGACTGAAGCCCTTAATTTATTATTGCTGTGCAAACCTATTAAAAAAAAATGCTCCAGCCTAAAGACCGGAGCAATTAAACAATCAATAAAATATATTAACCGGCACAATTCAATAAAAATGAAAAACTGCTGCCGGTACCAATTTCACTTTGCACCATAATACTACCGCCCTGTGCCTCTATAAATTCTTTTGAAATGGCAAGCCCCAAACCTGTTCCGGTTTTACTGCTGCCCGGCACTTTAAAATAGCGGTCGAATATTTTAGGCAGGTATTTTTCTTCAATACCCTTTCCATGATCCGTAACCATAAATTCCACAGTATTTTTTTTTGAGACTACATTTATTTCCAAAGCACTGTTCTCGGGCGAATACTTTATAGCATTGGTAAGAAAATTTATCAATACCCAGGCTGTTTTCTCCAGATCGGCATTAACTAAAGGAAGATTATCATGAGCATTTACTTTTATAAGTACCTGCTTTTGCTGCGCTTTAAACTGTACTGCTTCCACAGCCTTTTGAACAATAGCTGCAGCAGGTACAGGCTGCAGTTTTAATTGGATGTTCCCCGTTTCTGCCTGGCTCATATTTAATAACTCGCTGGTTATTTTAAGCAGCCGTTCCGAATCATCAGTAATACTTTTGATAAGTTCCGTTTGTTCTTCATTTAAATTACCCACCCGGTTATCACTAAGCAGTTGTGCGCTCATTTTAATGGAAGAAATGGGGGTCTTCAATTCATGCGATACAGTGGCAATAAAATTTGTCTTGGCTTCATTGAGCTCATGAAAAGGTGTGATGTTTTTCAATACAATTACCTGTCCAACTACTTCATTGTTATTGACTACATTTAAAACATCCTTATTAAAATAGCTTTCTTTATTATCGGCATATATTTTCAATTCTTTTTTTTCTTCCTGTTGCAATAAAGTACGCATCAGGTCATTGTTGATCGCCATATCGGCCGAATACTTTCCAAGCACTGCCACTTCTTTAACACCCAATAATTTTTCGGCAACTGCATTCAAAAAAAGTATTTTCTTTTTCGCATCAAACCCAATGATGCCATCTTTCATCTGGTTAATAATGGTTTCAATACGGCTTTTTTCAAAACGAACCTGCGCAAGATTACTGCGTTCATAGTCGTCCAGCTTTTCGGCCATGCTGTTGAATGCATTTGCCAGTTCGCCAAACTCATCGTTTTGTTTCAGGTAGATACGTTTGCTGTAATTTTTACCGGCAACCTCGATGATTCCCTCATTTAAAGCCTGTATGGGTGCAGAAATAACAGACGGGAAGTTAATAACAAATGTGAACGATATTAATCCTGCTATTACAAAAACGATAGTAAGCCAGAATATCGCATTATCAGCCGTTTTTTTGGCAACCTCATTTTTACGTACAATGGCCTGCTGGTTCAGATCGTTTATAGCCTGCAGGGATTGCCGCAATTGAATATAGTTGCTTGAATCCTTCGGATTGCTTAGAAGTTCTCCCAGGTTTTTCCTGAGTTCCTGTGTTGCTTCCTTTTCGCCGGGCTCAGTAATATTGGCTTCCTGTTTTTTTAGGTTGGCTTCAAATAAACTGAGCGCATCTTTTTTTGCAGGAATATCCTCCAGCGCTTTCAGCATATTATTGGAGTATAACAAAGATTCCAGGTTGTTATGCAAAACAGATTTTGAATCGTTGCTGAAACGGTTAATATAAAAAATAGAAAGTATGCCGAATACCAGGATAACGGTAAACAGGAATGATAATCCCAATACTAATTTCGCTTTCAGTTTCATACGCCAATTATGATAAAATTACAATATCAATATCTGCTGCCGATAATTTATTCAGCAACTGGTTAAATACAGCCGTATTCATAATAACATTGAACAGATTTAAATGTGGTTTACCAATACAGATGGTGGTGATATCCCTTTGAGTTGTTGCCTCAAAAATACCTTTCGCAATATTTTTACTTTTTATTCTTATTACTTCGGCCCCCAATTCTGTTGCCAGTTTAAAGTTATTGATTAAATGACGTTGTGCAGCCAGGCCAATTTTATCCCCTTCTTCTTTAGGCGTTTGTATGTACAGTAAATACCACTTGCTGTGGTAATAAGAAGCAAGTCTTGCTGTTTTACGTATCACCTTTTTTGCTATTTCGTGGTTGCTGCTTATACAGGCCAAAAAACGTTCTGTTTTAAGATGTGCGTTGCGTGGTAGTTCTGTCTCAATTTTCCGCTCTACCTGCGATGCCACTTCTTTTAATGCCAGCTCACGCAGTTGCAATATTTTTTCACTCTGGAAAAAATTCTGCAAAGCTCTTTCAATTTTATCGGGCGTATAAATTTTACCTTCCTTTAAACGGGTTACCAGTTCATCTGCCGTAAGGTCAATATTCACTACTTCATCTGCCTGTTGTAAAACCGCATCCGGTATGCGTTCTGTAACATCAATGCCGGTGATCTTTTTTACATCCTGGTACAAACTTTCAATATGCTGAATATTTACAGCACTTATCACATTAATACCTGCATCTAAAATATCCAGCACATCCTGCCAGCGCTTTTCATTTTTACTCCCTTCAATATTGCTGTGCGCCAGCTCATCCACAATCACCACTTCGGGATGCAGGTTTATTACAGCCTGTACATCAAACTCTTCCAGTTCTTTCCCTTTATAAAATAATTTCCTTCTTGGAATTACGGGCAGGCCTTCTATTAGCTCATGCGTTTCCTTACGGTTATGCGTTTCTATATAACCCACCTTAACATCTATCCCATTGCGCAACAGGGTCTGTGCTTCCTGCAGCATACGAAAAGTTTTACCTACACCGGCACTCATGCCAATGTAAATTTTAAATTTTCCCCGCCTGCTTTTGCGGATAAGATTTAAAAACTGTTCTGCATTTTTTTCCTGCTCTGCCATAATTTAAAAACTTACTGCAATGGAAGATGTAATAAAGGTATTATTATATGTTACGCCGCTGCCTTTTGTAAAAACATCATCCTTACTGTTAAGCGATCTTAGTTCTAACCTGATCACCGCATTGGGTATTGGTGCATAATCTACATTAACAGAATAGCCCGCTGTTTTAAAACCATTGGCAGTACCGCTGGCGATGATCACGCCGTATTTATCATCATAATATTCACCTCTTACAGCAATGATCCATTTTGGAGTTACTGCATATTTTAAAATTAATACCGGGGAAAACCAGGTATTAAAATCACTGCTGCCTTTTGCTTTTTGTACTGATCCAATATCAAAGCCTGCTGTAATTCCAAACTTATGGCTAACATTAAAAATACCATACACATTATGAAAGTAACGCCACAGGCGGGCACTATCGGGCTTATCGGTACCTATAAATGTGCTGTAATTAAAAGTAGTTGTTGCGTTGGGTTTGTATTGCAGCTGCGTACCATAGCTCATTAACGAATTGGCATCTACTCTTTTAATACGTTGCCAGCCGTTTAATACCAATCCACTTACTAACCATTTACTATTATTGCTTGTATAAGTAAGCTTTGCACCGCTTTCAAAATAAGGAGAGTTATCTGCCAGTAGGCTTCTTGTAAGCGTCCAGCAATCTTTTGATACAGCACTTTCAAAACCAATATGCGAAGAAAAAATACCGGCATCTATCCAAAGATTTTTCTTTTTAGAAATTTTTAAACCGGCATTGGCCTCAAAAACATTTTTTAATACGCCCGTTTCTGCTGCGTAGTTTGCATTCATGTAAGTCCCGGCTGCAATGGCAAGATTTGCCCGTACCCTTTCTGCATTGTAACTGCCTTTTAAAAAGCCAAGGTTCAGGTTAAATTCGTTGTGGCGGTTATGACTATAAATAAAACCTGGCCTGTTGTTATCGGTGGGTTTATTAAAGTCGTATTGGTAATAAACTTCTACATAACCGCTGAAGCTGAAAGGATTTGGTTTTGAAGTTTCTGTTTTTGTAGAATCCTGTGCAAACAAAGTTGTACCTGTTAGCAGCATGGCTACTAATAAAATCTTTTTCATTGTACTTAATTTTTTCTGTTGTTGACCTCACCCCAACCCCTCTCCAAGGGAGAGGGGCTTGAAGCGCTCCAATTTTGGGAAGTCTTATTTTAATTTATCTAATTCAATATTGAGTTGTAATACATTTATTTTTTTTGTGCCGAATAAACCGGCCAACGGAGCTTCAATACTTTTTTCAACCAAGGCATTTACTTTTTCAATTGGTAGTTTTCTTACGGCTGCTATTCTGCTTACCTGCACTTTTGCTCCTTCGGGAGATATATCAGGATCGAGCCCTGCGCCGGAAGCGGTGACCAGGTCGGAAGGAATAGCTGCTTTTTTTACAGATGGATTATGCACTAAAAAACTATCAATCCTTCCCTGCACCTGTTTCAGGTAATCGGGATTGGATGGGCCTTTGTTACTGCCGCCTGCACCTGCTGCATTATAATCAACAGCCGAAGGACGGCTCTGAAAATATTTATCGTCGGTGAATTTCTGTCCCAGTAATTTCCAGCCAACAATACGGCCATTTGTTGTTACTTTTTCGCCTTTCCCTTTGCCTGGTGCAAATTGCGCAGCACCTAAAATGAGCAAAGAATAAATACCGATGAAGAACAGCATGCAAACGAGGGTTAATCTTATTGCGGGGAGAATATTTTGTTTCATTTTATTTAAATTTTTTATTTTTTTTAGAATCAGAACCAAATTGACACCAACATATCAATCAATTTTATGCCGATAAATGGTACCAGTAAACCACCCATGCCATAAATCAATAAATTTCTTCGTAACAATAAAGAAGCGCCGATGGGTTTGTAAGCAACGCCTCTTAACGCCAGTGGAATAAGCAATGGAATGATGATGGCATTGAAGATGATGGCAGAAAGTATGGCACTCTCCGGGCTGTGCAGGTGCATAATATTTAAGCCTTGCAATGCGGGGATGGAGGAAATAAATAATGCCGGAACAATAGCAAAATATTTTGCCACATCATTGGCAATAGAAAATGTTGTAAGCGTTCCTCTCGTCATCAATAACTGTTTGCCTATCTCTACAATTTCAATCAGTTTGGTAGGGTCATTATCCAGGTCAACCATATTACCTGCTTCTTTAGCAGCGGATGTTCCACTGTTCATGGCAACACCCACATCGGCCTGTGCCAGTGCCGGCGCATCATTGGTGCCATCGCCCATCATGGCAACCAATTTACCGCCCTGCTGCTCCTGCTTGATATAGTTCATTTTATCTTCGGGCTTTGCTTCTGCAATAAAATCATCTACACCGGCTTTCTCTGCAATAAATTTTGCTGTAAGCGGATTATCACCCGTAACCATCACCGTCTTTACACCCATTTTACGCAGGCGTTCAAAACGTTCCTGAATGCCGGGCTTAATAATATCCTGGAGCTCTATAACACCCAATGCCATATTATTCTGGCAAACAACTAATGGCGTACCACCGTTTGAAGAAATTATTTTTACTTTTTCTTCTGTTTCGGCAGGGAAATTATTTCCGGCTTTTATTACCATGTTGCGGATAGAATCAAAAGCACCTTTACGGATCTTAATTTCCGGCAAGTCTCCTCCTGCTGCAGGCAGATCAATACCACTGCTTCTTGTTTCTGCAGTAAACTCAATAAATTTTGCGCCGTTTGTATTAAAACTGTTTGCATCTAATTTAGCCAGTTCAATAATTGATTTCCCTTCGGGAGTCTGATCTGCCAGGGAAGACAAAACACAGGCTTCGGTAAATGTTGTTGCATCTACTCCATTAGCCGGATAAAAATTTGTTGCCTTGCGGTTACCGATGGTGATGGTTCCGGTTTTATCCAGTAACAAAGTATCCAGGTCACCGGCAGTTTCTACAGCCTTACCACTTTTGGTAATTACGTTTGCTCTAAGTGCCCTGTCCATACCGGCAATGCCAATGGCAGATAATAAACCACCAATAGTTGTGGGTATCAGGCAAACAAACAAAGAGATAAAAGCCGCCATGGTGATGGGTGTATTTGCATAATCGGCAAAAGGTTTTAAGGTAACGCACACAATAATAAATATGAGTGTGAAGCCTGCCAGCAAAATGGTAAGCGAAATTTCGTTGGGCGTTTTTTGTCTTGATGCACCTTCAACCAATGCAATCATCTTATCTAAAAAACTTTCGCCGGGTTCGGTAGTAACTTTCACTTTTATTTTATCGCTCAATACTTTTGTACCGCCGGTTACAGAAGATTTATCACCACCGCTTTCCCTGATCACCGGGGCCGATTCGCCGGTTATAGCCGATTCATCAATGGTGGCAATACCTTCAACAATCTCGCCATCAAGGGGTATGGTATCGCCTGCTTCGCAAATAAATAAATCGCCTTTAACGAGTTGAGAAGATGGAACGGTTTTTATTTCGTTCACATACATATCGCCGATGACAAATACTTTTTTTGCCGGTGTGTCTTCTCTTGTTTTACGCAGACTATCAGCCTGTGCCTTACCTCTTGCCTCGGCAATGGCTTCTGCAAAATTGGCAAACAGTAATGTTATTAAAAGTATGGCCGTGATGATAATATTGTACAGCAAACTACCCTGTGCTTTTTCGCCAGTAGCTATCCAGATACAAACACCCAGCATAAAAGCTGTACAGATCTCTACGGTAAACATAACCGGGTTTTTAAACTGTATACGTGGATCGAGCTTGATAACAGATTGCTTCAACGCTTCTTTTACTAAAGCAGATTCAAAAAGTTTATTAGTTTTATTATGTGTTGACATTGTTTTTATTTTAATTATTTCAGTCCAAAATATTCTGCAATAGGTCCTAATGTTAATGCCGGAAAGAAACTTAATGCAGCCAGGATAAATATCACTGCAAACACCATGATTCCGAATGTGCCGGTATCTGTTTTTAATGTGCCTGCACTTTCGGGTACATATTTCTTTTTAGCCAGTATGCCCGCAATGGCCACGGGGCCAATGATTGGTAAGAACCTGGCCAGCAACATCACAACGCCGCAGGCAATATTCCAAAAGGGAGTATTATCGCCGAGCCCTTCAAAACCACTGCCATTATTAGCCGATGCAGAAGTGAACTCGTAAAGCATTTCGCTAAAGCCATGATTACCGGGATTGTTAAGCCAGCCTGCATACGCTGCTGGATTATGTGCATACAAGTATGATGATATGGCTGTGCCTGCAAGTATCAGCAACGGGTGCAGCAATGCGATGATGGAAGCTATTTTCATTTCTTTTGCCTCGATCTTCTTACCTAAAAATTCCGGGGTTCGCCCTACCATTAAACCGCTTATAAAAACTGCAATGATGATGAATATGTAAAAATTTAAAAATCCAACACCTACGCCGCCGTAAAATGAATTGATCATCATGCCCAACAAGGCACTCATGCCTGCAAGCGGCGTAAAGCTGTCGTGCATGGCATTTACAGAACCGTTTGATGTAACAGTTGTTGTAACACCCCAGTAAGCAGATGCTGCCGGACCAAAGCGCACTTCCTTTCCTTCCATGCTGCCAAGCGGTTGGGCAATGCCCATTTTTGTAATGGCGGGATTACCATGCATTTCAAAATAGACCGCATTAAAAAGCAGGAGTAAAAACCCAAGCGTCATCACCCCAAAAATCATCCACGCAAATTTTTTCCTTTTCAAAACATAACCCAAAGCAAAAATTATGGCGATGGGAATTAAAATGATAGAGAGGCTCTCAACTATGTTGGTAAAATAGTTTGGATTCTCTAACGGATGAGATGAGTTTGGGCCAAAATACCCACCACCATTGGTTCCTATCTGTTTAATGGCAACCATTGCAGCAGTTGGGCCACGGCTAACATTCACCGTATCGCCCTGCAAGGAAACATATTGTACCTTGCCTTCGTAGTTCATCGGTGTACCGTTAAACACAAGTATCAATGCAACAATAATTGAAATTGGAAATAAAATTCTTGTTGCTGATCTAACCAGGTAATTATAAAAATTACCGAGCTTATCTGTTGTTCTTTCCTTCATGGCATTAAACACCGCAGCGCAAATTGCAATCCCAGTAGCGGCACTAATAAATTGCCAAAGCATCAGTATCATTTGTCCCAGGTACGATAAACCGGTTTCGCCGGAGTAGTGCTGCAGGTTTGTATTGCTGATAAAGCTTACCGATGTGTTAAAAGCCAGATCCCCACTCATGGATGGATTAGCATCGGGGTTAAGTGGCAGCCAGCTCATGTTCATTAAAATAAACATGCTCAATAAAAACCAAACAAGGTTGATGGTGAGCAAGGCAACCAAATGCTGCTTCCAGTTCATTTCTTTTTTAGCATCGATGCCGCTGAGTTTAAAGAATACTTTGTCGATGGGATTAAACAGGCGGTCGGGCCAGGTTTTATCGCCTTCAAATACTTTGCCTATGTACCGGCCAAGTGGAATGGCCAGTGCTACGGTTAGCAGGTATATGAGCAGGATGCCTAAGATTTCTGTGTTCATGAAAATACAAGTTTAGAAGTTTGGGGTTTAGAAGTTTAGTAATTAATACAAGTAAAAAACGCTGATTACTTAAACCTTAAAGCACTAATTATTTTAAAATTTTTCTGGTTTTACCAATACATAACACAGGTAGATAAAGACCAGGATTGAGATCGCGAATAATAGTATCATGTTGAATTATTTTTTTGAACTGGATTATAATAAAATGCGGTGTGCAGTTTTATATTTTTTCAAACCAGTCAATAAATTTGAAGAAGAGTATAAAGCCAATTATTCCGACGAGGTAAAGCATTGCTGTAAGCATAGTTTTATTTTTTTAAAAAATGGTGTTGATTCTTTTACGTTTCAGTTTCAGATTTTCATTTAGCCTGTAAATAATGGCAAAACATAAAGGCAGTCCGTACATGGCTGTTAAGAGTATTATTTTAGTTGATGTTTCCATTTTTATCTTTATAAAATTTATTTTTGGTTATTGCAGATGCCATATACCAAAATTCAATCCTGAAAAGAAAAAAGAGAATTAATTAGCTTGAAATGAATGAGTTAAGAGAAGGATGAAGATTTGTGGGAATAAAAAACCCTTCCAAAATGGAAGGGTGAAGCATAGCATTATGAAAGGGTTTACTGAATATTGTACTCTTCCAGTTTCCGGTAAAGTGTGGTTACGCCAATTTCCAGCAGCCGGGCAGTTTCGGCTTTATTGCCTTTGGTATAGTTCAACACTTTTAATATCTGTAATTTTTCCATACTGGCCATGGAGAAGGCCGACATGGTTTCGCCGGAAGAAGTATTGCTGTTTTGCAGCATATCGAAAGGTAATAATGAAGAAGTAAGTATATCGCTTTCAGAAAGTATGACCGTTCTTTCTATAATATTTTTCAGCTCCCTGATATTACCCGCCCATTTGTATTGTTCCAGTTTTTGTAAGAAGCCGGCATCCATGGTTAAAACAGGTTTATTTATTTTGGCTGAATATTGCTGCACAAAATATTTGGCAAGTGTTTCAATATCTTTTACTCTTTCTCTTAATGCAGGTAATTTAATTTGAAACACATTCAGGCGGTAAAACAGGTCAGAGCGAAAACGATGTTCTTCACTTTCTTTCTGCAGGTCTTTATTGGTAGCAGCGATCAATCTAAAATCTGACCGGGTTGATCTGGTATCGCCCAGTTTTATAAACTCGCCGGTTTCTAAAATGCGTAACAATTTTGCCTGTAACTCCAATGGCATTTCACCGATCTCATCTAAAAATAAAGTACCGCCATTGGCCTCTTCAATCAAACCCTTCTGGTCCTTAACAGCACCGGTAAATGCGCCCTGCTTATGGCCAAATAATTCACTCTCTAAAATATCTTTCCCAAATGTGCTGCAGTTAAATGCAACAAAGTTTTTAGTTTTTCTGTTACTGCCATAATGTATGGCCTGTGCAAATACTTCCTTGCCGGTACCGGTTTCGCCAAGCAATAAAACAGAAGTATCGGTAAGTGCCACTTTTTTTGCCATGGCAATGGCATCTTTTATTAATGCGGATTCTCCCAATATACTGTCAAAACCATATTGTTTGCTTACCTGCTGCTCCAGTTGCTGAATGCGGTTTTGCAGTTGTGCTTTTTCAATGGCCCGGTTAAGCAACGGAATAATTTTATCATTATCATCGCCCTTGGTGATATAATCAAAAGCACCATTCTTAATGGCCTGCACACCATCGGGTATATTCCCGTAAGCAGTTAGTAAAATAAATTCAACGGATGAAAACCTGGGTTTTATTTCTTTTACAAAATCCACTCCATTGCCATCCGGTAGTTTTACATCGCATAATACCACATCAAAAGATTCTTTCTCTAATAATTTAGTACCTGCCTTCAGCGTGCCGGCTTCTGTTACGGTAAAGCCCTCCAGCTTAATGATACGTGTCAGTAAATTGCGGAGTTTTTCTTCATCATCTATGATCAGTATTTTCTTCAAATTATTACCTGGTTATATTTCAAAAGTAGATAAAATAAGGAGACATAAGTTAAATAACAGGGAGCTGTTTTCCTGGCGCATCATGATGAGGTAATCTCAACAACAATAAATATCCTGCAAACGCAAGGCTATTTTTTTAGTTTTTTAAGAACGGCTATCGATGGCTTTTCGGCTATATAATACAATGGGAAAGCAAGTAACAGGGCAAATAATACGCCTGAATAATAAGGAATGCGGCTGTAAAATACAAGCTGGCCGGTATAAAGCGTAAGCAGGCTGTAACCCAATAACAACAAGGGTAAATGATTTAGGTATAAGGTATAACTGATATCGCCCAGCTTCATCAGTAAGCTGTTCTTTTTGTGTACAAAATACAGCATGTAGTCAAAAATAAAAAAGGAATACACTACCGTAACCATGTCCGAGAATTTTTCTGAGACCATCTTATTGGAGAGATTAACTGCCACAAAGAATAAGGCAAGCAGGAAACCATATATTATCCTATTTTTAATTACAGGTTTAACAGCATAGTTTTTAAAATAATCATACAAAAAGAAGCCACTCAAAAAGAACAACTGGTAATAAAATACATGAACTGATGTTAGTAAAAACAAGACGGCCATTATTACAAATACGATCAGCATGGCTTTTCGTTTCAACAGAAAATAAACAGGGAAGAGGAAATAAAATATAAGCTCGTGCCCAAGCGACCAGTACGCATAATTTGCACCTGCAAATTCTCCTTTCTCAAAAAAAATAATTGTCCTTAATAACTGTCCAACCGAAAACTCATTGTACACATTAAAAAGGCGGGTATTATAATCCCGGAAACTATTTGTATTAATGGCGGGATTTATAAACCGGATACATACAAAAAGAATGATCACAGAAAAAAGTAAAGAAAATAAGAACGGAAGGTAGATCCGGATGATCCTGATCTTATAAAACTCTATCCATTGATGATTGTAGCGTTCGGCAGTATGCCTTATTACAAATGCAGAAAGTATAAAAAAAACAATCACACATTCCTTCCCGCATGAACTGAGCATGTCAAAAGCAAAAAGTAAATAATCCCACACAGAATGAAGCCCAACCTCATCTGTATAGATCTTACCGCCAACCCAAAAAACATATTTTGCATGAAAAAAAACAACCAGCAGGGCAGCTAAACCACGCACAATATGCAAAATCCTGATATTAGACAAGCCTGATTTAATTTCCAAAAGCGCGTATTTATATATTCCGGAATTTTTGGGCAAAGGAATCAGTTACAATACCTGTTCTTAAAAGCGTATAAATTTCTTTAACCCCATCGGGCACTGTTTTGGTAATGGTAAAGCCCAGTTCATTTTTTATCTTATCGAAGTTTACCCGGTAATCACGTGGATCTTCACTGCTGTCTACATAAATAACATTTACATTCGGTACCACTTTGCAAACCTCCCTGATGACCATGCCCTTATTATAATTCTCTTCGGTGGTACCTACATTAAAAACATTGGCCCTTACTTTTTCTTCGGCACTTCCCAACACAAGCACTACGGCTCTTGCCAGATCATCTACATGGCAATAAGGCCGCCAGAACTGCTGTCCCCAGATCTCCTGCTCACCATGTACGAATGCATTGCGGGTAAATTCATTTACTGTTAAATCAAAACGTATCCTGGGCGAGAAGCCATATACCGTGCTGAACCGTAAAGCAGTGCTGCATATGTTGCTGTCTTTTTTTTCTTCCAGTAAATATTTTTCGAACTTTACTTTTAACTCAGCATATAAAGAAACCGGGTTCAGTTCAGATGTTTCCACCACAAAAGAATCGGAATCGGCCATTTTACCATAATTGCTGCAGGTGCTGGAGAATACAAAACGTTTTACGCCCGCGGCTTCGGCCTTATTGAATAACAATACGGCGCCATCCCAGTTTGTTTCATTGGCTTCCTCACTGAATTTTTTGCAGGCAGGATCTCCCACAATAGCTGCCAGGTGTGCAATAGCATCAATACCGACCAATGCTTTGTCAACATCTTCGGCATTACGGATATCGCCTTTCACAAATTCAAAGTTGGGGTTCAGCATCACATCATACAATGCATCGCCGCCAAATTTTAAAGAGTCGATAGCCCTTACCTGGTAACCTTTATTTAATAACTGGCGAACCAAAACAGAGCCGATATACCCGGCACCACCTGTAACTAATACTTTCATAATTGTTGATTATTTTGCGTTGCAAAGGTAGGGAAAGCTGCTTTTGCGTAACGAGGTTAATAACGATAAACCAGGATTATTATTTTGCCGGCACACCTACTACTGTAACATTGTCTGCCACATTTTTAACAACCACTGCGCCTGCTCCTATCATAGCATTTTTTCCTACGGTGATGCCTTGTTTGATAACTGCATTAGCGCCAATAAAACTACCGGCACCAATTTGTACATTGCCGCATAAAACTGCGCCGGGACCAATATGAGCAAATTCGCCAACCATACATTCATGTTCGATAATACAACCGGTATTGCAAATAACACCCGTACCAATGGCAGCAAGTGGATTAATGGTAACCTGTGCTGCTATCATAACCCCATTGTCTGCAATAGTTGCAGAACTGTCAATTACTGCTGATGGATGAATGGCATTTGCCGGTAATAAAATTTTTTGCAGCAGGCTATCATAAATTTTTTTCCGGAGCCTGTTATCACCAATGGCAATAAAATAACCATGTTGCTGCAAAGCCACCAAAGCTGCTGTTGAGTTTTCGGTACCAAAATAAGTGAGCTTAAAAGGATTGTATTCTTTTTCAACCATATCGCAATAACCGGTTACAGGTTTTCCTGCAGCACGTAAAATGCCGTTAACCACAAATGCATGTCCGCTATATCCTATTAAGATCATGATCGTTTTATTAATTATCTAATGTACCAAGCTTTTGTAAGCAGCCAGCATTTTTTGCCAGATATTTTCACGCCGGAAGTTTTGCAGTATGTCCTCACGCAATAGTTTGGCCATGTTTTCCATCCGTTGTGTGTTTGCCAATGCGTACTGCAACAGTTCAAGCATTTGCGTTTCATTACCTTTATCAAAGATCAACCCTGTTTTTTCATGGGTAACAATATCAACATTACCCGTTATGCGGCTGCAGATAATGGGTAATTCCATAGCCCCTGCCTGTAACAGCACATTTGGAAACCCTTCCCGGTGTGATGGAAAAACAAAAAGATCGGCCAGTTGCATATAGTACTCCACCTGGTTGGTCCAGTTGATATGTATGATGGAGGGATTGGTTTCAATTTCATGTAAAGTAGTTGCCGGCAGGGGATCTAAAGAAGCTTCATATTCACCAACAAGCAACAGTATGATACCTGGATCAGTCTTTTGCAATTTGGTAAAAACATTTACCAGCTCTATGATCCCTTTGTCTTTAACTAACCTGCCAATACAAAGCAGGTATTTGTTATTATCTGAAAAATGAATGGTTTCTTTTGTCGCTTCAATAATATGACCATCTAAAGCGGCTGTACTAAACCGGTCAGTGTTTATACCATTGGTTGAACCTTTGGCAATGATCTGAAGTTTTGATCCTTTGCAGAGTTTATGGTCAACAATAAATTTCATCAACGAATTACTGTTGGGCCAAACCTGGTTAGCAGCAGCATAGGTTAGTTTTTCAATAAATTTTAAAAGCCGGTATTTAAAACCTGTTTCCACCATCAGGGGTAAACCTGCAACAGTATGTATACGGGTAGGTACTGCTGTTAGTTTTGCTGCCAGCATACCTAACAGGCCGGCCTTGGGTGTATGCGTGTGTACAATATCCGGTTTTTCTTTTCTGAAAATCCTGATCAGTTGAAATAAACATTTAAGATCCCGCAGGGGCGTTATCTTCCTGGTCATGGGCACAATAATATGCGGGCATTTTTCCTGTTCTATCACTTCTGCCAGTTCTTTTCCATCTGCACTTATCATCAGCACATCAAAACCATTGGCAGCCATAAAATGCATTTGTCCCGGTAACAGGTAACGCAGCGCCATGGGAACAGTTGTAATCCGGATCAGTTTTTTATTATGGCTGCTTTCTGGCAAAGGAAAATATTGAGGCTTGTTTATGATGAATCAGGCTCAGCACTCAAAAATAACTTCATATTATTAAAAGACGGTTAGAATTTTTATGATAAATTTGAATGATATATTAAAAGCCGCCTTTTTTACAGGTAATTACAACCGGCAACAAAATCAAATTAAACAATGGGTTTTTTAGATTTTATACTATTCCCCTTTTATGTTGCATTATTCTATTTCATCTTCAGCGCCCGGAGAAAAAATTATACAGACCCGATTCTCAGGCATTATCACAAACAGGGATTCTGGATAAAGGTGATAGCCGTTATACCATTTACCCTCTTTAATTCAATTATATCACCCGGCGACTCTTTTGTTTTATATTATACGGAAGGGGCTAATATTGCGCACCTCATCCTGCACGATTTTTCGAATGTTAAATGGCTGTACCTGCCCGGCGTAGATTTTGATCAGTCACTGCTGAAAAACTCCCTCAACCTGGGTTACCTGCGTGCCGAAAATAATTATATGATCGTGCGCATGGTGGCTATGCTGTCTTTTTTTGCCTTGAATAAATATGTTATACTGAACCTGTTTTTTTCCATGATCTCTTTTTCGGGTGTATGGCGGCTTTACCGTTTTTTTTATGAGCAATACCCACACCTGCACAAGCAGTTTGCCATTGCTATATTATACCTGCCTACTTTTGTTTTCTGGAGTTCGGGTATTTTAAAAGACCCTATCTGCACCGGGGCTATCGGTTGGATAACCTATGGCTTGTATGAGATGTTTTATAAAAAGAAGAACCTGGTTGGCAATACAATCATGATTTTGTTCTTTGGCTACCTGCTCTTCATCATTAAAGTATATATACTTATTTCTTACATTCCTTTTTTCGCACTTTACCTGGTGTTAAAGAATGTGAAGATGCTTAAGAGCCGCATATTGCGGGTAACCCTTGTACTGGGTTTAATTGCATTTGCCATGACCATGTTTACCACCGTGATGGAGCAATTGGCAGGCTCTTTAGGCGGTTATGGCGGCGCAGATATCACCGAGAATATTTCCAAATATCAAAAGGCTTATGCCGAACAGGAAAATGCAACATCATCCAACTTTTCGCTGGGCGTTGAGTTCGACGGATCCACAGGCAGCCTGATCAGGATAGCACCGGCAGCTGTTACTGCTACTTTGTTCCGGCCCTTTTTCTGGGAATCAAAAAAAATATCTACTTTATTATCTTCCGCCGAAAGCCTTGTGCTGATGATCTTTACACTTTTTGTACTTTATAAATCAGGGCCTGTTAATTTTGTACGGGCTATATTAAAAGACCCTGTGATTTTGTACTGCCTGTTATTTGCTTTACTATTCGCTCTGTTTGTAGGCGCTACCACAGCAAATTTTGGCACCCTGGTCCGTTATAAAATTCAATGCATTCCTTTTTATATTATAGCCATGATACTGATCTACGACCGGAATAAAAAACAAAAAAATGACCCCGCATTTAACGGGGTCGTGTGATTTCAAAGGGGGTATAATTTGAACTATTATGCATTTGCTGCCCGCCCTGCCCTTGCAGAAAAAGGAGCCAGTATATTTTGCCAGGTACTTTTCAGGTAACCGTTTATGGAACCGGTTAAAGAAAAATTTTCTCTTGCTTTTAATTTTGCTAAAATAAGCGGCGGCGTTGCTTCAAAATTATTGTTGAATGCATCGGCAACCGGCCACATGATAAAACCCAGTTTTTTAATTTTATCTGTTTTTTGAAATAATAATACAATACTCGTGAAAGCCACTAAAAAACAACAGTAGTTTAATAAGGATACCAGCTTGTTGTTGAATTTTACCTGGTGAATATGAAAACGGTTGCGGATGTAGAAATACATTTTCCAGCCGGAAGCATAATCCCAGTCTTTTTTAATAGAGAAAGCTGTTGATGGATGATAGTGAATGCTATCGGCAATTGTACAAACCGGTATTTCATTACGCTTTACTATCCTGTAATAATATTCAGTTTCGTCGCCCCATAAAAAATATTTTGGTTTAGGTACGCCCGCTCTTTCAACAATTCTACGGTGCAGCATGGTTCCGTTAAACGGATGGCCAATACCTTCTATGATCTTGCAATCAACTTCATCCAGTGATTTGTACTGCTTTGTTTTCCACACAAAACTTTTCTTATCTTCTTTATCAATAACAGCACAGTTCAATAAACGTAAACAGCCATCATCGGCAGCCAATAGTTTTTCCAATGCATCTTCTTTGGGATAACCATCATCATCCATACACCAGATCCAGTCAAACCCATCGGCATAAGCCCTGTTGATACCTGTACTGAAACCACCGCTTGAACCTACATTGCTCTGGTTAATAAATAACAGGTCGGGTTGCTCGTTCAACCATAGTTCTGTTCCATCTGTACTTCCGTTATTTACAATGAGAATCGCATCTAAAGGGCGGGTTTGATTGCGCAATGCAGTGATGCATTCGGATAACAGTGCCTGACGGTTGTAGGTTACAACCACAGCAATTACCTTTTCCATAGGATTGGTATTTGGTTTTTAAAATAGAATAATTGGACTACTCTATAACGGAATGTTAATTAGCTTATTGTATAATTTGCGGGGGTTTTTGGGATTAACCTTCAATATTAGGAAAAACCGGTAGCTTTTGCGTATTTTTACTGGCTTCCATAAACGCTTTTGAAAAATTAAGCGCTTCGCCAATAACATGGTGCATATCCATGTAGCGGTAAGTGGCCAGCCGGCCCAGGAATGATACCCCTTGCAGGTTTTCAGCATCTTTACGATATTGCAAAAGCAGGTCTTTATCGGCAGAGAGCCTTTTTGGATAATAAGGAATATCAGTTGGCTCAGTTTCCTTACTGAATTCTTTAAAGTAGATGGTTTTATCGTGCTGCTCCCAGTTGGTAAAATGTTTGTGCTCGGTGATACGGGTATAAGGCACCCCTTCATCACAATAATTCATTTGCGTGGTTCCCTGGAAATCGCCATCGGCATAATGCGTTTCAAAAGTTACGGTGCGGTAACCCAGGCGGCCGTATTTATATTTGAACCAGGCATCAATAGGGCCGGTAAAAAACACATGGTCATACCCGCTCGTATCCATGCCCGGTTCAAATTTTTTATTAAGGCTTACGTGGATATCGGTATGCTCAATTAATTTTTGAATGATGGCCGTATAACCATCAACCGGTATGCCGGTAAAAATATTATTATGGTAATTATCGTCATAATTAAACCGCACCGGTATTCTTTTTAGGATAGATGCCGGCAGCTCTGTTGGCTCGCAACCCCATTGCTTTTTGGTATAGCCATAAAAAAAGGCGTAGTACAATTGCTTACCAATAAAACGCAAGGCCTGTTCTTCAAAATTTTGAGGATCGGTGATGCTTGTATCTGCCAGTGTTTCTAAAAAGACTTTGGCTTCGACAGGTGTAAATGATCTGTCGAACAGTTTATTAATGGTATCCAGGTTTACGGGCAGGGAATATATCTTTCCATTACTCACGGCTTTTACACGATGTACATACGGTCTGAACTCACCCAGGCTGTTCACAAAATCCCAGATCTCTTTTTTATCGGTATTAAAAATATGCGGACCGTATTGATGAACCATGATACCGGTTCTTTGATCCCGTTGGGTATGGCAGTTGCCGCCGATATGTTCACGCTCATCCCAGATATCAATTACACAATCTGTATTTGCTACCAGTTGATTTGCCAATACGGTTCCTGAAAAACCTGCGCCGATGATTAAATATTTTTTACCCATAGTTAGTTTGCAAAATAATTGATTACTGTAAGATGCGGTTGTAAATACTGATATATTTCTCAATGGCGGCATCAAGCGAATAAAATGTTTTGGCACCCTGCCTTATACCTTGTTTATCATAAGCCTCTCCCGAAGCTATTTTCAGGCTTGCGTTTTTAAATTCCTGGCTGGTAAATTCTTCAATAACAATACCCGAATGGTAACGTTCTACGATCGTCTCTACATCGCCAACGCCATTATTGGTTATTAATGGAATACCCATCGCCATTATTTCGCCGTGTTTGGTAGGCGATGAGGATTGCTTTGAATAACAGGGCTTGATAAAGAATACCGAATAATCACTCAACGAAAGTAACAAAGGCACCTGCTGCCGGTTTGCTTTTTTTATCATGATCCTGTCTGCCGCAATACCCTGTTTTCCGGCTGCTGTTTTTATCTCTTCGTGCCGGTGCGGCGAAATAAAAAGCAGTTTGGTTGCCGGTACCTGGTCACTGAGTATTTTACAAAACTGCATCATTTCATCAGTAAGGTACCAACCGCCGATTGAGCCCAGGTAACTCACTATAAAATCATCCTTAACGATACCCAGTTCATTTTTTAATGCCGTTTTTGCATCTTCCTTAATAGCAGCCGGATCAAAAAGATCCAGGTCGGCGCTACAAGGGATCACTTCCAGCGGAACAGCTGCATTATATTCCTTCCACTCTTTTATAATTGTTTCGGCAGCATAAGTTAAGCAAACAATACCGTCACTTTTAGCAACAGCTTCGGCTTCTTTCCTTTTAAAAAGATTATAAATACTACGGTACACCGGAATTTTTGTATTCCACATACCACCTTCCACACGGCTGTCGGCATAAAACTCCCTGATATCATTTAAAAATTTTACGCCCATGGTTTTCTTCATCCACAAACCTACCAGCGCAGGCACACCGGGCCGGGTATGCACCATATCCAATTTGTGTTCGCGATGAATTTTTTTAGCCGTCCTTCTCAGTTTAATAATATCCAGCAGTGTTGAAATTACCGGTGGGTTTTTGGTATAGTTGAGCGGTATCCAGGTGATATTGCTTTTATCAAGCAGTTGCTGAATGGTATTTTTATTCTGTTCAAATACCTGTTCCTTTTCGCAACTCAATAAAAATATCTGATACCCCGCTTTACTAAGTCCCTGCAAATACGGTATCACCTGGCTTTGGCCAAGCGGGTCTGTCATACCATCGTATGAAATGAATAATATTTTTTTTGTGCTGCTCAATTTTTATCCATGATTTTAATACCCAACCAGGTACCTGGCGTAGTGTTTTAGTAAAAAAATAAAGCGGTATTTAAAAGAATGCAGGCCCACATTAAAAGCCCTCACTTCCTGGTTTTCCTTTACCGGGATCGGGTAAACATTTACCGTTGTTACCGGCAGGTCATTTTTACCAAACTGCTCATCCGGAACACAGTTTGTTCCACTTCCGTCGTGCCCGATATTAGACACCTGCGACCTGGTGGGATGCAGGCAAAATCCGTCGTTTAAAAACACCACTGAATGCCACACCGTATTCCAGCTTTGAAACTTACCATCATTAATGGCCTTTAAGCCCCAAAAAAATTCAAAAGTATTGTCCATGTTTAACCTGCTTATACTGCCTTTTTTACTTATAGCAGCTTTTACTACAAGCGCATCAGGCGTAAATTTATCCCATGCTCTTTTCCAGGTGGCCCAGCCCCAGCAGGAAGTATGGTTAAAAAAGTAGGTAGTTTCCTTTATTGCAACAGCGTTGAACTCAGCCCTCGAAAAACCGCTGATATGCATCACTTCGGGTGTATTTTCATACAGGTCAAGCGCATCATTCATGTAAGTTAAAAACCCGGTAGAAACCAGTACATCATCTTCTATAACGATCACTTTACCAAAGCGATTAATGGTTTCTGTTATACCATGTACAATGGACTTGAACAGGCCTTTATTTTTTTCTGCACTGACAATGGTAACTGTACCACACCATTTTTTTTGTGCTGCAATTTTTTTAACCGCTTCTATATTGGCGCATGTTTCGGCGCTTGCATTTTCTTTGGGACCATCAATATATATCCACAATGCCGATTCACCCGCCAGCAAACTGTTGCTGAGTCCCTCCAGCGTTTGCAGGGTATGATCGGGCCTGTTATAAGCAAAATAAACTATAGGGGCTAATGAGCGCATATCGTGTTCTGTTTAAACCTGGTTTTAAGGATTTGGTATAATCGGTGTTTCTTTTTTCCGGAGTGTATTGATGATCACTTTCCTCGCTACCAATATCAATAAAGCACCAAAAATAAGTGTATTAATCAAACCGGATAAGGCATCACCCAATATCATGAAATTTTTAACCATGATAATATTAACGGTTAGTGAACAGGCAATGGATGCCAGCGACAGGACCAGTATCTTTTTCTTTTCCTTATGATACAATAGAAACATGAAAATATAATTATTTAATGCCCAGATAAAAGATGAGAGCGCAACGATAAAAAAGAATGGTAACCCTGCCATATATATCTTATTAACTACGGTATTGTACAATAATAAAACAAACAATATACAGGGAACGGAAATAAGGATCAGCATTTTTAAAAAATCGGTAAACCCTTTCCTGGCCGATTGAAGCGTGGCGCCGCCCGAACTTATAGACTGGTAAAGTTTTGGTTGTGCATACAGTAATATACTTTGCCCGATGGTGCCTATCAGCGAACCAAATACACAGGCAACTGCATAAATGCCGAGCTGGTATTTATCTACATTAAAAAATGCCAGGAATAATTTATTGGTAGAGCCAAGCAAAAACACACAGAACTGGAAAGCAAAGACCGGTATTCCAAACTTCACTTCTTCCCATACATGGGCCATATTTATTTTAAAAGACAGGTAATTATTTCGCTGGTAATATAAAATACCGGCCAGGTTAATGCAGATAAGTGAAATGGCAATACCCCAAACACGGCCAACCCATCCATGAAAAAGAAAAACGATCAGGATAACAGATACTCCATATTCGATCAGCGTTTTTGTTATCCCGAAAAGCGCATAATTTTTAACCTCGTTCCTGTTTCGCACCAGCGCAAATAACTGCTCACTTAAAAAAGTTAAAAATGCCAGTCCGGGTATAATGTAAATAAAAGAAGGCGGGAAATCAAATTTCCGGTGCAGGATATCCCTGGAAAGAAAGAGTACCAGCATGGCCAGCAACATTAAAAAAAAGGAGAAGACGAGGTTGGTTGTAAATGCTGCGGTAAATACTTCCTTCGGTTTTTTAAAATAATCGGCCGTGGCAGATTGTACCATACCCAGGCAGATAAAAGGTGTTAACAGCATCAGGTTACTGCTGAACAAACTGAGCATGCCATTATCTGTTGGCGTTAAATATTTGGGATTTGTAAATAAGGGAATCAGCAAAAAAGAAACACCCTTTGAAAAAAAATTGGTGAATATATAAATGCCCACCGAGCGATAGCTGGTATTATTTAAAACGATCCTGATCTTATTAACTATCGACATCTGGTCTTTGGGTTAGTTTTGATAGCAGCGGGAGGCAAAGAAGATCCGGCCCTTAATTATTATTCATCCATTTGTCATACCACATCTGAAACATCAGGATGAACCAGATCTTTTCAGCTCTTTCAGTTTTTCCCTGGTAAAACGATTTTTTTATACTTTGTATTACATCGTTGTTGAAAATATTTTGTTTTATAACGAAAGCTTCATCAAAATACATATCCACAAAAGGCTTCAGGTCATTTTGCAACCAGGCCGAAATGGGAATACCAAAGCCCATTTTGGGCCTGTCCATCATGGCTGCCGGAATATATTTATGTACGATCTCCTTTAGTATAAATTTTTTACTGCCTTTGTTGTATTTATATTCCATAGGAAGTTGTG
Source organism: Chitinophagales bacterium (assembly GCA_038226715.1). Lineage (GTDB taxonomy): Bacteria > Bacteroidota > Bacteroidia > Chitinophagales > Chitinophagaceae > Ferruginibacter. The sequence continues at coordinate 50,203 of JBBRQF010000020.1, forward strand.
CAGCCCACTCAATAATACGCTGATCTAAAAAAGGTTCCCGGCCTTCCAGGCTAACGCTCATACCTGCCCGGTCAACTTTTTGCAGGATATCATCCAGCAAATAAGTCTGATAATCAATAGCCATCATATACGACAGCATATTGTAATGTTCACTTTTTAATTCCGTACTGTCAAAAGCTGTAGCCAGGGGTTGAATACCTTTCTTAATTATTCCGGATACTTCTTTAAGGTTATGGTGTTGGGTAAGATTTAAGAAAATATTTTTTTTACCTGTATCTGCGAGGATAGACCTTAATTTTTCGTAACGGCTGTGAAACAGGTATTTTTTATTTAACACAGGGATAGCACTGGCAGGAACGTTTTTCATAATGGTTGCCATACCTGTTCTCATGAATTTTGGAACCTGTTGAATCTTATCTCCATATTTCACCACATAATTATAGCGGTTATAACCGGCAAAAATTTCATCGCCTGCATCGGCAGATAAAGCAACCGTTACCTTTTCCCGGGCAATGCGGCTCACCAATGTAGTTGGTATGGCGCTGCTGTCGGCAAAAGGTTCATCATAAAAAAAAGGAAGCTGCGGCACAATATCCAGTGCTTCTTTTTCGGTACAATAATATTCGGTATGGTCGGTACCCAGGTGCGCTGCGATCTCTTTGGCAAAAGGCGCTTCATTCATGCCCGCATCGGGCACACCAATGGTAAATGTTTTTATTTTTTCGGTATTATTCTTTTGCAAAATGGCCGTAACACAACTGCTGTCGTAACCGCCGCTTAAAAAAACACCTACGGGCACATCACTAACCATGCGGTATTGAAATGCACTTGTTAAAAGCTTTTCTGTTTCTTCAATGGCTTCGGGTAAACTGATATCCAGTATGGGTTTGTTATAGGCATCGTACACATTCCAGTACTGTGTTGTTTCATACCGGCGCTTTGCCACATCAAATGTTAAGTAGTGGCCGGGCTTAAGTTTGTGGGCATTATTAAAAATACAATGCGGCGTAGGTACATACCCAAATTGCAGGAAGGCCGCTACTGCATCTGTATTTATATTTTTTTCAAAAGCCGGATGTTGCATCAGCGCTTTCAGTTCGGAACCAAAAAGAAATAAGCCGTCTTTTTCATAATAGAAAAAAGGTTTTACTCCGGCCCTGTCGCGGCAGGCAAACAGTTGCTGTTTAGCCTCATCATAAATTACAAAGGCAAACATACCAATGAACTGTTGTAATGCCGCACTGCCCCATTCTGCATAGGCATGCAAAATAACTTCGGTATCGCTATGACTGTGAAACTGGTGGCCCTTTGCTTCGAGTGTTTTTTTTATTTCGTTATAATTATAAATTTCGCCGTTAAACGTGATGTGCAGGCTGCCGAATGTCTGGGGCTGGCTTCCGCCTGCGGTAAGATCAATGATACTTAACCTTCGGTGGCCAAGGCCAACTGTTGCCGTATCCGCTTCATACATACCGTAACCTTCTCCATCAGGGCCGCGGTGTGCCATGATGCGGTTCATTTTTTGTAAAACCTCCAGGCTGGTTTTTTTATTAAGATCAATAAATCCTGATATGCCGCACATGATTTTTTATTTTAAGCAAATATAACGGAGGATATTGGCTGATTAAACAAATTGTAAGTATCCCGAAAGTTAAACAGATTTTATCAGTTGCACAATTCACACACGATATCCAGGTATTCCTGCCCGGTTTTTTCTATGCTGAACCCCTTTGCCCGGTTTATTAAAAGTGCTGCAGGCTTTTTATGTCGTAAAGCAGTGATCATGGTTTCGCTCAAAGCTTCCGGATCGCAGGGCGGACATAAAAATCCAAACTCGCCGTTATTTAATATTTCTGCAGGCCCGCTGGGACAATCTGTAGACACCACGTTAACACCGGTTGCCAGCGCTTCCACCACCACGTTGCCAAAGCCCTCGTATCTTGAACTGAGTACAAACAGGTCGCATTTGGCTACGTAGGCAAAAGGATTTTCCTTATATCCCAAAAAACTGATCTTTTCATTTACCTGCAGGCTGTGTGCAAGTTGTTCCAATGCTGCCTGTTCCTTACCCACACCAACAATATACAAATGTGCAACCCGTTCTTTTTTTAAAAATAAGGCAAAGGCTTTTATTAAAGTTACCTGGTCCTTTTGTTCCAGCAGCCGGCCCACATTGATCAGCTTTATACAGCCTGTTGCAAACACGGTATCTGTAACAACTGCAGCAGCTAGTGCTGGTATAGCTTCTTCGTAAATAGGGTTATACACTGCCTGTATTTTTGCCGAAGGATATTTTATATGGTACAAGGCTGCATAATTTTCAGCAACACCTTTTGATGAACCCACAATTACATCGGCTTTACGGGCAATCCCGTACTGAATAAATTTAAGGAACAACCGGTTTTTAAGGGGCAGTGTTTTAATAAATTCGCCAACATGGTATTGCTGTGCAATGATGATCTTAAATTTTGTTTTTACAAAAAACCGGGCAGTAACGACAGCAATATTCAAATAATCGGAATTGCAGATCAATACATCCGGCTTTTGGGCACGGGCGTATTTCATGATCCCTTTTACATTTTTAAAAAAAGAGGGTGAGTCTAAGGGAGCTGCGTTATCAAGACTGAATACGGGTACATTTTCCGGCAACCGGGCTAAGTTAGCGCCCGAGGTATTACCCGCTATAATTTGTAATTGAATACCCTGCTGATAAAAATAGCTGGCCACATTAAACATGGCTTTCTCTGCGCCGCCATTGGATAGATCCGGGATCAGGAACCCTACCTTTAAATTTGTATTCATATTTATAAAAGTGAGCCCGCCAGAAAAATATGGTGTTTGTTTTTTAAGATGCTATTTAAAATTTAAAAGTACAACTCAAACGATACATGATTACCAATATTGCCTGAATAGCTATTACAACCGCTATATTGTAAAAATAATGATAAAAGTGGCAGCAGAATCAATAGCCGGTTTCCATATTGTCTTAATTAGTAAAGCCAAACCCTTAAAGCTTTAGCAACAGGCAAAACATTTTACAATAGCAGGTTCTGAAGCCCTCTCTCCTGAGCTTGTCGAAACCGGGTTGCTTTTTGGGTAAAACGCCTTCGACAAGCTCAGGCTTATAATCTCGTTTGATATAGCGAATTTTCAAACTGATACACTACCGGCCAAACTGTCCTTCCCCACCCCTGAAAACTAATGAGTATATTGCAGGCTGATTTAAACAAGCACCAACCTGCCCCATGCAGAACATTACCATCATTGATTACCTCTTATTGCCGGTTTACCTGTATATTTTTTATATCCTGGTAAAAAAACGGTCTCTGGCGATCACAGATGCCGAACTCAGGAAGATCTTCTTTACCGCATTTTTTTTACGCATGTTTGGTTCGGTTGCCTATTCCATGATGGTGCAATATTATTATGGCTACGGCGACTCATTCACTTATTATGTGGGCAGCAATTTTTTGAGAGACCAGGTATTGAAAGATGCAGGCAATATTAAATATTTTTTTGCATCGGCCGATGAGGTAAAAAAATGGTATGACTTTGAAGTGGGCGACATCAATTATGCCGGTTACCTGGGCACAGGCCCCAACCTCTTTGTAATGAAGGTATCTGCTTTTGTGTCTTTACTCGCTTTTAATAAGTTTTTGATCATTTCCCTCATCTTCGGCTTCTTTTCTTTTGCCGGGCAATGGCGGCTGTTCCAGGTTTTTAATGATATCAACAAAGGGAAGCAACAAAAACTTATGGCCTGGGCTGTTTTATATACACCCTCTATCTGGTTCTGGGGCAGTGGGCTCATGAAGGAATCTATCTGTCTGGGCGGACTGGGCTTTATCATACATTTTTTGTACAAGATCTTTATTAAAAAGAAATTTTCCATTAAAGACATTGTTGCCCTGGTGGTACTGGTTTATGTGGTAGACTCTGTTAAAAGTTATGTCATCATTATCCTCGCGGTAAGTTTATCCACCATCCTGTTCTTTAAATTTATTGCCACCATGAAGAATATTGTGATCAGGGCATTTGTGGTGCTGGTATTTATACTTACCAGCAGTGCTATTGCCTATATCTCAAACTTTGGTGAACAAATACAAGCGCTTGCCGAGGATTCAAAAGTGCAGGTAGATTCCTATCAAAAAAATTACAAGGCCACCCAGATTGAAGATGAAAGCAGCCGGGCGGGTGTAAAGTCACAGGAAATTGATGCTTCTGTTACCGGCATGATCCTGCATAGCCCGGTAGCCATATTCACCTGCCTATTCCGACCCTTCATCTGGGAAAGCCGCAAGATCATTATTCTCTTTACGGCACTGGAATCTATGCTGCTTTTATGCTCTACCCTGTTCCTATTATTTAAGCTAAGGTTCTTTGGTTTCTTTAAAGCTATATTCAGTAACCAGTATATTTTGTTTTGCTTTGTAATTTCCATGTTATTTGCCCTTATCATTGGTTTTACCACTTATAATTTTGGCACCATGATACGTTACAAGATCATGCTCCTGCCTTTCTATTATTTCATGCTGGTGCAGATTTATTCTGTATATAAGCAAGAAACCAAAATAATTCCCGCAGATTAAGCCAACTCTTTTTAATATTGCAGGATATAACCGGCAAAAACAGGATATCGATTAATGAGTACAGGAAAAAATGAGATAGCGAATTACGACTTGGTTCCAACAGTTTACCACCGTACAAAAAGCAGGGATATTGCCGATTTTACCAGCACCCGGGTTGATGAGAATATTGATATGGAAGTGGTAAAATCCTTTGGTGAGGAATGGAATAAATTTCACCATTTCTCAAAAAAGACAATCGAAAAAATTTGTAAGGAGTATTTTGATATTATTGATGAAACCATCATCTATAAAGATACCTATATGATAGATATTGGCTGCGGTAGCGGCCGGTGGAGCGAGTATTTTACAGATAAGGTTAATTATATAGAAGCCGTTGATCCCAGTGAAGCCGTGTTTGCAGCAGATGAATTACTGAACAGGCATAATAATGTACGCATTACACGGGCAAGCATTAATACCCTGCCCTGGCCCGATGAAACCTTTGATTTTGGTATGAGTGTGGGCGTACTGCACCATATACCCGATACACAGGCCGCCCTGGATGCCTGCGTAAAGAAAATAAAGAAAGGCGGACATTTTTACGTGTACCTCTACTATAAACTTGATAACAGAGGCTTCCTGTTTAAATCATTATTTCATTTGTCGGACCTGCTTAGAAGAGCGGTGAGCAAATTTCCCTCCGCCTTAAAAAAAATCACCTGCGATATACTGGCTGTGGTTGCTTACATGCCCTTTGTGTTGCTGAGCAGACTTTTCATTGCCCTGGGTTTTAAAAAACTGGCAGCCAAAATCCCCCTATCTGCCTATGCCAATAAAGATTTTTATATTATCCGCAATGATTCACTCGACAGGTTTGGAACAAGATTGGAACAACGCTTTACCAGGCAGGAAATAGAGATCATGATGGCCAAAGCCGGATTAACCAATATCAGGTTTGGAGAAAATGCTGCGTTCTGGCATGCCGTGGGGCGCAAAGCATAGCATTGCTGCTTCTCGTTTGTTTGGCTTCCCATTTTCCTGCGTGCTGTCAATGCTGAGGCACGACCTGTCCCAATCATTTCGGGAAGCATCTCAATCGCTTAGATAAGAAATGATGCGCATCAATGGAAGCTTATAGTAAATTTACATCTTAACAATAAAACCGTTTAGGTTAATGGGATGAGTGAGCTCCGAAAGAAATGTACCATCGCCGAAATCATCCGTGAGATGCTTCTTACCTCAGCATGACAGGAAAAAGACTTTTCATTTCCTGCAACAGTCTTCAATGTGCTGTGAGCAAAAAATTTTCAATACACAACGCTTGCACAGCATCCTGAATGCTGTCAGGCTGAAAGCTTTTAGGCATCTTTCAAAACCCTTTCATAAAGTGCCACCGTCGCCGCCGCGTTTTTCTTCCAGGAAAATTCCTTCAGCCTTTCCCTTCCCTTTGTGATCAATACATCACGAATACTATCATCCGAATAAAATTTTACAATAGCCGCAGCTATATCATCCGTATTCAAGGGATCAAAATACAGCGCCGCGTCACCGGCAATTTCCGGTAACGAAGTCATATTGGAACAAAGCAGCGGAAGATCATAATAGAACGATTCTAAAACGCCCAGCCCGAACCCTTCAGAAAAAGAAGGAAATATATACGCATCGGCCTGCTTAAAATATTTTTCAACACAGGCCTGCGAAAGATAGCCGGTAAAATAAACATGCTTTCCATTCTGGTTGATCTCGTTGATCACTTCAACATCCGCAGGCTTAAGATGCTTATCGTTACCAATAACCACCAGCTTTTTGTTAGCAGGTAAGTTTTTCATTGCCTTTTGAAAACCCTGCAAAAGCCTGGAAATATTTTTATGTATCCTGAAAGTACCTACGTACAATAAATAGTCCCTGCTCACAGGTAGTTCCTGCTCGCAGCCCTTCTCATCGGCATCTATCTCGTGTACAAGATGTTCCCAGCCCAGGTGAATGACCTCTATCTTATTGCTTACATTTTCTTTCAGCTTGTAGGTATTCACCAGGTCGTTCTTTGTTGATTGCGAAACCGTGATAATGGCATTGGCGGTTCTCAATGCATTCCTGATCACCCTGTCCATGTAAAACTGCGCCAGATTAAAAGTAAACCTGGGGCTGTCAAAATATCTTTTAAAAGTGATATCATGAATGGTGCATACCCCTTTTTTTAGAGCGAATGGATAATTGTTGGAGGTAATATGCACCAGGTCAAACCGTTTTTCATATTTCTTCAGGAACCAGAACATATCCCGGTCCCTTTTCGGACCGATAGGTGCAATGTCCTTTTCAATCACCTGTATCCTTGGGTCATTTAACATCCCGGTGATGGCCTTGCGCTGCAACCCTTTATTGATAAGAACGCTATATTCAAATTTTTCAAAACTTGCTTCAGGCAGGTACCTTATTAAATTGAGGATACAATGTGACAGCCCGTCAACCTGCGCTGTTACTGTACTTGCATCTATCAATATTTTTTTTTTCATCCATTGTTTTTTAACGACTCCACAAATAATTCCCGGTAAGCGTTGATCATGTTTTCATTTGCAAAACATTTTTCGGCATAACGCCTGGCTGCTGTTGCCATTACCGCTCTTTTATCAGCATCAACAATAAACAATAGCATTGCATCGGCAAGGGCGGCAGGGTTTTGTACCGGAACCAAAATACCGGTAACTCCATTCTCCAACATATTTTGTATGCCCGGTACATCAGAAGCAATGATCGGCAAACCACAGGCCATGGCCTGCATGATCGCCGTACTCATGGTTTCGCCCAACGAGGCATGCACATAAATATCCAGTTGTTGCAAAAAGGCAAGCAATTCATTTTCATTAAGCATACCGGTAAACACTACCCCATTACCCAATTGTAGCGAAGCTGCTTTTTCTTCCAATGCCTGCCGATAATCACCATCACCTGCAATTTTAAGTAAAATTTCCGGGGTTGCCGCAGATTTTAATAACCGTGCAAAAGCTTCCAGTAAACTCAGGTGATCTTTAATACGAACCAGGCGGCTTACCATACCAATAACCACCGGCCCATTACGGGTATGCACGGCAGGTTTATACAGTTCCAGGTTGAGCCCATTGGGAATGACTGCAATTTTTTTAGCACGATAAACCAGGCGGAGTTTCTTGGCTATTTCCTGCCGGTATGCTTCGCTCAAAAATACAATACGGTGTGCCAGCAGCATGGCTACAAATAACCATACCCATTCCATTTTTACCTTTAAATGATTGGCCTGTGTTTCTCTTACAATAATCAGTTTTCTTTTTTTACTAAAGCGATTGGCTAACCAGGCCGGCATTATATAAGCGCTGCTGTGCAAAAAAACAATATCGGCATCGCTGTTCCTTATTTGTTTAATGAGCTGGCGGTAATAACGCAGATCGAGCCCTGGTTTTTTACCAACAAAATGCCAGGGTATATTTTTTTCTTTGCATACCTGTATGTATTCCGGTTTTACTGCTTCAATGCCATTAAAGATGGCTTCATAGCTGAAGTCATTTTCAGCAGCATTTTTTATAAAAGAGAAAAAGACGTTACCATGGCCACCCAAACCCGAATATAAAACATGCAATATCTTCATCATTTTATTTTTTCGTGTTGAGTCTGTTTATCAAAGGCCTTTCTACCCACTTAAAAAACAAAATACTTCCTATGCATACCCCCAGTATCAAGACAATCACTGCTGCATATTTTGCCAACTCCGATTGCAAATTCAGTTTGCTTAAAATGATCATGCCCGCAACTACAAAGGGCAGGTGAAGAAGGTATAAGGAATAAGAAGCTTCGCCCAATAATACCAGTTTATTATGAACTTTAATTTTCCTGTCTAACTCATAACGCACTATACCTGCAATTATAAAAAAAGAAGGTATGCCAAATAAAACAACCCTGTTGAAAAGGCTATTGAGGGTATAGCCGTTATTAAAAAGTAAAGCCGACGTTAAAAATCCAACTGTGCCTGTAATAAGAAAAGCAATACCAAGCTGCCTGTTTATTTTAGGAATTATTAAAGCCGCAATTATACCCATAAAAAACTCCAGGTTCATTGGAAACAGGGCCAGGTTCTTCCAGTTATTCCCGGTTACAAAATTATAACCCGTAAAAGGAACAGCTATTAAAACCAGCACATAAGCAATAGAAAGTACCCATATTGCCAGCTTGTTCCTTATCAAAAAGGCCAATGAAAAAATAAAATAAAAAAAGAGTTCATAACTCAGCGTCCAGCTAACCCCGTTTACCATTATATGACCAGGCAATAATAGGTAAGTGCCTATTACATTGGAAAAACTAAGAGAATAATGCGTACTATAAAATGAAGGCAGCATAAATTGCAATAACAAAAAAAGGGTTATTATTACCCAATAAACAGGAAATATCCTTACACATCTTCTTCGTAAAAACTGCGGGAAGTTTGACCTTTTGCTTACTGATCTTCTGTTTATATAGGTTATGATAAATCCACTTAAAACAAAAAATATATCTACTCCCGCACCACCAAACGAAAAAAATCCTCCAAAAAAGGAGAAGTGCATTTTTTCCCCAGCATTTATTGTAGTATGCATCAATACCACCAACAGACTGGCAATGCCCCGCAACATTTGTATAAGATCCAGATTTTGTTTTACTGCTGATTTCATTTAATTGTGATTAGCCTTGTTCTATTCTTTTGTAAGAGATTATGGGTTTGCTGCCGGTATATAAAATTAAATGACCTCACCACCAACCCCCTCTCCAAAAGAGAGGGAGCTAAAATGATCTAAAACTAAAACCTTAACGAAAGCACAAGATCATCAATTTCAATTCCCCCGTTAACCGCATGTATCTTTATTAATGTCCCGGCACTGGCGTCTTTTTTATAGATAGTTGATTTTTCGTTTTCACTGCCATTTTCATTTAAGGAATTACGGATAATGATCAAAAGCCCGTTATCGTGCAATGCATCATAACAATTCCTGATGCCCAACTCAAGCTGGCTGTCGGTAAAATAGGCCTGGTTCAATAAGTTGCCAACAATAACCATATCTGTTTTTTCCCTGGCCCAGGGTTCAAAAATATTATACTGCATGATCTCTATGCGGCTATCTTGTTGTTGCTTTTGCTGAAGGTCCCTGTTTATAAATAGTAAATCATGTTTAGGTAATAGTTTTACAGCGGCCAGCGGCTTTTTAAAAAGCAGGTCAAACAGCCATGCATTAACCGGGTAAAACACAAATTTTCTGGAAGCGGCTAAAAAACATTCGTTCTTATCATTAAAGAAATAGGTATACCCCTTGTATTGGGCATACGTACATTTAATGTTATAATCGGTAACATAATATTTTTTCAGGCGGCCATTCATCAACGTTATCCAGTCCAATGAGGTACTGCCATCAGAAGCGCCTATGTCGAGCAAAGAAACCGGCTGTTCAATCAGGGGAAGCTGACTTTTTATAAATAACTGTGTTTGCCGGTGCCTGCCTGCCTTGGTTGTCTTAAATACCCCAAAAAAATTAAACGTGGTGAGCGCTTCAGAAAACTTATCATTATCTGCTGATAAAACATTTAATGGATCGGGAACTCCGTATTTTAACTTCGGTATTTTTTTTTGCCAATACGCTTTATTAAGTTTGATGGTTTTAAACATATAAAAAGTGTTTTCCTCGTTTAATTATGCAATGCTGATCTGCTCATAAATATCCAGCAGCCTGTTTATATACAGGTCCCTCCTTACCGTATGCTCAGCATATATTAATGCCTGTTCTGCCATCGAATTAATATCAATTTTTTTATCCAATATCAATTCGAGGGTTTTAGCAACGGCCATTTCATTATCCAATTCAAAATATATGGCATTATCCTTTACAATGCTTTTCAGGGGTGCTATTGCTGATAGCATCAAGGGCAATCCCGAAGCCATGGCTTCAAAAACGGATAAAGGAAATCCTTCAAATATGGAAGGCATTATAAAAAAATCGTAGTTGCCTAATATACTTTGCAAATTATTATGATGGCCCATCATTTTTACGTTAATGCCCTGTTCACTGATCTCATTTTCATATTTTGTTTTATCTCCCGACCCGTAAATGTCCAGGTATATGGCCCTGTTTTTTACATGCGAAAATACCTTTAAAAGATATTCATAGTTCTTTACTTCACTTAACCTGCCGGTAGCTATGATCCTCAGGTCCTTGCGGCCGGGTGCATATTCCCTTACTGTATTGGTAAAAAACCGGTCGGGCACAAAATTATTCAGTACAAAAGATCTCCCTTTAAACGGAACAGCGTTTAAGAAATCTGCTTTTGTAAACTCCGACAGGAAAATGAGATTGCCGGATCTTTTTTTAAAATACAGTTCTTTTTCCAGGAACAATTTTACAGGTGGCGTTTCCCTGTCCATGGAATAAGTGGTATGCAGGGTATGCACCTGGGGAATATTTGACGGGCATGCCAGGTGGGTGTAAAAGCCCGCCGGATTTAAATGGCTGTGTACAATATCAACCCGCTGCTCTTTTATGATCTTACGCAATTTCATTAAGGTAGCAGGCAGGCTTGTCATTCCTTTATAATTGAGGTTATAACATTTTACCCCGGGATCTGTTTTATTTTCAAGGCCTGATGAACCCATGAAATAAACCAGCAGGTTGTCAGTATGATCCTGTAATCCCCCCGGGGCCAATGAATTTACAAGCAGATTTTCGGCACCGCCCGGCATCAAAGAATTAATTACATGAAGCACTTTTTTCTTCATGAGCTATTTAGTTAACACAATTAACGAAAAGCCTCCAAATGCCTTAACAGCAAAATCGGGTTTTACCTTATAAAAAAAGCGGCGCATCAATTGTATTATTTTGCCAAAAAATGAAAGGCCTTTATTATTTACTTCCAGCGCACCGGCTGTATAAAGCCAGTCAACGATTTCCTGTCCGCTGTCTGTTAATGTTGCCAAAGCCGTATCCTTCATAAAATAATGCAGGTGGCCCACTTGTTTTCTTGCGCCAATGGGATAATTGGTAAGTATCGAAAATGCAGACATATCCAGGGGAATGTGGTAGATCTTGTAAGTGGCTTTTTTGCCTGATGCTTTTACAAAGCCCAGGTAATCGTCCACATGTTCAAATACATCCATCATCAGCAACAGGTCAAAATGTTTATTGCTTTGCAGCAGGTCTTCCTGGAAAAAATGAAGCCTTTCCTTTTCCCTTGTCTGTGCCAGTTTAAAAGCATCCGGGGCAATTTCGTAACCAGAAAATTCTATATCCTTATCCTCCATGCGTTGCTGCAACTGGTTCAATATCTCTCCTGCGCCGCAACCGATCTCTACAACTATTTTAGGCTGCAGGTTATTCCGCTGTATCAGCTTGAGTACCTGCGTAGCTTTCCATGGCGAGTCTTCTACGTGCCAGGTAGGATTGGCATGGAGATAACCGCTGTTGGCTTCACTATAATCGTTATTTGTTTTATTGGCCATCTTAAAATGATAATAGCTTAATGTTAATTTTTAATAATGCCAGCTAAATATTTAGCCTGGTTTTCCCTGCTGAATGAATTGATGTATTTCACATCAGGATTCAGCTGCATAAAACCTTTATTGATCTTTTCTTCTATCAAACTATTCAGTTGCTGTTCCAGTTTTTCTGCATCTTCTGCAATAATACCAATATTTGACCTCATGAGGATCTCTTGCAGCACATCATGATCATTGGTAAACAGGATCACCGGCCTGCAATATTTGATATAATCAAATATCTTACTGCTTACGATACCCTTCATCCCTTTGTGAGTGAGCATTAAAAAGGCATCTGCCGACTCATGTATCTTTAAGGCTTCCGCATAATTTACCCTGTCCATAAGTAAAATATTATCTTTATCATCATTAAAGATTCCATCATTGGCAAATTCGGGATTTGCATACACGGTACCTAAAAAAATAAGTTTGATATCAATTTTTGAACTGTACTTATCAATCAGTTTTTTAAAAACTTCCACCGGCGTTCTATAATCCTGTTTTGTGTAAACTATACCACTATATAAGAATGTGATTTTTGTTTTATCGGCAACCAACGGTCTGGGTATATTTTCTTCGGCAAAAAAACCATTGTACACTACAAAGCCTTTAACGCCTGTGTATTTTTCAATACCGGTTTTTAAAAACTCCGAGACCGTCGTAAATGCACTTGCAGAACCCGTCCATTTTTTTTCGAAATACTTATTTAACACATGAACCGGTTTTGTAAGTATGCCTACTTCTTCTGCATAATTATCTGTTGTCCAGCCATCGCGGTAATCGGCTATCCAGGGAATATTGAATTTTTTCCTGGCCTCGTATCCGATCTTAAACAGCATAAAAGGGCTGCCCGAAATGAGTATCTTATCAACCTTATTATTTTTTAAATACTTCAAAGCATAAGTAAATAAATTTCCGTAAGGTAACAGTGATGTGAAAAAATACCTGAAAATAAATTCAATGGCAACAAAGAATTTTAAAACCAGGGAGCTGGATGCTTTTGCATTTTTTTCAACCTGCTTTGTACGGTAATTACCTAAAAAAGGCACATAGTGTACTTCGTAATTTTTATGTTTTTCAATGATCACTTCATTTCCTACAGCCTGTTCAAAGTAGCTATCATTTTTTATCGCCGCAGGCCATTGACGGGTTATAACAACCGGGTAAATACCAAAACTGTTTAAATATTTCGCCCAGGAAAAACTACGGTTTGCCGGTGTAAATGAGCAGGGAGGGAAATATAAAGTGCAAATTAAAAGACGCATGATTTAAATATACTGCTTGATTATTGAAACAATTTCCCCGGCTGCATGACCATCGCCGTAAAGGTTTTGAACATAGGTACCACATGAACTGTTAAGGACCTGCTGAAGTGGTCCAAGCTTTTCAAACATGAGCGTATTCCAGCCACCGGCAAGGGTTTCAACCCACTCAGTTTCACTACGCAGCGTAATACATTTCTTTTTAAGCATATAAGCTTCCTTTTGCATACCGCCACTGTCTGTAATAATACCATGAGCAAACAATTGATAACTGATGCTTTCTACATAGCCAACAGGTGCAATAAAATGGATATTATTAAACTGGGTTTGCAGTATACCAAAAGACTGCATACGGGAAATAGTGCGTGGGTGTATGGCAAAGACTACTTTTTTATCGAGGTTGTTAAGTGCATGGAGGATCTTTTTAAGTTGCCGTTCGTCGTCCGTGTTATAAGGGCGATGAATGGTGGCAAAATAATACGGGTGCTCAATTAGCCTTTTCGCTTTGGGTTTTATCAGTTCCAGCATATCGCACATTACATCACCACAAAGAAAGATCTTGTCATGTACTATACCTTCTTTTTTTAAGTTTTCAATAGCCTGTTCCGTGGGGCAAAATAAAAGCGTTGCAAACTCATCAGCCACGATCCTATTGATCTCTTCAGGCATGGCCCGGTTAAAACTTCTTAACCCCGCTTCAATATGAATAATGGGCACCTGCAATTTAGCAGCAACCAGCGTGCCGGCGAGGGTAGAATTGGTATCGCCATACACCAAAACTGCTGAAGGTTTTTCTACCAGGCAAACTTTTTCAATCTCTGCCATCATCATGCCTGTCTGTTCTCCCTGCGGTTTACTGCCACCAATATCAAACAGGTAATCAGGTTTTGGAATACCCAGTTCATTAAAAAAAACAGCGCTCATGTTCTCATCATAATGCTGTCCTGTATGTACCGTAACAGATTGAAAATACCGCTGCAGTTCTAATTGCAAAGGGGCATGTTTTATAAACTGGGGACGTGCCCCAATAACTGAGATTATTTTTTTCATTTAAAGAGTTCTCCGGCCATCCAGAATTTCCAGCTGTTGCTGTCCATATAGTTGACTGGCCTGTTATTTTTTTTAATCCCTGTTTTAAATAAAATATTCTTTTCTGTTAACTGCAGTGTTGATTCGTTGATCTTATTTTTTATATCTTCATTCTCCATCCAGCTTTGTTGCGGCGGTTCATAGCCTATCTTGTCTTTCCGCCAGCAAATTTCAGCTGGTAATTCTGCCTGAAATGTTTGCCGCATGATCCATTTGGTCCACCCTTCTTTAATTTTCATCTCCGGCGGCAAAGTTAACAAAAACTCAACCAGCTCATGATACAGGAAGGGTAGCCTAACCTCCCTGCTGTGTGCCATACTATTGCGGTCCGCATAACGTAATAGCTGCTGCATGCCGTGTTTAAAAGTGCTGTGGTATAATGCATGGTTGAGATCGTTAAAAATGGGGCTATGTTCAAAAGATGACCCTTGATAGGCATTATAGAATTCAGGATCAAGTACAGGATCCTTGAGCTGCTTGTAATGATGATACATTTTTCGCAAGCCCGGGGAATGCCGGCCGGCCAATAGTTTTATTTTACTCACTAAACCATTTCGTATATCTACATTTATTTCGCTGTCTCCGTGCATAGCCCCATAAGCGGTTAGTTCCTTTTTATACAAACTGAAATTCTTTCTTTTTAACCCTGCAAAATAAGGTGGGTAAAATGCATGGTAACCTGCCAGTATTTCATCGGCCCCCTGTCCATCCAGTAAAACAGTTACATTATTTTCTTTTGCCAGTTGCATTACACAATACTGCACATATATACTGGCACTGCCATAAGGCTCTTCCTGGTGCCAGTTCAGTTTGTCTATTGATGCAATCAACCCTTCATCATCGGGTGTTACAAAATGAGGGTTTACATTTGTTGCTGCAATTACATGATCCATGTATTTGCGTTCATCTTTTTTAAACCCCGGGAATACTGCAGAAAATGTATCCTGCTGCTGACCGCTTCCCTTTTTCAACTGATCGATCACTGCAACAACCAGGCTGCTATCGAGCCCACCACTTAAGCTGCTGCCAACAGTTACATCACTGCGCAGCCTGCGCTGTACCGATGTATAAAATAATTCATGAAATTTTTCCTTAGCCTGTTCAACCGTAATGGAGCGATCAGTGTTGCGCCAGTCAATATCATAATATTGTTTTATAGACAGGGTACAATCAGCCACAGATAATTTAATATAATGACTATGGGGTAACCGGGTGCAGTTTTCATAAAAGGTTTCGCTGAGGTCACCCGGGTTATCCAGGTAACCCAGGGTTAAATAATTATACAGCATCCGGTTATTCACTTTCTTTTCTACACCTGCCTCCCAAAGGCATTTCATTTCGCTGCCGAATAAAAAATGTTTGCCTGGTACATAGTTATAGAAGAAGGGTTTTTCACCAAAGCGGTCACGTGCTGCAAAGACCTCATTTTCATTCTCATCATAAATAACAAAGGCAAACATACCATCCAGCAACTGCAGGCAGTTTTCTTTATCACGGTCGTACAGAGCCAGTAAAACTTCCGTGTCACTTGATGTAGTAAAAGTATAACCCTGTTTTTGAAGCGTTTCTTTAAGCTCCAGGTAATTATATATCTCTCCATTAAATACAAGGTGGTACCTGTCGTTGTAATGCATGGGTTGATCTGCTTCATGGCTAAGATCAATAATGGATAAGCGGCGGTGGCCAAGGCCCACATTACTGTTACTGTTTATCCAATGTCCATCGCCATCAGGACCACGGTGGGCAATGATATCGGTCATTTTCTTTAACCGTTCTTCGTTAACATCATTGTTGTCAACAGAAATTATACCCGCTATTCCACACATAATTTACAATCAATTTGTTTTAAATCGGTTTTTTCTTTTTAAATTTTACTAAAACCATTTGCAGCCTCGCCCGGTTAGCAATCACAACAAAAGTTAACAGTATCAAAGAGGTGATGACCTTAACTGCAATCTGTAAAGCCAAGCTGTCAAATTTTATAAATCTTACCAGAATAACAAGAACAGCCATACCTGCCATAGCGATCATAACCTCGGCATATTTATACGGAACAGGATATACTTTTTGTCCTTTGTAAAAAAGATAAGCAGGCACAAGTAATTGCGCCGCTACCGTTGCAATAGCAGAACCTTCTTTGCCATATTTTGGAATAAGAATGATATCTAAAATAATAGTGAGTATGGTTGCAAAAAGCATGGCATACCCATACGGAGCCGTAACCTTTGCAATGGAAATACCAATACTGGCTATATAAGTAAAGCCTATCAACACCAAATTATATCCTAAAATACCGGCAACCCAAGCCGCGCCATAATATGCTGGTGCAGTTAAAAACATCAATACCTCTGGTGCAAATAACATAAGTGATGCTGCTAAAAAACCCATGGTATAACCAAACAATAAAAAAACATGGGCATATACCTGTTTGGCCTTAACATCATTCATAATTGAAAATGCAAAGGGCCCCCAGGCCTGTTGAAATGCACCGGTGAACAAAGCAATGCCTGCAGCCAGGCTGGCCCCGATACCAAACAAACCAACCTCGGCCTTGTCTTTAAAATAAGCCAGGAAATAGGAATCGGTACTGTTAAGCAACCAATACGCAATTGCTGCCGGAATAAAAGGCAGTGCATATGTAAGCATGGGTTTTAAACGTGCTTTGTTGAAATATTGTATATCGAACCACCCATGCATTTGTTGCAAGGCAACTATACTGAAAATGGCTGAAGAAATAGCCAATGCTGCAAATACACCTGTGATATGCCAACGTAAAACAATTACAAACAATACCGAAAGCCCGATAGTTACTATGGTTTGGGAAACAGAAAATATGACCGTGGCAACTGGCCTGCGGTGCACCCGGTACCAGTTGCTGATAATTCCGGGAAGCATATTAGTAACCATTGAAATAGCAGGAAGGATAAAATACAGTACTTTGCCTTTTTCTTTGAAAAATGTATTTACCAAATAAGGACTAAATATGATCACAAGCACTGCTATTATTGCCGATAAAAAGAACTGGAACCATATCCAGGTTCCAAAAGTTTTCTTGTGGTCAGCTTCTTCTGTACTGTCGTAAAACCACCTCCCCGTAGCAGTATCCATCGCACAAACAACAATCAGCCCCAATAAATAAAATGTTGTATTTATAAGGTTAATGATACCATAATCCTCAGGAACAAACAGGCGGGTGTAAATGGGTATTAAAAAAATACCGATCATCCGTGTTATAATACCGGATAACCCGTAGATCAATGAGTCACTTCCCAATTGTTTAAGTTGTTTAAGCATTGCCTGTCTTCATCATTTTATTTTCATTATTATAAATAGTTAACAATTGAATGGCTATTTTATCAGCATCATGTACTTCCTCTACAAATTTTCTGCTCCTGATTCCTATTTGATGTCTTACATGAGGATCCTTGATCAGTAAGATCAGTTTTTCCCGCAAAGTATCAGGGTTTGCATTAATTACAGGGCAATCTCCAGGAGTGCCTTTTTTAAAAACAGCCGGCATAATAAAGGCCACAGTAGGTTTCCCTAAACTCATGGCTTCTATTGCGGCTGCTGCATAGCTGCCTAAAACAATCTGGTCAATAAAAATATCGCAGCTTTTCATTGTATCTATAACAGTTGCTCTTGAAACATTATGCAATAAGATAAATTCAATAGGATATATTTTCTTCAACTCTTCAACTATTGAAATGATATAATCAGACCCTTTAGCATATTTTGCAGAAGGTGAGTGAACAATTATTATCTTGTCGTTACTGATCCTGGGATAAAAAGTTTGCGGGAATTTATCTTTTTGAAATATCCGGTATTGTATTAAAAAAGCCTGGCTAAAGAGCCCGGGTTTTAAAAACAAATGCATTTCAGGTACCAGAATTGGAGTAAAATCATACTTCGCAAATTTTTCCTGTAATTTGTATGACTGCTCCTTACTTTCAATTTTGCTATACTCATATCCATTATTGAATACTGCTTTATACCATTTACTCTCCAACTGTGTAATTTCAGGGTTTCTCATTTCACTGCCCACCCATTCAATAAATCTTTTTTTCTTGAAAAACTTTACCAGTTTCAGATCAAGATTATTATTGTAAATACTATCCCAATTCCAATGTACCACGTCAGCCCAAATTATCCACCTGCAAAGTTTTAGGAACCTATATGGTCTAAATAATAAATGATAACACAGCCTGTAACCTATATTTTTTAATGGAGACTCATTAAATGATCTATATTTCAGCGGAAAAACCAGGCTGATCATAGCTGAATTGTCATAAATATATTTATGGCGATGCGTTGAAATATACCTTGCCCTCACCCCTGGTATTTTATTTAGTGACTCTACTGTAATAGCGGGCATTGAAGCGACATTTTGTGGTGCGAAAAGTATATTCATTTATAATTTACCATTAACCGTAATACCATAAAAATCTACACACTCATGTGTGATTGTTAAACCGTTTTGTGTAAACCATTCTCTTACTTCTTCAATGGTATGGCGGGTACAATCCTGGGGATGGTACCAGTCATAATTGATCACTGCATTATCTTCAAAGCTGAATTCATTGTTCCAGAAAATCTTGGCAAAAAAATGGTAGATAAAACGCTGGAGGTCGTACTCTCCTTCGGGGATCTGCAGCACATCAACTGCAGGGATCTGCAGTTTTATATTTTGTGCTGATAAGGCTTTACCCAATTCCGTGATCTGCCGGCTTTGTGCCATGGCAGTTTCATAATCCATGCCGGCTATTTTTTCTCTCACATAATCATCTACGAATTCCCGTGCAGGAGCTTTTTGCTTATACACATAGACCGCGATCTCCCCGTCTTTTTCCAACAGCTTCACTAGGTTATCAAAACCTTTGCGTGCATTACCCGTGTGGTGTAACACTTCCTGGCAGTAGATATAATCGAATTTGCCAAGTTCACTCAGGTCATCCAACAGGTTCTTTGTGTAAAAACTTACATTTTGATATTGCTCCAGGTTCTTTGCTGCAACATCGGCTGCTGTAAGGTCAATACCCACAACTTGGGTTGTTTCAGGATCTGAATAAGTACGCAATAAAGCTGTTACCCTGCCATTACCGCATCCGCCATCAAGGATCCTTTTCTTTGTTTTAAGATATTCCTTAAGTTCTTCTCCATTTGCAAAACCATTTCGTTGTGTTATCCATTTAAAGATATCCGAATTGGGATCAAGTGTGTTATCAAAAGCAAGGCCGGTATTCTTATGCCATTTATCGCTAAAACTTTTTGCTGTATTGGTATCTGTCATTTTAAAAATTATATTAGTGTTTTAATTCCTTCCGAAAATTTCATTGTGGGTTTAACCAGTAAATTATTCATTTGAGAAATATTGCCCATTAAATGGCCCGGTTCCTTTTCCTCAATATTGAACTGAGGATCCTTATCAACAACAGTTCCAATGATCTCACAAATTTCTTTTAAACTCAAAACCTGGGAACCTCCTGCATTTATGATATGACTGCCCTGCAGATCCAGGGCCGCCTTTATTGCATTTGCTGCATCTGTTGCATGCAAAGGGTTTATTTTAATTCCCTGTTTTCCTGACAGTGTTATTGGATTGCCCTGCTGTACATTATTGACCAGCCTGGGGATCAGCATATCTTTCCGCTGTCCTTTTCCATAAACAAAAAAGAATCTCAGTTGCTGCACATCAAGCAAAGAAGTATAATTATTGAGGATCACTTCGCTGCAATGCTTGGTGCCTAAATAAAATCCCATTTCTTTTTTATAAACAATTTCCTGTTGCTCTGTAAATGCTTCATCGCTGTTGCCATAAATACCCGCAGATGATGCATAGATGAATTTTTTTACCCCTGTTTTTACCGCAAAGTCTACGAGATTTAATGTGCTGACCGTATTGGTATTAAAAACTTCTTTTGCTTTACCGGGAAAGTCCCTGAAATCTTCACTTTGTGCAAGGTGTATAACAGCATCAATACCGGCAGGCAATATATCTGTTGGCCAATCTTTTGAAAAATCAATATTAAAATTATTAGCGCTGTTAAGCTTACCGGAGACAGTAAA
>JBBRQF010000021.1:0-64442 GCA_038226715.1 Chitinophagales bacterium
AAAAAAGTAAGCGCCTTCTTTTTCTGAAGTAATCATTTTAGCGAGTTGGCCTGCATAATTGTATTCAAATGAATATTCTGTAAAAAGGTCTTTCTGCTGGCTGTACTTGTGTACAATATCCGTAAGCTGTTTTTTGGCGTTGTAGTAATAATAATAATCTTCGCCTGTTTTCGAATTTTTTTCAATGGCTACATTTCCGTTTTCATCAGCCTGGAAAAAATACAGGGTAGTATCCTTGCCGTTCTTAATTAACATCATTTGTTCCAATGTACCGGCAGCATTGTAATTATACAGGTGCTTTTCTATAACTACGCCTGCATCATCATCTGTTGCAAAATGTTTGGACGAATTGATGGATACCAGCCTGCCTGCAACATCGTAGCTGTAATCAATATTTGTGGCACCCGCTTCGGATGAGTCAACCGTTCTTTGCAACAGGCCCTGTTTGGTAAAGTAAGATATAAAAGTATTGGGGTATGATTCATTTGTCTCAGTATAAATTTCTACTTCTGTGTAATCCCTGTTTATTTTTTTCTGACAGATGAACCCCTGGCTTTCTTCCCCGGTAGATTCAAGCGAAGTTACTTTTACCCCTTTTATTTTTTTCTCTTTCAGCATAGCCAGTTCGGCCAGTACCTGACTGTTATTAACAATATCATTGTAATAATACTGTGCACTTCCGGTTGATGAAGCAGCAAGCGCCAACATTAAGGTAATAGCTGATTTGATCATTTTTATTCTTTTCAATTTCAAAATTAAACTAACTTTTTATTAACGTAAATTATGCCATAAATAGCTAAGCCGGTAAACTTTATTATTTTTAACAAAATTAACGCTCATGGGCCATCTAAAAGAAAGGTTGGATAAAAACTGTCTTAACTGTAAAGCAGAAGTCCAGGGCAGGTTTTGCCAAAACTGCGGGCAGGAAAATGTGGAGGTAAAAGAATCGGTATGGCACCTGGTTTCTCACTTCTTCCAGGATATTACTCATTTTGACGGAAAATTTTTCAGTACCATAAAATATTTGTTTAAAAAACCGGGTTTTTTGGCAACCGAGTATTTGATAGGCAGAAGGGCCAGTTATATAAACCCGGTAAGGCTCTACGTGTTTACATCTGCTTTTTTCTTTCTGGTCTTTTTTTCATTTATGAAAGTAGACAGGGACACGCTCGTAAATGATGTTAATATGAATGGCAAGACTTACCCACAGATCACTGCACTGGATTCACTGGCATTTGACACTTTTACCCAAAATGTAAATAAGGAAGATGGCAAACCTGGAGTGGCTATGACCCGGGAGGAATTTAAAAAATATTTTGACAGTACGGTATTACAGGGTACGATACAATTTACCAACTATAATTACAAAACCAAAGCCGAATATGATTCGGTGCTTGCCACTGGAAAAGTACATCATAACTGGATAAAAAGGCAATTGATCTATAAAGAGATTGAAATAAATGAAAAATATAAGAATGAAGGAGGAGAGGTTTTTAAAGAGTATTCCAATATTTTGTTGCACAGCCTGCCACAGATGCTCTTTATTTTATTACCGCTGTTTGCCCTGATACTTAAACTGCTTTACATACGCAGGAAAGAATACTACTATGTGAATCACACTATTTTCAGTATTCATTTTTATACATTCTGTTTTATCATGATGCTGGTTATGTTTGGGCTGGGTAAGCTTAACAGCGGATTAAAATGGTCCGTTATCCCGTGGATAGAAGTTGTAATGGGTATTGGTATCTTCTTTTACCTATATAAAGCCATGCGTAAATTTTATAAACAAAGAAGGGCAAAAACCATATTTAAATTTTTAATATTTTGCTTCTTACTGATGATAACCATCACGTTTTTATTTTTGATCTTTATTTTTTACTCCCTATTTAAACTTTAAAAAAATATGTCGTCAGAAAATGCTGCCTTTAACCGGTTAGTGAATATTATGGATGAGTTGCGTGAAAAATGCCCCTGGGATAAAAAGCAAACCATACAATCGCTGCGGCAGCTAACCATAGAAGAAACCTATGAACTGGCTGATGCCATTTCAGAAAATGACTGGCAGGGCATTAAGGAAGAGTTGGGCGATATTATGCTGCACCTTATCTTTTATGCAAAAATCGGAACAGAGCAAAAGCAGTTTACACTGGATGAAGTAATAAACGGGGTTTGCGAAAAATTAATATACCGGCACCCGCATATTTATCCTCCCACCGGATCAGCAGTTGTGGAGGTGAATAATGCGGAAGATGTTAAAAAGAACTGGGAAAAATTAAAGCTTAAAGAAGGTAAGACATCTGTTTTAAGCGGTGTACCTAAATCCTTACCCAGCATGGTTAAAGCCATGCGCCTGCAGGAAAAAGCCAGGCAGGTGGGTTTTGAATGGGATAACCGGGACCAGGTTTGGGAAAAAGTGGAAGAAGAAAAAGCCGAGCTGTTTGAAGCCATTGAATCGGGCGATATTAACAAAATGGAGGATGAATTGGGAGATGTTTTTTTCTCTTTGGTAAACTTTGCAAGGTTTTTGCAGGTGGATGCAGAGCATGCACTGGAACGAACCAATAAAAAATTCATTAGCAGGTTTACCCGGATGGAAGCTGAGGCTTTAAAAGATGGGAAATATCTGCATGATCTGAGTTTGGAAGAGATGGATGCTATCTGGAACAGGATAAAGAAACAATAAACAGTTTAATTGCAAAACGGCCCTACTTATAAACGTCTCCTTTTTAAGAACAGCTACCTGGCCATCATAGCAGCGTGGCTTGTTACATTCTCATTTATCATTGATAATTACTGGTCGGGTAATTCATCTGTTGCTGCTGTACGAACAAGCCTGGAAAATTATGTACAGGATCAGGAAAAGGATTTTGGAAAACTTTTGCAGGATACAGCACTGCTGCGTAAAATAGATGATAATAAGTTTGATGAACTGCAACTGAAAGAATTAACGGGTAAGCCTTATTTTATTTACCGGTATTTTGTAAATGATATCGGACTGCACCAGGTCGTTTTCTGGAATACACAGGCAGTTTTACCCTCAGAAGAAGTGCTTACCACAAAAGATAGCGTAGGTTTCATCAAACTGGATAATGGGTTTTATGCCTGGAAAAAGAAAAATACTTTAAACAGTATTACCCTTGCACTAATACCTGTTAAATGGAATTATTTTGTAACCAATAACTATCTGCAAAATACTTTTGTAACGGGTAAAGAGCTTGAACGCAAATATGATATTGCCACAGAACCAACAAAAGCAGGAGTAAGATCCATTACCGGTAAAAACTTATTTTACCTGGCCGAAAAATCAGGTAATGAAGTTCCCAAAAATAATATCATTGCTGTCTGGCTGCGAATCATTGCTTCCATATTTATATTGCTCTTTATTCATTTAATAGCAACCAGTATTGCCGTTAAACAAAGCCTTAAAAAGGCTTTATTGTTTTTGATACCGGTAATTATTTTGCTGCGCTTTGTGAGTTATTATTTTCCATTCCCATTAAATTTCCGGCAATTTGAGTTATTTGATCCTTCGATCTACGGATCAAGTTTTGTTTTACGTTCCCTGGGCGACCTGCTGATTAATTCACTGCTGTTTACCTGGATAGTACTGTTTATTCACAATCAAATGCACCAACAGCAGATCAAATTTGCAGGGAGTACAGGCAGGTTTAAATGGTTACTGCTGATCTTTGTATGTATTTTATTGCTGGCCGCAACTTTTACTTCAGGACGGATCATACGCAGTATGGTAGCCGATTCGCAGATATCTTTTGATGTAATTAATTTTTTCACACTCAATATATATAGCGTAACCGGCTTTATTGTTTTGTGCTGTATAGCCATTGGCTATTTTTTGCTTAGCCAGGTACTCCTGTACCTTGTTCAACCTCATTTTTCCAAAAATTTTTGGGGACTGTATCTTGTTATCGCAGTTGGCGGGCTGGTATATCTATCATTACAGCAAAGCATTTCAAATGCGGGGTTCGAATTGTGTATCCTGGCCTGGCTTATTGTTTACCTGCTCCTGCTTTACAGGGATAGTTTTTCATTGTCTGTAAATAAGATAAGTTCATCCAGGTTTATTTTCTGGCTTTTCTTTTTTTCCTTAACCATTACGGGTGTAATCGTTTTGGAAAACAGTAAAAAAGAACTGAGTAACCGGGAGCACTATGCCGAAACGCTCTCTACCAAAGCAGACCCGGCCAGTGAAACATTGTTAAATACATTGTTAACTGATTTCAGGAACGAATACCTGGCAGCAAATTTTTATCGCCTGCAAAGCGACAGCAGTAACCAGTTTTTTAAAGACAGCCTGGTTAACGGAAATTTTTCGGGCTATACTAATAAATACGATACCAAGATATTTACATTTGATGCCAATGAAGCACCGCTTTTTAATAAAGAGAACGCCGGCTTTAATGAATTGAATACGGTGCTTAAAACGCAGGGCAGGCCTACCAATATCCCTGAACTTTTTTATTATGATGAATCATACGACAGGTTCAGTTACATAAGCCGGAAAACGATCACTGGTTATGATGGCGATACACTTGGGTATGTTTTTGTGCTGGCCAATCCTAAAAAAAGTAAAACGGATGCATTAAACCTGGAGTTGTTTTCCAGGGGAAATGAAAACGCGATTGAAAATTCGCCGGTATATGCATTTGCGGTATACAATAAACTGCAGTTGGTAAACAGCCACAACGATTATCCCTTTGCAACCCGGTTAACTCCCGAAGATATGCCTGCGACGGATTTTAAAAGAATAAAAAGAAACGGGTATGATGAGCTTTGGTATAAAGCAGGTGCGCAAAAAGTTGTAATTATTGCCAAGGAGAATAACCTGTTAATAGAATCCATTACCCTTTTCTCCTATTTATTTTGTGCCTTCTTACTGGTTGCGGGTATTTTCTGGCTGCTAAATGTAAGTATACGGGCCAGGTTCAACAGGCAAATGATTAAAAACCAATGGCAGCTCAGCATCCGTAACCAGATACATGGCACCGTCATTTTTGTTAGCGTACTTTCTTTTTTGGTTATTGGTATTGCTACTATTTTATTCTTTATTAACAGGTATAAAAACAGTAACCGGGAAAAACTGAGCCGTGTTATTCATGTAATGGAAAATGAAGTGAGGGGCTCATTGTCTGAGCTGGCTTTGTTTGAGGATGCTGTTAAAGTGAATGACAAGGTTTACCGGGAGAAGCTTGAAAAGGTAATTGACAAGATATCAGAAATTCATGCGGTTGATGTAAACCTGTACGACCTGGATGGTAACCTGCAGGTCTCCTCGCTGCCACTTCCCTATACCCAAGGGGTTATCAGTAAAAAAATGGACCCGGTTGCTTATTATCATTTGAATACAAAAAAAGAAGTGCAGTTCTTTAAGGAAGAAAAGATCGGTAAGCTGAATTTTATAAGTAACTATGTTCCGGTTATTGATGCAACGGGCAGGGAGTATGCCTATCTTAATATTCCCTATTTTACCAGCGAAAGTAAACTGCAGGAAGAGATCGCTAATTTTTTGGTGACCATTATCAACCTGAATGCTTTTATATTCTTAATTGCAGGTATCATCGCATTGTTTATTACCAACCGCATTACCCGTTCTTTTTCTTTCATTAGCGAAAAAATGAAAGCGGTAAACCTGGGGCAACATAATGAAGCGATTGACTGGAAGCGGGATGACGAGATCGGCGAACTGGTAAAAGAATATAACAAGATGGTAGGTAAGCTTGACGATAGTGCTGTGGCGCTTGCCAGGAGTGAACGTGAAGGAGCCTGGCGTGAAATGGCAAGGCAGGTGGCGCATGAAATCAAGAACCCGCTTACACCCATGAAACTTAGTTTGCAGTACCTGCAAAAAAATATTGCCAATAAATCACCTAACGTAGAAGAGCTTACTGCCAATGTAGCCAAAACGCTGGTTGAACAGATCGAACACCTGAATCATATTGCGGGAGAGTTCAGCCAGTTTGCCAATATCGGTAATCCAAAAAATGAAGTGTTTGACCTCCATGATGTAATAAAACAGGTTAAGCTGTTACATTCTATCGACGACCGTATACAGATAGGATGGAAGCCTGTTGCAAAACCGGTGTTGGTTAATGCAGATCGCACCCACCAGAACAGGTTGTTTACCAATCTTATTTTAAATGCCATGCAGGCTATTCCTCCCGAGAGAGAAGTGCAGATAAGTATTGAAGAAGAAATAAAGGGCAATGACATTCTTATAAAAGTAAAAGATAACGGAAATGGTATACCTGCAGAGTTGCAGTCTAAAATATTTACACCAAACTTTACTACAAAAACTTCCGGTACCGGCCTGGGACTTGCCATGAGCATGGGTATTGTGGAACAGGCCAAAGGAAAGATCTGGTTTGAAACAGAAGCAGGCGTGGGGACTACTTTCTTTGTTGAACTGCCGCTGCAGGATGTAAAATAATTTCTTCTGTGTGGTTGCCTGTGTGCCTGACTTTTCGCTAATTAATTTCATCAAGTATTAAATCTGTCAAATCAAATCTTGGAAAGTCGCTATTGTTACTAAGCATAATAATGAGATTGTCGGCATCCGGTTGGCGAACAAACATCGAATAATAACCAATATCAGTACCTGGGTGATAAATGATTTTATGTGACTTAGACTGTCCAAACATTTTTTTATCAATCATCCACCCAAAACCGTAATCAGCATCCCAATCATCGTAAGCTGCCCTGGCAATAAATGATTGACTTAATATATTTTGAGAAATCAGCTTATCAGTTTTAAGTGCTTCATCCCACTTTAACAGATCGGTTACAGAACTGCTGATACCACCTGCTCCAGCCATATTCTTAATGATATAGCCTGGCTCTGGAGCACCTAAATAATACCCTTTTGAATTAGCAGGGTTTTTCCCAAATACAGTTTGGGTCATTGATAAGGGAATAAATATTTTCTCATTCAATACCTGCCCGTATTCTTTCCCGGTAATTATTTCAATAATGCCTGCGAGTATAGTATAACCTGAATTACTATAATGAAATTGGCTGCCACTTACAAATTCTAAAGGTCCGCTGCATAAACCTGAAATAATCTCTTTCAGGCTTTGTTCTTTTCGCATTACACTCAACATTTTTTCCATATCGTTTGTATAACTGGGTATACCTGATGTGTGTGTTAATAGTTGCTGTATGGTGATACTTTTATGTACAAATGCGGGCAGGTATTTGCCAACAGTATCTTGTAAGGATAATTTATTTTCTGCAACTAATTGCATTATTAATAAAGAAGTAAATGTTTTTGTAAGTGACCCAATCCGGTATTGTGTGGTATCTGAAGCAGGAATATTTTTTTCTTTATCAGCTAAACCATAACTTTTAGAGAGTAATATTTTACCTTCCTTTTTAATTAATACACTACCATTGAACGCTCCTCTCTGATAGAAGAAACTTAGTATAGAATCAATACGAACAGATTTATCTTTTGGAAAATCTTTTAGTTTTTTCTCTACTTGCTTTTTCAGATTGAATGATTCATTTTTTGCAATAATATTTTTTGCAATACTATCCGAATTATAGTCAGAAAGTATAATATTATAATCCTTCCAAAAATCTGCATGGCCGCCGGTATTTTGAAATTCTATTAATTTCTTATTACCCAAAGTCTCTTTTGTATTGAATGACTGAATGTTTGTCGTGTCAATGCCTGTAACTATATAGTCAAACGCTATTTTCGCAGGAAAATCATAAAAGCTTTTATTGCTTTTACAGTGCAGCAATGTATTGCTCTTTACGTTTGAAAGTAACCATTTTCCATTAAATTTCTGATATGATACAAAAGTACTTTTACTAAGTATATCAATATCAATACCCATCAATTTCATCAAAGTCCTCATTGAACTATTACCTACTTTTGCAAATTGAATTCCTTTTTCGCTTCTACGGTAATCTATTGCCACAAATGCCAGACTCTCTGCATCAATGTAAAGTTTTCCTGTGTATAAAGATTCTTTTACATCATCGTTCTGATCAAAGCCTATAACATAAGTATCAGCATTATTGTATTGAATAGTTTTTAGTAACCGGAAATGATGGTTTTTCAATCCTTTTTTATCAAGTAAATCCGATGAACCAATCCTTTTTATAATATCGGCTTCATAAATTTCATCAGGGCTTGCACCGATGGATAAATTGTAAATACCTTTTTCATCTTTAATATACCTGCTTTTAATTAAGTTAAAACTACTCCCTTTGTCGGTGCCATATCCGTAGTTAAGTATATCAAATACCGCTTCAGACAATGCAATATGTTCATTTCCTTTTTTTGTATCCATTCTGTAAAACCCGTGGCTGATATGTGCAGCATTTAAATAGTTAACTGGAATTTTTTCAATGGCAGATTCTATGATTGAAAGGGGATCAACAGCTTTTACAATTACCTCCTGTAGTATTTCTGGCTTACTTACCAATTGTATTAAATTAAATTTATCAGACCTTAATTCACCAACTGCTATTTTTTTTGAAACATAACCTATAGAAGAAATAAGAACCGTATCTGGTTGCGGGTTTTGAAGAATATAAATCTTAAAAAAGCCTGACTGATTTGAAATTGAACCTGTTCCATTTTTCTGTAGTCTTATTGTTACTGATGGTAATGGGTTATTTTGTTCATCAGCGATCTGCCCATTGATAGAAATAGTTTGCTGTTGGCTAAAACAACTAATACTGATTAATGAAAACAATAACGTCGTGTGAAATTTATTTCTCATAATTATGGTGAATGTTGTTTATAGCCGGGAGCTAAAGAAGCAAAGTAAACAGTATATGCCTTTAGAAATATTTTCACGCCAGAACTTTATACATATTTTAAGAGTAGACATAAAGGGAAAAATACCGGTTACCAAGGCAGCCAGTATCAGATCTGTTTCAAGAATTAATGAGTATTCCCCAAGTTTACAATATACCCTTCGCAACTTTCCTTTTTACTACAAAGTGATCAAACTCCACCAATCCCATACTACTCAAATTCTGTTCCTTTGTAACCATGGCTTTTTGTGCAGCCAGCACACCGTAACGGGTATCTTTAAACCCCTCAATGCTGTGGGCATCGGGATCAATGGATATCATTACATTTTTTTGGAGGGCATAATCAATATGGCGCCAGTCAATATCCAGCCTGCTTGGGTGGGCATTCAATTCAATTACTACATTATTGGCGGCGCAGGCATCAATAATTTTTTTATGATCGAGCGGGTAACCTTTCCGGCTTAACAATAAGCGGCCGGTCATGTGGCCGAGAATCGTTGTGTACGGGTTTTCAATAGCTGTGATCAACCTTTGCATCGCTTTCTCATCCGTCATTTTTAAAATGCTGTGTACAGATGCTATCACCAGGTCGAAGGTGGCCAGCACGGCATTTGAATAATCGAGGTTACCATCATACAGTATATCACTCTCAATACTTTTAAAGATCTTAAAACCGTCAAGCTTTTTATTCAATTCCTCCACCAGTTGATGTTGTGCGCTTATTTTTTCTTCCTGCAATCCCTGGGCGTAAAAAGCACTTTTACTGTGATCGCTTATAACCAGGTATTCATAATCCTGTGCTTTGGCAGCCACCGCCATTTCTTCCAGTGTATTACTGCCGTCGCTCCAGTTACTATGACTGTGAATGATACCTTTAATATCTTCCGGCTGTATTAATTGGGGTAGCGGGGCAGCTTTTGCCCGGTCAATGATCATGGCAGTTTCTCTTAAGCAGGCAGGTATATAATTAACTGCAGCTTGTTTAAAAATGTCTGAATCATCAGTTTTTGCCATACCCGAAAAATTAATATCCGGGAATTGAAATAAAAAGGCATTAATAAATGCTGTACTGCCGCTGTTGGTAAACAGCCTGCTTTCAACAGCTTCTGTACCTGTATATAGCCTCAGTTTAAGTCCGTTCAACAGCTTGTATAAGAGGTTATCGGGATTATCTTCCAGCAGTTCGGGCGGGTTGGCCGATTGAAATTTTGGTTTAATGGTTTCATTGGTACTATTTACCACGTATTCCAGTTCATCAATGATCTCCAGTTGCCTTTTAAAAGCACCGGTTATAAAAACATTTTCAGGCCCAAAAAGCTTTTGCAGGTAAGCTGATATTTGCGGTTCAACGGCTTCAACCTGTGGATATAAATAACTACCCTGGTTGCTTAAATAAAATTCGATGGTATCAATTACATTCTGTTGTGTTTTTTCGCCAAAACCTTTATATAATTTCAACCTGTTCTCTTTGCAGGCATATAAAAGTTCGCCAATACTTTCTATTTCCATCTCTTTCCAGATGGTGGAAATTTTTTTAGGCCCGATACCTTTTAAGTTGAGCATCTCTATAACGCCGGGCGGTGTATTTTCTATAAGATCCTGCAATGCTTTTAATGAACCGGTCTCTAAAATTTCTATAATTTTTTTACCGGATGATTCGCCAATACCTTTTACCTGGAAAATTTTTTCGTGCGGTGTTTCACTTAATTGCAATGGTAATTTTTCGATATTAAATGCTGCCGAAGCATAGGATTTTGCTTTAAAACTATTTTCTCCGTGGATGTCCATTAATTTGCTCAAAAAGCCAAAAATGTCCGCAATTTGGTAATTATCCATTTTTTAAAGTTGTTGCTGTAAATGTAGGAAGAATAAAAAACAGGCAGTTTAAAAATTTATTTTTGAACAATTTCGCTGCATTTTTTAATTAAAAATTGCATTTTAATGCGTTGCAAATGCATCCGGAAATTACAATGGAATTATGCACAACATATAGTTTGTTGCAAATAAAAACGACAACTATTATACAGCAATTGACATGCCTGTTAAAAATTAAAAAGAAAAATGTATATGTGCGGCGGTAAAATACCAAGATTGTTGTAAATCCTTATTGGTAAAGGGTTGTAAAGAAAAAGTCTCCCGAAACTCGGGAGACTTTAATCATATTTTGCTTTTTTAAAAAGCGAAGATTATTTCTTCTTTGCAGCCTTCTTAGGAGCAGCTTTTTTCTTAGGAGCAGCTTTCTTAGCAGCTTTTTTAGGAGCAGCTTTTTTTGCAGCTTTCTTAGGAGCAGCTTTCTTAGGAGCGGCTTTTTTTGGAGCGGCTTTTTTCGCAGCTTTTTTCTTTGTTGCCATTTTTTAAAATTTAATTGGTTAGTAAATAATACTTAAAAGTAAAAATATTTTTTAAACTACCAAAAAAAATAT
Organism: Chitinophagales bacterium; assembly: GCA_038226715.1. GTDB lineage: Bacteria > Bacteroidota > Bacteroidia > Chitinophagales > Chitinophagaceae > Ferruginibacter. The sequence continues at coordinate 11,214 of JBBRQF010000021.1, forward strand.
ATAAAAATTATGCACTGGCTTCAACAGCGGCAACAGAAACAACTGTCTTGTCTCCCTTGGTTTTTTTGAATTCAACCAGTCCATCTGTTAATGCAAAGATGGTAAAGTCTCTTCCTACACCAACATTTTTTCCCGGGTGATAAGAAGTTCCTCTCTGGCGGATAATAATATTTCCTGCAATAGCCGGCTGACCACCGTAGATTTTTACACCTAATCTTTTGCTGTGTGAATCACGACCGTTTTTTACCGAGCCTTCACCTTTTTTGTGTGCCATTTTTTAATTTGTTTATTGGTTAATCCGTTAATCCGCTAATTCGTTAATCCGGATATTGGCATTTACTAATAAACCAATTAACGGATTAACCATTTAACTTTTTTTATGCAATTGCAGTTACTTTAATGTGTGTATACTGCGTACGATGTCCGTGCTTTTTACGGAAACCTTTTCTTCTTTTCATTTTAAAAGCGATCACTTTGTCGCCCTTAACAAGGTCGCTGATAATTTCAGCTGTAACCACTGCTTTAACATCCGAACCTACAACAACGTTTCCGTCGCTGTCTGTCATCAATACTTCGGCAAACTCTACGGAGTCACCGGTCTTTCCCTCTATATGAGGTACGTATAAGCTGTCGCCCGCTTTAACTTTAAATTGCTGACCTGCTATTTTTACTACTGCTAACATAAAATTCCCAAATTTAGGACGGCAAAGGTAAGGGTTTAGCTTTAGAACTGAACCATGTTTTTGAAAAAATATAAACTAAAAATCAGGATTGGGGAAAACCTATGGGCAGTTAGCTGAAAATCAACGAAAATCTGCTGCATTAACAGCATATTCTCATTACATTCGCTGTTGAAATATGAGTGCTATACACCGGTTTATTCAGATAATCTTCACCATTTACGCCTTTTTAATATTTATTGGCTTCCTGTTTTTGATATTTCCAATAGTTATAGTGGCTTCTTTTTTTGGAAAAATAGAGGGTGGGAACTTTATTTACAGGCTTTGCCATCTCTGGGCCGACTTCTTTTTATTAATGACAGGGATATTCCACCGCAATATATATGAAGTACCGAATGACCGATCCCGCCAATACGTGTTTGTTTTTAATCATATTTCCTATATGGATATACCGGTTATTTTAAAAACCATACGCCGGCAGCATTTCAGAGTATTGGGCAAGGCCGAAATGGCCAAAATCCCAATTTTTGGGTTTTTATACCGCTCGGCTGCCGTAATGGTGGAAAGAGGCGACGCAGAAAAAAGGGCAAGAAGCGTGGATCAGCTAAAATCGGTGTTATCTAAGGGCATCTCCATTGTTATTGCGCCCGAAGGCACATTTAATATGACGCACCGGCCATTGAAGGAATTTTATGATGGGGCATTTAAGATCGCTATCGAAACACAAACCCCCATCAAACCAGTTTTGTTTTTGGATACCTACGACCGGATGGGATATCAATCCATATTTTCTGTTAATCCCGGCAGGTCAAGATCGGTTTACCTGGATGAAATTGCTGTTGCCGGATTGAGCCTAGATGATGTTGATCATTTAAAGGAGAAAGTGTTTAAAATAATGGAAGAGAAATTAATAGTATATAAAGCAAGCTGGATAGAACGTAGTGTATCAATTTGAAATTTTGATAATAATTTTACTGTCAGTCTGTATTGAGCTTGTCGAAGTCTTGTCGAAGACGGATTAACCTGAGTAAAGCTCCGGTTTCGACAAGCTCAACCTGGCAACTTTTCAAACTGATGCATTACCGGATAAACCCAACCGCGGCATAATAAAAGAACTGGGTTAACTTTAGGAGTAACAGATGAACAAGGAAAACGAAATACAATTTGCAGATGATTCATCTGGTTTTTGGGCAGAGATCATACTTCCACTGGCGCTGCCAACAACGTATACCTATTCGATTCCAACAGTGTTTTTACAAAACGCATTACCAGGCTGCCGTGTAGAAGTTGTTTTTGGAAAGCAAAAAAAATATGCCGGTATCATTAAATCTGTCTTTGATAAAAAGCCGCCTTATCCAACAAAAGAAATATTGAATGTGCTGGATGATGAACCCATTCTCTTCCCGCAGCAATTAAAACTCTGGCAATGGCTCAGCGAATATTATATGTGCAGCGAAGGCGAAGTGATGGCCGCAGCTTTACCAACACATTTTAAACTGAGCAGCGAAACTATTTTAATTTACAATGAAGAAATAGGCGAAGACTTTACCCATTTGAATGATGAAGAGTTTTTAGTAGCCGAAGCTTTGCTCTTAAAAAAAGAATTACGCTTAACAGAAGTGCAACAGATACTGGATGTAACGCATGTATATCCCCTGATAAAAAGACTGATTGATAAGAAAGTTTGTTTTGTGTGGGAAGCCATGGATGAGCAGTACAAAGTGAAAAAGGAAAGCTATGTTATCTTAAATCCTGAATATGGTAACGAAGAAAAATTAAGTGAGCTTTTGAATAACTGGAGCAGGGCGCCCAAACAAATGGAACTGCTGCTGGCATTTCTGCACCTGCAAAAAACAGCAGGAGATGTTTTACAAAATGAATTGCTGAAAAAAGCAGCCGCTTCAGCCGCACAGCTAAAAGGGCTGACAGAGAAAAATATTTTAATTGTAGAGAAGCGATCGGTTGACAGGATAAAATCCTTACCCAAAAATGTAGAGATCGATTTTGAGTTCAGTGCAGCGCAGCAGGAAGCATCGGATAAAGTAGCAACTGCATTTGAAACAAAAAATGTTTGCCTGCTGCATGGCGTTACCAGCAGTGGTAAAACACAGGTGTATGTTAAACTGATAGAAAAATATTTTTCAGAGGGCCAGCAGGTTTTATACCTGTTGCCCGAGATCGCATTAACCACACAGATCATTCGCCGGCTGCAAAAACATTTTGGCGGCAATATCACCATTTATCATTCAAGGTTTAATAATAATGAACGCATTGAATTGTGGAATAAGATAAGAACCGGAGAAGTAAAGATCGTGCTGGGTGCCAGGAGCGCCCTTTTTCTGCCCTTTAAAGACCTCGGACTCATCATAGTGGATGAAGAGCACGATCCGTCATTCAAACAGCAGGATCCGGCTCCCAGGTACAATGCAAGGGATGCAGCTATTTACTATTCATCGCTTTTTAAAGCAAAAGTTTTATTGGGCAGCGCAACGCCTTCCATAGAAAGTTATTTTAACGCCATGTATGATAAATATGCATTGGTAGAATTGAATGAACGTTTCGGCGGTATTAAATTACCCGAGATAGATATTGTGGATACGAGGCAGGTGGCACAAAAAGGTAAAGTGATGATAAGCCCGCAATTGAAAGAAGCCATGCAAAAAGCATTGGATGCAGACAGGCAGGTGATACTTTTTCAAAACCGCCGGGGCTATAATCCTTATTTAATTTGTGGTGCCTGTGGTTTTATTCCGCAATGTACACATTGTGATGTGTCGCTTACACTGCACAAGTTCAGCAACAAACTGCATTGCCATTATTGCGGCAGTGTGTACCCAAAACTAATTACCTGCCCCGCATGTGGCAGTAACAACTGGCTGGAGAAAAATTTTGGTACCGAAAAAATTGAAGAGCAACTGGAAGATGATTTTCCAAAATACAAAATTGCCCGGATGGATGTAGATAGTGTGCGTGGTAAAACGGCGCATGATAATTTAATTCAGTTGTTTGAGCAGCACCGGCTGGATATTTTAGTTGGTACACAAATGGTGGTTAAAGGTCTGGATTTTGATAAGGTAAGCCTGGTGGGTATTTTAGATGCAGATGGTTTACTGGCTTTCGCCGATTTCAGGGTTAATGAACGGGCCTTTCAACTGATGGAACAGGTGAGTGGCCGGGCCGGAAGAAAAGATATGCAGGGCAAAGTGATCATACAGGCAACCAATACCAAACACCCGGTATTGCAATTGGTACAGCAACATAATTACAAACAATTGTATGCCATAGAGCTGGAAAAACGAAAAGAATTTTTCTATCCACCTTACAGCCGCATTGTTTTGTTAACTTTAAAACATAAGGATAAAAATATTGTAAGTGCTGCTGCAGAAAAACTGGCGCAATTATTAAAGCAGGACCTTAAAGATTTTATTGTGGGTCCGGCTGCACCGGTTGTAAACCGTATACGCAACCAGTATTTGATGGAGATACTGATCAAACTGCCCAAAGAACCCGGCATGAGTTTAAGATACAAGGCAGCGATAAGAAATCATATAAACCTGGTAACAGGGGAGAAGCATTTTAAAAGCGTTTTGGTAATTGCTGATGTGGATACAAATTAATGGATAATTGAATAATTGATAATGGAAATACAGGAGAACATATCGCTTAAGCATTTTAATACATTTGGTATTGATGTGTCAGCAAAATATTTTGCGGACTTCAAAACTGTTGATGAATTAAGTGAACTGCTTGAGTTTAAACAACGATCAACAATCAGCGATCAACGATCAACTTTGATCTTAGGTGGCGGCAGCAATATACTTTTCACAAAAGACTTTGACGGACTGATTTTAAAGAATGAGATCAAAGGCATTAAAACCATTAAGGAAGATACGCATCATGTATATGTGCAGGCAGGAGCAGGGGAGAACTGGCACCAATTTGTTTTGTACTGTATACAACATGAACTTGCCGGGGTAGAGAATTTGTCGCTGATACCGGGGAATATTGGTGCATCGCCCATGCAGAATATCGGGGCTTATGGCGTAGAGATAAAAGATGTTTTTTATTCGCTGCAAGCATATCATATCCGTGATAAAAAGATCATAAACTTTACGCTGAATGATTGTGAATTTGGATATCGTGAAAGTGTTTTCAAAAGAAAATTTAAAGATGAATTCGTTATTCTGAATGTTACCTATCGGTTGAACCGTATTCCGGATTTTAATATTTCTTATGGAGCCATCGGGCAGGAACTGGAGAAAATGGGCGTGCAGGATTTAAGTATACAGGCAATATCACAGGCTGTGATAAATATCCGTTCTTCTAAATTACCCAACCCGGCAGAGATCGGCAATGCAGGCAGCTTCTTTAAAAACCCTGAAATTAGCAGTTCTCAGTTTGCAGTTCTCAGTTCGCAATTCCCTGCGATAGTTGGCTATCCTTTGCCAAGTGGAAACCTGCCTGCCGGTGTAAAATTGGCTGCGGGTTGGTTGATTGAGCAGTGTGGCCCCGAAAACGGGACAAGCTGGAAAGGTTATAGAAAAGGCGATGCAGGCTGCCATGCTAAACAGGCATTGGTGTTAGTGAATTATGGGAATGCAAAAGGAAGTGAGATATTTAATTTAAGCGAGGAGATTTTGCAAAGTGTGAAAGCAAAGTTTGGGGTAGGGTTGGAGAGAGAGGTGAATATTATTTAAAATAACACAGATTAAATGAATTACACGAATTAAGATCAAGGAACAATAATTCGTGTAATTCGAAAAGTTAGTATCATCAGTTAAAATCCTCCTCATTAAAGTCTTCTTCACTAAAATGTTGTGTGCCTATATTCAGCATACTTCCCATCAAATCCTTAAACTCAATTTTACCTTCCATTACTTTTTTACTTATCAAAGAATGTGCAGCCAGACCATGTAAAACAAATTCCATCAGCAGTGCATTTTCTTTATCGTTTGCCGATTTGAAATACTTTTTTACCAGTGCATGCAGTCCATCTACTTTATACAACAACTGCACTTTATCCTCGTCCTTTGTTTCAAAAAAATTATTCAATGTATTGCCTGCATCAAACCAGCGGGTGATAGCTTTGTAAGGATTTTCTTCTGCCGCAGCATCTTTTCCTTTTTTCTTTTTCAGTGTATCAGGGTTTGGAAAGTACTGGCCAAATTGTGTGCGGATGGAACGTTCCAGTAAATTAAAGGCAACCTGGTACGGCCCTTCCTGTTCGCCTTCATATACCAATTCTATTTTACCGGTGATGGATGGAATGATACCGATCAGGTCACTCAACCAAACCTGTGTTTCTTTTTCTTCATTGATGATGGCCCTTCTTTCTGCAGCACTTATTGCATTTTCATAAGCACTGATGGTAAGCCTGGCACTCACGCCACTTTTTTTATCTACCAGTTCGCTGCCGCGTGCTTCAAAAGCTACCTGCTCGATTAATCGTTTTATAAGATCGCTTACTTTTACCCTTTCCCGTTGTGCCTCATTAATGGCAGCTTCCTGTTCAGTTATTTCCAAAGCCGTTTCCAATGTTTTTGGATAGTGCGTTAATATCTGGCTTTCGATCCTGTCTTTTAGTGGTGTTACAATGCTGCCGCGGTTTGTATAATCTTCGGGATTGGCTGTAAACACAAATAATACGTCAAGTGGCAATCTTAATTTAAAGCCTCTGATTTGAAGATCACCTTCTTCTAAAATATTAAACAGCGATACCTGTATCCTGGCCTGCAGATCGGGCAATTCATTAATTACAAAAATGCTGCGGTTGCTGCGTGGGATGATGCCGTAATGTAATACCCTTTCATCGGCAAAACTTAATTTTAAATTAGCTGCTTTTATAGGGTCAATATCGCCGATAAGGTCTGCAACACTCACATCGGGCGTTGCCAGTTTTTCGCCGTAACGCTGACTGCGATGTAACCAGGCAATGGGGGCTTTGTCGCCCTGCTCCTCAATCAGGTCAATGGCGTAACGTGATATAGGCTGTAACGGATCATCATTGATCTCGCTGCCGGCAACAATGGGAATATATTCATCCAGCAGGTCGATCATCTGCCGGGCCATTCTTGTTTTTGCCTGTCCACGTAAACCCAAAAACAAAATATTATGCTGAGATAATAAAGCCCTTTCTGTATCCGGTATAACCGAATCTTCGTAACCCAATATGCCGGGGAAGGGGTTTTCTTTTGCCTGAATTTTTTTTATAAGATTTTCACGGATCTCCTGCTTGATGCTTTTAGAAATATAGCCGCTCTTTTTTAATTCACCTAAGGTTTTAATTTTTGTACTATCCATTTTTTGATTTTATGTTTTTGTCATGCTGAGGTACGAAGCATCTCATCTTTAATTAAACAGGTTCGTGTTTGCTGAGATGCTTCGTACCTCAGCATGACAGTCTGGTTGAAATTTTGGTTAAATTTAATACACCGTCTTTCTCTTCCCACTCTCAAAATCCTTAAATATAAATGATCCCAGTTTATCCAACCCGGCAAAGAAAGCTTTACCATTATTACACTCCGTAAATTCCTGTACAAATTTTTGCAGGTAAGGATCAGTAGCTATCATGAAGGTGGTGATGGGTATTTTTAATTTTTTGCATTGCGTGGCCAGGCTCATGCAGCGGTTCAATATCTTCCTGTCTACTCCCCAACTGTTTTTATAATACCGTGCACCAACTTTTAAACAGGTTGGTTTACCATCGGTGATCATAAATATCTGTTTATTGGGATTGCGACGGCGACGCAATATATCCATTGCCAGTTCTAACCCCGCAACGGTGTTTGTATGATAAGGCCCAACCTGTAAATAAGGCAGGTCTTTAATTTCAATGGTCCAGGCATCGTTACCAAATACCACAATATCCAACGTGTCTTTGGGGTATTTGGTTTTAATTAATTCACTTAAAGCCATGGCTACTTTTTTGGCTGGTGTTATCCTGTCTTCGCCATATAATATCATGGAGTGGGAGATATCGATCATCAACACGGTGGAGGTTTGCGATTTAAAATCTGTTTCCCTTATCTCCAGGTCATCTTCCTGCATTTTAAAACTGTCGATACCATGATTGATCTGTGCATTTCGGATGCTGTTGGTAAAATCGATCTGTTCCATGGTATCACCAAACTGGAAAGGCCTCGTCTCGGGGTTAATTTCATCGCCACCACCCGGTTTAAAGGTTTGGTGGTTGCCTGATTTTGTTTTCTTCAGTTTTCCAAAAATTTCTTCCAGGCTTTTTTTACGGATGCCCTGTTCTGTTTTAGAAGTAATTTTTATTTCGCCTTTCTCATTCTTATCGTCAATATATCCTTTCTGTTTCAGGTCTTCCACAAAATCGCCAATGCCATATTCATTGTTGGTGAGTTTATATTCCTTGTCAAGTTCATTCATCCATTGCATGGCTTCATTAAAATCGCCATTGGTGTATGTGAGTAATTGCAAAAAAAGATCAAGCAAAGTTTCAAAAGGAGATTTGCCTTGTGCGTTGGGATCGAATTTTGAAAATTGGAAGAAATTCATCAGCGGTATTTAATTGGTGATAGCAGACCGGGAGCATCTGTGTAAATCTAAATTACGAAACATTTAATTGTATCGATTTGTTCGGATGTTAAATAAAAAAGAATCCCCTGAAAAATTCAGGGGATTCTTAAGATATTAAAAACTACTATTTATTTTTTTGTGTATCTGCTGCCGGTTTAAGCGGCTGTGTTTTTAATTGTACGGGTGTTTCGGTTGGCGGTGCAGATTGTGCTTTATACTGTTGCTCCATGGCATTGATCTGCAGCAGGAACTGTTCGGCCGCATTCTTATCGCCACCACGCCTGCCAGACTGGTCTGCAACATAATCAAAACTGGCTGCCCTGTCATCATCAAGCGAAGCATAGTAACTCAATTGCTGCTCCAGGTCTTTCTTTACGCTCTTGGAGATCTTTGCAGCCAGTACGGTATCGCCTGCCGCATAACATGCCCTTAGCATTAGTATAGAGATATAATCCTGCTGCTGGTTACGGCTTACCATACCATAAGGGAAGTTTTCTTCCAGCATCATCTTATCAGCTTTGTTAAGCATTTTTTTAGCTTCTTCTTTTTTATTGCTCTGAGCCATGTTCATGGCTGCCACTGCATAAGACATGCGGATGCTGTTTAAATGACGGCGGTTTTCTTCATCATAATAAACACCTGGTTTATCTGCATTACCAAATGCAAATTTGGTCATCATCTTATCATAAGCCCAGTCGTTATTTACTTCGCTGTTGGCAACAGGTACCAAACGATAGGTCATTCCATCCTGGCGTACATAATTTTGAAAACCAAGTCCGCCGGCCTCCTGTGATGTAAAATAGATCGGGCGTTTCCATTTGTTGGCAGCAATAATATTTAAGACAGCTGCATCATTTTTATATAAGGCAGTTTTAGGAATTTCAAAAACCACCTGCGAAAGAACGCTATCAGTTGCAGTAACGGTTCCGTTCTGGCGAACCAGGTTAACATCAACAGGAATAAAAACTTTTTTTGTCGGGAATATATTGATGACGCCACCGTCTCTTCCCTGTTCAACCTTATTAGGATCATCACTTCCTGCAAAATCTTTCATCATAGTGTACAGGTCCATTGGTTGTGCAGGATCACCTGTAAGACCGGCCCTGGTTCTGTATTTATTAAGGAAAGCGGCATTGGTGCCGTAAAGTCCTTCGGGAGAATAAACAATATCCCTGTTGGCGCCTTCCATTTGTGCAGCCGACCAGATAGGGTCTATAGGATCACTGTCGTTAATTTTATACCGAAGTTGATTCAGGTACCAGTCGGTACCCATCAGGCTCGAGTTGATAACGCGGATATCTTTACGGATACCCTGCACTTCCTGTGCATACCATAGCGGGTAGGTATCATTGTCGCCAAAAGTTATAAGTATCGCATTGGGAGCGCAACTTTCCAGGTAATCAATAGCCAGGTCTCTTGCCAGTGTTTTATTGCTGCGGTCATGATCATCCCATTCCTGGCTGGCCATTATTACAGGTACAGCTAACAGGCACAACGCACCTGCAACCAAACCGGCGGCCATCCTGTTTTTAATAAAGGATGTAAACAATTCTTTTACATATAAAACACCCAGGCCTATCCAGATGGCAAATGCATAGAAAGAACCCACAAAAGCATAGTCACGTTCACGTGGCTGATTACCCGCCTGGTTGAGATAAAATACAATGGCCAGGCCAGTAAAGAAAAAGAGTAACCCAACAACCAAGCCATCCCTTTTGTCTTTTATTATCTGGAAGACGAGGCCGAGTAAGCCGAGAATTAATGGCAGTGCAAAAAGCTTGTTATTGGCTTTATTGTTTTTTAAACTGTCGGGTAAAGTGGCCTGATCTCCAAGGCGTGCGTTATCCCAAAAGCCAATACCGGTTTTCCAGTTGCCATCTCTTACATTACCCATATTTACGCCCTGTACATCATTTTGTTTGCCTGCAAAATTCCACATAAAATAACGCATGTACATCCAGCCCACCTGGTATGATAAGGCAAATTTGATGTTCTCACCCATGGTAGGTGGCCGTTCCCAGCCACCCTGCTGATCTTTGCCAATGCCCATCCAGCTTGCATAATAATCTGCATGGCCCTGGTCATTGCTTTGGTCCCACATGCGGGGGAAAAGATGCATATCACTGGCAGCGTAAACATAATCTACCTTTCTGCCGTTCAGTTCATATTTACCATTACTCTTAACATAAGTTTCAGTTATTTTAGTGTCTTCGGGCTGGGCAGTAAAATCCTGTCCATATAAAATAGGCCAGTCACCATATTGCTCACGGCTTAAATAGCCAACCAAACTCACGGGATTATCTACATTGAACATATCAACCGCAGGGTCGGCGTTGGAGCGAACCATGGTAGTGAAATAAGAAGTACAGCAACCCATTACCATAAAAGAAAAACACCAAAGGAAAAGCTTGATGCGTGGAAGAATGTTTTTATTGGCAAAAAAGATAGCGGCAAAAAGCAGCGCAATAATTATCCCGAATTTTAAAGCAAGGCCTTCACTACCCGTAGGGAAAATTAAAACTGCTAAAAACAGGAATAACCAGATCCCGAGTTTTACGGGGGTAAGTTTTTCCTTTCGAAAACGTAAGCCTATAAAGACAAATAATCCTAAAAGAATAAAATAAAATGCAAATCCCCAAAAGAACGGAGTTCCCAGGCTGTTTACAAAGAATATATCAAAATTTCCTGCGCCTTTGATTGTCCATTGAATAACTGCTTTTTGGATAAAACCTGTTATGCCACATCCTATAATAAAAGCCCAGAAAGTTCCCCATTTAGTAACTTTATAACGTTTGTAATAATAAATCATCACAACTGCTGGAATGGTAAGTATCATGAGTAAGTGAACACCCACGCCCAGTCCTACCAGGTAAAATAGCAATATGATCCATCTATCGGCACTTGTAAAGTTCCCGGTGATGCCATTTGCTTCTTCTTGTTCAATATTTTGTTCCCATTTTAATATGGCCCAAAAAACAATTGCAGTAAAGAATGATGACATGGCATAAACTTCCCCTTCCACTGCACTGTACCAGAATGAATCGGAGAAACAATAAGCTAACGCCCCAACTGTGCCCGCTGCCATAATACTAAGAATCTTTTCATTGGTTAATTCGCCACCAGCTTTCATGACCAGTTTGCGTGCAAAATGGGTAATGCTCCAGAATAAAAACAAAATGGTAAATCCACTTGACAATGCACTCATCAGGTTACCACCGGTAGCTGCATGGTTGGCATCAAAGGGTGCCATAAACAGGCGGGCTATTAATACAAATAAAGGTGCGCCCGGTGGATGCGGGATTTGCAATTTATAGGCACTGGACAAAAACTCGCCACAATCCCAGAGACTGCCTGTGGCTTCCATTGTCATAATGTACACGGCGCATGCAATAATGCAAACGATCCATCCGGTAATGTTGTTGATACGTTTAAAGCTCATAATATAAAATAGGTTATAGGTTGGCAAATATAAATTAGTTTGTGGTTAGTAGTTGGCCGTTTATGTATTTTTTTGCGGCCTCCCCCAATACGATTAAGCCACCTGCAGCGTCTTTTTATTGGAACGCAGATTTTTATGATGATTATGATAAGTTATGATCTATCTGCGAAAATCTTATTTATAATAAAAATCTGCGTTCCAAATAAGCACTGTAAGTATTTAACCTAATGACGAGGGTTCCCTGATAAGGTGAACGAAAGAAGTTCAGAGGGGGCTGCCGTATATTCGCATCATGAAAAAAGCCCTGGTACAATTACATATAGCTGTTTTTTTAGCGGGCTTTACTGGCATACTGGGCAAATTAATAACACTTAATGAAGGGTTACTGGTTTGGTTCCGGTTATTAATTACAGTGCTAACGCTGGGCGCTGTTTTATTATATCGCAAGCAGTTGGTTCGGATTCCCTTTAAAGAAATAATTAAAATTTTCGGAGTGGGTGTAATTGTGGCTATTCACTGGGTTACCTTTTACGGCAGTGTTAAATATGCCAATGTATCTGTTGCCCTGGTTTGTTTTAGTGCAACAGGTTTTTTTACCGCTTTTTTTGAACCGTTGATCTTAAAAAGAAAAATCTCACTGGTTGAAGTAGGATTAGGGTTGATAGCGATTTGCGGTATCTATATCATTTTTGATTTTCATCCGCAGTATAAGCTGGGCATCATCTTCGGCATCATTGCTGCAATAGGCAGTTCGCTTTTCCCGATCTTTAATAAAACACTTTTGCTCACCTATTCTCCCAAAATTCTTACGCTGTACGAATTAGGTGGAGGGCTACTTGCTTTAACGGTACTCGTTCCTTTTTACCTGATGCAGTTTCCGGCTGCTTATTATTTACCAACGGACACAGACTGGCTGTGGTTATTGATACTGGCCTGGCTTTGCACGGTATTGAGTTTTGACCTGCAGTTGAATGCCTTAAAAAAAATATCTGCCTTTACCGCAAACCTTACGTACAGCCTAGAGCCTTTGTATGGTATTATACTTGCTTTTATTTTTTTTAAAGAGAACGAGAACCTGCACCGTGAATTTTATATAGGCGTGTTGCTGATATTGCTGGCCGTGGTTTTGCAGATGTTCAGGATCGCCCGGGAACAACGAAAATTAAAAGGAGCAGGCCATGCAAATTAATATTAATTACAGGTAATCAATTTCGGTGTCCATTTTTGCAAAGCTTTTAAACATGGCAAAAACACCACAATATTTTTCTGTTGAAAGGTTTACGGCTTTTATCATCTTGCTTTTATCATCTTCCGCAAGTTTTATTTTGTAAGTGATCTTTACATGGTTATAAGTTTTGGGATGGTCGGTAGTAAGTGCGGCATGCACACCGATACTGAAATCGCTGAATTCCACTTTCATTTTATTTAATATCGATACAATATCAATACCCGTGCAACCGGCCAGTGAAGCCAGCATTAAGCGTTTGGGGCTTGGGCCGCTGTCTTCGCCGCCATCATCAGCGGTGGTATCCATTCGTATATCATGGCCATCGATGGATGCTGTAAAAGCCATTTGTTCGTTAAAAAGGGTTGTTACTGAATGTGTTGTCATAATTTATTGGTTGATTTTTTTTGTGCATTACGTTTTGGAAATATTAAAATTTTAGTCTTGGTTTGTAACAAAGTTAGTCTTCAAATGTCCTGTTATGCACAGTTTGCCTTTAATTGTGGGTAGATTTAAGAAAAAAATCGAAATTTCTTCCGGTTCAATCATTGATTATTAATATTTAACCTTACCTTTGCCGTCCAAAAATAAGCACTATGGCTAGAGTATGTCAGGTTACAGGAAAGAAGCCGATCACCGGAAATAAGGTTTCTCATTCAAATATTAAGACAAAACGCAGGTTTTTACCAAATTTGCAGACCAAACGTTATTTTCTTGCAGAAGAAGATAAATGGGTTACTCTTAAAGTGTCTTCTGAAGCAATCAGAACGATCAATAAGAATGGTTTGTTTTCAGTTGTAAAGCAGTTACGTGCTGCTGGTGAAAAAATATAATGCCCCTATCCCCTAAAGGGGGAAAAGGCGAAGATTAATTTATAAATAAATAAACAATGGCAAAGAAAGGTAACAGGGTACAGGTTATACTGGAGTGTACCGAGCACAAAACAAGCGGTATGGCCGGCACAAGCCGTTATATTACCACTAAGAACAAAAAGAACACACCGGAGCGCTTAGAGTTAAAAAAACTTAACCCTATTTTAAAGAAGGTAACTGTTCATAAAGAAATCAAATAATAACGTTAATCCGTTAATTGGTTAACACGTATAAACGGATTAACTGATAAACAAATAAACATACTACCATGGCAAAAGCAGCTAAAACCGCGATAAAAACCAAAGACCAGAAAGCAGCAGCAGATGCTAAGAACTGGACTAAAGTGATACGTACATTACGTAGCCCTAAAACAGGTGCATATACTTTTAAGGAAGCTATCGTGCATAAAGACAAGATCAAAGATTACTTAGCCAGCTAAGTTTTTCAGCATGAGAAAAATAATTATGTGAAGCTTCCCGATTTATCGGGAGGCTTTGTTTATTTTAGGAACTTAGTAACCGCATCAAACTATAATCATGGGTTTATTCGATAAATTATTTGGAAAGAAACAGCAACAGGAAACCCTGAACCAGGGATTGGAAAAGACGAGGGAGGGTTTCTTCAGCAAAATAACCAAAGCCATCGCAGGTAAAAGCACCGTTGATGAGGAAGTACTTGACGAACTCGAAAATGCCCTGGTTAGTGCCGATGTAGGGATAGAAACCACGGTTAAAATTATTGAACAGATAGAGCAGCGGGTTGCCAAAGACAAATACCTCAATACTTCTGAGCTTAATAAGATACTGAAGGAAGAGATACAACATATTCTAATTGCTGCACCACAGGATAGCAGCTATGAAAATTATGAATTGCCTGCCGGGCATAAACCGCATATCATTTTGGTAGTAGGTGTTAATGGTGTTGGTAAAACAACTACCATTGGCAAACTGGCGCATAATTTTAAACTGGCTGGCAAATCAGTTTTACTAGGTGCTGCTGATACTTTCAGGGCTGCTGCTGTAGACCAGTTAACCATCTGGAGCGAAAGAGCCGGTGTTGGTATCATTAAAAAAGAAATGGGCAGCGATCCTGCTGCCGTGGCATTTGATACCGTTAACAGCGGTGTGGCAAAAAATGTTGATGTGATAATTATTGATACTGCAGGAAGACTTCATAATAAAGCTTACCTGATGGATGAACTGACCAAGATCAAAAGAGTTATTCAAAAAGTTATTCCGGATGCACCACATGAAGTGATGCTGGTACTGGATGGCAGTACCGGGCAAAATGCCTTAGAACAGGCCAAACATTTTACAGCAGCTACAGATGTTACTGCGTTAACCATTACAAAATTAGATGGTACAGCAAAAGGTGGCGTGGTATTGGCCATTGCCAATCAATTTAAAATACCGGTTAAGTTTATTGGTGTGGGAGAAAAGGCTGAAGACCTGTTGGTATTTAATAAGCAGGATTTTGTTAACAGTCTTTTTAATTTATCCAATGTGTAAAAATATTTTGCAGGTAAGGTGCAGCATTAACTCATAAAAAAAGCCCCTGTAGAAACAGGGGCCGGTTACCAAAACTAACTGCTTATGAGAAAATCTTTATTGATTAATTTTTCTAACACAAATATCTAAAGATTTACCGGACTGCGCTGTTAAGAAAATACAAAAGCCAGTTAAAGTGGCGTTAAAACGAATTGTATAAGCAGCATCCTTTATAAACCCATGACAAAAAAGCCATCCCGATTTAATAGGGACGGCTTTTTTTACGATAAGAAAATTTTTTAGTTTCCTCCGATCCCTCCGCTTCCTTCTGTTCTTTTATTTTCTTCTTCAATAGCTGATTTGCGCTGACGTGCGGCTTTCACCTGTGTGCTGCCAAAACGCATACTATAACTTAATTTAAACTGGCGGCTTTCCGGTTTGCCATAGAATGTATTTTGCTGGCCGGCAAAATCAGAATTGCCCCTGAATTTCAGTGAATTAAAAATATCACCCACTGCAACTTTTACGGTGCTTTTTCCTTTAAACAAAGTTTTTTGTACGCCTGCATCTACACTATATATTGCTTTGCTTTTGAATGTGCCCTGCCATACAGAAGGCGAATTATAAAAGCCGCTTAATTCAGCAGTAAAACCTCTGCCCAGTTTAAAACTGTTTTGCATGTAAAAGCTAACAGAAGTTGCATTGATATCAACTTTCCTGATGTTGCCGGACAAGTCAGGTATTTTGGCTTTATACTTTGAATAGTTGGCGTTCATGTTTGTAAAGAAACTATACCATTTATATTGAAAAGGGTAGCTGACATTAAAACTTACAATATCCTGGGTTGCCAGGTTCTTTTTAGTGAGCAAACTTTTTGATCCAGAGGTATCAGGCAACTGGGCAAACATATCTTTCACATGGCTGTAATTAAGCCTGGTGTTCAATTTGTATTTATAGGTATTGGTAATACCATAACTGTTGGTGTATTGCGGGCGCAGCAGTGTGTTACCTTTCATATAGGTGTAGTCATTCAGCCTGAATTCGAATGGATTCAGATCCTGGTATGCCGGACGATCAATACGCCTGCTGAAAGTCAGCCCCCATTGATTCAAAGGATTTTTGTTGTAGGTAACTGCTGCACTTGGAAATACATCAACATAATTGCGGTTTACAGATGAATCGAAACTATTGGCTGTACCATTGTTGATAGTTCCTGTAGAGTGTCCTTTTGAATTGGTATTCTCAACCCGTACACCGGCCTGTATCATAAACCCTTTAAAAGCACGGTTATAATTTACATAACCGGCATTGATGTTTTCATTAAAAGTAAATTGGTTATTCTCACTTGTTATTTTGCTGGGCTCAATACTCGTGCGGTCGAAATTATTGTCGGTGTTTACAAAGCCGATCTTGGCTCCGTATCCCAACCTTCCTTTTTTAAAGGTTTGTTCATAATCAACTTTCAAAGAATAGATCCTGATATCGGTTGGTGATACTATATGGTTAGAAGTACTGTATTGAAATATATTTCCTGGTTCCTTATAATAAACATTTGGTTGTAACTGGTTACTCCGCAGGTTGAAAATACCAAAGTCACCGTCAATATTCAATTCGCTGCCGCCTGGTACAGCATACCTGTAATTTCCATTAAAGTTAACATTAGATCTTTTCGAATTATTATCGCCGTTGCCAATTGATGTACGGTCAAGTGTATTTGTAGGAGTATAATAAATTTTCAGCGGTCCTTCAGTAAGTGTTTCGTTGTCGCCGATATTTCCGTTCACAACCACACCAACGGTACTTTTTTTGTTTATAAAATAATCCATGCCCGCCTTAAAGTTGTGTGAACCTTTATTACGGTTGGTGATGGTATTTGATTGATCATAGGTGCTGTCGGGGCTGATTCTTTTCGAAATGATACTAAATTCATTTAAACCTTCATTGAAATTGTAATTTCCAAAAAGGTTCACTTTGGTATTGCGGTGGTTTAAAGAAACACCGGCATTGTATTTTGCATAAATGCCAATGTTGTAACCTGCATTTACAGATCCGTTGGTTCCTATCGTTAAGTTTTTCTTCAACCTGATATTAATGATGCCGGCATTACCTGCGGCTTCATATTTGGCCGATGGGTTGGTGATAATTTCTATTGACTCAATTTGTGATGACTGCAACGATTTTAAATAATTTGCAAGATCAGATCCCGAAAGCGGGCTTGGTTTGCCATCAATATAAACCCGCACGCCGTTTTTACCGGCCAGGCTCAGGTTATCATCTTTATCTACCATTACACCCGGCGATTTGCGTAACAATTCCAGCCCATCATTGCCAACAGCATTGATGGTACCTTCAACATTAAGAATGGTTTTGTCGGCCTTCACTTCCACCATTGGTTTGGCACTGGTTACGGTAACCCCGGCCAGGCTTTTTTCGTTGGGCTTTGTAATAATAACCGGGGCAGTTGCTGTTTCATTCTCTTTAACTTCAAATGCAGCAGAACGTGTTTTTTGCATCCCCACAACGGAGGAACTTACAAAATAATGTCCCGGTTTTACCTGTATTTCGTAAACACCATTACTGTTGCTAACGGCTGTTTTTACAAGAGAAGAATCTTTGGCAGACAACAGCATAATAGTGGCTGCAGGTATTGCCTTTCCGCTATTATCGTTTACCTGGCCGGTAATTTTGGAAAAATTCTGGGCAAAGGAATTAGTGGCTGTAAATAAGCTAATAGTTAATATCAGCAATAGTTTTTGTTTCATGTTATACTTTAATTTCTATTTTTAAAATCCGGGCGCAAGTTAATTAAGGTTAATTGTAATGGAATTGTCATAATTCATGAATTGTGCTTTTTTAAGGATGAATGGTAAATATTTTAGTTTGATTATTGATGAAGACGGATTGGAGGCTGCAATATTTTAAAACAATTATTTTAAAACTACAGTGCTATAAAACCACTTCAGTCAACAAATTCCAAAATATCTCCGGGCTGACAATTCAATACTTTACAGATAGATTCCAGCGTGCTAAAACGAATGGCTTTTGCTTTACCGGTCTTTAATATTGAAAGGTTAGCCAGTGTCAGATCAACCCTTTCAGAAAGTTCATTCAATGACATTTTTCTTTTAGCCATCATCACATCTAAGTTTACTATTATAGGCATGGGTTATACAGTTAATTCGTTTTCGGTTTGAATTTCAATCCCTCTTTTAAATACCTGTGCAATCACAAAAAGTGAAACACCCATAAATAGCCAGACATCGGCTCCGCCTAAGCCTAAATATTGTATCTGGGGCATCTTTACACCTTGGTTAACAAACCATGCTGCATATTTAACTCCACAAAGGCAGAACAGGCCTATCAATAAAGCCAGGTAAGCTATTTTGAAAATAAAACACTCAACATCCTTGCTGAAAGGCTGCGACATACTTATCTTTTTATTGTACAGAATTTTTATGATCAGGTAAAATATACATGCCTTCATTATAGCTACTATAATCATTAGCAAGTTCTCTACTAAAAAATACCCATGGTTATAGTAATAAAGGCTTGTAAGGTCAACCTGCTGCCAAAAATGTTTAGCACCAACCGGGTTTAGCAACAAGGTAAAAAAGGCATTGACAATAAGCCCCCCGGCTTCAATGCATACGCCTATAAATATGATCCATGCAATAACATGCAGTATTTGCAGGATGCGTTTTGTACTTGCTTTCATTATTAGTTATATTTTTTAATTAGAATGCAAATATAGATAAATAATTATTGATAAACAATAAATATTTTTCTAAAAAAGATAAATAACTGAAGATTACTAGTAAAGCTTGGGATCAAAAAGTATATTCTCCTGGTTCTCTATGGCTTAGTATCAACCTTTTTTGAATGCTTCGATTTCAGTAAGAAAATCCTGTGCTTTTATAATGGAAGTATGTTCGGGACTACTCTTTATTAAAAACCTTACCCATTTTTTATGCATGTTTGCGGCAGTAAGATTTTTATAAACCCAGATTGACAATACTGTAAAAGCTAAAGTGATGGGCACTGCAACAAGCCAGAATTTAATACCGCTGCCATTGATCATCCCGGTGCTCCAGAACCAGGTGGTATAAAATGGCGTTTGCAAAAACAAGAAGCGCAGGTTAAAAGTAGATGCCTGTAACCTGGAAAGTTTTTTTTGCGTGTTGGTAATACTTTCGCTGTAATCTAATTGCCTGAGGAGCACAATGTGTTTTATATAAACAGCAACAGCAGCAATGTTAAATAGCAGTATGAAGCCAACGGAAACAGTAAAATAAATGTTCTCTAACTGGTTACCATACACAAGCACTCCTAAAAATAATATCCAAATTATCCCCAGTACAACTGTCCAGCCTTTAAATCTTGCCAGGCTATTCAGCTTTGTTTCTGCTTTTTGTTTTTGTAAAGATTCCACCAGCAATAAATTCAGCTTCATCGTTCTGTCTAATTTTTCATCCTGTGCTTTCCAGAGGTTTTTTAATGTAACGTCTTCCATGTTCTTAATTATTTAATGTAGAAAATTTTTGTTTTAATTTATCTTTTATACGGCTTATACGGGTAGCTACATTGGTTTCTGTTATACCCAGTATCTCAGATATTTCCCGATAACTTTTTTCTTCCAGGTAAAGAATCATCAATGCCTTATCCAGTTCCTTCAGCTCACTGATGAATTGCTGCAGCACATCTATATTCTTTTCCAGTTCAGCAGTATCCTCCTTCGGGTCTTCAATTTCTATATCCGGTTCGGCCAGTTTAATAATGGCTTCACCAGTTTTTGTTTTCCGGTAAAAAGTTATCGCTACATTCAAGGCTACCCGGTACATCCATGTTGAAAATTTAACAGCTCCATTAAAATGATCGTACGATTTCCAGAGTTGATAAGTTATTTCCTGTGCAAGATCATCCCGGTTACTGGCATTTTTGCAATACGAATTACAGATCTTATAAATAATAAGCTTGTGTTCTTCTATCCTTTTTAAAAACTCCTCCTTGTTATTTTGCATCTTCATCAATTCTAAATAACAGTATTTTCTTCATTATTCGCAGCAAGGCGCTAAAAATCACAGTTTGGAGCCGATAATTCCTAAAATAGCTATAAAAACTGCGCTGCCAAAGGCTTAACTTTGCCGCCAATTATTATGAAGACAAAAACAATTAAAAAAGATAAGGTTAACATCATCACACTGGGTTGCAGTAAAAATATGGTGGATAGCGAAGTGCTTAGCGGGCAACTGATTGCTAATGATATTGACGTGGTGCATGAGAACGCAAAGAAGGATCACAATATAGTTGTAATAAATACCTGTGGCTTTATTGAAAAAGCAAAAGAAGAAAGTATAAATACCATTTTACAACAGGTTGAATTGAAACGCCGGGGCAAAGTAGATAAAGTATATGTTACCGGCTGCCTCAGCGAACGCTATAAAAATAACCTGGAAGAAGAAATACCCGAAGTGGATGCTTATTTCGGCACGATGGAATTGCCTAATATTTTAAAAACCTTTGACGCGGATTATAAGAATGATCTGATGGGCGAAAGATTATTATACACGCCGCAGCATTATGCTTACATGAAAATAAGTGAAGGCTGCAACCGTACCTGTTCGTTTTGTGCTATTCCGTTAATGCGGGGACAGCACGTGAGCCGGCCAATAGAATCGCTGGTGGATGAAGCCAAACGTTTGGTTGACCGTGGTGTAAAAGAAGTAATGCTGATTGCCCAGGAACTTACTTATTACGGACTGGATATTTATAAAAAAAGAGAGCTGCCTAAATTATTACATGCGCTTGCCGATGTAAAAGGGTTGGAATGGATACGTTTGCATTATGCTTACCCATCAAAATTTCCACTTGATATTATTGATGCAATAAAAGAACGGGACAATATTTGTAATTACCTGGATATGCCATTGCAGCATGCAGCCAACAATATGCTGAATTTAATGAAACGCCAGATTACCCGTGAAGAGATGGAAGACCTGGTAGGAGAGATCAGGAACCGTATGCCGGATATTTGTTTGCGTACTACATTGATCGCAGGCTTTCCCGGCGAAACCCGTGATGATGTAGAAGAACTAAAAACCTTTTTACAAAAAATGCGTTTCGACAGGGTGGGCATTTTTACCTACAGTCATGAAGAAGGAACAAGTGCCCATGCACTGGTAGATAATATTCCTGCAGAAGAAAAAGAAGAGCGTGCACAGGAAATAATGGAAGTGCAGCAGGAGATAAGCCTGGAAAAGAACCAGGAGAAAGTTGGTAAAACATTTAAAGTGTTGATTGATAAAAAAGAAGCAGGCCGTTATTTGGGCCGTACCGAATTTGATAGTGTGGAAGTGGATAATGAAGTGATCATTCAGTCTAAAAAGAAATTAACAATAGGGGATTTTGTGAACGTGAAGATCACCAAAGCATATGATTACGATATTGAGGGAGAAGTTATTTAAACAGTATATTTGTAATAAATACACGAATTTATGGGATTGGTTTATGCCGATATTGAATCGATAAACACTACAGATGTTGAATTAGCACGTCGCCATTATATTGGTGAAGATGAAGTTAAAAAAATGAAACTGAATATGCTTGTTGATAGTGGTGCTTATATGATGGCAATAAACGATACCATACAATCGCAATTGGAATTACCTTTTATAGAAAAAAGAAAAGTGCAGGTTGCAGATGGCTATGTTGTTGAATACGATGTTGTGGGGCCTGTAAATGTAAAATTTGCAAACCGAAAAGCAACCTGTAATGCCTTTGTGTTGCCTGGCGACAGTGAAACTTTGCTGGGTGCAATACCTATGGAGGAAATGGATGTTTTGATTCATCCTCAACGTCAGCAATTGATAGTAAACCCGGAACATCCCAATTATGCAGTTTTAAAAATGAAGTGATTTAAAATGCACAGCACCAGCCGCTTAATTTCGTACAGTAGTACAAATTATTTTTCTAAAATTGTATCTGATTATATTTCCGGTAGTGAATTGCTGCAACCTTTTTATGCACAGCCTGTTACTCTGTATGGCATAAAAAAGACCATTGAAGCAAGAAAGGCATTTGCAACCGACAGGAAATTACTGGTGGCTGTTTTACAAAAACATTATGCTGACGCAAACACCACAACCCAGCAGCAGCAGAACATACAGCAATTAACCAACAGCAATTGCTTTACCATTACCACCGCACATCAGCCCAATATTTTTACCGGCCATTTATATTTTATTTATAAGATACTGCATGCCATAAAACTTTGCGAAAAACTGAAAGCCGATATGCCAGAAAACGATTTTGTACCGGTGTATTATATGGGCAGCGAAGATGCCGACCTGGATGAACTTGGGCATATCTATATCAACGGTGTTAAGCACGAATGGAAAACAAACCAGTCTGGTGCCGTGGGCAGGATGAAAGTTGATAAGGCATTGATACAAATGCTGGATACGATTGAAGGAGAGATAACCGTGCATCCTTTTGGCAAAGAGATAATTGACCAGATGAAAGCCTGTTATGCCGAAGGCGCAACCATTGAGCAGGCAACTTTTAAATTGGTAAACGCTTTATTTGGTGAATACGGGTTGATCATTTTATTGCCAGATGAAGCAGGGTATAAAAACGCTTTTATACCGATTGTTGAAAAAGAATTAACAGAACAATTTTCTCATCCCCTTGTGCAGGCAACTTCAAAAATATTTCCAAAGCAATATAAGGTACAGGCCAGTGGACGGGAACTGAATATGTTTTATTTGAAGGATGATCTTAGGGAAAGAATTGTGAAAGAGAATTCCCCACAGGGTACCGTGGAAAAATTCAAAATTCAAAACCTGCCTGCCGGAGAGACAGGTTCTGAATTGGAGTTTGATGAAGCCGGTATTATTAATGAATTGAAACAGCATCCGGAAAGATTCAGCGCCAATGTTATTCTTCGCCCCGTTTTCCAGGAAATGATATTGCCCAATATTGCTTTTATTGGCGGTGGCGGAGAGATAGCTTACTGGCTGGAACTTAAAAATGTTTTTGCAGCGGTTCATGTACCATTCCCGGTTTTGGTTTTGCGTAATTCTTTTTTACTGGTAGAAAAAAAATACAGCGAAAAAGCAAAAACTTTGGGTTTTACCATTAACGATCTGTTTAAATCCGAACAGGAGTTATTGACCTTACTTGTAAAAAGAGATAGTCAAGTACAATTGAGTTTAGAAAAAGAGAAAAGGCAGCTTCAGGATTTTTATGCAGGTTTAAGAAATGCTGCGGGCGCAGTAGATATAACCCTGCAGCCACATACCGGAGCATTGGAAAAAATGGCGCTACATAAAATAGCAGCCCTTGAAAAGAAAATGCTGCGTGCCGAAAAGAAAAAATTTGAAGTACAGCAACGTCAGTTGCAAAAATTGAGATCGCAATTATTCCCTCATAATAACTTACAGGAACGCATTGAGAATTTTATGCCCTTTTATGCCAAATGGGGTAAAGATTTCATCAAAGCCATTTACGAAAACTCTTTAGGGCTTGAGCAGGAGTTTGTGATTTTGGAAGAAGCGTAAATATTTATTATAAACCAATAGCTGCTTTATAAATATACTTATTTGACGCTATGTTGATTTTTATGATATTGAATAAGACGATGATCAAATTGTAAAAGTATAAACCGATGATAATAGCTTTATAGTTAAAGTTGTCAGGTAAACCCGCCGTTACATGGAAATTTTTCAAACAAAAAATATATAAGTAAACTGCAGCAAGCACACTCAGCCAATAAATTTGTGATTTTAAGATTTTTCTGCCTTCTATCATGATGTTAGCTATTTTATCTTTAAACAATAACCACAAGATCAAAGGAAATATAATTCCCAGCAAAGGGAATATCAGGAATCCTGATGTAGATACATGCAGTAGTATTAATATTCCTTTATCTTCCTTTAAAACATGTTCGCTTAAGTCTGCAACCTGAAAGTTCAAAGCTTTTGATATTCGTTGTAAGGAATCGCCCCTTGGTACTGTTTCGCCATTTTCTATTCTTTGTATGGTTCGCAGACTAAGTAGCGTTTTGTTGGCCAGTTCTTGCTGGGAAAAGCCTGACTGTAACCTTAAATTTTTGATCCTGCTTCCTTGTTTGAGTTCTTTCATTTGATAGAAATTTTCAGTACGCTAAAGTTAGATTAATAACCGGGGCTTAGCGGTGACAAGTTTGCGACATCTTTACGGCATTATATAAATTACCCTGGTCGATGGGAATGCCGACCAGGGGCGAAATTCCCGGTTTCACTAAAAAAGGGTATATTTAATAAAGCTATTTTTAACGATCGTAAAACAACATGTATGGGAACCGTAAAAAATATTTTAGAAACCAAGGGCAACGAAACCTTTAGCATCACGCCCGACACTTCTGTTTACCATGCCCTGGAACTAATGGTTGAAAAAAATGTAAGCGCCCTGCTGGTTATGGAAAATAATAAACTCGCCGGTATTTTTACAGAAAGGGATTATGCCCGTAAAGTGGTGTTAAAAGGCAAATCATCCAGGGAAACATCCATTGGCGAGATCATGAGCAGCAATTTAATTACGGTATCGCCCGACAGTACCATTGATGAATGTATGGCATTAATGACGGGTAAATATATCAGGCATTTACCGGTTGTAGCAGAAGGTAAACTGGCCGGTATTATTTCCATTGGCGATGTGGTAAGGCGGATCATTGAAGACCAGAAATCGATCATCGGGCATATGGAGCAGTATATAACCGGTAGTTAAATCAATAAAACTTATTACTTATAGTTTTGGCGGGTTCGTTTTGGCGAACCTTTTTTAATATGGTTACCCCCTAATTATTTACAGCCGCTTCATCAACCAGTATTTTTCCATTATCCGCCGAAATTTGTAATTGCCTGCATTTTAGTTCGGCACAGGCAGTTGTCACCCGCCAGGTGTATTGATTTTTTTTATTTATACTGTTCTTATCGTGGGTAGCAGATTCTTGCAGGTTAATTTCTGTAACCTCAAGCTTCATTTGTTTTAAAAGCCCCTTTAGTTTTTTATAATCGAATGCGATATTACCTTTTACAAGTTCCAGGTATGGGGGCAAAAGGTCACCATGCTGTATAGGGTTTGTAGGTGTGCCCAGCGCCATTAGGTGTTGCTGAGTATCTAACATGCAGGGTGGCAAGCGCCTGATGGTATCGCCATTATATACAATGACAAACGTAAGACTGAATTCACTAAAGTCAAAGCTGTTATCAGCAATAGCAAGTGTTTTTATTTTTAGTGTTTCAGCATTAACTAAGTAACTCTTTGTTTTGTCTAATACCACGTATTTGGCCAGCAGGCTACTGTCGAAAAATAATTTGTATTGATCGTACACTTTTTCAACTGCTTTGGCAACCCTGGCATCCAGGTTTTGCGCCTGGATATTAAAGCTGCAAGTAATAAGCGTACTTAAAAGCAATGATCTGATCATATCGGTAAATCTGTTATAGATTGTTGACAGTAAAGTTATGTAAAACAGGCACAATAGAGCGGAGTATGCAGAACGAAAAACTATGCAAAACCCCGATGAGATGCTGGTTAAAAAATATCATTGCAAAAATTTATAAAAAATCAGCATTCTTCCTCTTCACAACCTGTAATTTTTGTTTCTGTTTCAAGTGTTGCATGCTGTATGTTTTCATGCGCTAATACGTGTTTTACCTGTGCTTTAATTTTTTGCATCTGCTGCATGGTTGTTTTTTCATCTACTGTTAAATGTGCAGTCAACGCATTTTGTGAGGTGCTGATTGCCCAAACATGTATATGATGAATGTCTATCACACCTGCAACTTTTAAAGCAGTAGTTTTTATTTTTTCTAATTCAATTGTATCTGGTACACCATCGAGTGAAAGGCGTAAACTGTCTTTCAATAAATTCCAGGTACTTACAATTATTACAGCACAAACAACAAGACTTAAAATCGGGTCAATCCAATAAATATGCGTGTAGTACATCAGCACGCCACCGATAACCAACCCTAATGAAACAACTGCATCGGAAGCCAGGTGAAGAAAGGCGCTTTTTACATTCAGGTCTTTTTCCTTATCCCTGAAAAACATAAATGCCGAAACTGTATTGATAACAATGCCGATGGCCGAAACAATGGCAATGGTAACACCTGGCAATGGTTCAGGATGTTTAAAACGTAAGATGGCTTCGTAACCAATTGCGCCTATGGAAATGAGCAATACAATAGCATTAAAAAGAGAAATAAGAATGGATGATTTTTTGAAGCCGTAAGTGTATTTATTATTGGCCTTCGCCTTGTTTAGCTTATAAGCCAGCAGGGATAATGCCAAAGCACCCACATCTAAAAAATTATGCCCTGCATCAGATAACAGTGCCAATGAATTGATACGAAAGCCAATAATAACCTGTATGATAACGTAAGCCATGTTCAGTATAATGCCTACAACAAATGCTTTGCTAACGTTGGTTAATTCTGTCACGCCGTGGTGGTGGTCATGCTCTTCATGTTCGTGCTTACTCATTGTTTAATATTTTATGTAGAAATCTGCGCAACAGAAAATTTTGAAGTACATTCAAAATCGTTCTTTGATTTTGAGCAATACATTTTATCTGGACACCTTAAAGATAAGCATTGGAGAATTATAGTAAAAGAGTATTTCTGCATCGGGGTTTCGCAGAAAGGGGGTTTTTATGAAGAAGATTGCGTTGCGAAAACCCCCGCTGGGACGGAATCAAATTGCTTTTATTCTTTTCATTACAGCATCAACCATTGCATTGCAATAAATTAAATTAAACTCAAAAATATCTTCAGCCGTATATGATCTCTCGATTTCTTTTCGCAACATTGCCTTTGCTCTATTGAGCCGGACCTTTACGTTTGCTTCGCTGATCTCTAATACTTCGGCTGTTTCTGATAAATTTAACCCATTGATTTCCCGTAGTGAAAAAACCATTCTGTAATCGAATGGCACAGCTCCCAGGGCATTTTCAATTACATAGTTTAATTCCCTGTTAACTACCATTTTATTCGTGTCGCTATGTGAATTGGCAAACATTGGCTCTGAATTATCATTTATTTCTTTCACGATTTCATTTTTAAAACTAAACTTTTGCTTTTTTCTAAAACAATGATTTAGCATTATTTTTATTATCCAGGTTTTAAAACTGGAGCGGTTTTGAAATCCGGATAGATTTTTATATGCGTCAATGAAAGTTTCCTGCATCATGTCCTGGGTGTCTTCGTGATTATAATTGTAAGATCTGCCCGCTTTGTACAAAAACGGATTGTTTCTCCGGATTAATATTTCAAATTGTGCAATTTCACCAGCTAAGATGTTTTCAATAATTTCAGTGTCTGTATATTGTTCAAATGATGCCATGTCTAATAGAAGTATTATGCAATAAATTTAGCCAATCTTGCCATTGAAAACGCAGAAATAGCCATAACCAAATCACGAACGGCAACATCTACAAAATTAAACCCTGCTAAAAGTGTAAACGCAATAACGGTAAGCCAGGCTGCAACGATGTATCCTCCTAATTCTGCCTTTATCAACACGATAATTCCTGCAATAATTTCTATTACCCCAACTATCATCATAAATGTTGAAGCAGAAAATGGCAACATATTCCCAAGTGTTGGATTAATGTATTGTTCCCAATGCGTTAATAAATTTGTGAATTTGTCCAGCCCCGCTACAATTGGAACTATTCCAAAAGTAAGTTTCAAAAGATTGAATGTTGGCTTAATTGATTGTTGTAATGTGTTACTTTCCATTGTTTGTTACTTTAAATTGTTGAAAATTAATTGCCCTGTACTACAATAGAGTAAGTGGCCAATGGAAAGGTTACAACAGGCGCCATTTTTCTTTAGGCCGATTGCATGCCCGGAAGAGCATAATCATTTATTGAGTTTCAGGATAGTTCCTGGCCAGGCATGTATGTAAGCACAGGAATCTCAGCCGAATTGAAGAATGTTATAAGTCCACATAGCAGTTACAAAGGTATGAAACCATTTCCCAGGACTTTTTCATCCATTCCAACAAAAGAGTAGTGTCGGGGCAAATACCAGCTTATAGTTTTCAGTACACTTCTGTAAGTGTTTTCGTCCTTGAAATTTTCTGATGCCAGATTGAAAACGATGTCTTGCGTAACTTCATTCCCATCTTTTCTGTGTCGCATCATCAGTAAAACTTTGGGAGCCTTAACCCCATTCATTTTTAGAAATTCTGAAATAAGTTGTCGTGCCTGTTTCGGTAGCATTGTCTCTGACGGTTGTGCAACCATTATCTTCTCATTTTCAGCAATAGTTTCGTCATGTATCTGCTTTGAAAATGGGCTTTCGTTTTTTGTGTAAAATGTGTTATTTAAATAGAAATTTAAAATGTCACCATAAGATAAAACCCAGTCTGCACTGTTTGACGTTGGATTTATTACTACGCCAAAACCAGAAGTAAGCAAAAAGTCGTCTTTCATTCTGTCAATTACAAAGCATTGAAAACTTTTATATGGTTCTGGTAAAAAGAGTTGAAAGTAAGGAAAGCCATCGGGTCCGGTTATTACTTGTGGGTCGCCGCAACGAAAACTTGCTTGCCCTATGCTATCCAAAAATGTTTGTTCCCAATTTTCATTTCGTTCTGCTTGTGGTGTCTCAACAAGTTTATAGATGATGTCAGTCTTATTTAAGTCGCCAAGATATGGTTCACTGTTTACTTTCATTAGTAGTGTTTGTTTCTTGTTGCTGTTCTTTTTTCTTAAGTAAGTCAAATAGTCCCATAATTGTTGCTAAAGTTTTCTATTGCTTAGGGTGTTTGTAAAATAGCCACCAACGAAATGCATTGATGCATACATTTGCATTTATGCTATAAAATAATCCTTTCCCGTTTTCTTTATCACTCTAAATCAACAAAATATTATTATACATTTCCAAACTGCCTGTGCATACTGACAGCTAAAAAGTAAATTTTAATTTAGCTATTAAACTGCCTCAGATGGTGGTCAGCATGTTTATAAGCCAAATAGCCAATTTGTTCTTTGGTCATTTTTCCGAAAAAGGGATGCCTGAAGTCCTGGTTTGAAAAATTTGCATATTCTTTAATCAGGGAAGCCCACTTCGTCTTTTCTGATTCTACATCACCATTGTTTTCCTTTATTTTAAATTCCGGAATGGTGGGTGTATTCCGTCTTAGCGGTTTTTCATCCTTTAAAACTGTTTTTAGAGCCATTTTACCAAACAGGCGTCCAATAAATGCTTGTTTAGAATCCTTACCACTTAATATCCATTCGTCCCATAGGGTACAATGTTTCAACATCTGGTAAATATTCATCTTACCCCATTGCGCTTTACTGTTTTCATTAAGTGAATTAATTCTATTAATCAATTCATCTTTTGTTTGCTTGTCAAATATTGATTTCATATTTAATTCTTATTTTAAACTGTTCAATATTTAAAGATAGGCCAGTATTATGAACAGGGCTTTGTTTTGGCATGGGATTTGAAAAACGTACGTAGCTCGTCCGCCCTGGCTAGATGTAAGCTAGAAAACGAATATAATATTTTGGCAAAATATTGTATTAGCAAAACCATAAAAAGGGTAAAATTTATTTGATTTGTTACACAGTTCATGTTAGGGGTTCGGGCTTTTTTGGTGACTTTTTTTATTTAAGATGGTCACTTGAATTTGTCAAATGGTAACATATTAATTCAGGATTTGTCTCACCAGGTTCATTTGAGTTTTGAAACGAAAATTTCTCCAACAGGTTTATAGAACGCTGGTTATCTCTATGAAGGGATGCTTCAATTTTTTGAACTTTAATTGTATTGAATGCATAGTCAATAACTTTTTCTACAGCTTCCTTCATTATTCCCTGTCCTTGAAAGTTTGTCAAAAGTTCATAACCGATTTCACACTTGTCATTTTCACCTGAAAAACTAAAAAGACAAATTGTCCCAACCAATAGGTTGCTGTCACCCAAAGTTATTGCCCAATAAAGAGCGTCAATTTTATTGATGTTCTCATTAACCTTATTTATGAAATTCCTTGCATCCTCAATAGTATTGCTTACTTGTCTGCCAAGATATTTATTTATTTCACTGTCAGAACGCAAAGTAAAAATTTCTTGTTCGTCATCAATTACTAATTGCCTGAGCGTAAGTCTTTCAGTTGCCAAAATTGGAAAGGGCGCAAAATTTCTATTTAACATTTCTGTCATATTTGTTATGTTAGAATCTGCGGTCATTATAGCCTGACCGCTTACATTAGGGCTTGCTGCTGTGCTGGAATTTAACATCCAGCCCGGAACTTAAGCCCAATAAAATTACGGATGATGAAGATAAGGACAAAAGGTCAATAGAATTACGTATGACAGAACCGGTGCGATAACGAACAAGCAGATGAGGATTTATTAGTCTGCCAGCCTAGCAGCAAATACCATGTTGTACGCTGTTTATTTGACAACCTTCACATTGGTTAAATATTTTTTAATGTCCTCTCTAAGAATTTTTAAAGCAGTTTGTTTAGTTACCAAAGACTTATTGTCGTCTATATTATTGGTATATTGGTACCAATAGCAGTTTTCGTTTAATACAAAAACATTCTTTGGTAACTTTTTTATTTTTACAAAATTCGGATTGCCAGAAGGTGTTTCTTCACACGAAGAATAATCGGCTGTTAATAAATCATTTTGGGTTAAATGTTTCCTATGGGCCTTAATTGGAAATACTTCATGACCCTGTATATAAAGAAATCCAAAGTTGGATTTTCGGCTATATGCAGCCAGTATAACATATTGTCCCGGCGCTACTTTAAATAAGCTATAATCGTAAAGCCAGTGATGGCCTGCTTTTTCAAGTTCATCCATAATTACTGGTACGACTTCATTCAAGGTTAACCAAGAAGTGGTCGGCCCTTGTCCTTTTAAAGTTCCCCCGTTAGAATAATAATTATAATAGTTACTGGTATCAATTTTGTTATTTACATCAGTCTGTCCAAAAGAAGTTTGGTAAAAGAAAAAAACAAGCGCCAAAAGTTTACATTTCATAATAATCGTTAAGCCGAAATTCTGTTTGATGAAATAGCGTGCAACATTTGTATTTATGCTATAAATATTCATTCCCTATTTTCTTTATTACGCTAAATCAACAAACTAATAGTATATATTTCCAGTCTGCCGCCAGGCTGGTTGAAAATAGCATTAATGCAATGTATCGAAAATATTAATATACCGGAATGCTAATAATCAAAACAGCGCTTCAAAGTTTTGCAGCTACATTTTTGTTTGGCAAAGTTTACCGCTCAACATAGAAAGTGGATCCGGAAAAGTCGTAAGATGCAACAATGGCCCGCTCCTCGGGGGATAAGAAGCTTACCATTAAAGAATCTAAGTCTCTTTTGCCTGATAATGATACCCCGGTAATTATCAGCGTAAACGCAGGATGATTTGCAGAGAATGGAATATATAATGTCTTTCCAACAGCAGAAGTTTTTAACTCGTCTGTAAAATTACCAAGAAAGGCCAGCACATTATTTCCAAAGCTAAGCTTGAATTTGTTCCGGCAGTTAAATTGACGAAGGGATTTGAAGTTATCCTGCATACTTAGTATTAAATTTCGCCTGGCTCTTACAGGTACGCAACATTTGTTCATCAGAAATCTGCGTATGATCAAAAGTTAGCGCAAACCAGTAAAACGCAATTAAAGTTCAACATGGGTATGCAGTATAAGTGAGTGACACAACGATGATGCCATGAAAACAAATGGTGGTAACCAAAAACTACAAACGCTGTTAATCAAACTCATTCCTGAAACCAAAACTCTTTACATTCTTCACACTTTCCATTACAATATCATCCTGGTATTCTTTAAAGGCTTCCAGTTTTCCGGCGATGGAAGTATCGTGCAGGGCAAGTATTTGTGCGGCGAGGATACCGGCATTTTTTGCCCCATTCAGGGCAACGGTTGCTACAGGCACACCATAAGGCATTTGTAAAATAGAGAGTACGGAATCCCAGCCATCCATGCTGTTAGATGATTTAACAGGTACGCCAATAACTGGCAGAATGGTTTGTGCGGCAATCATACCGGGTAAATGGGCAGCACCGCCTGCACCGGCGATGATCACTTTTAAACCACGCTCTTTTGCCTTGGTCGCATACTCACGTAAACGTTCAGGAGTGCGGTGTGCCGATACAATGGTTAACTCCGGCTCCACTTCAAACTGGCGCAGCATTTCAACTGCAGCTTTCATTACATCCAGGTCGCTTTCGCTACCCATTACTATACCAACAAGAGGGCCGTGGGTTTGTAGTTTGGTGTTGGTGGTTTGTGGTTGTTCAGGCATCAGTCTATGTTTTTAAATTTTTGTCCTTTTATTATGGAGGTGTTAAGATAAGTAATAAATGCAGTTATTTTTTTAGTTATTACATCAGCTTTGTTGTAAAGCGTGTCAAATATTTCCTGGTTAAAGTATTTATTATCAAGAGCCCGGTAAAGTTGAGATTTTAATTCTACAACTTCTCCTTTTGAATAGCTTAGTGAATTTATAAATTCCAGTTTGCTCCATCTTTCAAATCCCGCTGCCATGTTATCCATGATTAACTTCCTTCGATAGCTGTCTTGCCAGTTGCCAAATTTCAAGGTCTTCAAATTTTGTAATGGTTGCCATGCAGTTTTTCTCTAAAGGTAAAAAACTACAAACCAAAGACAACAAACTACAAACTAATTTTATTTCACCAGGTCTCCTTTCAGGCGAAGCAACTCTGTTTCGGCTAATTTTGTATTGTAACGTGCGGCAATCAGGCGGTCGTAGGCAAGCTCTAAACTTTTTTGTGTCTCTCTTAATTCGAGATAGGTAGATATCCCAAGTCTTAACCTTTCTAAAGAGATATAAACATTCTCTTTGGCAAGCAATATATTTTCTTCTTCCAAAGCCAGTGTTTTCTTTTGCAGTTCATAATCTTTAAAAACATTCGTGATGCCCAGGTCTATCTGCGATTTTTGATTTTTGTAACTGACATGGAGATAGTCAATATCCAACTGGGCCTGTTGTATCTGTCGTTTTACAGTAAAGCCGTTTAAGATTGGAATGGTTACACCAATGCCATAATTAAAACCGTTATTGCGGTTGTACAAAAGCGTAAATGGATTAACCACTGTTTTGTTTTGTGTTTTAGAATAACTATAAGCGGAGTTGAAAGAAACCACAGGGTAGCGCTCGGCTTTACGTTCTTTTAATGTGAGTTTACCGATATCAATATTCTTTTTTATTAACTGCAATTGTGGGTTGGTTGTTTCAACTGTGCCCATGATATCTCCAAGGATAATATTGTCGGCAAAGGGAATACTGTCTGCAACTTCGTAACGGGTATTTACCTCAACATTCATCAACTGGTTCAATTGTTCTTTTAACTGATCGATCAGCGTTCGTTGTTTAAGGCGTGCTGCTTTTTGGGCGTTCAGGTCAACCTTGCCCTGCAGCAGGTCGGGCTTGGCACCAAGGCCCACACTTAATTTTTTTTCGGCAAGCTTTACCCGTTCTTCATTAATGCTCATCTGGTCTTCAATGGCTTTCAGTTGTTGCTTTTGCCTTACGATGTTGTAGTAATTGTTGATCACTGCTGCAACAGAATTTACCACCTGGTTTTTAATGTTGAGTTCGCCAAGCAAAACAAACTGCGATAGTTTATCACGTGTGGCAAACATTTTAAAACCATCAAACAGTGTCCAGTTAAGTTGTACGGCGCCGCTTAAGTTATTTGAACGTACGCCATTGCTTTGTCTTTTGGTACCATCAGCCAGTTCCTGTTTTTGATTATTGTTGTTAAAGATCAGGCCTGCTGTTGCATTCAGCCGGGGTAAAAAAGCAGCACGTGCATAAGATTTATCAAGGGCATAGGAAATGGAATCAATACGCAGGAGTTGAATATCATAATTATTTTCAATAGTGGCTGTAATAGCCTGCTCAACCGTTAATTTGTTTTGTGCAAACAAGGGATGAGTTAAAAAAATAACCAGGAAAAAAAGATACAATATTTTAAAATAACGGTTCATTTATTATTTTCGATTTTCTAACTTAAAATTATTTTTTTTGTCAGCCTGGCCTGTCGAAGGCAGGGTATCATGCAATAATCCTCTTTTTAAAATTTGCCGTCTTCGAAAAGTTCAGACTAACAGATCAACTGTACAAACGGTTAATCAGCTTTTTTATTTAGGCCTGCCGCTTCATCCATTTCTTCCAATGCATTTTTCTTTTTCTTTGTTGACAGGAAGGAATACATGGCAGGAATAACAAACAGTGTAAGTATCAGCGAAAACAGGATACCACCCACCACTACAATACCCAATGGAATGCGGCTTGTTGATGCATCACCCAAAGACAATGCCAATGGTAATGCACCCAGCGACATAGCCAGGCTGGTCATTAATATCGGGCGGAAACGTGCTACTGCTGCATCCATTACCGCAGGAATTTTCTTTACACCTGTTAATTGTATTTTGTTGGCGAACTCAACAATCAGGATTCCGTTCTTGGTTACCAGCCCAATCAGCATGATCATGCCTATCTCCGAGAAAATATTCAGTGTTTGCCCGAATAATTTTAAGGACAGCAATGCACCGGCAATGGCCATGGTACGGTAAGCATGATGATAAGCGGATCGATAAAACTTTCGAACTGTGCAGATAAGATCAGGAAGATCAATGCCAGTGCTAAAATAAATGCAAAGCTGGTATTACTGCCGCTTTCTGCATAATCTCTTGATGAGCCACTGAGTGCAGTACTGAAAGAATCATCAAGCAGCTTTTTTGAAATGCCTTCCATAGCTTTAATACCATCACCAACTGTTTTGCCTGGAGCAAGCCCTGCAGAAATGGTGGCAGACTTGTACCGGTTAAAATGATAGATAGTGGGAGGGCTGTTATCCTCTTCAAAACTAACCAGGTTATCTAAGGGAATTTGATTACCGGCAGCATTGCGGACATAAATTGATTTGAGATCAGAAGGATCATCCCTGTCATCACGGGCAACCTGTCCCATCACCACATATTGCTTACCATCTTTGGTAAAAAAACCAAGCTGGCGATTGCTTAATGCCAGTTGCAGGGCTCCATTAATATCCTGTACCGTAATGCCCAAAGCACTTGCTTTTAAGCGGTCAATAATTATTCTTAATTCGGGTTTATTAAATTTCAGGTCAATATCCGGGCTCTGCAATACCGGGTTGTTGCTGGCTTCTTCGAGAAACTTAGGCAGTACTTCTTTTAGCTTTTCAAAATTAACATTTTGCAAAACAAACTGCACGGGTTGGCCGCCGCGGCGGTTTACGGCAATGGTTTGTTCCTGTATGCTGGAAACCCTGCCTTCATTAAATTTTGGCAGGTTCTTGTTTACCATATCTACAATTTGCTGTTGTGTTCTCTTTCTTTCTGATGGGCCAACCATGGTAACCCTGATAAAGCCCGAGTTAACAGAACCTCCTGAAGAGCCCGGAGCGGTAAGTGATATCATCACATCTTTTTCAGGAACAGAGTCGAGGACAAATTGGCCCAGCTTATCCATGTACCGATCCATATAATCATAAGCCGTGCCTTCGGGTGCAGTTACCTGCAAACGAAACTGGCTCCTGTCTTCCATAGGTGCCAACTCGGATTGTATGCTACTGCCAATAAAATAAATGATGGCAAAACAAATTCCGATTATTACAAAAGCTGCAATACGGATTCGCATAAATCCTTTCAGTAATTTGCGGTAGCCATTTTCCATACCCCGGAAAAATGGTTCTGTTCTTTCGTAAAACTTTGAATGTTTTGGTTTCTTTTTGGTCATCAAAACATTTAATACCGGTGTTAAGGTTAAGGATACCAATGCAGAAATAAGTACGGCACCGGCAACCACCATACCAAACTCGCGGAACAACCTGCCTACAAAACCTTCTAGAAATATTATGGGTAAAAACACAACGGCCAGTGTAATGGAAGTGGAGATAACGGCAAAATAAATTTCTTTGGAGCCTTCCCTGGCAGCCTTCCATTTATCCATGCCGGCTTCCATTTTTTTGTAAATATTCTCAGTAACCACAATGCCGTCATCCACCACCAGTCCGGTTGCCAGTACGATGGCGAGCAAGGTTAATACATTGATGGTAAAGCCAAAAAGGTACATGATGAAGAATGCACCAATTAAAGAAACCGGAATATCTATTAACGGCCTGAATGCAATAAGCCAGTCGCGGAAGAATAAATAAATAATAAGGATGACCAATACCAGGGCTATGATCAACGTTTCTTTAACTTCTGAAATTGATTTTTTTATAAACTTGGTTTGATCCAGTGCAACCTGCAGTTTAATATCATCAGGTACTTCTTTTTTGATCTGTTCGAGCCTTTTATAAAACTCATTGGAGATGGCAACGTAATTGGAACCCGGCTGTGGAATGATGGCCAGTGCGATCATAGGCACACCACTTTCCTTTAAAACAGACTCTTCATTTTCGGGTCCCAGCACCACATCTGCCACATCCTTTACTTTAATTTCGGAACCATTTATATTTTTTACAATTACGTTTTTGAATTCTTCTTCAGTATTTATTTTTCCAAATGTTCTTACAGAAAGTTCTGTTGCATTACCTGAAATTTTACCTGATGGCAACTCTACATTTTCTCTTGTAAGTGCGGTTTGTATATCTGCAAACGTAATAGCGTAGGCACTCATTTGTGTTGTGTTGAACCAGATACGCATAGCATATCTTTTTTCGCCCCAGATACCAATACCACTTACACCAGGAATAGTTTGTAAACGTTCCAGCAGGTTATTATTTGCAAATTCTGTTACTTCAAGCTGGTTGCGGGTATTGCTCTGCACAGTAAGGGCAATAATGGGATCAGAGCTGGCATCGGCCTTGGACACCACCGGCGGTGCATCCAGGTCATCGGGGAGCGAACGGGTAGCCTGTGATACTTTATCACGAACATCGTTGGCCGCAGTTTCCAGGTCTTCGCCCAAGTCAAACTCTATATTAATATTGCTGCTGCCCTGGCTGCTGGAAGAAGTAATGTTTTTTACACCGGCAATTCCATTCACGGCTTTTTCCAGTGGTTCGGTGATCTGCGATTCAATAATATCTGAATTGGCGCCGGGATATGAAGTACGCACGCTGATATTGGGAGGATCAATGGCGGGGTAATCTCTTATACCCAGGAATTTAAAACCAATTAGCCCAAATAAAATGATAATGATACTAAGCACCATTGCCATTACCGGACGTCTTAAACTGATCTCTGATATATTCACTTACTAAGCCCGTTTTATGGTTTATTAACTTTATTTAATTTTACTTTAGCACCCTGTTTTACAGTTAAGAGGCCGGTTATTAAAATGGTATCACCGGCTTTAAGCCCGGTTGTGATCTCCACCATAGAAGAATCCCTGATACCAGTTGTTACTGTTGTCATGTTGGCGATGCCATTACTGTAAATGATCACCTGTTTATTCCTGGCTTTAGGAATTACGGCCTGCGACGGGATCATCAGTGCTGCATCATTTTGTCCCAGCTCAATTTTTACTTTTACAAAACTGCCTGCAATCAACCCGGCATCGGGTTTATCAACCATGGCCCTTACCCTTAAGCTCCTGGTTTCTTCAGCAATATTATTTTCGGTTGCAATGATCCTGGCAGCATACATCTTTTCATTATTATCGATGTTGAAATGTACCTGGCCGCCGGGCTTCATACCGGTGCCATATTTTTCCGGTACGGTAAATTCCAGTTTCAGTTGGTTAACTTTTCTTAGAGTACTGATGGTTGTTGCAGGTGTGATATAAGCACCCATACTGATATTACGTAAACCAAGCCTGCCACTGAAAGGCGCTCTCAGCGAAGTTCTGCCAATGCTGGTTTGTACAATACTCATATCTGCCTGTATATTATTTACAGAGAGTTTATATGTTTCATATTCCTGCTGGCTAACACCCCCGATCTTTAATAAGGATTCGTACCGCGATAAAGTTTCCTGCGCAACTTTTAGCTGCACCCTTAATTTGTTTAATTGTGCCTGCAGGTCGCCATCGTATAATTTAACCAGCAGGCTGCCCTGTCCTACATTACTGCCTTCATTAAAATAAATGGCTGTTACCCTGCCCGATACCTCGGGATGCAGTTCGGTTTCTTCGGCAGGCATTAAACTGCCGGGCATTTCAATGTCCTGGGATAATGTTTTTGGTGTTACAATAAATGCATCTACTTTGGCCTCAGGCTTATCGCCTTTGCCGCCGACAGGCTTCTTATCTTCTTTACCCGAATTGCATGCAGCAAATAGCAGGGGTATAAAAATGAGCAATGGAGAGATAATCTTCATTTTGCAAATCACTTGTAAGTTATTTATTTAGACGCTGTTTTAACATAAAACAGTCGCCTAAGTTCATTAATAATAGCTGAAACGGTAAAAAAAAAGTATTAACGGAAATTATAAAGGATAAAGTCTATTTTAAGGTATAGCTAAAACTTTTACCGTTTGTTTTATCCGATTGGCCTGGTGAATCAGTTCCTGCTTTTCTTTACTGAGTATGGTGATATGCCCCATTTTTCTGCCGGGCTTAGTTTCTTTTTTGCCATAGATATGCACAAACACATTTTCAATTTCCAGGATCTCATTCAGGCCTTCGTAATATGCTTCACCGGTATGGCCCGTTTCGCCAAGCAGGTTTACAATGGCTGCCGGTAAAATATGTTCTGTACTGCCTAGCGGATAGCCCAGCATCACCCGCCACAGCATATCAAATTGCGAACTGAAGTTTGCTTCAATGGTATGATGGCCGCTGTTGTGGACCCTGGATGCAGTTTCATTTACAAAAACATTGTCGTCAATATCAACAAATAATTCCACAGCAAAAATGCCGGGGCTTTTCAGATCCTTCACTACTTTTAAAGCAATGGCTTCTACCTTCCATAAAATTTTATCTGCAATGTCAGCTGGGCTTATCTGGTATTCCAGCAAATTGAGGCGGTTATCAAAAACCATATCTACAGATGGATATACCGCATTTTCGCCTTTATCATTTACTGCAATAATTACTGCGATCTCTTTTTTAATAGTAACTAATTTTTCCAGCACAGCCGGCTCATCAAATCCTTTTGCCAGGTCATCTTTTATCCTTAACAATTCCACGCCGCGGCCATCGTAACCACCTTCGGCTAATTTATGTGCTGCCGGTAAAAAATCACTGTGTTGGTTTAAATCGGTCTTATTTTTTGTGATGATGAATTCACTGGTAGGAATTTCATGTTCTTTATAAAACTGCTTTTGTAAAATTTTATTTTTGATGATCTTTAATGCAGCCGGTTTCGGATAGATCCTTACACCTTCCGATTCTAATTTTTCCAGCGCTTCCACATTCACTGCTTCAATTTCAATGGTCAGGGCATCAAGCCCTTTACCAAAATTATAAACATCATCAAAATTGCTGATATCGCCTTTTGTAAAATGCTGGCAGAGATGTGCAGCGGGGCTGCTCACATCATTTTCCATTACAAATGTTTCAACCGGGTAGTTGATAGCAGCTTGTAAGAGCATTCTGCCTAACTGACCTCCACCAAGGATTCCGATCCTGGGTTGCCCTGAGCGTAGTCGAAGGGCCGAAGAGCGGTTTGCAGGTCGAGCGTAGTCGAGACCCTTTTCCAAATCTTTATATTTATGATGAGATAAATTATTGCATTGCGAAAGTAATTGAAGCTTATGGAAATTCCCTTCACTCAATGCTTTTTTCTTTGCCTTAGACCATCCTTTTATTTGTTTTTCTCTTTCAACAGCATCTTTTAAAAATGGAATCGTTTCATAATATTGTAAGGTAAGCGGCCTTCTTTTATATGTGTAACTGGATTCATATATTCCATTAATATGCTCTTCAAATCTTCTCATTAGATCATCAGTTAAACCAGTATAGTAGGAATCATCATTGCAAAGGATGATGTAGATATAATAAGCTACTTGTGGGGTGTTATAAAGCATGTGGAGTAAATTTATACATTGCCATTCTAATTTCACTGTTCTCGACTACGCTCGAATCTGGGAAAAAAATCCTTCGACTTCGCTCAGGACTTTATTACCTTTGACTTATAATGATTCCAGACTATCCACATAAATTATTTTCTGATAAGCGCAACAACTACTCCCTGCTGATGTTGACGCTTGCCATGGATTCGGCAAATTAATTTGAGTACTGCTATTTCTTCACTTCAAATTAATTACAATGGAAACAAATACAATACCCACAGGATCCATCGGACAACCTGCTGCAACAAACAACAGTACAACAGATTTTCTTCCCTTACATGGTACCGATTATGTAGAATTTTACGTGGGCAATGCCAAGCAGGCTGCACATTTCTATAAAACAGCTTTTGGTTTTCAGTCGCTGGCATATGCCGGTCCGGAGACAGGAATGAAGGATAAAGTGAGTTACGTGATCAGGCAGAATAAACTGACTTTCGTTTTAACAACACCCTTGCGAACAGATAACCCTATTGCCGACCATATTTATAAACATGGCGATGCCGTAAAGGTGTTGGCTTTAAAAGTAGATGATGCTGCAAAAGCTTTTGAAGAAACAACAAAACGTGGTGCCAAAGCATATTTGGAGACAACTGTTTTAAAAGATGCTGATGGAGAAGTAGTGCTCAGTGGCATTCATACTTATGGTGAAACGGTACATTTGTTTGTAGAAAGAAAAAATTATAATGGTGTTTTTATGCCGGGTTTCCGAAAATGGGAATCAAACTATAACCCTGCTGACACCGGTTTGTTATATGTAGATCATTGTGTGGGCAATGTTGGTTGGGACCAGATGAATCCCTGGGTAAAATTTTATGAGGATGTGATGGGCTTCAAAAATATTTTGAGTTTTGATGATAATGATATTTCAACCGAGTACTCGGCCCTGATGAGTAAGGTGATGAGTAATGGAAATGGGTTTGTGAAATTCCCGATCAATGAACCCGCCGAAGGAAAGAAGAAAAGCCAGGTAGAAGAGTATCTTGATTTTTATAATGGCGAAGGTGTGCAGCACGTAGCTATTGCCACTGCCGATATTGTAAAAACAGTAACCGAATTACAAAAAAGAGGTATTGAATTTTTAAATATTCCTGATAGTTATTATGCCACCGTTTTAGACCGTGTTGGTAAAATAGATGAAGACCTGCAGCCTTTGCAGGACCTGGGTATATTGATAGACCGGGATGAAGAAGGTTACCTGCTGCAAATTTTCAGTAAACCTTTGGAAGACCGTCCGACCTTATTTTTTGAGATCATTCAGCGTAAAGGCGCCCGCAGTTTTGGTAAAGGCAATTTTAAAGCACTGTTTGAAGCCCTGGAACGGGAACAGGATGCCAGGGGGAATTTATAAATGCTTTTGCAGCGTATTAACCACGGACGGCCTGTTAAATGGTAATTTTTATTGATACCGGTTAAATAAATCATTTAAATTTGCGTTAAGTAATTAAAGAACCTCATTTAATGAAACGCTTACTTATACTAACCGGACTAACATGCTGTTTTACAATTGTTGTAACGGGTAAGTTATTTTCACAGACTTCGTTCGTTGAGGCGCAAAGAGTCTATACAAAAATGCCGGTTACAACCAGTAAACTGGAAGATTCTATAAAAAAGCAGTTTGAAGAGAAAAACCTGAACTGGCCGCCACAATCAATTTATATCCGCTCATTTAAATACGACCGTTTACTGGAATTATGGGTTAAAAATAATGATACAGATAGCTTCTCACTTTTTAAAACCTATAAAGTTTGTATGCAAAGCGGAGGTATTGGCCCCAAACGTGCCGAAGGTGATAACCAGGTACCCGAAGGTTTTTATTATATCAATGAATTTAACCCCAACAGTAATTATCATTTAGCGCTGGGATTAAATTATCCAAACGCCTCTGATAAAATACTAAGCGATGCGGTAAAACCCGGCAGCGAAATCTATATTCATGGTAACTGTGTTTCTACAGGTTGTATTGCCATACAGGATTTACCCATTGAAGAGGTTTATTTTATTGCAGCCAATGCAAAGGCCAGCGGGCAGGATTTTATACCCGTTCATATTTTCCCGGTCAAGTATAATGTAAAGAAATCTTTAAATTACCTGACAGAATCTATTAAAGGCAAACAGGTTGTTCATAAATACATCTTAAACATAAAAGCGGTGTATGATTATTTTGAACTGAACAGGAAACTGCCGCTTATCATGGTAAATCAAAAAGGCGACTACCTCATCAATTAACGCATCAATACCTGGATGGTTTCAGTCGTTTTTTGCTCCAGCAACATTATTTTCCCTTTTGTAAGTTCAGCTATTTTTTCTTCGGTGTAATGCCTGATGGTGAGCAATGTGAGGTCTTTTTGTATCTGCACATCAAAAATTGCGGAAGCGGCCAATGCCAGTTTTTCAATTTTTTCGGGTTTGTCATCCAGGCAGCATAATAAACTGATAGCGCCGTTCTGCGAAAGGTTCGGGCGTATCTTAATGTTATCAAACATTTGATGCAATTGGCCCATCGGTTTTTCTTCCACAAACGAAAAATCTTTTGAACTCAGTTGCATCAGCACCTGGTTTTTTTTTAAAACAATAATGGGAGGAAGGTTATGCACGGGTTTATTGCTGATGATGGTTCCCGGTAAACCGGGATTTAAAAAGCAACGAACATGCAAGGGAATATTTTTATTCTCCAGTGGTTTTATTGTTTTGGGATGTATCACCTGTGCGCCGTAATAAGCCATCTCAATTACTTCGCGGTAGCTTAAAGCATAAATATTTTCTGCATCCGGAAATTCTTTGGGGTCGGCATTCATCACCGCTTCCACATCTTTCCAGATGGTTTGGTTTTCGGCATCCAGTATATTGGCAAAAATGGCTGCACTAAAATCACTGCCCTCTCTTCCTAAAGTAGTGCTTTCATTTTCATCAGTGGCACCAATAAAACCCTGGGTGATTACAATGTCAATATCTTTAAACAACGGTTCAATATCAGCTTTTACTTTTTGCCGGGTGTAGTTCCAGTCAATATAAGCATCCCTGAAATTATCATCGGTTCGTACAATATCCCTTACATCAACCCATTTGTTTTTTATGCCTGCTTCGTTTAAATAAATACTCACCAGTGAAGTGCTTAGCAGTTCGCCGCAGCAAACGATCTGGTCGTAATAATAATCGTATTCTCTTACCGGTTTATCGTGCAGTAACCATTCCACTTCGGTAAAAAAATCCTTTAACTGGTTTTCGGCCTGTTGCCAGTTTAATGTAACCAGGTATTTCAGGGTGTTTAAATGTGATTCTTTAACCTCTTGAAATAATTGTAAAGCATCGGCTTTTCTGCCGTCAAAAAAAGCATCAACCACCTTCTCCAGTGCATTGGTAGTTTTGCCCATGGCAGAGATGATGATCAGCAATTTTTCTCCGGTAAACGATTTGATGATGTTACCGGTATTTATAATTCTTTCCACGGTATTGATACTGGCACCTCCAAACTTAAAAACCTTCATCTGTTGTGGGTTGATTGAGTAAATTGGGTTAATTTAGCCCTGATAATTTGCTTGCAAAAATCGTTAATCTTAGTCAATAAACTAATTATTGGCTGATCAAATAACTAAATATGGATACCAACCGCCGGATACAGACCTTAGATGAGTTTACCATTCAGCAGATGCGGGATTTTCCGAATGCCACCGGTGAATTGTCGGGCTTGCTACGTGACCTTGGCCTGGCGGCTAAGCGTGTTAATGTAGAAGTGAATAAAGCCGGGCTGGTTGATATTCTGGGTGATGAAGGCAGTATAAATGTGCAGGGTGAGGAAGTAAAAAAAATGGACATATTTGCCAATAACCAGTTTATGGGTGTACTTAAGCATGGCATCAGTTGTGCCGGTATTGGCAGTGAAGA
Organism: Chitinophagales bacterium; assembly: GCA_038226715.1. Classification (GTDB taxonomy): domain Bacteria; phylum Bacteroidota; class Bacteroidia; order Chitinophagales; family Chitinophagaceae; genus Ferruginibacter. Next base: position 55,390 of record JBBRQF010000021.1, read on the forward strand.
ACTGGAGGATATTGTTGTTTTTGACGATCCTGTGAGTAATAAAAGTAAATACGTTTGCCTGTTTGATCCACTGGATGGCAGCAGCAATATTGATGTAAATGTTTCTATCGGAACTATTTTTAGTGTCTTTCGCCGGGTTAGCGAGTTAGGCAAACCGGCAACCAGTGCAGATTTTTTACAGCAGGGGAATAAACAGGTGGCGGCCGGGTATGTTATTTACGGATCATCCACGATGTTTGTTTATGCAACACGCAGGGGTGTTAATGGTTTTACTTTAGATCCATCCATTGGAGAATATTCTTTAAGCCACCCGGATATTACATGTCCCGATACCGGTAAAATGTATTCTGTAAATCACGGTAATTTTTTCCAGTACGAAGAAGGGGTTAAGCAATATATAACGGCCTGCCAGAAAAAAGATAAGACCAATGGTGGTCCGTATACCCAGCGTTATATTGGCAGTATGGTGGCGGATGTGCATCGTAATTTAATTAAGGGAGGTATTTTTATGTATCCTGCCACTACCGGTAAACCCGGCGGTAAATTAAGATTGCTTTATGAGTGCAATCCTTTTGCATTCATTGTTGAAAAAGCTGGCGGTGTGGCTACTAATGGCAAGATAAGGATACTGGATATTCAGCCGGAGCATTTGCATGAACGTACCCCGTTTTTTATCGGAAGCAAATTAATGATGGAAGAAATGGATGCTTATTATAAAGGAGAGAAAAAAATAAAATAGCCATGAAAACAATTATCAGCGTAAAGGAACTGGTTAAAAACTACGGTAATTTTAATGCCGTAAAAGGAATTTCTTTTGATGTGTATGAAGGAGAGATATTTGGACTGCTTGGCCCCAATGGTGCAGGTAAATCCACTACCCTTGAAATTATTGAGACCCTCAGGGACAAGACCAGCGGTGAGGTTATGGTTTGTGGATACAACCTGGATAAGGATCCTGAGCAGATCAAAAAATTAATTGGAGTACAATTGCAAACATCCGGTTATTACCCGGGGCTAACATTGGTTGAGCTGATCCGGTTATTTGGCGGGTTATATAATGAAGCGGTAAACCCGGCGGAGTTACTTAAAATTGTAAACCTTACCGATAAGGCAAAAAATAAATATAAAGAATTAAGTGGCGGACAGAAACAACGCTTTTCCATAGCTACTACACTGATCAACAAACCCAGGATCATTTTTTTGGATGAGCCAACGACAGGGCTTGATCCGCAGGCCAGGCGAAATTTGTGGGACCTGATAAAAAATATCCGTTCGCAGGGAACCACCGTAATTATTACAACACATTATATGGATGAAGCGGAGCAATTGTGCGACCGCATTGCCATTATGGATGAAGGAAAAATTATATCACTCGACAGTCCGGATAAGATGATCGATGACCTGGTATCTACAGGTTTTGAGCGCCCAAAGCAGGTAAAAGCGGCAAACCTGGAGGATGTTTTTATACATTTAACAGGCAGCCCCATTCGGGATGAATAAAAAAATCGTTTATTTGCATCCCGAAAGCTATCGGAACAATTTTTACTCAAAAATAAATTTAAATGAAAAAGGTATTACTCAGTTCGGTTTTATTATTATCAGCGGCATTAATTGCAAATGCACAAAATGGGGTAAAGGCAACAGCAAAACCGGCAGCCAAGACCCCGGTTAAAACAACAACCATTACCACCACAACAACACCAACACAGTTTAAGAACCTGATCGACAGTTTCAGTTATGCTGCGGGTTTTAATGTAGCTAACAATATGCAGGCCCAGGGTATTTCGCAGTTGAATTCGGTTATGATGCAAAAAGGTATTGAAGACGTATTTAAAAAGAATACAGCAAAATTAACACCGGAAGTGGTTAACGCCGTTATGCAAAAACAACTTGATATTTTTGCTGCTGAAAAGAGCAAGGCCGCTATGAGCAAAGGCATTGCTTTTTTAGAAGCCAATAAAAAACGTAAAGAAGTAATCACCTTAAAAAGTGGATTGCAATACGAAGTTATCAAGAACGGCGACGCCAATTCAGCAATGCCCAAAAGTGTAGATACCGTTGTGGTAAATTATAAGGTAGCTCTTTTTGACGGTGAGGATATTGAAAATAGTTTTAAGAGCGGGCAACCTGCTATGTTTCCGGTGATGGGTGTAATAAAAGGCTGGATCGAAATTTTGCAGTTAATGCACAAAGGCGATCATTGGAAAGTTTATGTACCGAGTGAACTGGCTTATGGTGCTGCAGGTAATGGTGCTGCTATTCCTCCAAATTCAACATTGAAGTTTGAAATGTCGCTTGAAGATATCAAGCCATTCGTTGCCAAGTAAAATGCCATTCAGCATGACTGAAGAATTAAAATACCCGATAGGGAAATATATTGCTCAGCCATTCTCCGAGAAACTTTTGGGAGAATGGCTGATCGATATTAAGAACCTGCCTCAACACCTGGAAAATGCTATTCTCAACCTGGATGAAGCACAATTGAATACAACATACCGGGACGGTGGATGGACATTGAAGCAGGTTGTACATCATGTGGCCGACAGCCATATAAATGCATACATACGTTTTAAACTCGGATTAACAGAAGACAATCCCACCATCAGGCCTTACGATGAAGTAGCCTGGGCCGAAATGAATGATACGAAAAACCTGCCTGTAAATATCTCTTTAACGCTCCTGCATGCTTTACATGCCCGCTGGAACGAAATTTTAAGGCATCTCGGTGAAGCCGATCTAAACAAAACGATCTTTCATCCCGAACATAAAAAGGAAATGACGCTTTGGTATTTGCTGGGTATGTATGCCTGGCATGGAAGGCATCATACGGCGCATGTTACATCGCTGAGAGACCGGATGAAATGGTGATGTGTAGTTCGTTTAAACGTTAATACGTTAATTGGTTAATCCGTAAATGCGTTAACCAGTTGCAAGGCGTACAATTTTTAAAAGAGATTTTACGTATTAACGAATAAACGGATTAACCAATTAACGTATAATGAACTGGAAAAAACTATCTTCCGAATACATCAGCAACCACATTTATTTTACTGCCCGTAAAGATGTTTGCGAAATGCCTGATGGCACTATCGTTGATCCATATTTTGTAGTTGAACTGCCTGAGACTGTTTGTGCTATGGCCATCACAGAAGCCAATGAAGTGATATTGGTAAAACAGTATCGTCATCCCATTGAAGAAGTAATTATTGAATTGCCCGGTGGGTTTATTGATAAAGGGGAAATACCTGAAATAGCTGTAGCCCGTGAGTTGCTGGAGGAAACTGGTTACCGGTTTTATAATTTTCAGTATTTGGGAAGAGTAGCAGCAAACCCGGGTGTGCTTAATAATTTTACCGTTTTGTATTTAGCTACCGGAGGAAAAAAAGTGTCGGTTCAGCATTTAGATAGGGGCGAAGATATAGACGTACTGCTTTATCCGATTGACGAAGTGAGGAAGATGCTGATGAATAATGAATTTAAACAGGCATTGCATACAACCTGCTTATTTTATGGGTTTGGTAAATTAGATAATGGACTGGATAATAAAAGTTGAGCATTAAAAGCCTGCAGACAAAAACTTCGGCAAAAAATAGTTTTATGAATAAGGAAGAGTATGAAACTAAAGAAGAAAATGACCAGGATCAGATACCGGGGCAAAGAGCATTTAATTTATACGTTATTTTAATATGCGGTTTAATAATTTCTTTAACAGGTATTTATACAAAGATTTTTTCTATGGACACAAAGGCTTCTTTATATTATGATGGAGAAGGCTTTCAGGTTGGAGCTATTGATGGAATATATTACATAGTCACCGGCATTATCATCTGCATTTTCCCTGCCTGGCACTTATACAAGCGAAATCATAAAACGGGTAATGGTAATAAGAATTAATAAGTTGCATGAATTCTCCCGGGTTATATAATTATGGTTATACCACGATGATCATTTTTTATTCCCTAATTTAGCTTTAGCATTTTGAAGCCGGCATTTCGGTCGTATCACTTTAAACATTGAACACCTGGCTGCCTGACAAACAACAGTACAATTTTTAAAATAAGTTTTCTGAAAACCGGTTAACACTTACTGAATAAAAGCGTTAACTTTTTTATTCAATATAGAATGATGGATACTACTACGAAAAAACTACCAACTTACGCCAAGCTGTCACTGATCACGATGGGCCTACTTGCATTTTTTTATATCCTGTATATTGGCCAGGATATACTGGTGCCGCTGATCTTTGCTACCATTATAGCTATCCTGCTAAATCCGGTTGTAAACTTTCTGTGCAAAAAAGGAATGAATAAACTGGTGGCCATTCTTATAGTATTAACAGTTGCATTGCTGATCATTGGTGCTTTGATGTACTTTATCGGTTCGCAGGTGAGCATGTTTAGCGAATCGGTGCCGCCATTAAAACAAAAGATCTCCCTCATCTTTAATGATATTGTTGATTGGGTATCTCAAAAATTCAATGTAGGTAAACCTAAAATTGCTGCCTGGGTAGATAAAACAAAAGGGGAGGGGATGAACAATAGTTCGGCTGTTATAGGACAAACTTTGGGAACCCTCGGTGGTATACTGGTACTTGTTTTTTTACTGCCTGTTTATACTTTTATGATATTGTTTTACAAACCATTACTGCTTGAATTTATTGCAGAGCTTTTTCAGCGGGATAAGCATAAATTGGTTGCCGAAGTTTTAATGGAAACAAAAGTGCTCATACAAAGTTACCTGGTTGGCTTAATGCTGGAAGCTGCACTGGTTGCCATCCTAAATTCCGCAGCCCTGCTGATCATTGGCATTAAGTACGCTGTTTTAATAGGCATCATTGGCGCACTTCTCAATATCATTCCCTACATTGGTGGCATTATTGCTATAGCTATACCCATGCTGCTGGCCATCGCAACCAAAGACCCCATAGATGCGCTGTGGGTTTTTATAGCATATATGATTGTGCAGTTTATTGATAATAATTTTTTTGTACCTAAAATTGTGGCCAGCAAAGTAAAAATTAATGCATTGGTTTCAATAATTGTTGTATTGATTGGCGGGGCATTATGGGGTGTTTCAGGCATGTTTCTTTCCATCCCGCTCACAGCCATCGTTAAAGTCATCTTCGACAGGATAGAAACCCTGACTCCCTTTGGATTTTTGCTGGGTGATAATCAACCTGATATTGGGAAAGCAATTTTTAATTTCAAGAATCCGATAAAAAAGAGGAAGCCAAAAGTTTTAAATTAATTCCTTTTGCACTTCCGCTACCAAAAATACACTCCCACAAATAATAATAATATCATCTGGCGCAGCATGGAGTTTGGCTGTCTTAATGGCTTCGTTAACATCGTCAAAACTTTCTCCATGTAATTCAAAAGCAATTGCTTTTTGCAACAAATCCCTGTGGGGAAGCGCCCTCTCAATATGTGCATTGCAGAAATAGTAACGGGCATTTTTGGGTAAGATTGATAATACTTTTGCAATGTCTTTGTCTTTAACGACACCCATTACGAAATGTGATACCGACGAAGGAGGGCTGACGAGGGATAATTGTTGCAACAGTTGCTTAATACCATCCTCATTATGTGCAACGTCAAGTATAATTGTAGGTTTATCACTGATAACGTCCCACCGGCCATAAAGCCCGGTAAGTTTTTTTACGTGCTTCAGTGCTGCTTTTTCATCTGCATTTTTAATGTTGAAACCATGTTGCATCAAAATATTTTCGGCACATAAAACGGTACATATATTTTTGGTTTGGTATAAACCGTTCAGGTCAAGCTCAAACGATTCGGTGATATGATGCGCTGTGTTTGTTACATCGCAACTTAATAATTGCTTGCTGTAATTAATATTTGAAACCAGGTATTCGTCCTGTGCAAAATAAATGGGAGCAGCTTCTTTTGTTGCTTTGTTGATGAAGATGTCTTTGGTTTCGGGTAAATATTCGCCTATTACAACGGGTACATTTGGTTTGATGATGCCCGCTTTTTCAGCTGCAATTTTCTCAAGCGTATCACCCAGTATATCCATATGGTCGTAACCAATATTGGTAATGATGGACAGGATGGGCGTTATGATATTGGTACTGTCTAACCTGCCACCAAGGCCGGTTTCAATAACAACGATATCAACTTTTTCTTTTTCAAAATAATCAAAAGCCATGGCAACCGTAAGCTCAAAAAAAGAAGGCTCAATCTGTTCCGATATGGCTTTTATTCTTTGCACAAAATCAACAACAAAAGCTTCATTGATCATTTGGCCGTTAATTTTTATACGCTCCCTGAAATCTTTTAGGTGTGGCGAAGTATATAAACCTGTTTTATAACCAGCCTGCTGCAATATGGCTGCCAGCATATGGCTGGCGCTGCCTTTACCATTGGTGCCGGCAATATGTATGCTTTTAAATTTCATTTGTGGGTTATCGATAGCATTACAAAGTGCGATGGTATTGTGCAGGTCTTCCTTATATGCAGCAGCACCAATGCGGCTATACATGGGCAATTGGGCGTAGAGATAATCAATGGTTTGCTGGTAGTTCATTTGTTTTGTACGATGTTAGATGTTGGATGTACAACAGCAAATGTAGGTAAAGCTGAATAATGGTATGCAGTATAAGAGTGCGATGCTTCGACTTCGCCCAGCATAGGTTCCACGATGCCGGTATGGAAAACAAAAGTTGGGAACAAAAAATTACTGAACTCTAAAATTAAATGGAACCGTAACAACAGATTCGTGATCCGATTTATTGAATTCGATATTGGGTAAATAACCCTTGATCGCTGCTGCATATTTTGAATCAACACTTGTAGAGCCTTTATCAAAAGTTACAAAAGTGCCCCGGCCTTCGGGAGAAACTTTTATCACGGCATTGATGGTGGCACGTGGCAATTCGCCCATAAAAATATAATTATTTACAATGGTACGGTCGCCTTTTGAAACCCGCAGGCCACCGCCACCGGTTTTTCCACCGGGCGTGTTTCCGTAACTATCGGGCTTACCATTGGGACTGCCGGCATCACCGGTACCACCAGGCTTGTTGCCCTGGTATTTATAACCATTATCTTCAGTAGCACCATTACCTGTGCCGCCTTTAGGCCCGTTGTAACCTGCAATTTTTGGCTTTTGAGGTTTGGGAGCAGGAGGTGCAACAACCACAGCAGGTGTAACAACTTTTACAGGCGTTTTTATTGGTTTGGTAACTGGTGCCGATTCGGGATCAGTATTATCATCCGTTTTTACTTCATCTGTTTTTGTATTATTTACAGCAGCAGATTTTTGCTGTGGTGCAGTTTCTTCAGCCGGTGCTTTTTCACCCTTGATCAAAGGCTGCACTTCGCCAAAACCTTCTTTATCATTTCCTAAATTAATTTCAATGAGTTCTTCCGCTACCTGGGGTGGGTGAGGGCTTATCTTCCAGGAGACGAGCAATGCGATGAGCAAAATGGCACCACATATTATTGCGGTGTATACAAATGCCTTCCTGTTTTTTTCTGCTTCAAATGTTGCTGACATGGTTATACTGTTGCTCATATCAAAGTTATCTGTTTATATGCAAACGATACAATATCGTGCCGCATTTTGCTATCATTGTTAAGGTTTTAACAATAATGCAACGCTTTATTTATCCGTGTAATTTCTTTCGCCAAATAAAAGGCTTCCGATACGGACCATGTTGCTGCCGGCTTCCAGTGCTGTTTTGTAATCGGCGCTCATACCCATGGAAACAATTGGCAATGGGCAATTGGCAAAAAGCAATGGAACGTATTTATCAAAGAGGTTTTTAAGATATTTAAATTCTGCGCTCACTAAATTCATATTAGTCGAAAAGGAAGCCATGCCCATGAGGCCGGTGATGCGGATGTTTTTCAATTCGTGTAATTCGGGTAACTGGATTAATTCGTGTAACTCCTTTTCATCTAATCCAAATTTGGTTTCTTCTTTAGCGATGTACACCTGTAAAAGGCAATCAATAATGCGGTTGTTCTTTAAAGCCTGTTTATTTATTTCTTTCAATAAATTAAAACTATCAACTCCGTGAATGAGATAAACAAACGGTGCGATATATTTTACTTTGTTGGACTGAAGGTGGCCGATGAAATGCCAGCGGATGTCTTTGGGGAGTTGTTCCTGTTTTTCAACTAATTCCTGTACATAATTCTCGCCAAGATCGCGTTGGCCGAGATTATAGAGTTCAAGTATATCTGCTGCCGGCTTGGTTTTGGAAACAGCAATCAACGTGGCTTTACCATTAAGTTCAGCTAGAATTTCCCTGTATTTTTCTGTATTGATACTCATATGTTTCACGCAAAGCCGCTAAGTTAAGGCAAAGCCGCAAAGTAAAAATGTGCAAATGATTACATCTGCACATCTTCGCTTTTATCACCTACTTAATAGTTCCCTCCTTTCCTTCGGCTTCGCTCAGGACTGGCGGAGGGGGCTATTCTATTTCAATATTGCCCTGCTTATCACAATCCTTTGCACTTCGCTGGTGCCTTCATATATCTGTGTGATCTTTGCATCTCTCATCATTCGTTCTACATGGTATTCTTTTACAAAACCATATCCACCGTGTATCTGCACGGCTTCGGTGGCCGTCCACATGGCTGTTTCACTGGCAAAAACTTTTGCCATACTGCTGCTTAAAGTATAGTCTAAATGCTGATCTTTTTCCCATGCTGCTTTTAAGCAAAGTAAACGGGCGGCTTCAATCCTGGTAGCCATATCTGCCAGTTTAAACTGGATGATCTGGTGGTTCATAATTTCGGTACCAAATGCCTTGCGTTGTTTACTGTAAGCCAATGCCAGTTCGTAAGCACCTGCGGCAATGCCTAATGCCTGCGAAGCAATACCAATTCTTCCACCGGCCAAAGTCTTCATGGCAAACGTAAAACCAAATCCATCTGCACCAATGCGGTTTTCCTTTGGTACTTTAACATCGGTAAATAAAATACTGTGTGTATCACTTCCGCGGATGCCGAGTTTATTTTCTTTAGCACCCACTTCAACACCAGCCCAGCTTTTTTCTACAATAAATGCATTGATGCCGCGGC
>JBBRQF010000022.1:0-62491 GCA_038226715.1 Chitinophagales bacterium
AAAGCAGGAAGGCTTTAACTCAATTGCAGCGATAGGTCATCGTATTGTGCATGGGATGAAGCATACGGAACCGGAATTAGTGACAAATAAACTGTTAACTGAATTAAAAAAAATCAGTGCCTTTGATCCTGAACATTTACCCGAAGAAATCAAATTGATAGAAATATTTAAGAAACGTTATCCGGCCATAAAACAGATCGCTTGTTTCGATACTTCTTTCCATACTTCCATGCCGGTTGTTGCAAAATTGTTATCCATTCCACGCCGTTATTATGAAATGGGTATTCAGCGATATGGATTCCATGGCCTTTCTTATGCTTACCTGGTGGAAGAACTTGAACGTATTGCTGGAAAAGAAGCAGCAAAGGGAAAAATAATTTTAGCACATCTTGGAAATGGCGCAAGCCTTGCAGCGGTTAAGGATGGTAAAAGTATAGATACCAGTATGGGATTCACGCCCACATCGGGATTGATGATGGGCACACGAACCGGTGATCTTGATCCAGGTGTTGCGTGGTACCTCATGAAAGCTGAAAAGTTAAGCCCGAAGGAATTCAGTCTTTTGATCAATCATGAATCCGGTTTGTTGGGTATTTCTGAAACCAGTGCTGATATGCGTGAACTAATGAATGATGAGTACACTGATATCCGTGCTGCTGAAGCCATCGAATTGTTTTGTTATCAAACAAAAAAATGGATTGGTTCATTTGCTGCTGTGCTGAATGGCCTGGAGCAACTTGTATTCTCCGGTGGTATTGGAGAACATTCTCCTGAAGTACGCAGTAAAATATGTGATGGGCTTGAATTTTTAGGCATCGAATTAGATGAAATAAAAAATATGAATAACGGGCCTGTTATTTCTACGGAGATAAGTAAAGTGCAGGTTAGGGTTATTAAAACAAATGAAGAATTGATGATTGCAAAAATGGTTTGCGATGTTTTGAATTACTCAATTGAAAATGAGGAATCGATGTCAGGTGAAATCGAAAATGTAAGGTGTGAATGATGTAACTATTATCGGTAAATGTGTAATATCTACGGGGATTAAAGTATGTACCTTTTGTGAATTAATTTCATTAATTCACACTTAAACAAAAGATAATAATGAAAACACTCCAAACAATGGTATTGGCAATTGCTTTGTTAACACTATTCGCATCTTGTCAATCCACATCAGGTCAAACAAGCGTCCTTTCAAATGCTCAAACAAGAAATGAAATCATGCAGGCAATTGCTAACGACAGTACAATGGCGAATGAAATGATTGGTACAATGATGAATAGCAAAAATGGCACGATGATGATGCAGCAACATCAAATGATGACGATGGGCAACCAAAGTGCCATGATGACTATGCTGAAAAATAACCCTGATATGATGCAAGGTATGATGTCGGGCATGATGGAGACAGCTAAGGGTGATACTACTATGATGTCTGGAATGCTTAAAACCATGATGGGGAATCAGCAAATGATGGAAATGATGCAAAGCAGGATGGGGAATGGCAGGATGAATGGTATGCAACCCATGCAAGGCATGAAACATTAATGGTTGCAATGACTATTATACTTTAAAATTTAAAAAAAATAAAATTATGATGCACAACAACGGACATTATTATTACTGGGGAATGCATATGGGTTGGTGGGTTTTTATACTTGTCATTGTTATATTAATAGTGGGGTGGATTTCCTGGTCCCGAAAAAGAAAATAAAAATGCCTTTTAAAAAAATTAAAATTTAAAACTATGATACGCAAAGTAAAATTGAAAGATGATTCTAAAAAAGAAAAAACAGGGCAGCTTAAGGAATTGGCATCCTTAAAAAAATTATTAAGTGATTACAAAGTGGAGCGAAAAGCTGAATGGAAATCATTTAAGGGCAAAATGAAGGATAGCATTGGTAAAATTGAAAGATCAATGAATAAGATTGCCGCTGCTTCTAAGAAATAAAATGATGAAAAATATTTTATTATACTGGTTTAAAGTGCAGGCTTCCAAGTTCATGAAAAAAGAACTTATTCCGCTCTATGATGTGGAGACCATAAAACAAATACTTTCCGGTTACTGGCAAAGATATCAAAGATTAAGACCAGAAGTCCCTGCCTTGCCCACTTTGGGTGGTACTGTTATGGTTCACCTTGCAGCTATGTCAACTGCCTTTTACCAGGAATTAACCGCAAGGGGCCAAAGTGAAGAAACCGCAACCCAATTGTTTTATGATATTGCCTGGAAAATATATGTAAAAATGGGCAGGCTATCCTGGTGGTTGGCCGGCTGGGGCAATCGAAGTATTGATAGCCACTTGCTGAAAACAACTAAATTATTCCGGGCATTCCCGTTTAACAGTCCATCCTATGAATGGAAGGATATTAAGACAGCAAAGAATGTAGTCGGTTTTGATTGTGTAAGATGCCCTGTAGCCGATTACTTTCAATCAAAAGGGTTGTCAAAATTTTGTACCAAAACCTGGTGCTCTTTGGATTACCCTTTGGCTGAGTTATGGCACGCTAAACTGGAGAGAACAGGCAGCATTGCTGGTGGAGCAGATAAATGTGATTTCAGGTGGACAGGTAAAATTGAAAAATCAACAGATATTTTACTCTCACAATAATAAAAACAAAACAATGAAAAAAAATCAAAGAGAACTATTGCTTAATCGCCTAGAGCAAGGCTATCAGGAAAACATGAGTTCAGGAATTTATACCTGCTCCATGCACCCGGAAGTAAAATCAGACAAACCCGGCAAATGCCCAAAATGCGGAATGGAATTAGTTAAACAAGATTAATTAAAACGGGCAACAGCGATACTGAAGAACGGGTAACAGCGCATCTGAAGATAATTTTAAAAAAAATAAAGATGAAAATTCAAAAAAAAATCACAACAGTATTTGCTTCCTTGCTTATGCTGGTAATATGCTTTACAGCAGGTAATTCTTTTGCACAAACTAAAACCAAGTCTGCAATGATGAAGGATCACGTTATGATGGAAGGCGGCAAAATGATGGAAATGAAAGATGGTAAAACAATGCTTATGGAAAAAAACATGACCATGAAAAATGGCACAAAGGTTATGACTACCGGAGAGTGTACCATGAAAGATGGTAAAACAATGATGATGAAAGATGGCGAGTGCATGGAAATGACGGGAAAAATGGGTAAATGCTCTATGATGAAAGGAATGAAAGGCTCTATGATGAAGAATCACTAAAACATAGTGTCCGTGTACGATTGCCTGATACAGTCAGCAATTGCGAGTTACAAAACTGGTAAATGTTCAGAATTCGGGATGGAATTAGTAAAGAAAAATTGATTAATCCTGCAACTCGAGAATTAAAAATATTTGTAACAATTAAATTTAAAAGATCATGGAAAAACAACTCACACATACTTACCATATCGGTGGCATGAGCTGCGGTGGCTGTTTTTCAACAGTTAAACAAAATTATCCAATGTGCCTGGTGTAAAATCGGTAACAGTTGACCTGGGAAAGAAGGAAGCTGAAGTCACTTCATCTGAAGAGATTGAAACAGATACGCTCCGGCGTGCGTTAAGTAATACACATTATACCATTTCGGAACTTACGTTAACATAAATTTAGAGTACTAAGTAACTAAAAAAACAAAAATATGTATGCGTACGAAGGTTACCATTTCTGGTGAATTGATATGGGTTGGTGTTTTTTGTACTTGTCATTATTTTATTAATAGCAGTGTGGATTACCTGGTCCTGAAAAAGAAAATAAAAAATATCATTAAAAAAACAGTATGACTATTCAATTAAACACGGACAATAATTTAAGTGTACATGAACCATTTGGCACCAGGTTAGATGACTTGCTATCCGAAGAGTTAAGCAGGTTTAGCGAACACATAACACGCCTGGAAGTTCATCTATCTGATGAGAACGGTTTCAAAGATGGTATAAATGATAAAAGATGTTTGCTTGAAGCCCGCCTTGAAGGCAGGCAGCCCATGGCTGTTACGGCTTTGGCAGATACGTACGAACTGGCGGTTAACAGTGCAATCGATAAATTAAAGGCTGCTCTTGATACAATACTTGGACGGTTGAGGAATCATTAATAACATTGAATGAATAAAAGGAAATTATGAGAATATTATTGGCAACAGATGGTTCCGATTATAATAACCTGTCACTTAAAGAATTTTCCGACAGGCCATTTGCACTCAATACAGAAATACGCATTGTTTCAGCTTACGAGCATTCTTCTGTAATAATGACAACTGCAGCACCTATGGGTGGCCTTGCAGGTTATTACGAAGAAGCTGATAACATGGCAAAAAAATCTGCAGAAGATGCTGTTAAATCTGCTGCTGATCTTTTACAAAAGAAGAATCCGGCATTATTGATTACAACAACCGTAATTAAAGGACCTCCAAAACATGTCATTTTAAAAGAAGCAGAAAAATTTGGAGCCGATTTGATCGTGGTTGGTTCGCATGGCCGTGGAGCTATTGAACGTTTTCTGCTCGGTTCAGTTTCCCAGGCCGTGGCATTGCATGCAAAGTGTTCGGTAGAGATTGTGCGTAATCGAAATACCAGTTAAGAAATCAAATAAAAGCTACAAAGTCGTTATGGATAAATAGTTTGCAATCTCATTTAAAGATAAAATATGATCCCCTTGACAAATCTTACTACACAGGAATATCAGGCACTCCTTAAATTTCCAGTGTATATCTCCCTCCTCGCAGCTAATAGTGATAGTAACCTCGATGAAGTTGAAAAAAAGTCGGCAATAAAATTTTCTCACATAAAAACATATTCCTGTGATCCGCTGCTTACTTCATTTTACGAAGAGGCTGATAAAGTATTTGAAAAGAATATGCTGCAACTGGATAAAGATTTACCGGTAAAAAATGAAGAAAGAGTTGCTGCTATTAAAAGAGAATTACTGGACATCGAAAAAATCGTAGTGAAGTTGGGAAAGGAATATACTACCATAATGCATCGTAGTATGAAGTCATTTAAAGAGCATGTATCAAAAGCACACAACAATGTGTTCATGGATTTTCTCTTCCCCATGCCTATAGAAGGAATAACCTATTAATTTAAAATACGTAATAATGAAAAATAAATATCAATTACAAGGCATGAGTTGCGGAGGTTGTGTTAATCATGTAAGGCATGCATTACTTGAAATTCCCAGAGTTGAAGATGCAGATGTTCACTTGAACCCACAAAGTGTTTTGCTTACCATGCATGAGCCTGTTGCCATGGAGGTATTACAGGCTCAGCTTAGTAAGGCGGGTAATTATACCATAAAGGAAATTATTTCAATCGCTTAATGGATAAAGGGAAAGCAGGTGCCCAATAAAATTTCTTCAGTATATATTTATTAATAACTAAAATGAAAAAATGAAAAAAGAAAAAGAAATGCTCCCGGTAGCAAAAGGAAAAAAAACAGGACCCGGAAGTGACCCTGTAAATAAATTTAAAAAAGGGAAACGTACAACCGCAGCAGCGATTGACAATATTATAACAGGTGCTGTAGAAAAAGTAAAGTCCCGGCCAGGCAATGGGTTTACGGATGAAGGCACCGTGCCTATTTACGATGAAGAACGTTGATAGCTATGTTAGATTTTAAAAGTTTCTGAAAATTTAGATTCGGGGGATAAAACCAGGTGAAACATAATTCTTCAAGAGATGTAAGAGGAGCCAGTGGCTTGGCAAATACAGGCACAATTATTCATTATGATTAATTGTGCCTGAGAAAAGAGAACTGGAAATCCCTTTCAATAATATCCAATATAGCATTGCAGTACGCAGAGCTAAAATTCCTTTATGATTCTTTGTACAAAAATTATTCAATAAAACGAGCAACAGCGAAACTGAAGAACAGGCAACAGTGCAACTGAAGAAAAAATAAATAATTAAATAAAATGAGTCACCAAAGATTTCAATCCTGCATTGATGCCTGTTTAGCGTGTGCAGTAGCATGTAATCATTGTGCAACAGCATGTTTGCATGAAGATGATATCAAACCACTTGTTCAGTGTATTCAGCTTGACAGGCAATGTGCAACGGTTTGTTTCGCAGCTGCAGAGCTAATGAGCATTGGCGGAGAACATGCAGCACATTTTTGCAATGAATGTGAAGAAATTTGTAACGCTTGTGCTGTTGAATGTGAAAAACATTCAAACGAACATTGCAAAAAATGCGCAGAAGCTTGCCGCAAATGTGCAGAAGAGTGCAGGGCTATGAGTACTATAGCATAATTAAATTTTGTCGTTCGGGTTTGCTGCGCAGGAACTCCATATTAATAACAAAATAAAGTACTATCAAATGACAAAAACTACCAAGAGAAAAATTGCCCCGAAGGGTAATAAATTAGTCAAATGCCCCACCGGCATTAAAGGTTTTGACGAAATTACCGAAGGCGGACTACCGCAAAATGGAACCACGTTGGTTTCCGGAAATGCCGGCTCCGGCAAGACCCTTTTTGGGATTGATTTTCTAATCAAAGGTGCAACCGATTACAAGGAGTCTGGGGTTCTCATGTCATTTGAAGAAACAGAAGATGAACTTTTTAAAAACGTTGCTTCTCTAAATATGGATTTGCCAGGCCTTGTTTTACGGAAAAAAATTGTGCTTGAAAATGTTGTTTTAGAGCGCAAAGACATTCAGGAGACTGACTTTAATCTGGAGGGAATATTCGTTCGTTTGGAAGAAGCCATTGATTCTATTGGTGCTAAACGTGTTGTTTTAGATTCGCTGGAATCTCTCTTTGCAGGGATTACGGATATTGGTATTCTTCGCTTAGAAATAAAAAGGCTTTTCCGATGGCTTAAAGAAAAACAGGTAACAGCAATTGTTACGGGCGAGATGGCACAAACCGGTTCATTTACCCGTCATGGGCTGGAGGAGTACATCTCGGATTGCATCATTCTTTTAGATAACAGGGTAAGAGACGAAATGGCGACCCGTAGAGTTCGTATCATTAAATATCGGGGGTCAAGTCATGGAACAAGCGAATATCCATTTGTTATCAGTAGTGAAGGCCTTTCAGTAATTCCTATCACGTCAACAGGGCTTGAACAACCGGGCACAAACAAGAAGGTTTCTACAGGCATTCCATCGTTAGATAAATTGTTCACGGGCGGTAAAGGTTACACCAGGGGGAGCACCATACTGACTTCCGGCACCGCAGGCAGCGGAAAAACAAGTTTTGCGGGGGCATTTGCATTGGAGAGTTGTAAACGTGGGGAACGATGTCTCTACTTCTCTTACGAAGAATCAGCAGGGCAACTCATTCAAAACATGAATTCTATCGGTATTGATTTTGCGCCCTGGATTGAAAAAGGCTTATTAAAGATTGTAGCGCTCAGGCCTTCCTTTCTTGGTTTGGAGCAACATTTACTCAATGTTTATAAGCTGGTTGATAGTTTTAAACCAAAGGCGGTTGTTGTCGATCCCCTCACAAGTCTTATTGGAGAAGGGGAGCAGCGTGAAGTTACATCGATGATTACCCGAATGATTGATCTATTTAAATCCAGAAGCATCACTACGTTTTTTTCAAGCCTTGTTTCTGCAACCTTTCAAAGTAACACGAGTGGCGAAATAGGTGTTTCATCTTTGATTGACACCTGGATTGTTTTGAGAATGGTAGAAGATGATGAGGGCAGAAAACGTACCCGTGAATTATTCATTGTTAAGTCTCGTGGCAGTAACCATAATACCGATGTTCATAAATTTATTTTGAGCGATGCTGGCATTTTTTTGATACCTTATGCTGAATCTGCGGTTAGCGGCAATCAGAAAAAGAAATTTGATAAAAATGTTGCTGAAGATAAAAAAAATAAATAACAATTAATGAAAACAGTTCAGCCTAAATTCATTGTAGGTATTGGTGGCTCAGCGGGAGCACTTAACGCTTACAAGGCTCTACTGGATGCAATGCCGCCTGATACAGGTATGGCTTTTGTTATTATTTCTCACATGAACCCTACCGCCCATAGCGAGTTAGCTAATATACTTTCGAGGCACACGAAAATGTCAGTAAGCATGGCTGCTGAGGCAATGGTGATTCTTGCGAATCATGTTTACGTAATTCCTCCTGATTCCGATCTTACTATTGAAAATTATCGCTTCAGAGTAATTTCGCCTCGTATTAACAGGAACAAACAGGTAGATATATTTTTTATTTCCCTGGCAGCCGCAATGGGTGCCCGTGCTGTGGGCATTATCCTTTCCGGCTATGATGGTGATGGTACTGAGGGCTGCAAGCACATTAAAGCTAACGGAGGAACAACCTTTGCCCAGGACATGTCTGCCGAAGTTGACTTCATGCCGCTCAGCGCTCAGGCAGCAGGCTGTGTTGATTTCGTTATACCCCTTAACAATATTCCGGATAAGCTAAAAAGATTGGCAGCTGCGCTTAAAATGTAGAAATGAAATATCCAAAATAATTTTTAAATAATAAAATTCACAAACATGACAGATATCACCATCAACATTAATACCGGTTCAAATAATAGCGAGCCGAAGATTACAACTACTTCGGACAATACAAATTCCGCTCTCCCAAAAGCAGAATCGTCAAAAGAAGAAACTCCGAAAGTAGAAACGAAGGAAGAAACTACTTCTGAAAAAGAAACTCCAAATGATGAATCTGCAAAGAAAGACGACTCAAAAAAAATGGACATGACCGAAGATGAGCATGCTAAAATGAGTGAAAAAAAATAAACCCTGAGGATCTGGTATTTGGAAAAAGGAAATGTCTTTTCAAAAAGAGGATTACACAATAAGTGTAAGAGAATAAAGTTCACACAATGACAAAAATTACCATCAATATCGACACGGAGGGCGGCGAGCCGAAGGTTACGACCACATCGGAAACTACTAACGCAGATACTCCAAAAGCAGCGCCAGCAAAAGAGGAAGCCCCGAACGATCAACCAAAGGAAGCAACTGCAAAAGTGGAATCTCCAAAAGAAGAAAAGAAAGAGGAAACTTCTTCGGAAAAAGAATCTCATAACGGTGAATCTCTAGATAAAGACGACCCGAAAAAAATGGACATGAGTAAGGAAGAACATGCCAAAATGCATCATGGGAATGCGCCAATGGGAATGCAGGGACATAATCATCATGCCATGATGATTGCTGATTTTAAAAAGCGATTTTATGTGGTATTGATATTAACTCTACCCATCCTGTTGCTGTCAACTATGATACAACATTTCATTGGAGTTGACTGGCAATTTACTGGCTCGTCTTATATCTTATTTGCGTTATCAACCATAGTATTCATTTATGGCGGATGGCCTTTTTTAAAAGGATTTGTGACTGAGATAAAGGAAAAAAATCCGGGTATGATGACCCTGATAGCCTTTGCAATTTCAGTTGCCTATATCTACAGCGCTGCCACTGTATTTGGTTTAAAAGGAATGGATTTTTTCTGGGAACTGGCAACGCTTATACTCATCATGTTACTGGGGCATTGGATAGAAATGAAATCTATTGCCGGAGCTTCCAAAGAACTGGAATTATTAGTGCAATTGATGCCATCAGATGCTCACATGGTAATGGGTGATAAAGTGCAAGATGTAAAAACAGATACATTAAAAGAGAAAGACATCATTCTTATTAAACCGGGAGAAAAAGTTGCAGCCGATGGAATCATATCAGAAGGTGAAAGCTATTTAAATGAATCTATGCTAACCGGAGAATCCAAACCGGTGAAAAAGATAAACGGCGATAAAGTAATTGCAGGCTCGATCAATGGAAATGGTTCAATCAAGGTAACAGTATCTCACGCCGCAAAAGATTCTTATCTATCAACAGTAATTAAGTTGGTGGATGATGCACAAAAAGCCAAATCCAAAACGCAATTACTGGCAGACAAAGCTGCAAAATGGTTAACGGTGATTGCATTGGTGGGAGGGATCACTACTTTTTTATATTGGTATTTAACTGGCCAGCCCCTGGACTTTGCGATGGCAAGAATGGTGACGGTTATCGTTATCTGTTGCCCGCATGCATTAGGCCTGGCTGTACCCCTGGTTGTGGCAAAATCAACTTCACTGGCTGCAAAAAATGGATTGCTTATCAAAAACAGGACAGCATTTGAAAATTCAAGAAAAATTACCACGATTGTTTTTGATAAGACAGGTACGCTTACTGTTGGAAAATTTGAAGTGTCAAAAATAGTATCGCTTCAAAAAGATATAAATGAAAATGAATTGATAAGGCTTGCATCTGCATTGGAGCAAAAGTCGGAACATCCTATCGCCACAGGTATTTTACAAAAAGCAAAAAGTTTATCACTCACTGTTCCTGCAACCGAAAACTTTAATGCTATTACCGGCAAGGGTGTTGAAGCAACTGTTGAAGGGAAAAAAATACTGGTTGTCAGCCCCGGTTATTTAAAAGAAAAAAACATCGCTGTTCCGGAAGGCTTTAAAGCGAACGATACTGAAACAGTAGTGTTTGTAATTATAAACGATGCACTGACCGGATATATCGCATTGTCGGATGAAATACGGCCCGAATCAGCAGAAGCGATTGCTACATTAAAAAAAGAAAACATCAAATCAATATTATTAACGGGCGATAACAATAAAGTAGCAAAGAGTGTAAGTGAAACACTTGGCATGGAGAGTTTTATTGCGGAAGTATTACCCGATCAAAAATTAGAAAAGATAAAAGAGTTGCAAAGCAAGGGTGAGTATGTAGCCATGACAGGCGATGGTGTAAACGATGCACCGGCGCTTGCACAGGCCGATGTGGGCATTGCAGTTGGCAGTGGCAGCGATATTGCTGCGGAAACCGCCGGCATTGTGTTGGTAAACAGTAACCCAAAAGACATCGTGAGTTTGATCTTATTTGGTAAAGCCACTCACCGGAAGATGATTCAGAATTTAATATGGGCCACAGGCTATAATGTAGTAGCCCTGCCATTAGCGGCAGGTGTATTATATCATTGGGGAATAATGTTAAGCCCGGCAGCAGGTGCAGCTTTGATGGCGGTTAGTACAATTGTTGTTGCTATCAATGCAAGTTTGCTGAAAGTGAAATAAATGCAAAACATGAATGATGCATTACTCAATAATAAATAACTATTCAAAAAAATATCATGGAAACAACATTCACTAATACTGAAATGAAAACATTATCAGAAGAAATGCTTCAAAAGATGAATGCATATTGGCGTGCTGCCAACTACCTTTCAGTAGGACAAATTTATTTGTACGACAACCCGCTATTAAAAGAACCATTGAAACTGGAACATGTAAAATCCATGGTACTCGGGCATTGGGGCACAACTCCAGGACAGAATTTTATTTATGTACACCTAAACCGCATCATTAAAAAATATGACCTTGATATGTTTTACATTGCCGGCCCCGGACATGGCGGTCCTGCTATTGTTGGTAATGTTTATTTGGAAGGTACGTGGACTGAAGTATATCCCAACGTAACACAAGATGAAGCCGGATTAAAAAAACTATTCAAACAATTCTCTTTTCCCGGTGGTATTTCCAGCCATGTGGCGCCCACAACACCAGGTTCCATTCATGAAGGAGGAGAACTGGGTTATTCATTGAGCCACGCATTTGGCGCTGCGTTCGACAATCCTGATTTGATAGTTGCCTGCGTAGTAGGTGATGGAGAAGCGGAGACCGGTCCATTAGCCACTTCATGGCAATCTAATAAATTACTGAATCCTATTACAGATGGTGTAGTGCTGCCTATTCTTCATTTGAATGGATACAAAATCAGCAACCCGACTATATTGGCTCGCATAGAAGATGAGGAACTGGAGCAGTTTTTCAAAGGTAATGGTTGGACACCTTATTTTGTAGAAGGTGATGATCCTCCAACCATGCATCAACTGATGGCAACAGCTATGGAAAAGGCAATAGAGGAAATCCACCGTATCCAGGGAAGAGCAAGAGATACCAACGATAATACGAGACCACGCTGGCCAATGATTGTACTTAAATCACCCAAAGGATGGACAGGGCCTAAGGTCGTGGACGGCCT
Source organism: Chitinophagales bacterium (assembly GCA_038226715.1). GTDB lineage: Bacteria > Bacteroidota > Bacteroidia > Chitinophagales > Chitinophagaceae > Ferruginibacter. The sequence continues at coordinate 12,002 of JBBRQF010000022.1, forward strand.
TCAAATTGAAGGAACGTTCCGTGCCCATCAGGTTCCGATTATAATAGATGCAGATCATCCCAATAATGTGAAGCTTTTGGAAAGCTGGATGAAAAGTTATAAGCCGGAAGAATTATTTGATGAGAATGGCCGCTTAATTCCTGAACTGGCAGAACTTGCACCAAAAGGCAATCGCAGAATGGGTGCTAATCCGCACACGAACGGAGGGATACTTTTGAAAGACCTTCACATGCCGGATTTCCATAAACATGCAGTGCATGTTCCTTCACCCGGAGCCGTAATGGGACAGGACACAATGGTACTTGCAAAATTTCTCAGAGATGTGGCAACGCTGAATCGTGATCATCATAATTTTCGTGTATTCGGCCCTGATGAAACAATGTCAAACCTTCTCGGAGCAATTTTTGAAACGACCAATCGCCAGTGGAATGCTCGAACAGAAAAGTATGATGAATTTCTGGCACCGTCAGGAGAAGTGGTTGATTCTATGCTGAGTGAACATCAGTGCGAAGGATTTCTGGAAGGATATTTATTAACAGGAAGACATGGATTGTTTAATTGTTATGAAGCGTTCATCCATATCATTGATTCCATGTTCAACCAGCACGCCAAATGGCTGAAAGTAACACTGGAACTTCCCTGGCGCAGAAAGATTTCTTCTCTGAATTATTTACTGGCTTCGCATGTCTGGCAACAGGATCATAATGGTTTTACGCACCAGGATCCTGGTTTTTTGGATCATGTAATTAATAAAAAAGCAGATGTTGTAAGGGTTTACTTACCACCGGATGCGAACTGCCTCTTATCAGTTTTTGATCATTGTTTAAGAAGCAGGCATTATGTAAATGTTGTGGTAGCTGGTAAACATCCTTTGCCACAATGGCTTTCTATGGATGCCGCCATGATACATTGCACCGAAGGAATTGGTATCTGGCAATGGGCAAGCAATGACCAGGGATCTGAGCCTGATGTGGTGATGGCTTGTTGTGGTGATACACCTACGCTTGAATTATTGGCTGCTGTTTCTATATTACGTGAGCATCTTCCGGAAGTTAAAATAAGAGTAGTGAATGTGGTTGATCTAATGAAACTACAGCCGCACACGGAGCACCCCCATGGATTAAATGAAAAGGATTACGATTCGATATTCACTAAAGACAAGCACATCATCTTCAACTTTCACGGCTACCCATGGTTAGTACACCGTCTCAGTTATCGCCATACAAACCGCAATCTTCATGTAAGAGGATATAAAGAGGAAGGGACGATTACAACGCCTTTTGATTTGCGGGTGCAAAATGAAATCGATCGTTTTCACCTGGTAATTGATGTGATAGACAGGTTGCCGGATTTAGGCAGCAAAGGCGCTTACCTGAAACAACAACTGAAGGATAAGCTCATCGAGCATAAGCATTACGTACACGAACACGGTAAAGACCTGCCGGAAATTCTTAACTGGAAATGGAACTTAGGTGCAGATGAATAGAGTATATAATAATGATTAAATATTTTTAAGAAAGGAGTTTAACATTTACCCGGAATAAAAAAATAGCTGCCCATTTTTTTATTAACTAATATTCGTATAAAAATGAACAAATTACAACCCGTAATTTTTCTGATGCCGGTTATTGCCTTAATACTTGTAGTAATACTTTATTTCATTTTATTAAAAAGAGTTGGAAATAAAGCTGCTTTTACAAGATTTGTTTTGATCACAACCATACTCGCTTTTGTACTGAATTTTGCATGGGAAATGATACAGATGCCTTTGTATAAAAACAATGTCTATGATGTACTGCATATCTCTTTTTGTGCATTGGCATCAGTGGCGGATGTCACCATGGTACTCCTGCTTTATTTTAGTTTCGCACTGGTATACAAAAATGCTTTTTGGATAAAAGATATAAATATTCAGAGGGCTATGTTACTTATTTTAACAGGCGGAATTGGTGCAATCTTGGCAGAAATGAAACACCTGTCAAAAGCTGATTGGGCTTATTCCTCTTCAATGCCAACTATACCTTTAGTTAATGCTGGTATTTCTCCTGTATTACAATTTATGCTCTTACCTTTTCTAATATATCAAGTAAGTTTTCTACTTCCGAGGTTTTTCGTCAAGAATAATTTGAGAAGATGATGTAAGATATAATAGAACTTTTTTAAAACTAGGAGAAAACTTTCTAAGAGAATATTTTTAACCGATAACCAGAATATAGAATCTTGAGTTATCTAAACATTTTGTAAATGGATAAACAAATATTAAAAGATACCATACAGCAACTCTTTGCAAACAATAAAGGTTTGCTGGCTATGGATGAAAGCACCGGCACATGCAATAAACGTTTCGCAGCAGCAGCCATTCCGCAAACAGTTGACATGAGACGTAGTTATCGTGAACTGATCGTTACAACGCCTGGCTTACATGAAAGTATCGGCGGCGCAATATTGTATGATGAAACCATCCGTCAGCAAACGAAAGATGGAATTCCCTTTGTTGACGTTTTGATCAAAGCCGGCATTATTCCGGGAATAAAAGTTGACACGGGTGCTAAACCCATGGCTGGCTTTCCCAATGAAAAAGTTACAGAAGGTTTAGATGGGTTGCGTGAACGTTTGGAAGAATATAAAAAGATGGGCGCCCGTTTTGCCAAATGGCGTGCTGCAATTGCTATAGGAAATGAGATACCGACCACCGGCTGCATTGAAGCCAATGTTAATGCACTTGCAAGATATGCCGCTTTGTGCCAGGAAGCAGGTATCGTACCGATTGTAGAACCTGAAGTCTTGATGGATGGTGATCATTCTATTCAACGTTGTTCTGAAGTAACTGAACATGTTTTAAAAATACTTTTTTATCAATTATATGTTTATAAAGTTGACCTGGAAGGAATCATCTTAAAACCCAACATGATAATTGCCGGAACAGGCGCAGTTAAAAGTGATAGTGTTGATGAAGTAGCGGCGGCAACAGTAAATTGTCTACTTAAATCCGTTCCTGCTGCTATGCCGGTCATTGCTTTTTTATCCGGAGGCCAATCGCCTGAGGAGGCTGCAGCACATTTGAATACCATCAATAAAGATTACAGGCATCAGCTTCCGTGGATCGTAAGTTTTTCTTTTGCAAGAGCTATTCAACAACCTGCATTGGATATATGGAAAGGAAAAGAAGCGAATGTTGAAGAAGCACAAAAATTATTATATCGCCGTGCAAAATCCGATGCTGCTGCAAGACAGGGAGAATACATTGCAGTATTGAAATAGTCATTTGTTTAGCAAGTAAAAGCTAGAGAACAATTTTAAATTATTGACATGGAACTTAAAAAAATATTAATTTAAACATATAAAAAATGAAAAAAGATAAAATAACAGGGTCACCCAAAAATAAGGAGCCCTTAAAACAGGCTCCTCCAACATCTCCAAAAAAAGATGCACAGTGAGGCACAAATGCAAGCTTCCCACAGGAATATGAAGAACAGCTAAGCACGAACATTCGTATGAAACCCCAACCCTTCATTAAGCCTGAAAAAAGAGAGGGTTAAAAGATTCAAAAAACTACCAGGAAAACAGCCAGGCTTTTTCTAAACAGAGAGCAGGAAAATTAAGATTGAATAAAAATAACTAAATCATTTTTGAACATGCCTTACTTTTTTAAAACGAAATGATAATGATTAAAGTTCAAAACAAAACAACCGTTGAACAGTTTCGGATTGGTATTGCAGCAGACCATGGAGGATTTAAATTGAAAGGATTTCTGGTAAAAATGTTACATGAAGCCAACTATGAAGTAATTGATTTTGGTAACAGTGTTTTGAATAGTGATGATGATTACCCCGATTTTGTAATTCCCCTGGCAGATGCGATAGCACATGGTATCGTGGAACGTGGCATTGCTGTTTGTGGCAGCGGTGTGGGAGCCTGTATTGCAGTAAACAAAGTTGCGGGTGCACGGGGCTGCCTCATCACAGAAAAGTTTTCTGCAAAGCAAGGTGTGGAAGATGATAACATGAATATCATCTGCCTTGGCGGCCGGGTGATTACGGATTCTTTGGCCGGGGAATTGGTGAATATTTTTCTGAATGCAACATTCAGCGGTGCGGAACGACACAATCGCCGGCTGGCAAAAGTGGCGGCTATTGAAAACATAAATAAATGAAAATGAAAATTAGCCCCTTAGCAGGAAAACCTGCAGCACAAAATATATTAATCAATATTCCACGTCTTGTTACGGCATATTACACAGGAAAACCTGACCCCTCTGTAACCGGTCAGCGTGTTGCATTTGGCACGTCGGGTCACCGCGGATCTTCATTCAACAATTCTTTTAATGAAAATCATATTCTTGCCATTACGCAGGCAATTTGTTTTTACCGGAAAGAACAAAAAATTGATGGTCCTTTGTATGTAGGGTTTGATACACATGCCTTGTCTGCACCGGCTTTTGCCAGCACCATGGAAGTACTGGCCGCAAATGAGGTTGATGTTATGATTGCCATGAACGATGAGTACACGCCAACACCGGCGATTTCTTATGCCATCTTGCAATACAACAAGGGACGAAAAAACGGTTTCGCAGATGGCATTGTAATTACACCTTCGCACAATCCACCGGATGATGGAGGCTTTAAATACAATCCACCCAATGGCGGGCCTGCATCGGGCACCGTTACGAATTGGATAGAAGCCAAGGCAAATGAATTACTCCAGAACAACCTTCAACCAATTAAAAGAATTTCATTTAAAAAAGCATTGGCTGCTGCTACCACACACCGCCACGACTTTCTGAATACATACATCAATGATCTGGAAAATACTATTGACATGAACCTGATCCGGGATTCGAAAATTAATATTGGTGTTGACCCTTTGGGTGGTGCAGGTGTTCATTATTGGCAGCCCATTGCAGATCGTTATAAACTCAACCTGACTGTTGTAAATAAAATAGTTGACCCAGCTTTTAGTTTTATGACGGTTGATTGGGACGGGCAGATCCGCATGGATCCATCTTCTCCGTATGCCATGCAACGACTGATTGCCATGAAAGACGATTATGATATTTCTTTTGCCTGTGATACCGATCATGACCGGCATGGCATTGTTACAAAAAGTACGAGGCTGTTAAACCCTAATCATTATTTATCTGTTGCAGTTGCTTATCTCTTACAGCATCGACCCGATTGGAATAAAAAAGCTGCTATTGGAAAAACAGTTGTCACTACTCAACTAATTGATCGCATTGCAAAAAAATTTGAGCGACAGATTGATGATGTTCCTGTCGGCTTTAAATGGTTTGTGGATGGTTTATTAGATTCATCACTTTGCTTTGGGGGTGAAGAAAGTGCCGGCGCATCATTTTCAAGATTGGATGGAAGTGTTTGGACAACAGATAAAGACGGGTTTGTACCGGCGTTGCTTTCAGCAGAGATCACGGCAAAAATGGGAAAAGATCCTGGCGAAATTTATAATGAACTTACCAAAGAATTTGGCGAACCTTTTTATGACCGCATTGAAGCAAAGGCAACTGATGAACAAAAAGAGAAAATAAAAAAACTTTCAGCTTCGCAAATAAAAAATAAAGACCTTGCCGGAGAAAAGATAAAAAATATATTGGTAGATGCCCCCGGAAACAATGCGCCGATAGGAGGTTTGAAAGTAATAACGGAGAACGCATGGTTTGCAGCACGGCCTTCGGGAACAGAAGATATTTATAAAATTTATGCTGAAAGTTTCGTGAGTAAAGATCATCTGAGCCAGGTTATTAATGAGGCACAAGACATTGTAAATGCGCAATGTGGCTGATCTTTTTTTCCGACCGTTATATTCTGGTAAAAGATTCATATCTTTTTATACCGGTAACCGTTATTCCTGGTAGTTTAAATTGATGATGCCGGTTCCGGGAGCAACTAAAAAAATGATGACCAACTCAAAAGCAAAAAAACTTTCAAGGACAGATCCCCAAGCTTCCGATAATGATATGCTGGATAAACTGCAACGGGAAACTTTTGACTATTTTCTAAATGAAGTCAATCCCATAACAGGATTGGTTGCGGATAAAACAGAACCGGGTTTCCCTTCAAGCATTGCTGTTACCGGGATGGCGCTTACGACATATATAGTTGGTGTGGAAAAAAAATTCCTTTCCCGAAAAAACGCAATTGAAAGAACACTTAAGATCCTGAGATTTTTTTATGACAGTCAACAGGGAAAAGAACCAAATGCTACAGGCTACAAGGGATTCTATTATCATTTTCTGAAAATGAATAATGGCGAAAGGGAATGGAAATGCGAATTATCAACAGTTGATACGGCATTGTTTATTGCAGGCGCTTTATCTGCAGCAGCATATTTTCAAAAAGATAACCGGATGGAAGCGGAGATCAGGGACCTGGCAGATAAACTTTATCGCAGGATTGACTGGCAATGGGCTTTGAATGGTGGTATAACAATAAGTCATGGATGGAAACCCAGGTCAGGATTCCTGCCTTACCGGTGGGATGATAAGTATAGTGAAGCAATGATAATGTATATGCTGGCCTTAGGGTCGCCAACTTTTCCCATTAAAGCTGAAGGATATAAAAAATGGACAGCGAGTTTTAAATTGACAAAAATTTATGATATCGAATATTTATATGCGGGGCCTTTATTTGTTCACCAGTTTTCTCATATGTGGATCGACTTTCGGGGTATTGATGATGCGTTCAATAAAAAAGCAGGTTTTGATTATTTTGAAAACAGCAGGCGTGCTACCTATGTACACCGGCAATACGCCATCGAAAATGTACCTGGATTTGAACATTATGGCAAGTTTTGCTGGGGCTTAACAGCGAGTGATGGCCCGGGAAGAAAAAAATTAAAGATCAATGGCAAGACAAGAGAATTTTATGACTACATCGCCAGGGGTGCTCCTTATGGTCCCGATGATGGAACAGTTTCACCTTGGGCAGTCGTAGCTTCACTTCCATTTGCGCCCGAAATAGTCATTGAAACTATCCGGCATGCCATTGAAAAACTTAATCTAAAACCACGTAAGCTCTATGGTTTTGATTCAAGTTTTAACCCAACGTATCCTGAAAAAGAAAATAATATGCATGGCTGGGTTTCTCCATGGAGATTTGGATTGAATCAGGGGCCTATCGTTATCATGATTGAAAATAATAAATCTGAATTAATCTGGAATATCATGAAACAGTGCCCTTATATAATCAAGGGGCTTCAAATTGCTGGTTTCGCCGGTGGTTGGTTAGATAAAAAATAATATATACCGAAAAAAATATGATTAGTTTTTTCATTAAAGTTTGCGTTTTAATGTTCAGTGGCTAAAGCTTTTGAAGTAAAGTTTTCATTCGCTGATAAATGTATATCTCTGGCCAATGATCCTGAGAGAAAAAATCCAGACCAGGCTCTGGGAATATATTTTCCCTGGCTTTCGGCATTTATGCAATTGTACCGGATCACTTGGTAAAACTGTTTATTGCAAGGCATCCCACCAAGATAGCATTAGGATTTTGTAATTGTGTTTTTCATTTTTTTGCGTATGTTATAATTGGTTGGTGATCTAAAATACCGCTTTTGTCTGAACTATGATTTCTACCTAAGCTATGTGTCCTTTTCGGGACACCGCAAAAAGTAAAAGCATTAGATCAAAATAAGCCAGGTTCTGAAATAAGATATTTCTTTTCCATCCCGCACTAAGGATTTGGTATAGCTATAGAACCTGTCATTTACCAAATTCAATACTTAAAAAGATTACAGTATAAGAAGGGCTGTCGTATATTTATGAGTTATACATAACTATGAAGTTTCTAATAATCATATCGTTTCTATTTACCTTGACAGCTTCCAATCTCTATTTCAACTCCTAAGTGGTTAGGATATTTTATTCAAAGTCCCGAGCAGCATTCCATACATCATCAATTAGATTTTCATAAATATAACTATGGGGACATCACCTGCTGGGACAGAATTTTTGGAACATTTAAAGAAGCTGATGATTTTGCACCTGAATGCGATTTTCCAAATGATAAAGAATCTAAAATATGCGATATGCTGAAGTTTAAAGATGTCTATAGTTCATACCGCAAAGCGGGCGAGAAAGGAGTACATATTTCCTGCACTTCGTCAATACCTGTCCTTAAGCTGTAATTAAATGAATCACTCTAAAAAAAAATCACCATACGCTTCAATAGATTTCAGTCTGTTGGCGTGAAACCCTGATGAGACCGAATCTTATCTTATTAAAATGAGAATCCCTTTTCGGGTTATCGTACGCCCCTTGAAATCTATAGCTTCGGCGATCCAGGTAAAAGCACCACTGTTTTGCCTATCGTCTTTAAAGATTCCATTCCATCCTTCGCCTTGCCTGGAAGTGGTGAAAACAAGCTGGCCATAGCGGTTGAAAATGGTAAAATATTTTAATTCTTTTATCCCGATAAGAATGGGACGCATAACATCATTCAATCCATCTCCATTGGGTGTAAAGGTATTGGGTACGTAAATTTCGGGGCCATCGAAGACCTGTATTTTAATATCATCTTTTGCTTCGCAACCATTTGCTGTACGGGCAGTAACAATGTATGTTATATCCCTGTTTACAATGGCAACCGGGTTTTGGATGAATGGATTATTGAGCCCAAAAACGGGTGACCAGGTAAATGTATTAAAGCCAAAGTTTGCCGTATCGGTTGCATTTAATTGTATAGGCTGATTGATGGCAACGGACGAATCATTACCTGCAAATATTTTTACAGCCGGCGTTATTTTAACAATGATAGTATCATTTTTTAATGAAGTGCAACCTCCGGCAGCTTTTACAGTCAGCAAATAAACCAGGTTACCGGCCGGGGGTGAAATAACAACTGGATTTGCAATGTTTGTGTTGGAAAGATAGGTTGCCGGGCTCCACTTATAAATGGCCCCTCCGCTTCCATTCAACTGTATATTTTTTCCAAGACAACTGCTTATATCTGCGCCAGCGTTTGCCACTGGTAATTTATATACTGTAACCAATCCCGATCGCAAGTCGCCATCACATCCAATTGCCGGATGTTCCTGCACAGCCAGCAGGAAAGTTCCCGCCGTATTCCAGGTAATACTTATTGCATTTTTAATTGTTGTTTGCGTTACTCCATCAATCTTCCAGGTGTAAGTAGATGCTACAGTCGCATTGTTTACCTGGTAAATCCTGTTGGTACCAACACATACGGTATCGGGCATGGCTATTTGTGCCATGGTTTGGGTTATGCTGAACAACAGCATAACTGATACAATAATATGTTGCAAATGTTTAAACATGTTTTACCCTGATAAATATCTTCTTAATTACTTTTTATATTGATCATTTGTAGATCTCAAAACTCAAAGCTACTCCTATCTATTTTTTGAACGTTGCATCAGGCACACCTGCTTCTGTATATGAAGCAGGTGGCATGAATACAACGGTTTTTTATTTTATCATTTTAATTTTATTCTTTTATTAATTATGCGTTATTGCTGTTGTCACCGGTTTTGGATTTATAGTAACTGCTTTTATATTATTTGCAGAACAACCCGATGATATAATGGCCTCTGTAACGCTTACAGAGCCTGCCCCAGGTACTGTCCAGCTTACCGTTATTGTATTTGTACCCTGGCCTGTAGTAATCGTTCCGTCAACTACAACCCAGTTATATGTATGCCCTGCAATATTAGGCGTAGTGTATGTTGCAGTACTGCCACCAACGGCTTCGCAAACCGGGCTAGGACCACCAACCAACGGAGTCGGTAATGGATTTACTGTTACAACGACAGCCTGTATTGAGAAACATCCAGCTGGTAAAGCTCCCTTGATATAATAGGTACCTGCAGTTGCTGTTGATGGTGTTGAATAAAAGATTGTTGCGGCTGCATCAGTCCAGTATGTATACGTTAATCCGGCTGTTGAACCGGCTGTTACAGCAGGAGCCGTTAAATCAACCGTTGTCGGTGAACAAACTGCTGCAGGATTAGTAACTACCAATGAAGGTGAAGGGTTGGCCGTAACTACAACAGGTTTTATATCAAAACATCCGGCGACAGTAGAACCCTTAATATAATAAGTACCACTAGTTGCGGCTGTTGGGGTTGGATAAGAGATTGTTGCGGCTGCATCAGTCCAGTATGTATACGTTAATCCGGCTGTTGAACCGGCTGTTACAGCAGCCAATGTTAAATCAACAGTTGTGGGAGCACAAACAGCAGGTGGATTAATAATTACTACACTTGGTGCAGGACTAATAGTAACAACAACAGGTTTAATATCAAAACACCCCGCAGCAGAAGTTGCTTTTATATAATAGGTTCCGTTTGTTGCAGCTGCAGGAGTTGGATATGGAATTGTTGCAGCTGCATCTGTCCAGTATGTAAATATTACTCCCGCAGTTGACCCTGCAGTTACAGCAGGTAATGTTAAATCAACCGTAGCTGGTGCGCAAACCGGTGCAGGATTAGTAATTACCAGTGTTGGTATTGGATTAACGGTCACAATAATTGTAACAGGATCCCCAACACAACCAAACGAATTTGTTTCAATAACTTTTAAGGTTGCTGTACCGAGGGTTGTCCAGTTCACTGTAATTAAATTGGGTGTTGCCCCTATAATTATGGTTCCGTTTCCACCAGCTAAAGGCGTAACACTCCATGCATAAATGGATCCTGCGTTTAATACAACACCGTAGGGTTCTGCTGCATTTAAACAAACGGAATGATTACCGGAGTTTGGGTAAGGCCCCTGCGCCATTGCCTTTGTGCCGCCAATCAGCAGCAGCAATATAATTGGTAATTTAAGAAACAGTTTTTGAAATTTCATGATATTGATTTTAGTATACTTTATAATTTGATGTTGAAAAAATAGTTTTGCCATTTTGATTTTCCGTTTTTCGAAATGCTGAAAAAAAGTTTCTGCAATACTTTTCCTTATCCGGGCAAATGAAAGTACCAGCAGCTTTAGCCATTGTAACAAATGCACCCAAAAGTTTTTAGTTAATTTAACTGGGTTATTTAGTTTGTCTTGACTGCTGAAATTTTTCATATTTTTTTTATAGTTAGTTGTGATAAATTATTATGGGTGATGGCTTGGGGTTTACTATTATTGTTAATGTAGCTGTTGTTGCACACTGACCGGCTGTTGGCGTAAATGTGTACGTGATTGTCGCTGTATTGTTCAATGCAGGAGCCCATGTCCCCGTAATGCCATTTAATGATATGGTTTGCAAAGGAGATAAAGCTCCCCCTGAACAAATTGGTGCCACCGGGTTGAATGTTGGTGTAACGGGTGATCCAATAATTGTAACAGTTATAGTTGTTGTGCTTGTGCAACCCCTTGCATCTTTTATGGTAATAGTATATGGCCCTGCAGCCAGGCCTAAAAAAATATTGCTTGTTTGAAATATAATTCCGTCTTTGCTATAAGTAAGCGGCAATGTTCCGCCTGTTGCTACAGCCGTTATTGTTCCATCGCTTAAACTGCATGATGCTGGTGATGTATTAAGTGACAACGTTGGCCCCGTTAGATTTATCAGGGTGACGGGCAAGGTTTTTATACATCCGTTTATATCTTTTACATACAGGGTGTAACTACCCGCAGCAACACTATTGAAAACATTACCGGCCTGGTATGTTGCTCCATTAATTGAATATTGAAGCGGCCCCGTGCCCCCAGATGCTGAAGCTGTGATGGTGCCATTGCTTGATCCGCATGCCCCATTTATTATTACCGCAGTTAATACCTGTGGCCCGTTAATATTTCCTACTGATATAGCACTGGTTGCTAAACATCCATTTGCATCTCTTACGGTAACTATGTAAGTTCCCCCTGCTAATCCGGTAAAAATATTTCCTGCCTGAAAAATTATGCCATCAATACTGTATTCGAGTGCACCTGCACCACCGCCTGCAGTAATGGTAATACTTCCTGTTGCATTACCACAGGTTGCTGCTGTGGTAATGGCATTTGTTATAGAAGGGGCTCCAGTGTTAGCAACGGAAACGCCTGTTGTGGTTATACAATCTCTTGCATCCTTTATATAAACTGTATAAAAGCCTGCAGCCAGGTTACTGAATATATTATTGCTTTGATAAACCGTTCCATCAATACTGAATGTATAAGGCGCAGTACCTGATAAACCTGTTGCCACAACACTTCCATCAACATTGTTACAGGTAGCAGCAATGGTAAATGCCGTTACAACGGGTAGCCCTGTGTTATTTATTGTTACAGCTAATGAACCAAAGCAGTTGTTGGCATCTTTAACATACAAGGTATAATTACCTGCTGCCAGGTTTATAAAAATATTGCTGCTTTGAAAATTCATTGCATCAATGCTGTATTCCAATGGCGCAACACCACCGGTACCTGTTGCTGTAATGGTGCCGTTGCTTAAATTGCACGAAGTGGATAATGACTCTGCTGTTACCGTAGGATTAGTTGGGTTTGATAAAGTAACCTGCGTACCTGTTGTACAACCTGTTGCATCTTTTACACCCACTGCATATATGCCTGGTAAAAGATTATTAAATACGCCACTTGCAAAATAAGCACCGCCGTTGATATTGTATTGATAAGGTGGGGTGCCCCCGCTACCCAATGCGGTAATACTTCCGTTATTTGAATTACACGTGCTATTGATCTGTGTGGTGGAAATAGACGGTCCACCTGTAGATGGCACCGTTACAAATATGGTGGTGAGACAGGCACCCGGAATGTCTGGTGGGCCGGTAACAAAATCTGCATCATCTGCGATTATGATGGAATAAGTTCCTGGTGCAAGATTGGTATAGGTAAAACTATTTACTCCCGGTGGAAAAAATGTATTCCATGTAACCCCACTATTTATACTGGCATGATAAGGTGTATTAGGGCCAACACCTACTATAGTAATTGTGCCGGTGGAGTTGCCGCATGCAGATGAAGTGGAACTTGCAGTAGCGGTAGCCGGAGTTCCAATCCCAATTACGAATATTTTAGTAAGAGTACAGGTGCTGCCCTGGTCCCGGGTTGTAATAGTATGCACGCCTGCGGGAACATTTCTGAATACCGGGTCATTGGGTTGCAGGAAGGGGCCGCCATCCAGGCTGAATTCATAATTGGTGCCACCGCCACTGGGAAAACTTTTAAGATTTTTTATTCTTCCAAAACCACCGGTACAGGCAAGTGTATTTCTAATTGTGAATGTAATGTTTGTTGGAACGTTACCGGTACCGGAATTAATAACGGTAACAGTCTGTGTTGCGATACATCCGTTTACATCTTTAACTGCAATGGCATGTGTGCCTGGCGCAACATTTATAAATGCACTGATAGCCTGGTAAGCTCCACCATCAATATTATAAGTTAGTGGAGCTACACCGCCGTTGCCGGTTGCAACGATCACTGCATTGGCGGCACCACAACTCGCCTGGAACCGGACCGTTGCAGTTAATGTTAAAGTGCTTGCATTGGAAACAATAATATTTTTTGTAACGATACAATTGTTAGCATCTTTTACATACACTGTATAGGCACCCGCAGAAAGTCCGCTGAAAATATTGCTTACCTGGTACACGGTTCCATCGATACTGTATTGCAGTGGTGCTGTTCCACCTGTAGCAGTTGCAGTGATGATACCATTATTTAAACTGCATGATGCAGATATGCTGCTAACGGCAAGCGATAGCCCGGATGCATTTGCAATTACCACCGTGGTGGTTTTTATACAACCATTGGCATCCTTTACATACACAAAATAAATTCCGGTTGCAAGTCCGGTAAAAATATTTCCGGTTCCATAAGTTACTCCATCAATACTGAATTGCAGTGGTGCTAAACCGCCGGTGCCGGTAGCAGTAATTGTTCCCGTATTTGAATTACATGCGGTAGCTGTTGCTACGGCAGTAATTGACGGGCCTGATGTATTGCCAACAACAATGCTGACAGTTCCAATACAACCATTCGCATCTTTTACATATACCACGTAATTGCCTGCACCCACACCGGTAAAAATATTGCCTGCCTGGAATGTTGTTCCGTTGATACTGTATAGATAACCCGGTATACCGCCGCTGGCTGTAGCCGTAATGATTCCATTATTTACATTGCAGGCAGATACACCGGATGTGGCCTTTACTGATGGTCCGCCGATGCTGGCAACAGTAACAATTGTATTGCCTGTACAACCTGTGGCGTCTTTTACGGTAATGCTATAAGTACCAGGTGCCAACCCGGTAAAAATATTACTGGTTTGAAATGTTACTCCGTTAATACTGTATTGGAGAGGAGCTAAACCTCCGCCTCCTGTTGCTGTAATCGTACCGTTTACATTATTACAGATTGCCTGCGTAGAAGTGGCTGTTACCGTTGGTGCAGCAAAATTGGGGACTATGACCGTTACTGTATTTATACAACCATTGGCGTCTTTTACGGCGACTGTATAAGGGCCGGGTGTAAGGCCGGTAAAATTATTACTTGCCTGGAAAATATTTCCATTGATGCTGTAAAGTAATGGTGCTGTGCCCCCGCTTCCAAAAGCTGTGATGGTTCCGTTATTATTACCACAGGTTGCAGCTCCCGGAATAGCATTAATCGACGGAGCTGGTGAACTGGTTATAATTATTACAGCAGCATTAATACATCCATTGCCATCTTTTACAGTTAGTGGATAGGTGCCGCCAACCAGGCCTGTAAAAAAGTTACTGCTTTGATAAATGGTTCCGTTAATGCTGTATTGATAAGGGATAACACCTCCCGTTGCATTAGCAGTAATAGTTCCATTGTTATTTCCGCAATCAGCATTGGTATTTGTATAAGTTAATGCCGGGCCATTGGTATTTAATAAGGTTACGACTTTTGTGTTCTTACATCCATTGGCATCTTTTACGGTTACGGTGTAAATACCCCCTGCTAATCCTGTAAAAATATTGCCTGCTGTAAAAGTTACTCCATCAATACTGTATGTATAAGGCGGCACAGCACCGGAAGCTGTAATGGTAATAGAGCCTGTACCAGCACCACAGGTAGTATTGGTTTGTGTTGTTGCAATAGTTGCTCCCGGAAGAGTAAATGTGGCTATTGCCTGTGTTCCGCTGCATGCCTGGTTAATAGTGGCAATAACAGTATAGGTAACATTGGGATTTAAACCGGTAAAGATGCCCGTAGTGTTAGTGGCTATTTGTGTAGCGCCGAGAAATAAAGTATAAGTAACTGTTGATCCTGCCGGTGGTGCCGGGCTCATCGTTACTGTCGCACTTGATGTTAAACAATCGGGCACAACATTCAGTGTGTATTGTGCGCTGAGGCAGTTGTAAGAAGATATATCAAAGGCACCAACAAATCCATCTCCGCTGGCGTACAATAATTTTTTTGATTCATCATAGGCCAGGTCGTACACTGCTTTTCCGGCAAAGCCGGGTATTGCAATATCCGGTGCCGCTGCATCATCAAATACAGCGCCCGTAAACTTGTATACTTTTATAATGCCGTTTCCTTCTCCTACAAAAATATTATTACAGGCATCAGCAATAATGCCACCTTGTGCCAATGCTGTATTGGCAGTGGTTAATGGCGTTCCAACATCTGCACCGGTAATTTTATCAAATGCTTTTAAAGTTTTTCCATCCCAGTAATAGAGATAAGAACCATTCAATGAAAGCACATTGGCTGAATTATCCATTAGACCACCACCACCGATAGGTGCAACAAGATATGGCCTGTTAAATGCTTCAGATAAAGTAGTAAGTCCCGACAGCCTGTTCCATGCAATGCTTGCTGCATTATAAGGTGCTTTGTTTTTATACATGCGGTTATTTACAGACGGCGTACCCCCCAATGAAGCAAACACAGAATAAATATCAAAGTTGGCCTGGTCAAAGACCATATCCACCATGTCCTGGCAGCAAATTCCGCTTGCGCCTGTAATATTTAAAGAAGCCACTGCAGTTGCAGGGGGAACAAGGATACCAAGGTTTAATGTAGAGCTGGTGCCACCACCCGCTATTAAAATTTGAGGCGCACCATTATTGCAGTTCCAGTAGAGTTTCCAGGCTTCATTGAAGCCAGGATTGGCATCCGAAATGTAATTATCATAAAGCCCTGTTGTACTTATGCGTACAATCCTGTACCCGGTGGCAGGGCTGAATCCCTGGCCCAGGTAAACACTACCGGTACTTTTTTCAACTACTGAACCACCATAGTAAGGGCCAAATGACCAGTTGGGTATTATAATCGTACCAGCAAAAGTCCATAACAGGTTACCAGAAGCATCAAACTTTGCAAGTTTATAATCATTGCCACTGCCGCCGCCGGTTATATATATATTACCGGCATAATCAAAATCAAGATCCTTTGCTTTACCTGCATTAATACCATTCAGGTTTCCGGTGCCGATCACAAACGGGTCAATGACCAAAGCTTTTGTTTTATTATATCCATCAGGCAACGAAAAACTGATTTCTTTATCATTAACAGTAAAGCCCGATTTTATTTTTTGATCAGAGTTTTTAAAGTTGAGATCATCTCCATAAAAACTAACGGGTATTGTTTCCTCAATACCGCCGATATCAGATTTTATAATAACACTGCCATCCTTATTTTGCTTTATACTTTTTACATCGCCCGCGTACCTTATCTTTATCACACTTATATCAGCGCCAGGATTCACCAGGAGACTGTATTCAAAACCAATTTTTTTATTTTGTGTGAAAGAATATATAACATCAATACCGGGATACATGTCCCGGTAAATTATCTTTTTATACGCTTTTGCTTTCCCCTGCAGTTTTCCATAAGTGTGATACCCTTGTACAATATCTTCAGCAATTATTTCAGGGTTGGGATTGGCATTCAGCCACTCCATGGTAATCGTGCGGTTAATCTCTTCTTTTTCCCCTGATTTTTTGCCCTTTCGTTCCATTCTTTCTCTTTCCTCTTCGGATGGACCTTCAATTTTTTGTTGTAAATGAATCAACCCTTTTGATGTAAACAATATGGGCATTCCCAATCCCTCGTAGCCATATTTTATTTTACCCATATGGTTGTATCCACTCATAGTTTGACCATACTGGCCTACGTTTTCTATGAAGCTTGCCTGGGAACCAAAAAGGTCATTAACATTATTTGATAAAGATTTTAAAGCTGGATGTGCTAAGGCTGCATTAGTTTGCTTAACAGATTTCATCTGCGCTAAGGTAATTCGAGGAATCGCCAGAGATAGTAAAATTAATATACCGGCAGGCAGCGTTAAAAAAATCCGCAATATATTTTTAAAAAAAATGCCCATTCTAAGATCGACTGTTAGTAGTTAGTATATTATTGCCGGACAGGCAAACGTCAAGAAAAAATTATGTAACTTTTCCATCATTAGTAAATGTTATAAAAGAAAATGTAACCTTAAAGCAGGATTAATTTCCGTAAATAATAAAAAAAGTAAACACTATTGCAACTTTTCCATTTGTTCGCTTTCATATCCTATCTACATTCAAAAAAGGAAACTCCCATTCTTTAACCTTCATTAACAATAAAGCAAGCACGGTTAACCCATTCTCTTTTTATCTAAGAATATTTTCGTAGAAAAATAGGACAACATGAGAAAATTTTATTTTTTACTGATATGCATTTGCATGTCTCAATTTGCCAATGCACAAAAGAATGGCGTTGTAACCGGTAAACTGATGGACACCGTGAGCAACAAGCCCATTGCGGGTGCCACCGTAACAGTGCTGGGTAAAAAAGATTCATCGTTGGTAAGCTTTACCATGACAGGCAATGACGGAAGTTTCGAAATTAAAAGCCTCGCCGAAGGAACATACCGTTTGCTCATCACCCATGTAAATTATCACAACAGCAGTAAACTGTTTTCGGTAACTGCCAATGATAAAAATGCAGCACTCGGTACGGTGGTTATGAACGACCTCAGCAAAACAATGGAAGAAGTTGTGGTGGAAAGTGAAGCGCCGCCTGTTACCCTGCTTAATGATACTATACAATATAATGCCGGTTCATTCAAAGTGCAGTCCAATGCCAATGTAGAGCAGTTACTGAAAAAACTACCCGGTATAAAAGTTGAAAAAGACGGAACCATAAAAGCACAAGGAGAAAAAGTGACAAAGGTGCTGGTAGATGGCAAGGAATTTTTTAGCAACGACCCTAAAGTGGCAACTAAAAACCTGCCTGCAGATGCTATTGATAAAGTCCAGGTGTATGATAAACAAAGCGACCAGGCACAGCTTACCGGTTTTGAAGATGGCAATTATGAAAAGACCATTAACCTGAAATTGAAGAAGGATAAAAAGAAAGGCATGTTTGGTAAGGTAAATGCAGGTGGCGGTACCAAAGAAAGATACGAAGGCAAATTCAATGTAAACTCTTTTAAAGGTGCCAGGCAGTTTTCTGCTATTGGTATGGGTAATAATACCAATGCCGAAGGTTTTTCTTTTATGGATATACTCAATTTTACAGGCGAGCTTAGCCGCATGCAAAACAATAACGGCGGTAACGTTAATATTTCTATGAACAACGAGGATGCGGCTGCCATGGGCATAAACGGTGGCGGACGAAACAATGGCATTAATACAGCCTGGGCAGGCGGTTTTAACTACAATAATCTTATAGGCCCTAAAGCAGACCTGCAGAGTAATTATTTTTACAACCGCATTAATCCAAAGTCTGAAAGCCATTTGCAAAGACAGTATTTTTTACCTGGCTCATCCTATAATTATAATGAGGACGCATTTGTCAACAATCTCAATAACAATCAGCGGCTGAATGCAAACCTGCTGTTTCAACTGGATACTTTCAATTCTATCCGTATCATACCATCATTCAGTTACCAGCAAACCAGTAACCGTTCACAAACAAATTATCAAACTTTATCTGCTGCCCGCAATACTACCAATGAGGGTTTCAGTAATACTAATACAAACAACAGCGGTTACAATTTCAGGAATGAGATCGCCTGGCGCAAAAAATTTGCCCGCAGGAGAAGAACCTTTTCTTTATCCTTTCAATCCAGCCTGAATAGAAGTGACGGCGGCGGAGACCTTTCTTCTATCAATAGCTTTTACGACCCTAACGGCGGGCTGCTTAAAAAAGATACTTTAAATCAGCAAAGCATTACCGATGCCAGCCTGGAGGGATATACGGCCAGGGCGGTTTATACTGAACCGGTCTTAAAACGTTCGTTGCTTGAGTTCAGTCTCTCAAAAAGTAATACAAAAAGTACTGCAGAAAAAAATACGCAGGATTATAATGGGCAAAGCGGCAAATACGACCTGCAAAATTATTCACTCAGCAACAACTATCAGAATATTTATGCCTATACCAATGCCGCCCTCCGGTTCAGAACTCAGAAAAGAAAATACAATTATGCTTTGGGCGCTTCATTTCAACATGCCGTTTTAAAAGGCAGGATCATCAGCGGCATTGCCGATTCGCTGTTGACAAAAACATTCGATAATATTTTGCCTTCTGCCAGGTTTCAATATAATTTTTCCAAGTTCAAATCATTTGCTGTAAACTATATTGCTTCTACCAATCAGCCGAGCATGTCGCAGTTACAACCCGTGCCTGATAACAGCAACTCCCTCAACATCAGGGAAGGCAATCCCGATCTGAAGCAGGAATACAATCATACTGTAACCGGAAATCTGAACCTGGTAAGCCCGTTTAAAAACAGGAACCTGTTCTTCTTCTTCAATGCACAGTTCACCAAAAATAAAATAACCAATTATGATGTGCTTGATCAGTTTGGCGTAAAGCGAACCAAACCTGTTAATGTAAACGGTGTTTATAATTTTGGTGGAGAAATAAGTTACAGCAGGCCGGTAAAGTTCTTAAAAGGCAGCCTGGAATTAAGCAGTTCGGCACAGCTTTCAAAAACAAAACAATTCATCAATACTGCGGCTAATAATATAAAAACATTTTCTCTGGGTCCTGCCATCCGGCTGGATATGAACCCGACAAACAAACTCAATGTTACAGTAGGTGCTGGGTTTACCCGTAACAGGTCAGCTTATTCCTTACAGTCGGCTTTAAATACAACCTACCTGTCGCAGGAGTACACAACTTCTGTTGATTGGGAATTACCAAAGCGGTTTTTCTTTAGCAGCGATTTTACTTATACCATCAACTCACAACGGAGTGCCGGTTTTAATTATAAAGTGCCTTTATGGAATGCAAGTATAAGCAAACAGATGCTGAAGTTTAACCGGGGTGAATTGAAATTTGCTGCACGAGATCTGTTGGATAAGAACATAGGCATCAGTCGCAGCAGCTACAGCAATTATATAGAAGATGCCAGGGTGCTTACGCTTCGCCGGTTTTTCTCATTAAGCTTTACCTACAGTTTAAATAAAGTTGGATTAAATAGTGGAAACAGCGGAGGAGGCATGCGGATCATTAGCAGGTAAGCAAATGATATTACTCTCTTGTCATTTCGACGAAGGAGAAATCTATTTCCAGCAACGATGTTTTATGGGACTTAACGATGTCTCTCTTTGGTCGGTATGACAAGCATATGTAAGCAGTTGATTTAATTAATGGAAATAGCGGAAGGGGAATTAGGATCATTAGCAGATAAATAAATGATTATAACACAGCCTGCTATACAAAGGCTGTCAGTCTGAGCTTGTCGAAGACGGTACAACTAAATAATCCGGATTCGACAAACTCACCCTGACAACCCACTAAAAAAAACAATTCAAACTCAATCCCTATCGAAAGGTTGTTGATGAAGTTTGAAAGGCGTACATAAAAAGAGCAGTGTATGAGTTTAAAATTTATCATCTTAAAGACTGCCAGGTTGAGCCTACCTTTCTCGGCAGACAGGCTAGTCGAAACCGACCTGACTTTAGTTTGAAACCCGCCTTCGACAAGCTCAGGCTTGACAACTTTTCAAATTAAGACTAACAAATAATAAAGCCGCTGCAATTGCAGCGGCTTTCCTTATGTCTTCTATTTTTATTAATTGGTTCTTATATTAAAGTTCCCTCCACCTTGATTATTCTTCTGCATCTCAGTCATCAGTTTATCCTGCGTTGCTTTAAACTCAGCAGGAGTATAATGTTTTTTTCCGGTTGGTTCTTTAATTTCAGCTATGTCGGCTTTTTCCGAAATAGAAGTAGCTAAGTACTTTTGTTTTCCGTTATTGATATCCATTTCTAAAATCAGGCCGGGTAATTGCCCCTGGTATTCGCCAGGCCCGGCAGCTACAGGTATATCATTTGTAAACCAGGCAATAACAATAGCAGTATCCTGTATCTCTTTCTTTTCCACCACGCCATTGTCTATATTCATGCGCATTTGTGTAGAAATTTTTTCTGTTGTGGCTTTCATGCATAGATGATTTAAAATGGTTTTTGTTTCACCTGTCATTTTCCATTTTAGTTTGCCAATGCTATCATCTACAATAAAAGTCTTGTCCATAAATTCCTTTTTTTCAACACGCTTGCCATTTTCAAAATTGGTGAACAGCACATCGTTGTTTCCGGCTACAATCATTCTTATCTGCACTCCGTCGCCAGTGTTTGCATCATTGTCCTCATCTTTTTCAACCGTTCTCCAAAGTGATTTTCCTGCACCGAATACCAGTTCCAGGTTATCCTTCCTGGTTTTGGGCACTTCCTGGTCAACACCATTGATGTTAAAACGGGCTATCATCTGGCTTACCCTTTCATAAATTACTTTACCTTCTTTTTTTTGTGCCTGCACAATGCCTGTTGTAAACAGGAAGCATCCGGCAATAATTATTTTTTTCATATTTAATGTTTTTTCAAAACTAAATGAACAGACAGTCAATATAAGTTAAGCCTCCTTGGTTTTAGGTTAATTAATGTTAAAGCCATCTTTTTTACCAGTAACGAATACCTACATTTGTTATGAATGAACCAGAAAAAAATCATACCAGGCCCTATTTTAATGCTTCTTTCTATTATTGGCATTACTGTGTTTATGTTTTATTGGCTAAGGGAGAGTTATCAAAGGGAAGAAACAGCCCTGAACATAAAAACAAATGCTGCATTTGAGCAAACCATTAAACAACTGCAGGTTGCCAAATTAAGACTAGGTAATATTTCAAAAGATTCTTTACCCAACGTACACATAAAAAAAAAATTCCGGGATGTTAATCAAGAAGAGTCTTTAATGGTATCAATGCCTTCCAAAAAAGGAATCGTTTCTACTATCAATGTTATCCGGGGGAAATTAAAGGATTCCTTAAGAAAAGATTCGGGGAAATTTATTATTTCAATTAATGAAACCAGCGTAAGCAGCGATCCCTTAAAATCTATAACTGCTTCTCCGCTAAAAGATCGTGAACAATTGGTACAGCTCTTATACAATATCGATTCGCTGCAGGATCCCCTGACCATCAAAGAAATTGATTCAGCTTTTCGTCGGCAATTGAAAAAAGAAAAAACAGATATTCCATTTTCAATACGGCAATCAACCGACAGCTTTTCATTAAAGGAACCAGCGGACAATCTTATAACTATTGGTTTTGCCAGGCCGGTAACTTACCAGTTGCAGTTGGGAAATACGGCTCCGTACCTGCTTTCAAGGATAACGCTACCAATCATCTTTTCCTTATTGTTATTAATTATTACCATACTCGCTTTTGTTTTGTTGTACAGGAACCTGGCAAAACAAAAACGCCTTGGTGAAATAAAGAATGAATTCATCAGCAATATTTCGCATGAACTAAAGACCCCGGTTGCAACAGTTGGTGTTGCCATTGAAGCACTAAAAAATTTTAATGCCATACAGGATCCGCAGCGTACAAAAGAATATCTCGATATTTCAACCAACGAATTGCAGCGTCTTAACCTGCTCATTGATAAAGTACTTAAACTTTCCCTCTTCGAAAAAAAGGAAATGGAATTAAGTTATGAAGATGTGAACCTGCAGGAAATTGTTGAAGAAGTGCTATTGTCATTAAAACTGCAGTTTGAAAAATGCCAGGCAGTTGTTACACTGGATGCAAGTGGCAACCTGCATGTAAAAGGCGACAGGCTTCATTTGCAGAGTATTGTTTTTAATTTACTGGATAATGCTTTAAAATATGGAAAAGCAAATCCCGTGATACATATAGAATTAATGGAAAGAGATGCGGAGATCATATTAAAGGTAAAAGACAATGGCATCGGAATAGCTCCTGAATACAGGAAAAAAGTATTTGATAAATTTTTCAGGGTTCCGCATGGAGATACGCATGATGCAAAGGGCTATGGCCTTGGCCTTAGTTATACTGCCCAGGTTATTCAAAAACATAACGGAACAATTACTGTAGAAGGTCAATTGGATTCCGAAACAACTTTCATTATTCATTTGCCAAAGCAATTATCATGAGCGCAGTAAAGATCCTGTATGCCGAGGATGAACTTTTCCTGGGAAAGATCGTGAAAGAAAGCCTGGAAAGCCGTGGTTACGAAGTAGTGATGGAGGCAGATGGCAGTAAGGTTACACCGCTTTTTAAAAAGAACCAACCCGATATCTGTGTGCTTGATATCATGCTTCCTAATAAAGATGGTTTTGCCATTGCAGATGAAATAAGGGAGTTAGACAAACAGGTGCCTATAATTTTCTTAACCGCCAAAACGCAAACCGAAGATGTGGTAAAAGGTTTTAATCTTGGTGGAAATGATTATATCCGCAAACCATTCAGCATGGAAGAACTGATCGTGCGTATACAGCATTTACTTAAGTCAAAAACAAATGATACAGCAGGCAGCAGCAATCATGCGGTTGGTAAATACGTATTTCAAACCAACAGGCAAATTCTTTCTATTAATAAAGAAGAAAAAAAACTCTCTTTCCGGGAGAGTCAATTACTGAAGATGCTTTGCGAAAACCAGGAAAAGATAATTGACCGCAAAGACATCCTTAACCTGTTATGGGGAAGTGATTCATTTTTTAATAGCCGCAACCTCGACGTATATATTACCAAACTGCGCAGCTATCTTAAGGAAGATCCAACTATAGAAATAATCACCATTAAAGGTATTGGGTACAGGTTTGTTACTTCATAGTAATTTATAAACGTTAATCAACCTGATTGTGGTTAAAAAGATTTTTTTCATTTGCTACCAATTATCGGTTTCGGACCGTTTATTAACAAACATTTGTTTATCTGTTCCCTTCAATACAGGTTTGTAAAATTTGGGGAGCCAAAATATAAGCCGTTCAGTTTACAGTGAAAAATCGCTTAGTATTGTAAGCCTATTATCACATACCTGTTAAGCCAAATGCCTCCAGCCTGAAATGGGTATCCTCATAACTGATATGATGTATCCCTGCTATACCCAGGCCAGCAGCCACACTAACAAACATGGGCCGGTCTTCAATATAAATAACTTCTCCCGGTTGCACATGTGCAATGTCCAGCGCCAGTTTAAAAATATCAGCATCAGGCTTGCGCAAATGAACATAGCAGCTCGATATAAAAAAGTCAACAAACGCACCCAGGCCAAATGTTTCTATCCGGTATTCATTCAGTTCCCTTCCCTCATTGCTCACCACGGCGATCTTTAAATTATGTTTCTTTTTTAAGGCCGTTATAAATTCTATCATATCCGGCAATCTTTTCGATCGTGCAAACATAAACTCCCGGAAATCCTCTTTACTAAAAGCCCGTTCTTCATAAAACACGGTACGGTCAAGGTATTCATCAAGTGTGAGCTTCCCTGTTTCGTAGGTATCAAAAGTCATCTTATGCCTTGTTTCCATTTCCGGCAGGTCAAGCCCAAACTTTGTTGCTGCCAGTTGCCGGGATGCATGTCCCCACCCGTCTGTAAGTAATACGCCGCCGATATCAATGAAGAGGCAGGTTATTTTTTTGTTTTGGTTCATGTGCGAATGGTTTTATGATTGCGGCTGAGATAACTTACCACTTTTATATTTAACAGGCATAATTTAAAGATAAGCAATGACCGCATTAAAGTGTAAGAGTTTTTTACATAGGGGTTTTGAAGAAAGGGTATTTTAAAGAAGAAGATCATATTGCGAAAATCACGTTGGGACGAAAATGCAAAGGGAACTAACTAGTCTATTTCTTAACACATGCTAAAGTATATTTATAGAATTTTTGTGGAAATATATTTTTCCAATTCTTTATCCACGCAATAAACGTAACATCCTTTCATCCCTCTGGTCATTAATGTTCGATAAGTATTTTTAATGATTGCTCTTACTGTTGCTTTACCCTCTTCTTCATTTTCTTCAATTAGTTTTTTATACCCTTTTATAGTACCATCATTTTTATCCCTTGCTACAGGATTGGTCAATATTTTTCCATCTCTATATAAGAGGTCAGCGCCAATTATGACACCAACATAATCTACCTCCAGACCCTGGCATGTATGTATACAACCAACCTCATTTATAGAATGCGGGCTGATTATCCACAGACTACTATCTTTATCAAGGTTCCATCGCATTTGAAAATCAAATTCAGGCATAATTAGGTCATACAAAGAAGGATTCTTTTTACTGTTCCATGGCCAGCAATATCCTGCTACCAATCTTGATTTATTATTTATCTTATTTTTTTCTATTATAGCATCCCTCAGCTCTACAGGAGAAGAGAATACTTTAAAATCGTAATCCTCTTTATTAAGCGTAGTATTAGCAGTTTCCTTTATGTGCAACGTATTATCAAGCCAGGCAAGATAGCCATCAGAGCCATTGCATCGAAATTGTGATTGTAATTCCATTTCTGTTACTTCCGCATCGAAAAATGTTGCCCATTTTTTTAATTCAGCAATATTGCCTGCATCATTCAAATGTATTCGCTGATCCTCATCTACAAAGAATACAAGACAATTCGCTGCATTCATCAGATCCTTTACCTGGTGTTCTCCATTATACATATAAGCCTTTTGAGCTAGCCGGTGGGCTTCATCCACTATCAAAGTATCGAAAGTATTGGGTTTTGTTTTTACATAAGCACCTGACCCACTGAATAAATTTGAGATAACATCTTTACGGAAATTGCCTTTTAATTTGCTTTCATATACCGCCCTGGGCGCTGCATTCTTGGAAATATATTTTACCAGTAATTTCCGCTTTGTCATTTCAACCATTAGATTGATAGCCACTACAGATTTCCCTGTTCCTGGCCCGCCTTTTACGATCAATACTTTCTTTTTATTAGCAGTCGCTCTTTGGGATAATAACAGCGCCGTTTCATAGACAACTTTCTGGTCGTCGATCATAATGAATTCAGGATTTTCCTTTAACATAGCTACTATACTATCTGCAAGCATCTTTGATGGCCTTATTTTGCCTTGCTCAATGCGGTACATTATCTTTTGTATATCTCCGTATTTTACATACTTCTTAATGAAATCCCTCAGCTTTACTGCATCGCCTTTTAAAAAGACCGGTGCTTTCAATAAATATTCTTTGTAATGGTCATTAGTGATAACCTCGTCAGGTATATAGTTATGCAAGTAAGCACACGCGTGCAAGCTTATCTTTTCTTCGTAAACAGTTTCATTAAAATTTTGTAATAACGATGCATAAGACCATGCCTGGTATGAAGGATGCGTTTGCTCTCCCATCCTTCCAACAAAAGTATTAACAATACCATCCTTTTCTGAAATTGTCGCAGTAGACCATTGTTTTAATTCAATTAAAATAGCCTGCTCAATATTATCTTCACTTATTCCCGTTAAAATAAAATCCAGCCGTTTTCCAGACTGAGGGATCTGGTATTCTATTGCAACACCACAATCGTCAGGTATGTCAGGGTCGCTCAATACTTTGTCCATGTATTGCATAGAATTTCTCCATGAACGAATCTCTCCGTCAGTTGTACGTTTCCTGTCTAGATGCTTTTTGAAAAATTCGTGAATTTTTATTTCAATCCTATCTTCTAAAACATCATCTGCAAAATCTGCCTTGGTAGCCTGGTATACAATCATTAAAATTTATTATGGTATTATAATTCATTGTATTTTATTGCATTTCCCTTCGCTTTATCGACAGGATATTTTTTTGCATTTTCAGATATCTTTTCCAATACTATCTGTTTTACATCAAAGCCATATTTGTGGGCAAGCAATAAAGAGAATGCAAGGATATCTGCCAATTCTTCTTTTACCTTTTCTGGATTAGCATCTGCAGGATCTTTCCAGAGAAATTGTTCCAGCAATTCACCAGCTTCTATATTGATTGCAACAGAAAGGTCTTTTGGATTGTGGAATTGTTCCCAATCTCTTTCATCCCTGAATTTTACTAAGGCACTAATCAGATCGTTTATATCAGACATTTTTTTTTAAAATAAACGAGAAAAAAAACATTTTTGACGGTTATTCCCTCCAATGTAATTGATTTTTTTTATGTACCAAACCTTTTAAAGAAGATAGAAAAGAACCGCATCGGGTATTTAGCAAATTGAGGACACAAAAAAAGGCCAACATTTCTGTTGACCTCTTCTCTGCGGACCGGACGGGACTGCAAAACGGTCTGTTAATACCCTACCAGTAAGGATTTCAGCGGATTGATATTTTTGACTCACCTCATCACTCACTTTTTATTTAATACGATTTAAGGCATTTTGATATTGCTTGCAATGTATATATTAAACTGGATACTTAACCTAATTTTTCCTCAAGCATCGCCTTCCAAGCCGTAAAACCACTCTTAATATCTGCATAATCATGAATAACCCTGCTGAAATTGTCATGTTCTTTTTTGAGATAATCCAGTTTACTGGTGGCTTTGATATCATTAAGTATTGATTCAATTTCTTTTAATCCACTTCGTAAAGCATCCATTGATTTTTCAAAATGCCAGATGTAGGTAGCTTCTTCACTATTAAGTGTTTCCCAAACAATATGATATTTTTTTTCACCAGCTATCAAAAATAAAAATGAAAACGGCTTGAGTACGAAACGGATTTTTAGTACAGCGGATAGATGTTGAGAAGAAAGGAATTTGAGTTGGTAGTAATGTTTTGAGTCCTTAATATTTAAAATATCATCTATCAAATCCTGCTCCGACTTAAATAATTTCCCTGCGGCATCCCTTTCTTTTGCCACTAAATTATCCAGAGTATTTATGACAGTCGAACTTTCAAGGTTTCCTTTGAATGTAAGAATCTCTTTTTTTACAAACTGAAATCTAACATTATCAATAATACTGCTGTTGATTTTATCAATGTCTTCAGAGCTTGCATCGATGGAAATAATTTCTTTATCTGTGTAACGGATTTCAATTTGAGCAGCAATTAATTTTTTCTTCAAAATTTTTATAAAGTAATCTTTAATCGCCTCAAATTCTGGCCTTATATCGGGATTCCCAATTTCAAATGCAATTTCCTGTTGAAGTTCATCAATAAATATCCGAAAAGAAATACAGGCATGTTGAAACTGAATTTTATTGAAAGGAACTTTCATAGTTTTTGATAAAATTCTTTCAACGGGCCTGGCTACAGCTTTCTCAATACGATTAGAAACTTCATAAGTAACGGACGGTTCTGATACTTTTTGAATGACAGGATTTTTTTTAAGCTCTACTGCTCTTAATAAATGACCGGTGTCAATAGCCCTAAATTTAAGTTTATCTATGATCAAAAATTGCAAGGAAGTCTGTTTGCTATTATTCATCTCCGGTTTAGCTTGGTAATCTAAAATCTCTGTCATTAACTCACAGCTTTCTTCGTCATAACTTAGTACCCTTACTTTCCATGCTATCCCTTCTTTAAATTTTTCTATCCCTAACGTTAAATCTAAACAGCTTATCGGTAAAACACAGGCATCTGAGTTTACAAAAATTGTGTTTTCATTAAACAACAAAGTCAGCTCATCGAATTTTTTTATTTGCCCGGTATTTATCAGTTTTTTATAATAACGGTTTCTTTACCTGTATTGTTTTTCTAAGTAATCAATGTGAACGTCCCTGTAATCATAAATAATGGGAGTAACTTCTGTTCGTTGCACCCTACCCATGTATTGTATTAATTTACCTTCAAAAGCAAAGGGGTAGGCCAGTATTAAACATTCTAAATTATCAAGGTCGGTCCCTTCACCCAGGAACTGTCCGGTAGAAATCAAAATCTGGAAATGACCTTCCTTAATTTGTTTGAATTTTACTTTTCTTGTTGATTCTGAATCTTCACCCGAAAGAGTTATCACTTCATATTTATTTTTCAGGTATTGATTTAAGACTTCTATGTGGGCTTTTCTTTCTGTAAGCACTAAAATTTTCTTTCCTGTGTTTGCTTCTGTTTTCACATCGTCGATAATAAGCCGATTTCTTTCAGAATCATGAATCAGTATTTGGGAAAGCATTTCGGTTTTGTCTGTCTTGTAATCAAAAGGAACAAGCAAATCAGTTTCCCTGATAATTACAGATACTTTTTTAGCCGATAAATTATTTTCAAGAGGAAATTTTACCTCCTGAATGACATCCCCGATATGAATGAAGATTAGCTTTTCATCATTATTCTTTCGCACAGGAGTGGCGGTTAATCCGTACAAATAATAAGAAGAAAAATTCTGAATTACTTGTCTGAATGTTCTAGCCGGAACATGATGACATTCGTCAATGATTATCAATCCAAACGACTTGAATATTTCGTTTGCCGCATCAATTGAGGCAATACTTTGTATCATAGCCACTGTGATATGTGTGCTGGTTTTTTGATGGCCAGAAGATATTTTTCCAATAAACGCTTCAGCAATGCCAAGAAAAGATTGGATACGTTCCACCCACTGGTCGAACAACTGCTTGCGGTGGACAATAATTAAGGCTGGTTGTTTTTTGTTAGCTATAATACTCAGTCCCATTATAGTTTTACCTGACCCGGGAGGAGCTACAATAATACCCATCTCTTTTTTATCAGTAATATCAACGGCTTCCTGCTGATGCGTATACAAAGAAGCTTTAAAAGAGAAATTAACTTCAGTAAGTTTCTTTCTTTCATCAATAAGTTGATACTTAATTTTTTGCTCATGGCAGAAACGAAGCAGCTTGCCAATAAAACCTTTGGGTAATAGAACCAAACCATCTTTTTCTTCCAGCATTCTGAAATAGGGTTCAGTGCCGAAAGTATTTTTACCCAGTTTCTTTTTTATGATATACTCTGAGTTAACTAAGTTGAGATTATCTCTCAAAAACAATATTAATTCATGGGATAGTTGCTTTCTTGGGATTACAACTTGATTGTTTAGCACAAACTGAATACCATTCTTTGTTGAAAAATCTTTTTCAGAAAATATTTTACTATCATGAGTTGAACTTTCAAGAGTATTGAATATTTTATCTAAATGCTCAATTGCAACCCGTTGTACTTTTTGCAAAAACTCCCACTGATCATCAAAAGGAGCAAGACTATTCGGATCAATAAAACAGCAATTGTTATTTTCTAATGCCTTTTGCTGAAGCGGTAACGCAATTAAGTTGCCTAAGCCTTTACCGGAATGATAATCCTGGTTCGGAAATAGCCTGTCGTAATTGGAGTTTTTATCAAATGGCGAAATGATACCGGCAAGTTCTAAAATATGCAGAATAATTTTTCTGCTTTTGTAAGCAGGATAATTTGAATTGAAGAAAATCCATACATGCCCACCTTTTCCACTCCTGGAACGTTCAAGATATGCAGGAAATTGATATTGATTGCATATTTCGATGCAAGCCCTGCATTCCTCTACCCAGCTTCTTTTACTGGTTAAGCTTTCGTCAAAATCGGCAACAATAAACCAGGAAGAATTATCCGCTAATAAAGGATACAGGCCAATAACTTCTTTTCCAGTGAGATGGTTGATAATTTTTTGCTGCGAAAGTTTTGAAAACTGTTTATTGGGAAAGTCTTTTAATGTGCCGCCTCTTAGTTTATGTTTTGCAAACTCATCCCAATTCAAATCATACGCCGGCATATAACCAGCTTTGCTGTCTTTTTCCCATCGAATAGCAAATACATCTTCTCTGCCTCTGAAAAGAGATAGAAAAATCCTGATTTGTTCATTGGAAAAAATGGGCATGTTTAAGAAAATTTCTCAATCCAAGGTGTTATTCAGTTATTCCCTTCAGAATCTCATTCAACCAATCAACTGCAACCGACAAAACAAAATTATCGCCAGTTTGCATATTTCGAATAAACATACTTTCGTCTGCCTGATTAATGTGGCTTATAAGAATGTCAGTTATTCTTCGTTTTAAAATGGTATTTGATTCAATAATGGTTTTTATTTCTCGCCCAATAATCCGGGCCCCTGCTTTTTGCAGCGTGAAATCCGCATTGTCAAAAAGATCAGTATGATTTTCGTAAATATTATCAGACTGCAAATCAAAATAATTCTGGATGATGCTGGCTATATCCCCGGGGTCTTTTAAACGTTGCTCGGGCCTGTCATCAAATGAGATTAATTTCAGTAAAACAATAGATGGCAAAGTTGCTACTTCAAAAGTATGGCCAGTTTCCAATACAAGCCTTTCAGTGCCCAATTCAAACACCTCTTTAAATCCATTTAAACGAATGAAGGTTAATCCTTCGCCAACGATATGTACGCTATCGTTTATTTCAATTTCACCAAATGGAAGTATATCTACAACGAGGCCTTCAGGTGAAATAAAAACAAAAGCATTGGTTTTTGACTCAACAAAGTTTTTTTGTTTAATCAAATAGGATTTTAACAAATTATAATCTTCCTGATTTGCAATAAATACAGCGAAATCAACATCCCTGGTTCCTGTTGAAAATGCATTTCCTTTAGCATACCATATATCCCGTGCAATTGCTCCAATTAAATAAAAGTCTATTGACAATTTATTAAAAGCTTCTTCCAATGCATCAAAAACCGGCTTCAAATCGCCCTGTCTTATTTTATTTAAACTCATTTTTTAAGTGTTTGTCAAAAATCTGTTTTGCTATTTCCTGACATCTCGGATCACCGGTCAACATTAAATCAACATAGATAAGTAAAGGCGGAGCTACTGGGTTTTCCAATTGCAAAGGATGGTTCCAAAATTTTTGATATACTTTAATATTGCCCGCTGCATCTGGTATAGCTTTAATTAGTTTCATTATATCTCCCTTATTCCTGGTGGTATATATTGTTAGACTTGCGGGATTTAGGTTTTGCGTCAGAAGGTCACCCCCGGGTTCTCCGCCCCAAACAGTGTTATCTCCCTCTACAGGAAATTTTCTCCAATTACCAAATTCCGCTGTATTTGCTAGTCTAAAATTGCCAATGTGTAAAGCAGGTTTTAATGTTTCAGCAAAACCACCCATCCAACGATCTAATAGTTCTTTTTTCTTTTGCAGTTTTTTTCTTTTATTATCTAGTTGCAATACATAGCCCATATCCTTCAGGCCCGTCATTACATTATTGATATTACCCAAACCAACATCGGCCATTTTTGCCAGTTCCCTATAAGGAAGATTTATTAATTCTTCATCCAGCAGTAAATGAAAAACAACTTTGAGGCCTGCTTTTGTAAATGCCCTATTAGTTACGGCACGCTCTTTTTCTTCATTCTTTTGGCCATCAATCCAAACAACAAAATCATCATTATTAATGTAGATATTTCCGGCATCATCTAAATAAGCTATTTTTTGTTTACGCAGTTCTTCTTTTAATTTAGGGAAAATAGTTTCTGCAATTACAAGCAGCGGCTTATACTTCCTGGCTTGGTCTATGATCGCAGGTAAATGGTGGGCTCTTAATTCTCTTTTACATTCTATAAAGAATATTTTTTCTTTAGTTGCTGCAATAATATCTACCGTTCCATCAATAAATATATCTTTTACAGCAGGTTTGAATTTGGTTATCAAACCTGTTGTTTTTTGCATCTTTTCTAATGCATGTAGAATGATATATTCTTCTTTTTTGTTCATTCAATTAGTTCGTTCACGTAACGTGAACAAGCAAATATACTGAACAAAAGCTAAACACAGAAATTAAAATAGTAAGGAAATATGCATTGTGGATTGAAAAAAGAGTCTTTTGCTGATTACCCAATCAATACCGACTGCACCTGATCGACTTTAAACCCCGTGTAATTGCAAAATTCTTCGATAGTTATAAACTGGTGTTCTTCCTTTTTAAGAGCTTCCCTGATCTTTAGTAGAAGCATACGCCCCCACCGCTCACTTTTGCCAGTGATGCGCTGCACATCTTTGGGGTAAACACATAGCCTTGTGGTTTCTGTTTTCATACACTACCTATACCTTTCCCTGGGTGATGCTGCGGCGCAGCTATGGTCGGAAACGGCATACAAATTTAATAAATACCTATAACATACAATAGCAGCAATAAATGTTTTCTGCGGCAATAAGTGCGGTTATCGGAAGTGGTATGATGCAATTACTAAAAATGCTTAGCAGATTTGCTCTCAGGAATTTCTCTTGAATATTTTTCTGTACAGAAAGGGCTTAATGAAATGTGCCGGTAAACATTTTGTTTATTAAAAATTAAATCTTTTAAAATGGCAAAACAAAAAGGTATCATCAAACTGGAAGGAACCATTGGCGATATCACATTTTACAAATCGCAGGATGGTTTCCTGGCAAAAGGAAAAGGCGGAATACCTGCTGATCGTATTGCAAACGACCCAAATTTTGCAAGAACCCGTGAAAACGGTGCGGAGTTCGGAAATGCCGGTAAGGCCGGCAAAACCCTTCGTACAGCGCTTCGTGGTTTACTGCAAAGTTCAAAAGACAACCGAATGGTTGGTCGGCTGGCTTCAAAAATGGTTGAAGTGATTCAGGCGGATGCTGTAAATCCCCGTGGTCTGCGTAATATAATTGACGGTGAAGCAGAATTATTGGAAGGCTTTGATTTTAACAAGAACGGTAAACTGGGGAGGGCTTTATATGCACCTTACACTGCAGTTATTGACCGTGTGGCCGGAACACTGACAGCAAACCTTGTAGCTTTTATTCCCGCCAATATGATTGCTGCGCCCGGAGGTACCACCCACTTCAAAATCATTTCTGCAGGTGCAGAGATTGATTTTGAGAATGAAAGTTTTGTGGTGGATTCCAACGAAACTGCTATCCTGCCCTGGGACAATGCAGCAACTGCTGTAATTAACTTGGCAAATACGGTTACGGCCAACAGTACTCACCCACTGTTCCTGGCTTTAGGTATCGAATTTTACCAGGAAGTGAACGCTGTGAAGTATCCTTTGAGAAATGGCGCTTTCAATGCGTTAAACCTGGTGAAAATTTCCGGACTGTAATCCTTAACCCTTTGAAACAATGAAACTGGAATTGATCAGAACATATTTTCCTAATGGTACGAATGGAACCATTTTCCTGAACGGAAAAATACTGTGCTACTCTATTGAGTTACCCTGGCACAAAAACCAGTCACGCATTTCATGCGTACCAGAAGGGACTTATGAACTGGTTAAGCGATACAGCCCAACTCATAAATGGCATTTGCAATTGAATAATGTGCCCAACCGTCAATTAATATTGATACATGCGGCAAATGATGCTATGAAGGAATTAAAGGGCTGTATTGCACCGGTTTCTCTTTTAACTGCAGAAGGAAAAGGTGTAGAATCCAGAATTACACTTCAGAAAATAAATTCAATTGTTTTTCCCGAGCTAGACCAAATGAAACAAGTTTTTTTAACCATTAAATCTTAATCACATGGCGTCAGGCCTTCTGGGCCTTTTTATCAGTCTGATTTTTCGTTAGAGCAATCTTTCAAGGAAATTTATTTTTTAACCAATAAAATCGAAAGCGATATGCTAAACGGCATTTTAGAGGCCATTAACTCAGCCTTATCAATCTTTTTGAGTTAACGAAAACAAAATTTTTTAATCGTTAAAATTCACAACATGTACAGCGGAATAATTGAGGCAATGACCTCAGCATTACTAAGCTTTTTTAGTTAACAGAAACCCGATTTTTAATCTATCCCTGCATTATGAAAATTAAACAAAGAATAAAGTCGCCTACACCACCATTCTTTAAGAAGATCCGGAATGTAGCTCTTGCTGTTGCTGCAATCGGAACGACTGTTCTGGCTGCACCGGTTAGTCTGCCGGCAATTGTTTTAAAGATTGCAGGCTACCTGGCAGTTGCAGGAAGTGTTGCAGGTGGTATCAGCCAGACTGCAGTAAAAGGAGAATAACATGAACCAGCAATATTTTGACAACAGCACTAAGGCAGGAACGATTGGCGGAACAATCTTGACCATCCTGGTAAACATACACGGCGCCGATCTTGTTAAAACCGGCATTCTTGCAGCCGTTGGTGCTATAGTAAGCTTTTCTGTTACCCTGTTTTTGAAATTCTTAATTAAGCTTTTCAAAAAATAGTGCTTCGGTTGTGGTGGCTGAAGTATGAAGAAAGCCCCGGCGTAAATGCCGGGGCTTTGGTTTTAAAAACTGCTATGATGCAGGAATTATTGTATGCACCCTATGAATGACCATTTTTGCAAGAACTACTGAAAAAATTTTGCAACAAAGCCTTTTGTAAATTTTCTGAAGCCTGAATTTGCTGCGCCAGTGACGATTTTAATTTGTTTAATTTATCCAGGGTATTAACTAACTCCCTGAACCTTGCCCAGTCGGAATGAACTGCCGGTGCCAGCTCCCTTATAAGTTCCCGAACATCATTTATATTGAGGAAAGGAACTACAGAGCCACGAAGCCTGATTTTAAATTTTCCTGATTGTTGTAATGCATAAATAAGCCAGAAATAAAAATCAAAATACTCCTTGTTAGAGCATATAATAGCAAACGAATTTGGCCAAGCCCTTAATGCAGGCTTACCAGCATTTGCCCCTTTACACAGCACAAAAAATACATGTTGATTTTGAATTGCCTGAGAATAATTGCAACGAATTTGAGGGAATATCATAAAATTAAGCTTTAAGTGATTCTCATTCCCTTTTGAAAATTTTAACCAAAAGAAAAAAGAGAAAAAAAGAAAGCTCATTTACCAAGCGGCGTGGCTGGCACGGCAAGGAGGAACGGAATAAATGAGTGCCTTGTGCGGCTGGGCTGTGTTTATGCCGTAGTTCCTTGCCGGACCAATTTATATAGGTCCGTGATAGCCTCTTAACTTTGCTATTTTTTTATTTATCATCAGACTTTATTCTTCGCCTTTCAATTTCCTATACAACATATACAGGTCGAACAGAAATTTGAAGACGTCGTAAACCTGTTTAATTTTTTCAAACCAGGTTTTCTTTGCTTTTACTTTTTTATGAGTAGACATAATTTTTGATTTAATTATGTCCCTCTTCCTATTGGGAGACGACTCCCAAATATGTATTCATTTGGTTACCTGAAAAAGGACAAATGAAAACAAACCCTGAAACCCTTGCCAACGTAGAGTTTATTAGAATTTCCGATAAAAGCGCCTGCGGCCAAAAGAAGCATAGCCTCTGTGTGGCGAGCCGGCTTACGGCCGCCGGAGAGAGGGAGGAACGACTGAATGGAGGCGGACGGCGAGCCCCAACAAGGGTGCTGGCAGGAAAGGCCGATGAAAGAGGCCGATGCCAGCAACATAGGAAGCCGCCGAAGTAAATTTCCGCTGATAGGCGGCACGAAGGCGGCAGAACTATGCAAGTGAGGCTTAGCGGTGCATTGCGAAATGGAAGTATGACATGAGCAATAGCAACGCAAGGTGAACGCAGCCTAAGTGGGGCTACCGGCGAGCAAAATAAAAGAAGTCAGCGGGTGGACTGAAGCCTGCTGAAATGAATAAGCGACGAGGAAGTGAAATGAAACCCGGTGAGTGAAGCAAAGGCTTGCGGAAGGGATTGTGCATCCTGCCTTGATTGGATTTGTGCGCTGCGGCAGGATGCCAAGACCTGCAGCAAATTGCGGGGTGTCGAACGAGGTGTAATGAAACGACGAGTGAGCGATTGAATGAAGCTGGCTGAAAGGACACAGTAGCTGCCCGAACGGAGGGCTGGTGAACTGCAAGTAGCATGACAGCCTTGCGATAGCAAGCTTTGCCATTGCAGCTGCAACCTACTTTTTTAAAAATAAATATTTGTTGCTGCTGCAATGGGCTGGCGTGCTACTTGCTGAACCTGCCCACAGAGAGACCGCTTTACCGACATTACGGAGACGATACATCCAGGTGAAGAAAATGCGAATTATGAAAACAGAATTTTATGGAATGAAATGTTTTCTTTGTTTCAAACAATCCTTCTTGAAATAAATAATTCACTAGCGAAACTGCTTGCGTTATACAAATGCAATCAAGGATTTTAATTAAAACTTATAAGTGCCTTTGAATGAAAGATAGGTAATATCCTTCCCTATACCCGTTGCTTTTACATATCCTCCTGCAAAAAAGTAAGATGCATCTAATGCGAACGATAAATTGCGGTTAATAGCATAATTGGACTCCAGAGCCAACAATGTCCCTATTCCCTTTTTTGTTGAAGAAAAAATTATTGCCGGGCCAGACCTCACCTGACAATGTTTATCTGGCTTTTAGCAAAAATTGTACTTAGCAGAAATGTTACTGCAATTATTATCTTCCTCATTCTTTATTGATTAAACGTTTTCTGCGGTTAGATTTCTTTATGGATGTATCCGGATCATTATCCTAAAGAATAATGACCCGGATTACAATTGTTGTTTTTCATGAAAAGGACTTAGTAAGGTTTTATTACCTGTCCGGTATTTGCTCCAAATACAGCTTTACGAAAACCGTATTCAAGCTGTTGCATAGTAACAGGAATATCGCCGGGGAAGAACGGGAAGTATTGAGGTGAGTTTTCAATAACTGTAGGACTCACTGCATTGATGCGTATACCGTTTTCCAATTCAATTGCGGCTGCCCGTACAAAGCCTTCCACAGCTCCATTAGCCGCCGATGCATTGGCAAAGTTCTTTTGTGGATCATGCGTTAAAGCGCCAGTGATTAAAGTAAAGGAACCTTTGGGATTTATGTAATGCTGGCCAATGAGCACCAAATTAATTTGCCCCATCATTTTACCTTCAACGCCTATTCTAAATGTTTTATCCGTAAGGTTTACCTAGGGGCCTACGTGTGTTGGACCTGCTGTAGAGATCAATGCATCAAAAGGACCTACTTTTTTAAAAAGATTTTCGATTGATTCTGTTGATGTAATATCTACCTGGATGTCTCCACCTTTGTCAGCCACTCTTATGACTTCATGTTCTTTTTCAAATGCACTGGTAAGGTGCTTGCCCCTAGTGCCTGTTGCACCTACGATGATAATTTTCATTTTCTAAATTTTAATTGTGAATTATTTATTCCAC
This sequence comes from Chitinophagales bacterium, assembly GCA_038226715.1. Lineage (GTDB taxonomy): Bacteria > Bacteroidota > Bacteroidia > Chitinophagales > Chitinophagaceae > Ferruginibacter. The sequence goes on from JBBRQF010000022.1 coordinate 50,188, forward strand.
AAAATTAATTCAGGCAGCAGGCTCACTTGTTGGACAAAAATGCAGTTTAATGGGATTTATATAAAGTTGTGTCTGAACGTTTCAGACGAATATGCTATCTGACTTTGCTGATGAGATATTAAAGGCTAACAATGATTCTTAGTACTTGCCTTGTGTAAAATTTGGTATTGTACTTCGATAAAAGAAACTTGACTTAAATGCAATTAGATGCAGTTTATCCGAATTTTATCCAGGTAGTTGTCACATTCAATTTCTATTGTACTATTTACTCAGGTCTATTCAATTCTGCAATTGTTTTAGTTTTTTCCTGGTTTCAGGAATTTCTGTAATATCTAATGCTTGTTTATAACATTTTATAGCATTTGCTTTATCGCCTCTGTCATTGTAAAAGTCACCGAGAGAATCAAATGCATTTGCACTTCCAGGATAATTTGAAACATTCATTTTAAATAAATACAGAGCCTTAGTAAACTGTTTGGTATTTAATGAGTGGTAAGCAAGTCCATTCACGAGATCTTCTGCCGGCTTAACGGAGTAACCCATCTGTTTAGATACATTTTTATAGTGAGCATCTAATAAAGTATCTAACCTTATGTTTTCATTATCTAAATAACGGGCATACAAATCAAATTTGTAATAGTTAAAAATAAAACGAATGGCGTCATATTCAGCAATAAAAGAGACTGAACCGTGATTGTCATCAGCGTAATATTTATGATCAAATTTTAATTTATTTTGCTGATTACTTTTTATGCTCCTGATTAGTTCCAGATTATATCTTATCAATTCAGTATTTTCGGTTGTGTCTTTCTGCACAGCGCTTGTATCCACGCCTTTTTCCATGCGATTGGCAATTGCTAAAAACAGTTTTTTATCAGCATAGTTATCAGTAGTAAGAACTGTTTTACTTTCTTTTAAAAGTTTATGTTTGTCCCACCACAAACTTGCATCAATAGAAACGTATGCGTTAAAAAAGTCCTTGTGATGTATTAATGTATTTATTACAGTCAGTCCACCTACAGAATGACCCATAAGTATTCGGTAAGGAGCAGTTGCATATTTTGATTCAATATCAGGGAAAAGTTCATTTTCAATAAATGACATAAAGTTTTCACCACCACCGGAATGTTCGCCAGCACTGTCGCCAACTGAGTCTTCAATAGTGGGTGTTAAATCTTTCATTCTGTTTGAATGCAGGATCCCTACAACAATCATTGGCGGAATAACACTTGCCCCACTTAAATATTCAACCATGGCAACCACAGACTTAAAATGACTTTCTCCATCTAAAACATAAATAACAGGGTAAATCTTGTTTTCATTTTTATTGCCAGGATTGTAAACCCAGACAGTTCGTTCTTCTTTTAATATTTTTGAATTGATAGTAACAACATCTGCTGTTATGATTTCCTTTTTCTTTTGAGCAATTGCGCTAAAAGATATAAGAAGCAAGAAAAGTGGTATAAAATATTTTGTCATCATTTGTTTATTTTTAAAAGGTGATATTTAAATAACAGCAGCAGTTTTACTATCATGATTTAATGTGTTTACTATGATATGCTGCCCTTTCAATATTTATTTCTCAATTAAGCGTGAATATTCAACCAGAGGCAGCAGGCGTGAATCCTCTAAAGCCGCCGTTCTATGCCCTAGGCAATTTATATATGCAGCATTTGATGCAAAAGACATGAAACTGCTAACGCTATTTTGCTTTATCATCATTACTTCGTCCCATTGTTCATCAACGGGTCCTATTAAAAAAGATCCTCCTTTCCCCAAAAATAAAATTTCACCACCCGATTTTAATAAGTGTGGCAAGGCCTGGCCGATATAAAGCTGGTAGGCTTCTTCACCACTTATTGGAAGTAAAGGGGAAATGCCAGGGGTTTCAGAATAATCTGCAATTTTGCGGAACCTAAGCAGATTGAGCATGACAATAGGTCCTGAAATGTTACGCATTATCAGGTCTCTTCCAGATGCCTGAGTTGGATTTAAATATTTTTCGATCATAAACTTATTTTTAATTTAGTTGAAATAAAAGTCTCTGTTTTTTTTTGTATTTATTTAATCAGCCTAAGTGGCTTCAAATTGTTCTAATGTTAACGCCCTTAAACCAGAAAGGAAATTTCTACTCACCAAATGCTATGTAATGTAAAGCTTGATTATAAAGATGAAGAAATATTCATTTAATTATGTATTGTTCCCGGTTATCCCTGTTTAGAATCAATCTTATTTAAGAAACGAATTCACCTGGTTATAAAACCAATCCGGTTGGTCAAACATGATGAAATGATTGCTGTTATTAGCCATTTCAATCGTTTTAAAACTAAGGTTGGCATACTGTTTTTCAAAGTTCACTTTTGTTACTTCAGCATTTGCATTAGGAGCACCGATAATTAAGGTTTTTGCTTTCACGAGTTTAAGCGTCTCCATCAAATCCAGTTTTAATAAATCCACATATCCAAATACATAAGTTTTTCGATCCGCCTCCATCATCCACGCTATTAATGTATCTTTTTTCGAGTTGTTCAAAGTCATGCCTTTTGCCACCATCGTTGCAGTTTTACGAAAGCTAGTATCAGACATTTGGAGAAGTCTGCTGTTGTATGGACTGTTATATTGAATTTGAGATGCAGGAACTCCAGGCATCATCAATTCCCTCAGACAGGGAAGCGCATCTACCAAAATTAGTTTATCTACTTTTCCAGGTAAGGCTGCAGCAATATCTATCGCAAGGGTACCACCCATACTATGTCCGATAATGGTAAGGTGTGATAGTTTTTCTTTAACAATGTACTGCAACAATTGCTCTTTTATGGTAGCATACCAGGGAGTATCAATTGAAGCAATACCATTGAAGCCCGCATATGAAATAATATGAGTTTCTTTTTTCGCCGATAAATGGCTAATTGTTTCGTTCCAAACTGATCCGGGCGTTGTAAATCCGGGAAGAAACAAGACTGGTTTGCCTTTACCGGCTTTTACAACCTGGAATGCTTTTGCCTGGCAAAAGGCCGTAGTTGCAAGGAACATAAGCGTTGCGACAATGATAAATTTTTTCATTTTATTAGTGTTAATTGTTTTAGGAAAATATTTTAATTAATCAGGTCAGGGTTATTGCTACGTTACCTCTTTTATGGCCCTGCTCCGCATACGTATGCGCTTCAACCATTTGTTCCAAAGGATAAGTTCTGTCAACAACAGGTTTATAGAATCCTCTTTCAATGAGTTCTTTCAGGAAAATAATATCCTCAGCTTTTTGTTTTATCATTCCGGATATTATTTTTTGACTACTTGTTCTTGAGATCCAAACACCACGCAGTTGTTGCGAAAGGCCGGAAGCTCCCAGGATCAAAGTACCATTTTGCTTTAAAGATTTAATACTTGCAGAAAAGGAAAGCTTGTTTACTGTTTCAAAAATTACGTCGTAGGTTTCGCCATTTATGGTAAAATCATTTTTTGTGTAATCAATCACTTTGTCAGTTCCAAGGGATCTAACCAATCCAATATTTGACGTGCTGCAAACACCGGTCACTTCTACTCCCCAAAATTTTGCCAGTTGAACTGCTGCAGACCCCACTGCACCAGAAGCACCGTATATCAATACTTTTTGCCCGGATTTAATACCTGCTTTTTTGAGAAAGTATAAGGCAGTTGCTGCTCCAAATGGAATGGTAGCCGCTTGCTGGTGACTGATATTTGCAGGCTTCATTGCTAATATTCCTTCCTCAGGCAGGCATTTATAATCTGCATAAGCACCAAAGCTCATTCCTGTAGCACCAAAAACCTCGTCTCCAATTTTAAATTTCGTTACGTTTTTTCCGATAGCTTCAATTTCTCCTGACAATACGCCGCCGAGGATATTTATTTTAGGTTTTGTTAACCCCAGGAACAATCTTACCGCCCATGGATCAGCTTTACGCAATCGGATATCCCCGGAATTTACCGCACTTGCAAAAATCCGGATCAGTACTTCATTGTCTTTTGGTATTGGTTCAGCTACCTGATTAAGATGGAGTACTTCTGGCGGGCCGTATTTCTTGAATGTAATTGCTTTCATTTTTTTTGTTTTAAAACTGTTTAATTTTGCAGTTAAATAATTGTTGGTGTTTGGTTAAATTGATAAGGCTTACCCGGAAAAAATGCATCATTACTAAAGTGATATTTCATTTAAAGTCTTTGAATAACCCAATTGTTTTATGATCGTTACCCTGTCGAATACCTGGGAATGCCCGCAAATTTTGCCATCATAAAAATGATATGTTGTTGCACCAACAGTTCTGATTGATTTCCCGGTCGGAGGGAATATTCCATTCTTACCGTTATTAGTGCCAGTCATTATCCATGTAATTGCCACTGAATTTTCTTCAGTAATTGCAGTAAGAATTTCAAACCAGATGTCGGGGAACGAATCGAAAGTATAATCTAACCGCATTGCAAACTCTTCAAAATTCAAAGTTCTCCCTTCCCATAAATCTGATGGGTCGTTATGAATTGTGTAAGCTGGTGCAACATAATTTGTAATACTGTCAAAGTCCTTTTCATTCCGGTAGTGGGTCAGTTTGAAATTCATGTAGTAAATATCAAGAAATGGGATAAGTAAGATATACTTATCCCATTTAGTTTTAAAACTACGGCTGCAACCATTCACTATGAGGGCATACAATTAACCTGGCGTTATTATAAGCCATACCAATAGTTAGACAGGTTCTTGCACTATATACTTTATCATTCACCTTTTCCACTACCAATGCTAAATCAGGTTTGTTATTATCAATTAAATACAAAGGCAATAGTAGTTGAAATTTACCCCCATAATATTGAGGTATGGCAAGTTTGTAATTAATTTTAACCCTTTTTGAAATCTCATCTATCGAGCCTATCAAATGCTTTTTAACTTCTCTATCAGTAGCCGTCTTTAACTCAGCAGGAAACCTATACTTGTTATCCTGTATTATATGGTCAATATCAGTGATTAATTCAAGTGTCGGATTAAAAAGCAACAATTCAGGCTCTGAGAAATAGTTTGCTGTTTGTGGTTGAGTTAAAGAAAAGAGAGTTAAAAACTCAATATCGCTTTTCTTAATGAATGCCTTGAAAAAATACGGTGAACGTGCAGCCGGAAATCTGTTTAACTCAAATAAAGCAAATATATCCTCAAGGTTCTGTGTAACTAATCCAGTATTAAAACAAGCAAACTTGTTATCGGCAGTAAATATGACTTTATTCTCCGATTTTATTTTCCTGTAAGTATGCTCTAAATAGTTTCTTAAAATGGGTAAATGAAAAGTAGCTGCGTTGTTGCCCTCTGCCAATTCTTTAGCAGCATCAGAATATTCCCATGTTTCGTTTAAAGACAGCCGATCTGCTAAAAAAGAAAGAGAGTCTTCAAATTTTAAAAAGTGAGCGAAGTTAAAAAGTTCCATAATGTTTTGTTTTTGGTTATTCAAAAAAAATAGCCACCCTTTTTGGAGTGACTATTCTTAAATATCTTTAAAACCTAAATCTGTTTTGTTCTAAATGTTTGTTCTAAATCCGTTTCTAAGTTTGTTCTAAATGTAATCTAAACCGTAAATCTAATAAAAGTTCTATTCTTAATTCTGTTATCTATAGAACAAATATACAGCCAGAAAATTGAAATTTCCAAATTTTCCTAAAAATATTTTGTTAATCAACCTATATTTCATCTGTTTTTCATATTAAGTCTTACGTATAGTTTACGTAACTATCAACTTTTATGTGAGTTACAAATGGACATTAAGCTGCTTTCTTTTTATATGTTGTTGGTCTATTGGGTTTGGCATCCACCATCATAGCTGCAATATCTTCAATACTCATTACTCTTTTTGTCAACTTAGCTTCCATTGCTGGTGTTACTCTTAATGTTGTATGAATCTTGCACCAGTTGTAATATACAAAATGTAACGCTATTGCATGGCAATGATTTTCCAGTTTTTTAGAGAAAGCATTTGTAAGCCTTGTAAACCTACGCATGGACATTCTCATAGTTAAGTTTTGTCTTTCTACATAAGAAGTTGAAACGTGGGCTTCATCAGGGTTGCCGGATATGGGTATTTTATTTATTGACTTTAATTTACTTGGGCTGTATTTTCTTTCTGTTGGACTATTACTATCACTACTACTGCCATAAACTTTTACCAGTTGTGCAAAGTCTATCTGTGAGCCAAAAGCATCTGTAACAGCTTCTAAATATGCGTGGTGTCCGTCTGTTGTTAACTGTACCCGGTTAGATAACCTACTTGCTACATCATTCATAAATATAGTGGCAGTTTCAGCACTACGATTGCCTACATACCATGAAACTACTAATTTGGTATCAGCATCAATGCCTACCCATGTCCACGCATCCCCGTTTCCTTTCTCTTTCATTTCAGCAGTTGTATTTTTCTCTTTAGAGTTTACAAAAGCCCAAATTTCATCAGCCTGCACACGGGAGGACTTTACATTTTTTACATTCTCATTATGAAAGGTCATACAGGCTGTACCAACCTCAATAAGCAGTTTATTGACTGTATTTTTTGAAACATCCAAAATCCTTGTTATAGACCGGATGCTATTACCCTCAACCAGTAGGCGAATGATCTGGGTTCTTTTTAGTAGTGGTAGTGTGTTCATAAAACAAAGATAATACTTTTGCTTGAACGGTCAAGCATTTAAGTCATTTTTATTTTTTATTTTTATTTAGGGTTGCATATATCAATCCTAATCACTACCTTTATGGTAGTAAAGAGCTACCGGGGAGGCTCGGACTCCCAACTCCCCGATTAGTAATCGGGCACTCTATCCAGTTGAGTTACGGTAGCTTATTCCAACTTAAAAAATGTAAAGTATCTACGAAGTTTGGCGATGGAGTAGATACTTTATTTTTTTATACCAATATATTCAATATTAGATGGGTCATACAATATATCCATGTCTTGTAATTTATATTGTTCTCTTAGACTTCTTGATTCTTTATCATACCATTCCGGCTTAACCCAATAAGAATATTTATTTGAGTTATTTATTTTCATTAAAATAAGCAAGAATTTTTTATTCATGCCTCTTACAGTTTCTCTTACGTCTAAATCACGCCCAGTCTGCTCCTTGATGGTTTCTGTTATCTGAGACATTTTTAATGGCTTATTTTGATAATCCATTGCAGCTAATACCTGAGATTGTATTCCTCCTGTTGTAGGGAAAAGGTTTAGGATATTATTAACGGGAGGTGTGTTAACTATTTCTGGATTTGGAGGCTCTGAAACTTTAATACCATCGGATTTTAATTCATTCCTAAGGTTATTGATTATAGTATCTATTTCAGATACTTCTTTTGAAGGCTTTTTTCTTTTCTCCAATAAAGCCTCAATCATTAATTGTTTTTGATAATTATCCATGTTTGGCGATGTTTAGTTACACAAAACTAAACTAAAATCATTAAAAACCAAATAAAAAATTAAAAAACCAAAATTTATACGGTTTATATCGTGTTAAGTAAATAAAAGCTATTTTAACCGTTGTCTTGTAAAACTTATAATCAAATGTTACTTTAGCTGAAATTATTAAGCATTCAAAATTTTTCCGAAAGGATAAACTTAAAAGGCATGAAAAATATCATTATAATTGTCTCTCTTTTAATGACCAGTTTAAATTTAAAATCTCAACATATAGACCTTAAAGAAGATTCTGTAGATATTGATACTTATTTCATAACCCAGCAAGATTTAATTTATCCTGTATTGCGTGTATTCAAACTTGGTTACAATGCTAATGACATAAATAAAGCAATGGATAACGGCTCTTTAAGAAGGATTAATGGCAATGAAGATTTATTACAAGAAGATGGCTGGCTGTGGGTTACTGAAACTAAAAATGGGGGTGATTTTTTCATTAAAACTAAAGTGATTTCAAAGTCAAACAATGATATTAAAATTTGGGTTATGACTAAAGGCGTGAGTATAACAATAAAGAAAATTAAAAAATTAAATTGTACAACAAAAGACCTTGTGTCGTACAATTGTTCAGAAAGTAAATATACTATTATAAGCCATGTAACTTACGACAGTAAAGGAAATATAATACAAAATGTATCTGATTTATTGCAGAAAGAACAGTATGTTATTCCAGAATCTGCTATGGAGAGATTATTAAATAACGTTTGCAAACTATTCAATTAATAGGCATGAAAAAAATACTTATTACTGTATTTGCATTGTTATTTATAGCAAATGTATGTATATCACAATGCAATACTCTGCCATCTAAATTCAGTTCTTACAGTCAAGCTGCAAAAGCAATAAACAACACATCATTTACAACAACAGATAGGTTGCCGGATGGTAAAAGTTCTTGGATTAGTTCTGCAAATTATTATAGCTGTGATGGTAGTTATGGTTATATGATATTCACAACTGCTAAAGGAGGTAAGTATATACACGAAGGAGTTCCGGTTAATGTTTGGAATTCATTTAAAAATGCTCCTTCAAGCGGGAGTTATTATGATTACAATATTAAGAATAGATACAGATTAGTTCCTGGTTATTAATCCGCTTTAGTTCCCCACCTTGCTGCCGCCGCTTTTTTAGCTATTTCGGTACGTCTTTTAGGTGTCAATGCCACTGCTCTTGCGTTACCTCCTTTCAACCCTCCTTTACGCCCTAATGCAGCCGCAGCCGCTTTTATTAAATCTTCTTGTGAAGTTGTATCTTTATCCTCACTTGTAAGAGCATCTACAATAGCTTTGGCTCTTTTATTTGTATCTGCTGGTAATTTCTTAATTGCTTTTGCCATAACCACAAAGATAATAACTCTTTGCTTATTCGTTCAAGCATCTTAAAATTAACTATTTTCAAACTGACCCACTACCTTCATTCCAGACCTTCTGTATAAACTCCCGAATTAAAATTTCTTTTTTCATTGTTTATCTATTTATTGATACATAATCAAGTGACTGGTACTTTTTCCAATAGGGTCTCATAAGTCTGTTTTTCTTTATGTTCAGGTACATTAAAACTATCGTCGATATCAAACAAAACAGGATTGCCTGAATGGTTCCTTCCGGTCCAAATGCACCGCCTGTAATAATTTCCGGGCCTGTAATCTGTGTAGTGAACAAACTATTTGTTTTTTCGTTACCCGAAGTAATAGCTCCAAATATGCCTGACTGCATAAAGTTCCAGGCAAAGTGGATGGCTATGGGTAGCCACAAATTTCTTGCAAAGATGTAAGCCGCACCCAATAGAAGTCCACCTTCCACTGCAACACAAACAGCAGACATAAATGAACTTTCCTGATTCATCAGGTGTAATGCCCCAAATATTATTGCTGAAAGCGCCAGTGAAATATAACTGCCTAACTTCTCTTCCACAATTCTGAAAATAATACCCCGTATTAATATCTCTTCAAAAATGGCAACGGTAAAGGCAACAGTTAAAGGAATAATTATAAATGAAACAGGATTGACCTCTACTACATGAAAGCCATTATTGAAATAAATAACCAGAACGGTGAGGGATTGCAGAATCACTCCTATCAATGTCCCCAGTATCAGATTCTTTGCAACTCTCTTTACAGACATTTCGGTAATCGCCCGTTTTTCTACCTTTCGATAAAAGAAACTATAGGCTATTATCACAGCAACAGAAGCCAATATTCCCTTAATAAGATTTCTAAAATCTTTATCGAGGCTGGTTAAGGCAAGAAGCTTTGCAGCAATATTCTGCATTATGATGAATGCAGCAAAGCAAACCAAAAGCCCAAGAATAATTCTTACAAATGGATTTTGGAGTAGCTTCTGTTTTATGCTTTTATTGGCCATGATGGTGTTTTTAAAAGTTGAACTAATAACTGGTACAAAAATATCAAGGTAGCAGCCTGCGAGGTAGCACAAAAGAGCAATTCAATAGCACTTATCTGAAGTAATGCCGAATTCTGTTTTAAATAAAATCTACACGATAGTTTCGTATTCATTATTTCGGTTTTTTGTCAATAACAATCCGCAAACACAATACTGCCAAAATGAATGTTAGCGGCGTAAAAAAATATAATTCAAATCCGAATTTGGCAAAAAGATTTCCTATGCTATTCAAACTAAAAAGAATTGCAAAAAACCAGATGACTGCGTTGAGTATTTTAACCGATATGTTGTTTTGGATATAGCCAGCTTTAAGAAGCAATATCAAAATCGCAAAAGCATTTACCAAAATTGAAATCACTTCTAATTTCCTCATTTCTGCTTCTGTGCTGATTTTGCCCGCCCAAACAATGCCATAAGGAATCACTCCAGTTAACACCAGTATATGAAATACCAACACTATAGTTAATAAAGCTATCATGATGTTTATCGCTTGCTTTTGTGAAATAAACTTCTTCATCATGCTTGTCATGTTGTTTATAACTTTTTATAATTCCGTCCGGATTCTATTAATATTTTTCACAACTCTTTTTACAAAATAAATGTTGTCAAAATAAGGATAGTAATTTCTTTAAAGTGCTGTTATTATTTGCCGGCCTTATGCCCAAAAGGATTCGATTTCCATGGCTTCACTGCTATAAAGCTGATGTTAAATGTCCTGTTATATCTTACGGCATCCTGAGATATATTGGTTAATCCATAACCATATCGTAAATCCAATGCCATGGTTGTTTTTTTAATGCGGAAGTTATAACCTGCTCCTGCCTGCACACCCGCTTCCCAGCGCTTAAACCCGTCTGGGACATTGTGAAATGAAATGGAAGTTGATTTTTCCTGAATCGTTTGTGAACCGTCTGTTTTTATCCGGCCGGTTATCGTGTACGAAACATAAGGCCCTGCGTTGATATACAAACGGTTAAAATGAAAACGGGCTAATACTGGTATCTCTACGTTATACAATCTTAAGGTTGATTTATTAGCAGTAAGCGGATTTCCCGTCTTTAACGTTGCGCCTTTCATAGTAAAATAAGTTTCTGTAACCAACGAAAACATTGGCGTAATACCAGCCTGGAAAGAAAGTCCTGCCAACACTCCCTTAACATCCTTTTTAAATGGATGCAGGGCGTTGTTTGATTTACCGTAGTTGAAATTGCTGTTCACTTCAACAAGAAGTGGTTTCAGGTGAGTGCTTTGTGAAAACGATTGAATGGATTGTAAAGAAAATATCAATGCAATAGCTATTGACATTTTAGATGTTCTTACTGAAAAGGAGTTTGTCTTTGATAACATAATTGATAGTTTTTTATTTATTAAAAGACAAAACTCGGCTTCATCTTAAATAAAAAAATTACCAAATGATAAAAAATACTACATGTCAGATTTAATTCTGCTTAAGGATTGTTCGGTAATGCCCAGGTAAGAGGCAACTACTTTATTTGATATGGTTAAGACCATTTCCGGACTATTTAAAAGCAAGTGGTGGTATCTTTCTTTGGCATCCATGCTGATCAGCGTTTCAACACGGGTTGCGTAAATAAGCGCAATTCTTTCTAAAGAAATCATATATACTTTTCTGAAGCCTGGGCTGTTTTCAACAATAAAATTGAAATCTTCCTTTTTAAAGACCAGTAACTCTGAATCTGCAATAGCCTCGATATATTCATGAATAGGGAAATCATTTAAAAAATTTATGGCCCAGCAATAAAAATTTTCAAAAGCAATACTCCGTGTACATTCCTTGTTGTTTTTATCTAAATAATAAGTGCGAACGCATCCTTTATGAACAAAGTATAATTCTTTAACGGTAGAGCCCGCATGTTTAAAAATCGTATTCTTGGTAACAGTTCTCACTGAAATATATTTGGCTAATAAATCTACCTCCCATTGCTCCAAGTGAACAAGAGATTGAAGAAGGTTAATATATTTTTCTAAAGCCGGTTCCAATTATTTCTATTTTAAAGTAAAACTATATACAGTGTTTTTTAAAACCAGGAGTCTGATTCCTCTTTCAAGATAGACATATTACCATAATTAAATTAAATGCGTTAGGGACACTTTTGGGTTTTGCAAGTTTTGATAAATTGTTTTGATTCTAACACTTTAATTTTTGCTTTAGTATTACAAGGATGATTCTGCTATTAAGATATTATCAGTTACTCTCTCGTCATATTCTCCCTCCAACGAATATTTGCCAAATAAAATCAATCCTATCGAAGCAACAGGTGTAATGATGACCATCACAATGATTGCAAAAACAATATCTTGCTGGTTGCCCGACATTATTTTTGGTATACCCATTTTAAAAAAACCGAACCAGGCAGCAACCAATCCCAGGGCTATCCATACTGTGCCCATCAATCTTTTTAATTGATTTGTTTTTGAAGAGTTTAG
>JBBRQF010000023.1:0-62098 GCA_038226715.1 Chitinophagales bacterium
GGTGTCCCCACCAACCACTTGCTCCTGCCAGAATTTGAAATGCTCCCAAAACAGGATACCAATCTTAAAAGATTTTAACCACTTACACTTTTATATAGATCTTCTTCTTATCAAGTATCCATGCCAAAAACCACATCATACCAATAAAAAAGAATGCGTAGATCAGAGAACCAATGCGTGGGTCGGAAGGAAAGATTGGTTTGCAAAGGTGTTCGTAAAACCAGCTTAAGGGGTTCAGGTATTTTGGTTTCCCATCAGCACTCATGCCATTGTTTATGCGGATAAGCCAAAGTGTTTTGGGGATGAGGGCACTCATCGCAAATATGAACAGGGCATTTTTTCCAAACACAACAAAGAAACGGCTCCACCATCTCCTGCCCGCCGGCGGGATTACGCCCGCAGGACCCTGCGGATCGGTATGGTCCTGCGGACTGCTTTTAAAATCTAATAAATAGATCATCAGCGATAAGAGCAATAACGCCAGCCCGGTTGTGTAAATGGTATAACTGCTGGTCCATATTTTTTTATTGATCGGGAAAACCATGTCCCAGCAAAAGCCGGCAAATATAAATACACAGCCCGCAACAAATAAGGCATTCAGCATTTCGGGTGTTTTACCTTTTTGTATAATATAATTACCAACGAGGTAACCGAGTATTACCTGCACAATGGCGGCAAAACTATTCATCAATCCTTCCGGATCAAAAGCAACCCCTTCGCCATGGTACATATGATTTTCTCCCAGCACGGCTTTGTCTATATTAGTACCAAACCAGCCACTGAGGCTAAATGGATCGGCCGGGTTTGCGGCTACGCATAAAAACCAATATGCCAGTAAAATAATCATACCCACTACAAAAGAACCACGCACTTTAAAATAATGTACGATAACCGCAGCAAAAAAATAACTGACGGCAATGCGTTGCAGCACACCAAAAATGCGCAGGCTTTCAAAAGGTTTGGCAACAAAATTTCCGGCATCGTTATATTTTATAAATGGAAACCAGTTTAAGAAAAGTCCCGTAAAAAATATAAGCAGCGAACGGGTAATTACTTTTTTCCAGAAAGCGCCTTTACCGGCGGCATCTAATTTAGGCATTACAAAAGCCATAGCATTACCCACCGCAAATAAGAAGAAGGGAAATACCAGGTCGGTTGGCGTAAGGCCATGCCAACTGGCATGATCAAGTGGCGGAAAAATATGTCCCCAGCTACCGGGGTTATTTACCATTATCATCAGTGCAATAGTTGCACCACGAAAAACATCGAGGGAGTAAAAGCGTTGGTTCATATAGTTAGTTTGGAGATATTATGCAGAAAGTTACTCAAATTCCTTTACCCACCATTGCTTTAATCATTTTTTAGTTTTGAAGTTTATTTTACCCGTAGCTAAACCTCATAAACGGGTTACCCGTTTTGTAAAACTGTTACTGTATATTAGCTTTCTTTGTGTTCAGCAAAAGAAAAAAACCTATTTCTCAAAACCCAACACGGATGCCAACCGGATACGATTCTTATTTTTTAAGAATATTTCATAATAACCTGGTAGGTATGGTGCTCACTAATAAACAGCATACTATTTCTGATATAAATGATAATGTACTTAAGCTGATAGACCTTAATAAAGAAAATGTGGGAGCAACTGGCCAAAAAAACGGTATTGGCTTCGACAGCAGCGTAAAACAAACGGATATGACTTTCGGCCTCATCGGTATTAAAGAAAGAACCAGCATGCTGCAGGAAACATGTGTTATTTTTTCGAAGCCCGGAAAAGGTACGGTCATTAAAGTTACCATACCGCTTAGTTAAACTTATATCTTTTCACTTAACTCCAGCCAGCGCATTTCTTTTTCATCAAGCAACTGTGTAATGATTCTGATGCGTTCAGCCGCCTTTTGCAAGGCTTCATAATCCATACCACCCGCATTCATTTTTTCTTCCAGCGCCGCTTTTTCTTTTTGCAGTTCCGGCATTTCTTTTCCTAATTGCTCAAACTCAAATTTTTCTTTAAAAGAAGGTTTTGTAAGACGTTGTTCGTTGCCCGTTGTTGGTTGTTCGGCTTTTATTGCAGCAGTCTGTTTTTCCGCAAATGCTCCGCGATCAACTGCTGCCTTATGTTCACGATACAAAGTATAATTACCTGGGAAATCCTTGATTACCCCATCGCCCTCAAAAGCAAACAGGTGATCAACCATACGATCCATAAAATAACGATCGTGACTCACAATTAAAATACAACCGGGAAAGTCCAGCAAAAATTCTTCCAGTGTTCTGAGTGTTTGCAGGTCAAGGTCATTGGTAGGCTCATCTAATATTAAAAAATTGGGGTTGAGGAAAAGGATGCTCAGTAAATGCAGCCTGCGTTTTTCGCCACCGCTTAATTTACTTAGCGGTGTATATTGCTGCTCCGATGCAAAGCCAAATTTTTCCATGAACTGGGTAGCCGAAATTTTACCGCCATCGGCCAAAGGAAAAAACTCAGCAAAATCTTTTACATAATCAATGGCCCGCTTATCTTCCTTGTATTGCAGCCCTTCCTGGTTAAAGTTACCAAAAACAACAGTATCACCGTGGTTAACCTTGCCACTGTCGGGCATTTCCTGCTGCAGAGCTATTTTTAAAAAGGTAGATTTACCAATACCGTTCTTGCCTACAATACCAATACGTTCACCTCTTTTAAAAGTGTAATCAAATCCTTTAAGAATTACTTTATCTCCATAACTTTTATTTATTTTTTTCATTTCTAAAACCTTGCCGCCAAGCCTGGTCATTTTCACCTGCAGGCTCACTTCTGTTTCTTCCTTGCGTTGGCTTACCCTTTCCTCAATATCAGTAAAGGCATCCTGCCTTGATTTTGATTTTGTGGTGCGGGCCTTGGGTTGTTTGCGCATCCACTCCAGCTCTTTACGAAAAATGTTCTTATCCTTTTGCAGTTCGCTGGCCTGTACTTCCTGCCGCAGGCTTTTCTGTTCTAAAAAATAATCATAGTCGCCTTTGTACACATAGATCTTTTCATCGTCCATTTCCAGTATCTCGTTACAAACAGCATCTAAAAAATAACGGTCATGTGTTACGCAAAGCAGGGTTACTTTTTGTGCCGATAAATAATCTTCCAGCCACTCGATCATCTGTACATCCAGGTGGTTGGTGGGCTCATCCAGTATCAGCAAACATTTCCCTTCGTGCAGTTGTGCTTCAATCAGTGCCTGGGCCAGGGCCACCCTTTTGCGTTGCCCGCCACTGAGGTTTTTAACCGGCTCATTTAAATGATGCAGGTTAAGTTTTCCCAGTATCTGTTTCAGTTCGCTTTCAAAATTCCAGGCATTCAGTTCATCAACCTTCGCCATCAGGTCGGTAAGCTTGTCAATGTTCTCTTCTTCCTGTTCCAGGCACATTTCGTACTCCTTAACCACTTTCACCACGGGGTTGTCCATTTTAAGCACATTATCCCAGATGCTTTTATTTTCTTCAAACACCGTATCCTGCTGCAGCATGATCACTTTAATGTCTTTATGTGTCCAAAGTGTACCGCTGTCGGCTGTATCCAATCCGGCAATAATTTTTAATAACGTAGATTTACCACTGCCATTCCGGGCCACCAGGGCAATTTTATCCCCTTCTTCCACGTAAAAAGAAATGTTTTTAAAAAGTGTTCTTATGCCAAACGATTTGGCCAGGTTTTCAATTGAAGCGTAATGCATAGCCCGCAAAGGTAAAGGAGTAAATGTTTGCAGGGCAATTGATTTTAGATTTGAACCACTATTTTTGAGGAAGATATTTTGCCTGCGGCAAAAAAGAATATTGCCACAGAGGCACAGAAGCACAGAATGGGAGGTTGTATTTTTTTCAGTGCTTCTGTGCCTCTGTGGCAAAAGATTATTCCCGAAGGGAATTAAGTAAAATCATTGTTATAAATTCCTGGCTAATGCGTTCGAGGCTGATCAAGGCGGAATCATATAAAAGAGGCATGTTGCTTTCTGTTGTATTCAACATCATCTCCAAGGGTATCCTGTTTTTATTAACCATCATTATTGCCAGGTATTTTGGCAGCAATATTAAAACTGATATTTACTTTTTTGTTTTTACAACCATGCTGCTGTTTTCGGCCTTTATCAATAATATAGATACGGCGGTGCTGATACCGGAATCGATGCATTTGCGTGAACGTGAAGATGGTGAAGCAGCGATGCAGTTCTTAAATTTCTTTTTGTTTATCTATTGTATCATTGGAATTGTTTTTACTGTAGCCATGTACTTTTTTGGTATGGCTGTATTTGCATTGATCTCAAAATTTCCGGAGGCAGATATAGATACTTATCATAATTATTTCTGGATCGGCTCTTTCTTTTTTATTTTTCATGTACTTACCACTTACCTGAATACAGTACTTACCTCTTTAAAATATTTCAGCCTGCCCATGGTCATCAGCAGTATTAAAAGCTGTATCGCCATCGTTTGTATAGTTTTATTAAGATCAGGTTATGATGTGCTGAGTGTTTTTTTGGGCGGATTGATTTCGTATGCTGTAAATCTCATCATACAGTTATACGTGTTATATGCAGTTGCCGGCTGGAAATACAGCTTCAGACTGCCAGCCATAAAGCAAAAAACCTGGCGTAATATTTTTTATGCTGAGCTGGGGCAAATTACAACAGTTGCCAGCAGTATATTTCCGCTTTACCTGCTCAGCGGCTTTGGCAGCGGTATTATCAGCGCTATGAATTATGGAAAGAATATTGCCGATATTCCCAACACCCTTGTTACGGCACAGTTTGCCAATGTAAGCGGCATCAAATTAAATGAGCAGGTTGCACGGCAGAACCATCCCGGCATGAATGATACTTTTATGCGTACATCAAAACTGCTGGTATTCATTTTGGTGCCGGTAGGTTTTTATTGCTTTATTTTTGCAGTCCCCATTATACAACTGTTTTACCAAAGCAATAATTTTAATGCAGCAGATGTAAGCGAGTCGGCCATGTTTTTAAAATTGCTTTCGCTAACCATTTTTAGTATCGGCATTAATGCCATGGTTACACGCCTGTTCATTGCCGTACAGGCCATCAGGTCGGCATTTATTTACCAGGTAATTTTAAATGTATTGTTGATAGCAGCTATCTGGTTATGCACCAAATACTATGGTGCTTATGGTTATCCGTATGCCATCATACTTATGAACCTGGTTAATTATATAGCCATGTATTTTATATGCAGGCTGCTGGTTCCCCAAATTAATTATGCAGTCTTATTAAAATATACAGGCCTCATCATTATCATTAACCTGGTAATAGCCTATGCTTTGTATATTGCGGTGGATTATTTTAAACCGGGTGGTATGCTGCAGGTTGTTGCAGGCTTTTTGCTGTATTTTATTACTTTACTCATCCTCAATAAAAAATTTTCATTAAATACCGAGCTGGGTTATATACTTAAGCATGCCAGACAAAAATTTAATTAAGCATTGGTACATAAAAATTTGCCGCTACATTTTCAGGCAATATTTTTTGCCGGTCATGGATGGACCGCTGAAAGGTTACGCCTGGTCAACCTCCAGCAGTTACGATTATATTTTAGGCCAATATGAAGACCCGGCTACTTTAAAATTGTTTATATCCTGGCTAAAACCGGGTGTTGTTTTTTATGATATTGGTGCAAATGTTGGTTTTCATTCTTTGGTAGCAAACCTTATTAACAGCGAAGGAAAAATTTATGCTTTTGAACCAATACCAGCTGTAAGAAAAATATTTGAAGAACATATTAAACGCAACAAACGGCATATCGTCAACAACAATATTCAACTGTTGCCCATTGCCATTTCAGATTCAGAAAAAACAGTTGAGTTTTCGAACGATATTAAACACAGAGATGGTAATACCTATATTACGGATTCTTATGTTTTTGAAGGAACCAGCAAGAGAATAACCGTTCAATGCGAATCTATAGATGGGTTGATAAAAAGTGGTTACGAAAAACCAGGTATTATTAAAATTGATGTGGAAGGCGCCGAATATGATGTTTTGGTGGGTGCAAAAAATACCCTGCAACAATACCGCCCCCATATTTTATTGGCCACACATGATTGTCATTTGCCGGGTGTGCAGGAAAAATGTGTTGCGTTTTTAACCGGCCTTGGCTACCAGGTACAACATACCGGCAAACACAATAAATACATGGATGGGCTGGATGATTATATTGCCATTCATTCAAGCAAATTATAAACTTTGAATAATACCCAGAAAATAAAATTACTCATCATAACGCCCACACTGCAATGTGGCGGTTCCGAGAAATTTGTTTCCCTGGTATGTAACCATATAAATACAGAATTGTTAACGGTTTGCCTGGTTGTGATTAATAACAGCAAACCATTTTACCAGGTTATAAACCCGGCAATAGAAATTGTTGACCTTAAAAAAGGCCGGGTGCTTTTTTCTTTGCCGGCCATTAAGCGTGTGGTCAAAAACTTTAAGCCAACTATTATTTTTTCTACCGCCAATCATTTGAATTTGTACCTGGCCATATTTAAAAACAAGTTCAGCCATGATATTAAATTCATAGCCCGTGAAGCCAGTATCGTAAGCATCAACTGCAGGCAGGCAAAAATGCCGCTACTATACAACCGGTTGATAAAAAAGTATTACCGCCGTTTTGATCATATCATTTGCCAGTCGCAGTACATGCAGCACGACCTGGTAAGCCATTACCATATTGATATTAATAAAACCGTTGTTATTCATAATGCGGTGGAGGAAGTTGTGTTGCCGGCAGTTAAACCAGGCATACAAAACGGCGAACGGGCTTATACATTCATAACCATTGCCAGGCTGAGTGAAGAAAAAGGAATAGAAAGGCTGATCCATGCTGCAGGCTTACTTTCCATGCCTTTTAAATATTATATAATTGGCGAAGGAAATAAACGGCCGGATCTGCAAAAATTAATTGATGAATTGAAATTGAATGACAAAGTTTTTTTAGTGGGAGAAAAAACAGATCCTTTTACCGGTATGGAAGATGCAGACCTGTTTTTGTTTGGCTCTTACTACGAAGGTTTTCCCAATGTGTTGTTGGAAGCCGGCGCCCATGGTATACCGGTAATAGCTTTCCAGGTGCCGGGTGGTATTGCAGAAATAATTACTGAAGCTGAAACAGGACTACTGGTTGCTGATAATGATATCATTGCTTTTGCAACAACTATAAAAAAAGCATTGGATATACATTTTAACCGGGAAGCCATAATAGCAATAACAAAAAAACGTTTTGCCGTAAACAGGATGATCGCTGAAATAGAAAAGTTGGTAGTATCTCAATTTGAAAAGTTGCTGACCTGAGCTTGTCGAAGGCGGGTTGGTTCAAACTAAGCCAGGCCGGTTTCGACAAGCTCAACCTGACAGGCCTTTATGCAATAAATTTTCAAATTGGTAGACTGCTGAAAATTTATTTTTAACCCTTACCGGAAATAAATAACAGATATTTGTACAGCAGGAAATAAAAAATGAAAACGAATGAATGGTATTAAGCCCAAACTGCTGATCTTTATCAATACCCTGCAAACCGGTGGCGCAGAGCGGGTGGTTTCGTTGTTGCTGAACCATTTGAAAAATGATTTTGAGATCCATCTTGCCCTCTACAGTAATTATATTGATTATGCCATTCCGCCCGAAATAAAAATACTCGACCTGCAGCAGCCCTTGTTTCAAAATAAGATCATCCGGTTTTTAAAACTGCCCCGGATATCCCTGAAGGTTTACCGCTATTGCAAAAAAAATGGCATCAACACTTCTGTTGCATTTTTATACCGCCCCTGTTATATTAATGCCATCATGAAAAGCTTTTTGGGTTATCGCGGACGGGTGATCATGTGTGAGGGTACACACCAAACCACTATGCAGGAAAGCCATTCGGTTATCTATCGCATGTTCTCCAAATTTATGGTGATGTATTCTTACAAACGGGCCGATCTTATCCTGGCAAACTCATATGCCATACAAACTGACTTAATTGAGAACTTTAAGATAAAAACACCGGTGAGGGTAATTTATAACCCGGTTGACCTGCAATTCATTAAAGCCGGTGCAGCAGCAACACCAGATTTTGTTTTTGAAAACGGCATTTTTCATTTCATTACCGTTGGTAACCTGCGAAAAGAAAAAAATCACCTGCTACTGATACAGGCTTTTTTTATTTTAAAGAACCTGCCCTGTAAATTACTTATTGTTGGTGCCGGAGTAATGGAAGATATCTTAAAACAAAAAGTAAAGGACCTGGGATTAATGGACAAGGTTATTTTTTGCGGCTTTGATAAAAATCCTTTTCAGTATGTAAGCCGGAGCGATTGTTTTGTGTTGAGTTCGGATGTGGAAGGCTTTCCTAATGTATTGATAGAAGCACTGGCCTGCGGCAGGCCGATCATTTCAACAGATTGCAGTTCGGGTCCCCGGGAATTGCTGGCACCGGATTCAGACATACACCACCGCGCCATCATTAATTTTGAGATTGGTGAAAATGGTATACTAACGCCTGTAAAGGATGTTATCTCCCTGGCCAATGCCATGAAAAAAATGTACGAAGATGCAGGCTTACGTAACCAGTTTGCAGCAAAAGCAACAAAAAGAGCCGAGCAGTTTGATGTGAATGAGATCAAGCAATATTTTCATGTAGCCTTTGCCGGTTTGTAGAGTTGTATGTGTTTGGAAGATGGATGTTGTTTTATTTTCCAATCTGTTCCAATGCCTGCTTTACCTCCGTCACCGGCAGGTTACACTGCTTATCCCTGCATACATAGATGGTGGTTTGCCCGGATACTAATTTGTTCTCCAGCAAACTAAGACCACCTGCTGTATTGCCGCCCAGGAAAATTACATTTGGCAAATAATGTTCATCAAATTCCTGGCGCTTATTTTTAAAATCATCGCCGGTAATGGCTACCTCGTACAACGGACTGCTACATAAAGCCTGTACAATACCCCAGTTTGAATAAAAATAAATATTGCGTTGCACATCTGTCTCCACATTAACCAGCATTTGTTTTGCTTTGCTGATATAGTCATCATTGCCCAAAAAATGGCCAAGCAGAAAAAGGTTTTTCGCCATTTCAGAATTTGAAGAAGGAATTACATTATCTGATAATTCCATTTTACGGGAGATAAGATCGGCATATTGATTATGCGTATAAAAAAACATCCTGGATTCCGGATCAAAAAAATGCTCCAATGTGTAGCCCGTGATCTTATTCGCTTCCGTAAGCCATTGCTCATCAAATGTTGCCTGGTACAGTTCAATGAACGCAGCGATCGTATATGCATAATCATCCAGCAACGCATTAATGGATGCCTTACTATTCTTATAGTTGCGGGTCATTTCGCCATCTTTTTTAATGGCATGCTTCAATAAAAAATTGGCATTTTGTACAGCTATTCTCAAAAAATTTTCATCACTAAAAACACGATAAGCTTTTGTATAACCCTGCAGCATCAATGCATTCCAGCTACTGAGCACTTTGTCATCAAGATCCGGTTTAACCCTGCTGCCTCTTAACTGCATCAGTTTTATTTTTGCAGCATCGATTGTTTTATGTAAACCGGGTACCGTAAGCTGAAATTGTTTTGCGATCGTTTCATCAGTTTCATTTCTTAATAAAATATTGTTGCCATGCTCCCAATTTCCATCAGCAGTAATGTTGTAATAAGCAGCAAATATTTCAGCATCATTTCCCAATGCATGATCAACCTCGGCTTTTGTCCAAACATAATATTTACCTTCCTCGCCTTCACTATCCGCATCCAGCGATGAATAAAATGCGCTTTCGGGCGAAGTGAGCTCATGCTCAATAAAAGCCAGCGTTTCATAAACCACTTTTTTATACAGCGGATCTTTTGTTAGCTGATAAGCAGTTGCATATAAACTCACCAACTGCGCATTATCGTACAGCATCTTTTCAAAATGAGGCACATGCCAGCCCATATCTGTTGAATAGCGTGCAAAACCTCCTTCCAGGTGATCGTAAATACCGCCCAATGCCATATTATCCAAAGTAACTGTTACTGCTTTTAATGCTTCTTCATTTTTACTTAAATAATTATAGTGCAGTAAATATGCCCATACCGATGGCATGGGAAATTTAGGCGCACGATTGGCTCCGCCTTTTTTAAAATCAACCTGTGTCTTTAAACTATCAAAATGTTTATCCAGGTCGGCCAATGAAAATATTTTGCCTGGTTCTTTAAATACTACATTTTCCGAAGCATGAATCCCGCTAGTAACCTGCTCCGCACTTTTCTCCAGCGATGCCGGGTTTTTATTGCGGAGGTCAATAAAATAAGCCAGCATCTGTACCCAGTTGGCTTTAGGAAAATAAGTGCCTGCATAAAATGGCCTGCCATCTGCCAATGCAATGGCATTCAGCGGCCAGCCGCCACTACCGGTGATCAATTGTGCGGCGGTCATATACACCTGGTCAACATCCGGCCGTTCTTCGCGGTCAACTTTAATACAGATAAAATTTTCATTCATTATCTTCGCTACTTCAACATCTTCAAAACTTTCATGTTCCATCACATGGCACCAATGGCAGGCAGCATAACCAATGCTGATGATAAGCAACTTGTCTTCGGCCTTTGCTTTCGCCAGTACTGCTTCGCCCCAAGGGTACCAGTTAACCGGGTTATGGGCGTGTTGCAGTAAATAAGGACTGCTCTCATTTACCAGTTCGTTGGTATAATCAAAATGTTTGTTCATGTATTTTTATAGATGTTGCGTAAAGCGGATATCCATTTAAAGTTAGTGATTGTAAAAATAAAAAAGCAGCATACCGGTCCCGGTTGCTGCCTGTATAAAAACATTTAATGTCCTATTTTATTTTTGGCAGTTTATTAACCACATATTTTCCAAACTCAATCAACTGGCCGGGGTTTATATAACCTTCCGACACAGAAACAGAAGTTTGGTCAGCATCCATGATGAGCAAAGTAGGATAGGCCCTGATCTGGTACTTTTCTGCAAAGGCAAGACCGTCTCCTTTTTCCATATCCAGTGCAATATTGATAAAATGACTATTGAAATATTCGCCTGCCGCTTTATCGGTAAACGTTTTTTGCTTTAGCATTCTGCAAGGGCCACACCAGGATGTGTATGCATCTATAAAGATCAGTTTCTTTTGTTTTTTAGCTTCCTGAACGGCTTTGTTCCAGTCAGCTTCTACAAATTGAATGCCTTCTTCTGAAGTAATAATTTTTTCTGTGTTTGCATGGCCGCTACTGATTGCCTTTGGCAAACAGGCAAATACCAGCACTGCAAAACTGATGAACACTGCGGTAATTAATAATTTTTTATTCATTTGTTTATTGATAAGAATGCAAGTTTACATTTTCTTTTTGAATACCGGTTTGCTTTAACATTATATTAGTAATGCCGCTACGTTTGATATTATTTATTTCACGATCAGCAACCAGCCCTTCCCTTTTTCCACAGGGATGGTTTCATTGATACCAAATGATCTTGCGGGTTGAAATTTCTGTATCTCTTTTGCCACGATAGTTGCTTTGGCAGGATCAATACCCAGCTTATTCCAGTCTATATTTAATTGTACATCTGTATTGTTATCTGCCCAGCTCGCAATAGCTATCAGTGCAGTGCCATTCTTTTTATATACGGTTGCCAAAATTTTTTCATTATTGGTTTTTACCGGGCAACTGTTACTCCAGTAGCCGATCATGTCAGTACCCTTCATATCAAATTCATCCCAGAATTTCCAGATGGGCCGAGGGTCTGCTTCTTCACTCCAGGGATAACGGTTGGTCATACCGTAGATCATTCCCCGCCAGGGATTGCCGCCATCCTGTAACATCTCTCCCATTAAGCCAAAAGGAATTCCACTCACTTCTGTCATAAAAAAATCAGGGCCGTTCTTCTCATAATCAAAATATTCGCCAAACCACAAACGGTTGAGGTAAGGAAAATGCTCCATGTATAAATTGGCACTGTTATTAAAGCCATCGCTTTTATTATATTGGTTGGCCGAATGCAGGTCGATGATGCCGGGATGCCCGTCTTTGGTTAATACTCTTTTAACCCGCTTCATAGTAACGCGGTCAAAAGCCACGTCATCCAGGTAAATACCATCTATGCCAACATTTTGTGTAAGCCAGTTCATACCTTCCACATAATAATTATGCCAGCGGCTCATGCCACTGTTTACAATTGCCGCATCTTTTATTTCGGGTACAAACCAGGCTGCGATATAATCATCGCCAACATGTTCCTGCAACCAGCTAAAGCCACCACCTTTGCCCGGCGAATAAATTTCATGACCCAAACTCCGAATCGGAAATGTTTCATAAGCATGGTCGGATAACTCACGTATGGTGTTATAAATTTTTACTTTCAATCCCATCGCATGTGCCGAGTCAACATAACTTTTCATTTTTTTGTATTCAATGAACGGATAATTGATCCAGGGATTGATGGGTGTTGCATGATGGATATTAATGACAGTGGCGCCATTGGCTTTAACAGTATTCAGGTTTTCATACTTATGATAAAAACGGGTAGCCCATTGAAAATCGGTATTGATGGGATGAAACGGTGTGATGAGCAAGGTGAAATTATAAAACAACACATCGCCTTGTTTCATCTTTCTATCGCCGCTGTAATTATTTACCAAAACAGATTTACCTTTTAATGCAACGGTAATACCACCTTTGTTTGCATTACCCCAGGATGACGGCAATAACAATGGTTTTTGTAAATAGAAATTTGTATTCAGCGGACGCACGTATTTTTCATCTCGTAATGAATATTGCAACCCCGAATTAACAGTACCGATCCAGGCGCCATCCTGGTTTTTGGTAGCCACATCCCATTTCCAGCCAACACTATCGGGGCGGTTACCACCTTTTTGTCCCAGCCCCATCAGGTATTTCGCCTTTTCCGGTACAACCGGAATATGCATGGTAATTTCTTTCAGCGAAATATCTTTCAGCGCAGTAACCTTTACGCTGTATGTCATAAAGCCATCAAACTCCAGCGATCCATCTACATCCATCTGCAGCGATTCATTTGTATTAACTGTTTTCCATTGAACGGTGCCTGCTGTTTGTTTGGTGAATTGTATTCCTCCATTTTTCCATTTCAGGTCTTTACCATCCGTACCGGTAAAATGAAAATGGATCGGTTCATACAATAAATTATTAGGCTGGTCTGTATAACGGGTCATTTCTTCGGTAAAGAAAGTCTGGATCTGTGCAGGAAAGCCTGATGAATTCAATGCAACCTTTCTTCCCAGCAAACTGATAGCGCTATCCTGCACCTGCAATGCAGTGTATGGAGCGATCACCGTGTTCTCCTGCGCCATGGTCGAATTCAACCATTTTAATCTTGTTTGTTTCCAGGGCTCGCTGATACCGCCATCAGTCAATACTTTATCATTAACAGCTAATGAAATTGAAATAATTGCAGGCGCGGTATTTTTTGTTTTTATGGTTGCAGTTCCTTTATAAATACCGGCTGCCAAATTTTGCGGAACATCAATACCGCACCACAATGCCTGTACTTTATTTAAGCTTACATCTACTGTTTTGGTAAAAGGAAGACCCGCGTAATCAATTCCGGATGTGTTGATACAGGAGATATTTCTTGCTGCAATGCTGTTTCCTTTACCGTCTTTCAGATCACTGAATTCAAGGGTGAGTTCTTCCAGGTGTTGCAATGCATATACCCCTAATTGATACGTGTAGTATTCTCCCTTTGATGCTTCGCCGGCAAATGAAGATTGAATACCTTTTTGTATCCAACGGTATGGTAACCGGTCTGTCATTTTTACCGGGTTCAAACGATCTTCAGGGAAAACAATAAAATCGCTGCGGTTACTTTTGCTGATGAGTGCTGCTGTTTCTTTTACCGTAGCCGTAACTTCCATAGGGTAAAAACTATTAAACGCATTGATGGCCTGAATCTCTTTTACAACAGTATTAACTGACATCTTTTCATCAACCGTTTTCAGCCAGTTTGCAGATGCTGTATTTTCAGGCACTAAATAAACACCCTTTGGATAATTGGACCTTCCTTCATTTTTATACGGCAAATAATAAACATAATAATCACCCTTGCCGCTTGTCGGCTCAAACCACAGTTCTGCATTTTCATTATTGATGATGCCCGTTTTTACATTCGCAATTTCCCTGTGTGTTTTTGCATCTTCTATAATAACACGTTTATCCCAGGGGTCAGTATCTCTTCTCCGCCATTCAATATTTGCTTTTGCAATATTTCCGGTACCTATGTAACTAAGCACTGCCCGGTGGTTTCCCAGCGAATCTTCGTTCCAGGAATTATTGGCATTTGTATATTTTACTTCCTGTGCAAATGCAAGACAGATAAAACTGTTGAGGAAAAATAAAATTAATAGCTTTTTCATATTGCTGATTTCATAAATGCTAATTTAAAAAACATTAACCGTCTAAAGATATTAAAACTTGCAGGGAGTTATTTGAAAAGAAGATTTGTTGATGTTGAAGACTTACCGTGGTTGGCGAGGGCGCAAACCACGGTGCCGAGACGTTTCTGAAAAAACGGATTTTAAGGCTCAAAATACCCTCCGGTACGGATAATACAGAGTTTAAATAAAAATAATTTTACACCCGATACAGGATTTACCCTGTCACCTGAAAATTATTGTTATGAAAAAAATATTTACCCTTCTTGTTTTTAATATATTTCTGCTGGCCGTACAGGCACAGTTGCCAGGGAATTCTATCCATATAACTGCAAATGGCCAGGGCGTGAACATTCCTGATGCCACAGGTGCAACCGTCAATACAGACATGACGATTGAAGCCGATATCTATTATACCTGTGCAAATGGCTCATCTGCAGTAAGTGTTCTCACAAAAGGCTGGTGCGGTGCATCATGGAGCTATGATTTTGAAATTTCAGATAATTACCTGCTGTTTACCAAATTCAGGCCCGGCGGCAATTGCAATACCGGCTATGTGAGCTACACAAGCGCTGACCGGATCCCGTTTAATACCTGGACACATATTGCAGTGGTAATGACAGGATCCACTATAGCATTTTATATAAACGGCGTTTTCTCTGCATCTGCAATCACAATCGGCTCTGCATTTACCGGGATACAGTTGTCAGGAGAACCTGTTCGAATCGCCATGTATAAAAACCTGGGAGGCTCCCTTGTTTCCTCACCCCTGAGTAATATTGACGAAGTGAGGATATGGCATATTGCACGCAGTGCAGCACAGATCCTCGCTAATTATAATACAACCCTTGCAGGCAACGAACCCGGCCTGTACTGTTATTGGAAACTGGATGAAACGGGTAGTGGCGCCGGCATCACCTGCTTAAACAGCGCCACTGCAACCGGCGCAACATTCAACGGAACCACGCAGGGAGCAGGCACTGTTTTTTCGAACAATAATACGGTGATCAATACCATACCGATCTGCAGCCCTATGCTTTGGCTTCGTGCAGACAGTACGCTTACAAAAGACGGATCAAATCGTGTGAGCCAATGGAACGATGTAAGCGGAAACAACAAACACGCAACACAGGCTATAACTACAAACCAGCCGGTATGGATGCCGAATGTTTTTAACGGCAAGCCAGCGCTTTGGTTTGACGGCGTGAACGGAAATTATTTTTTGGAGAATACAACTCAAACACCGGTGGCAACTGCAGGAAGTGCAAGAACATATTTTGTAGTTGCCAAAGCCGACTGCAATGCACAGGGTTATAAGGGCGGCACGCTGTTCAGCAACAGGCGTACATCACAGGCTTCCACAGCAGAATTCAGCGATAACGGCAGCGGTGGCGTTTATTATGCAAACAATCTTTGCTGCACTCACCCTTCAACAAATACACCTTTTGCAAAAGGCCAGCAAATTTTTACAGGCACATGGCGCACGTCCGGAACGGGAACCAATATAGATTTTTGGATGAACGGTATTGCAACAACCACATCAAACGGAAATTTTGTTATTGATAACGGCGGTGCAGGTTATGCGGTGGGCGACAGAAGAGACGGTACTACAGGACAGGATTGGCAGGGGTATATTGCTGAGATCATTGTGTACAGCCGGGCGGTCTCTGATGCAGAGAAATTAGCTACAGAAACGTACCTTAAAAATAAATACAACACTACGTACCTGCCGTCGCAATTCACTAAGGTTCCGGTTATAAAAACAAATAACGACCTGGTGCTTGATGATGCAAGTTGGAAGCATTCTTATAACAGCGCTGATCCGTCTTCACTTATTGTTTCTGTAAAAGATAATTGTCTGGACCTGGGTGCGATAACGGATACAGTGTATTTGGAGCCGGGCATTTACGGACAATTGCCAACGGGGGATAAATTTCTTCGCCGGCATTTTGTAGTAAAAACACAAAACAACCCGGCCGGTACAAAAAGAGTAAGGCTTTATTTTACGGTGCAGGAATTCAATGATCTTAAAACAGCAACTGGCATCAATACCATCGCTGATCTTTCTGTAACAAAATACCAGGGGCCGACAGAAGACGGCAATTATTTTATCGGTGATGCCACAAACGTAACTTACATACCATCCTCTTCTATCGTCTCGGGTTCATTATTTGGCCAATACTACCTGGAATTTGACATAACCGGTTTCAGCGAATTCTGGATTCATGGCGGCACAACGATACTTCCGCTCCGGTTATTGAATTTTACCGCCGTTAAAAAAAGCAACGATGTAAACCTGCAATGGCAAACGGAAGATGAAGTTGCTGTTGACCGCTTTGAAGTGGAAAAAAGTGTTGACGGAATTCATTTTTACAAGATCAATAGCTTACCGGCAAAGAACGGTTTACAGAATAATTATGCCTGTACTGATGTAAATGCCGACATGGCAAAAAAAGGAATTGCATTTTACCGGCTGAAGCAGGTTGAGTTACCCGGAAATTATTTTTACAGCAATATTGTAAAGATCGCATTCGGAAATAAAGCGGCGATAACCATATCACCCTTACCTGCAAAAGACATGGTAACTATTCGCAGCAGTGAAGCGATCAGTAAAATACAGGTGCTGAACAGCGCAGGGCAAGCAATAAAAAGCTGGCAACCCAATACCCTTCAGCAATACATGGTAAGCGACCTTCCGAATGGATTATATTTCATCGTTATTACAAAGGGGGAAACGCAACAGGCGGAGAAGATGGTGATAGAGCGGTAGGCAGATGGTAGATGGCGGGTAATCAAAATAGGAACCCGTTGCTGAGTTCCGATTAGTGGTCCCGGCAAGAATCGAACTTGCATCTAAAGTTTAGGAAACTTCTATTCTATCCCCGTCCGACTGGCGTCAGCCGGGCGGGCATTGAACTACGGGACTATTGCTTTTTTTAAAAATCGGCGACCTGCGGATGATTTGAAGTATTTTTCACGGCTTATTGCTTCAGATTCCGTACTGAAAATCTCGTAATAAGCAATTGAGAAAGGGATGTAAGGCCTGATGGATTCTGTCATTCCACTATTATGCTGAACTAATCTTTTTTCTAAATCGTGGCAATGGCCTTTGTAAAAATAATCATGATTAAGGCTTTTTAAGACATAAGCATAAAACATACTACAAAAATTGTGGTCCCGGCAAGAATCGAACTTGCATCTAAAGTTTAGGAAACTTCTATTCTATCCATTGAACTACAGGACCGGTTGAATATCGAACAAGGAACATAGAATGTTGAATGTCGAAATTCGGAGGGCAAAAGTAAGCAATTTTAAGTTTTAGATTTCAATTATACAGATTCTATATACCGTTCTGTTATCTACAAAGGCAATAAATCTAAAATCGTCAATCCAAAATCTAAAATCCACCCTATCTTTGCCCTCCAAATTTTTACGATCATGAAGTGGCTGAATGTAGTTATTAAGTACCGTTTATGGCTGGGTATTGCCTTTTTAGGACTGGCCATATTTACACAAATGCAAACCAGTTTCTGGCCTTCGTTTGTATTATACCTGGTTGCAGTGGTTTTAATTGTTGGCCATTTTTTGTTTGGCCCCATGCGTCTGATACAATCTTATATGGAAGATGGTGATATGGAAGGCGCCAAAAAAGTAGTAGACTCTATCTGGTTTCCGGCTATTTTAATAAAACCCGTTCGTTCGGTTTATTATACCATTAAAGGCAACCTGGCCATGGTTAACCAGGATTATGAAAATGCCGAAATAATGATGAAGAAAAGTCTTGCCCTTGGTGGCGGTGCTTTAACCAAACAGGCCGAAGGGCCAAACAAACTGCAGTTGGGTATGCTGATGATGCAGAAAGGTGATATTAAACAGGCTGAGAGTTTGATCCGCCAGGCCATTAGAGCCGGCTTACCTGACAATGAAAATAATGCGGCCGCTTATTTGCAATTGTGTTCCATCATGATGAACAAAAGAGAGTTCCGGGCTGCTAAAGAATATTTTAAAAAAGCAAAAGGCTTTAAACCAACCACGCCGCAAATTGTTGACCAGATAAAACAGATAGAGAAGTATATAACGAGAATGCCGGGTTAATAGAAACGCTGATACTTCGACAAGCACAGTACACTGATTTTTACTGATTATCGCAGATTTTAATCAGCTTAATCCGCATCATCTGTGTTTCTATCCATCGCTCCAAACAACGTTTCTACTTTTTTAAAACGGTAATCAAAAATTCCATCTAATTGTTTTTTTACAAACAAAGCATTGGCAATATCTCCCAAAAACCAAAGCGGTAGTTTGTAGTGTACAATATCTGTCATCTCTACTCCGCCCTCAATAACTTTAAAATGATGCTGGTGATGCCACATGCTGTAAGGCCCAAAACGTTGCTCATCCACAAAATATTTTTTATCATTTATATGCGTTATTTCTGTCATCCAGTATAACGGGATACCTAATACAGGACTGACCTTATATTCGATCACCTGCCCGGCATACATGGTATCTCCATGAAATTTTGAAATGGTTTTAAAACCCATACCATCGGGCGTAATGGTTGCCAGGTTTGCCGGGTTGCTGAAAAAATCCCAGGCGGCATCCAGGCTGATAGGAATACGCTGTACTGCTTTAAAAGAATACACTTTACTCATAGCCAAATATAACAACGCCCAGTAGCTTTTGTTCGATAAAACGATTTTAAGTATCTGTGCTATCCAGTATCTTTGGCCAATGCGTCACTACCGTGAAATATTGCAAAAAAAATTTGATGAGGAATATCAAAAATTAAATAGTGAACAACGCCGTGCTGTTGATACCATCGAAGGACCAGTGATGGTGATCGCAGGTCCGGGTACGGGCAAAACACAAATCTTAGCAGCCCGTATTGGAAAGATATTATTAGATACAGATGTGCTCCCCGAAAATATTCTTTGTCTTACCTACACCGATGCCGGCACCATTGCCATGCGCAAAAGATTACAACAATTTATTGGTGCCGATGCTTACAAAGTAAATATTTACACCTTTCATGCTTTCTGTAATGATGTGATACAGGATAATTTAAACCTGTTTGAAAAAAATTCACTCGATGCCCTTTCCGAACTGGAAAGTATTGAACTGTTTAAACAACTTATTGATGCTTTTCCCAAAGGCCATGCACTAAAAAGATACAGGGGCGATGTGTATTTCGAGATCAACAACCTGCGCAATTTATTTTCTTCCATGAAACGGGAAGGTTGGGCCGCCGGATTTATTAATGAACGCATTGACAGCTATATAAATGACTTGCCAAACCGCGATGAATATATTGCCAAACGGGCTGTGGCAGCATTTAAGAAAGGAGATGTCCGTACAGATAAGATCGAAGAAGAAAGAGAGAAGATGGAAAAGCTGCGGGCAGCGGTGAATGAGTTTGCCAATTTCCAGGCACTGATGCGCAGGAGAAATCGTTACGATTTTGACGACATGATCAACTGGGTGATAACCGTATTTGAAGAAAATAAAAACATACTTGCCAATTACCAGGAAAGATTTCAATACCTGCTGGTGGATGAATACCAGGATACCAGCGGTACACAGAACAAACTGGTGCAACTGTTAATTAACTATTGGGATAAGCCCAATGTATTTGTGGTGGGTGATGATGACCAGAGTATCTATCGTTTCCAGGGAGCTAATGTAGAGAACATGCTGGAGTTTGCAACACGTTATACAAAGGATCTGATGACGGTTGTGTTAACCAATAATTACCGCAGTACACAACCCATTCTGGATATTTCCAAAACGCTCATCAACAGGAATGAAGAAAGGTTAGTTAAGCAAATTGACGGCCTCAGTAAAGACCTACTTGCTGCCAACATACGAATTAACGGATTAACGGATAAACCTGTTTTGCACGAATACAATTCGGCAAAAGATGAAATGGCTGACATTACCAACAGGGTGGCTGATCTAATAAAACAAAATATTGAACCCGGAAGGATTGCCATCATTTATAAAGAAAACAAATATGGTGAAGAACTGGCCAGGTATTTCCGGTTAAAAAATATTCCTTTCTATAGCAAACGCAGCATTGATGTGCTGGTACAACCTTTCAGCAGCAAGATCGTACAACTGCTACGCTACCTCAATGCAGAGCACGACACTCCTTATGGTGGCGATGAAATGCTGTTTGAGATCCTGCATTTTGATTTTTATAAGATCCCTCCTATCGAAATTGCAAAACTAACTGTTGAAACAAATACACTGAAATATAAAGGAGAACAGACCTCAATTCGTAAACTGCTTTTTGACAAAGCCAATAAACCGGCACAAAACTTATTTGACACCGGTATTCATGATGGACTAAAGCAATTTAGTTTGATGCTCGAGAAATTGATCGCCGATGTTTCCAATATCACTTTACAGGAATTGTTTGAGCACATCATTCAACAGGCGGGCGTATTAAATTATATTATGCAGAGCGATGACAAGATCGCACTGATGCAATTGCTCACCGCTTTGTTTGATTTTATTAAAGAGGAAACCAGCCGTGATCCTTTATTGAATTTAAAAGACCTCATCAGCATTTTTGACCTGATGGAAAAAGAGGGCATCGCATTGCCGATGAATAAAGTTTCTGGAACTGATAAAGGCGTAAACCTCTTAACAACACATGGCAGTAAGGGCCTGGAGTTTGAGTATGTATTCTTTGCAGGAGCCAATTCATCTTTTTGGGAAAAGAAAAGAAAGCCCGGCGGTGGATATAAATTTCCGGATACGATGTTTGCATCACTTCCGGCAGCCACCGACGATGAAGAACTGCGCCGCTTATTTTATGTCGCATTAACGCGTGCAGAAAAACATTTGTATATCTCTTATGCAAAATTCAGGCATGATGGCAAGGAACTGGAACCCTCCATGTTCATTGCCGAAATACTGGAGGAGCATGTGCTGCCTGTTGAAAAAATTATTTTAACCGAAGAACAACAAATAGAATTTGAACTACTGCATTTTAACACGCAGGCACCGGAGATAGAACAGGCTGAAGAGGATTTCATCTCGGCCATACTGGATAAGTTTGTGATGAATGTTACAGCACTTAGTGCTTATTTAAATTGTCCGTTGGGATTTTATTACAAAAACCTTATCCGAATTCCGTCAGGTAAAAGTGAGTCGCTTGAATTTGGTAGTGCCATACACCATGCATTGGAAAAATTATTTAGAAAGATGCAGGATAGTAAGAAAGATATTTTTCCGCCAAAAGAAGAAATGGTTGCCGACTTTAACTGGTACATGAATAAACACCGGGAGAATTTTACCAAAGAAGCATTTGAAAGAAGAATGGAATATGGAGATGAAGTACTGCGTAATTACTACGACAAATATATCAACAACTGGAATACCGTTGTTGCTGTTGAACGCAACATCCGCGGCATTGTCGTTAACGGCGTTCCGCTAAAAGGCAAGCTGGATAAACTGGAGTTCAATGGTAAGGAAGTAAACGTGGTAGATTACAAATCGGGTAATATTGATAATGCCCTGCCAAAAATGAAACCCCCATCTGATAAGGACCCCAATGGCGGCGATTATTGGCGGCAGGCGGTTTTTTATAAGATACTCGTTGATAATTACGAGCAGAAGGAATGGAAAGTGATCAGTACCGAATTTGATTTTGTTGAGCCCGATAAAAAAGGTGAATACCGGAAAGAAAAGATCGTCATTAACCCCCAGGATATGGAAACGGTAAAGCAACAGCTTACCGATGTCTGGCATAAAATTCAGGCACGTGACTTTTATACCGGCTGCGGAAAAGAAGATTGTCATTGGTGCAATTTTGTAAAAAACAACAGGCTTGCTGTGGCACTACACGACCTGGAAGAAGAACCTGCTGATTAACAGTTTTAAGAATTTTATGATTTCTAAACAAATCAAAGAGGTTAAGTTTGTATTTTAATTGTCATTGATGAGATCAACACATATACTATTCAGCATTTTTTTTGTTTCATTACTTTACATCATTGCTATTGGCAATGCGGGTTGTGCACAAATTGGTATGCCAACCGGGGGAGATAAGGACACTATTCCCCCACGGCTGGTAAGTGCTTCGCCCAAACTCAGGAGTACCAATGTTACCGGCAATAAGATCACGCTTACCTTTAATGAATATGTTGACCTGAAAGACCCACAAACCAATGTGCTGATATCGCCTAATCCAAAAAGATCACCCTCGGTTGATTTTAAATTAAAGACCGTTACTGTAAAATTGAGTGATACTTTATTACCAAATACCACGTACAGTATAAATTTTGGCAATGCCATTGTTGATAATAACGAAGGCAATCCCTTCAAAGAATTTACTTATGTTTTTTCTACCGGCAGTCAGATAGATTCTTTCATGCTTTCAGGTAAAGTGATCCTTGCAGAAACAGGAAAATTCGACACTACCCTGCTGGCCATGCTTTACCGTAATGCAGATGATTCGGCTGTACAAAAAAGAAGTCCCGATTATATTGCCAGGCTTAGCAGTGAGGGTAATTTCAGGTTTATAAACTTACCGGCCGGCAATTTTAAGATCTATGCTTTAAAAGATGGCGATGGCAGCAAAACCTATAATTCAAAAAAAGAAATATTTGCATTTGCCAACGCAGCAGTTACTGTTTCGGAAACCAATGAGCCGGTAACATTGTATGCATCGGCACTGCAAAAAGAAAGTCCGCCAGCAACGCCAAGATCTGCAAACAAAAGCAAAAGACTGACATACATTTTGTCTTCCAACATGCAGGATCTGTTAAAACCCTTTGAACTTGTTTTTAATAACCCGCTGAAAAAATTTGATCCGGCTAAATTAATTTTAAGAGACAGCAATTATAAACCAATACCTGCAGCAAGCTGGACGATCGACAGCACCCGTACTAAGATCATGCTTACCAACAAATGGCCCGAGGGTATGGACTATCGCCTGATTATAGATACTGCATCAGTAAATGACTCCCTGGGTAACCACCTGGTTAAAACAGATACTATTCGTTTTACAACAAAGCAAATTTCAGATTATGGCAATGTAGTTTTACGTTTCAGTAATATTGATCTTGCCAAACACCCGGTACTGCAATTACTGCAGAACGATGAGATCATAAACAGCTACCCGCTTACCTCCCTGGAATGGAGCAATAAATTTATTAACCCCGCTGAATACGAGATCAGGATATTATTTGATGATAACAATAACGGCAAATGGGACCCGGGCGATTATTCTAAAAAACTGCAACCCGAAAAAGCCGTTACGCTCAAGGAAAAATTAGGTGTGCGTGCCAACTGGGATACCGAACGGGACATTAAATTATAGGATAATTTTTTAAATGATAATTGATAATGCCTTCGGCTAATGCGCTAATATATTATGCTGTCTGTACAAAGTTTTAAAAATTATCAATTATCCGTTAACCCATTATCAATTACCTTCGCTACATGATTTTTTCTTCTTCGCTTTTGGAAAATGCCGTTAATGAATTTGCCAGGCTACCCGGCATTGGTAAGAAGACTGCCCTGCGCCTGGTACTCCATCTTATTAAGCAGGATACAGCATCGGTAAGCCAGTTCAGCGAGATCATATCTAAAATGCGTAATGAAATAAAATTCTGCAGCCGCTGTTATAATATCTCCGATGCAGCGCTTTGTAATATCTGCAGCAATACCATGCGTAAACAGGAAATGCTTTGCGTGGTTGAAAACATCCGTGACGTGATCGCTATTGAAAGTACCCAGCAATTCAATGGTGTCTATCATGTTTTAGGAGGCGTTATCTCACCACTTGATGGCATTGGTCCCGAGCAGTTAACCATCAGTGCCCTGGTTGATCGTATATCAACAGAAGATATTGAGGAAATTATCTTTGCGCTAAGCCCCACCATACAGGGCGATACCACTATTTATTATATCAGTAAAAAACTTCAGTCAAAACCAATTAAAATAACCAGCATTGCCCGTGGTATTGCCTTTGGCGGCGAGCTGGAGTATGCCGACGAAATGACTTTAGCAAAAAGCATCAGCAACCGCATCCCGGTCGAAAACTTCATCGTTTCGGGCAATTAACCCTATACCAGTCGATCCTCTGCCCCTTTATCAATTTTGTATTATGGTTCAGTTAGTTTAAATTTGCAGTGTTAACAGGCAGATTTGTTTATTGTTCGGCCTGTTGTTTTCACCAACTGAACTAATAAACGAAAGCAATTCTGCAATACTTCTTCTCAGATTGATTCTCGTTTAAAAGTTTATGGTAATATCCTGAGCGTAGCCGAAGGATTGTATACTCAAGTACTGAGCGGAGCCGAAGTATTAGCGGAGCCGAAGTACGGGCAAAGTCGAAGTACGAACTTTAATCAAAGCGAATGAAAACATTACAAGATTGTTTAAAAGAGCGCATCCTCATCATTGATGGTGCCATGGGCACTATGATACAGCGCCATAAACTGGAAGAAAATGATTACCGTGGCGAGCGGTTTAAAGACTGGCATACAGATGTAAAAGGTAATAATGACCTGTTGAGCATTACACAACCACAGATCATCGAAGAAATTCATAAGCAATATTTAGAAGCCGGTGCTGATATTATTGAAACCAACACGTTCAGCAGTACTTCTATTGCACAGGCCGATTACGATATGCAATCACTGGCCTATGAATTAAATGTGGCATCAGCCAAATGCGCCAAGAAAGCTGCCGATGCTTACACCGCAAAAAATCCCGGCAAGCCGCGTTTTGTTGCAGGAGCCATCGGTCCATTAAATAAAACATTATCACTTTCGCCCGATGTAAATAATCCCGGTTACCGTGCGGTAACTTTTGATACCGTTGCCGAAGCTTATACCGAACAGATAAAAGGATTGGTTGATGGTGGTGTGGACATTATTTTAATTGAAACAATTTTTGATACACTGAATGCAAAGGCGGCGATCTATGCAGCTAAAAATTATTTCCGCAAAAACAATTTACCCGAGCTGCCCTTAATGATCAGTGGAACTATAACGGATGCCAGTGGCCGTACATTAAGCGGACAAACTTTAGAAGCTTTTTACGTTTCCATCATGCATGCAAACCCATTAAGTGTTGGATTGAATTGCGCATTGGGTGCTTCAGAAATGCGGCCGCATATTGAAGAGTTGAGCCAGATCGCCGGTTGTTATACATCTGCTTATCCCAATGCCGGCCTGCCCAATGCATTTGGCGAGTACGATGAGCAACCCCATGAAACAGCACACATCATTGAAGAATGGGCAAAGGAAGGTTTTGTAAATATTGTTGGTGGCTGTTGTGGCACAACACCAGATCATATAAAACATATTGCCGACGAAGTAAGTAAATTCAAACCCAGGGTATTACCGGTTGTAGAGCTTGAGATGGTATAAAAGAACCACGAAGACACAAAGGCACAAAGAAACACAAAGCTTATGTATCTAAAATTATCAGATAAAGAAGAGTGGATAGCAAAGCAGATAGTTGACATTGCTATAAATATTCATAAACAACTGGGGCCAGGTCTTTTAGAAAGTGTATATGCAAAGTGTTTTTATTTCGAATTATTAAACAGGGGTTTGAGTTTTGAGAAAGAAAAAATAGTTCCGATAATATACAATGAATTAAAAATTGATGACGGCCTTAGATTAGATTGGATTGTTTAATTGAAAGCTTGGTTATAATTGAATTTAAAGCCCAGGAAAATTATCACCCTGTTTGGGAAGCACAATTGATGAGTTATTTAAAACTTACAAATAAGCGTTTAGGATTTTTAATCAATTTCCATGTTCCTCTAATGAAGGATGGAATTAAAAGAATAATAATATAAAACTTAGTAACTCTTCGTGCCTTTGTGCCTTAGTGGTTCAACACAAAAATGAATACAATAAAACCATATTTAAGATTAAGTGGCCTGGAGCCTTTGATCGTTCGGCCGGAAACAAATTTTATCAACGTTGGTGAACGTACCAATGTTACCGGCAGTAAAATGTTTGCCCGCCTAATTCGGGAGGGCCAGTATGAAGCCGCACTGGCTGTTGCCCGCCAGCAGGTAGAGAATGGTGCACAGGTAATTGATGTAAACATGGATGATGCCCTCCTTGATGGTGTACAGGCCATGACCACTTTTTTAAACCTGGTACAGGCTGAACCGGATATTGCGAAGATCCCCATCATGATCGATTCTTCAAAGTTTGAGATCATTGAAGCCGGGTTAAAATGTGTGCAGGGAAAATGCATTGTTAATTCTATTTCAATGAAAGAAGGTGAAGCCAAATTTATAGAGCAGGCTTTCATTTGTAAAAGTTATGGCGCATCTGTAATTGTTATGGCTTTTGATGAAGTAGGCCAGGCAGATACCAAACTAAAAAAAGTGGAGATATGTAAAAGGGCTTATAAAATATTAACCGAGCAGGTTGGTTATGCTCCACAGGATATTATTTTTGATCCCAACATTTTTGCTATTGCCACCGGTATTGAAGAACATAATAATTATGCTGTAGATTTTATTGAAGCAGCCCGTGAAATAAAACAAGCCATGCCGCTTACCAAAGTGAGTGGCGGTGTTAGTAATGTTTCTTTTTCTTTCCGTGGCAATGAACATGTACGGGAAGCTATACATAGCGTATTCCTTTTTCATGCCATTAAAGCCGGTATGGATATGGGCATTGTAAATGCAGGCCAGTTGGCGGTTTACGATGAGATAGAGCCAAACCTAAAAAAACTTTGCGAAGATGTTGTTCTAAATAGAAATAACGACAACAATGAGACCACGGAAAAAATGATACTGTTTGCAGAAACGGTTAAAGCAAAGGGCAAAGAAATAATTAAAGACGAAAGCTGGAGAAAAGAACCTGTTGAAAAAAGGTTATCGCATGCTTTAGTAAATGGTATAACAGATTATATTGATGATGACACCGAAGAAGCCCGTCAAAAATATCCCAAACCGCTGGATGTAATTGAAGGACCATTGATGGACGGTATGAACATAGTGGGCGATCTTTTTGGTTCGGGTAAAATGTTTTTACCGCAGGTGGTTAAAAGTGCCAGGGTGATGAAAAAAGCAGTTGCCATTTTAACGCCATTTATTGAGCAGGAAAAAGAAGACAGGAAAAACGCACACCTTGCAGCAGGTACCGTTAATGAAGAAACTGCCGGCGCAGCAAAAATATTATTAGCTACTGTAAAAGGCGATGTGCACGATATCGGTAAAAACATTGTAGGTGTTGTACTTGGTTGTAATGGTTATGATATTATTGATCTGGGTGTGATGGTAGCAACCGATAAAATTTTAGAAACTGCTATACGGGAAAAAGTGGACATCATTGGTTTAAGTGGTTTAATTACGCCATCGCTTGATGAAATGGTACACGTGGCACATGAAATGAAACGCAGGGGTATAACATTACCGTTAATGATTGGCGGGGCAACTACTTCCCGTATGCATACAGCAGTTAAAATTGCACCGCAGTACGATGAAGGTGTGGTGCATGTATTAGATGCAAGCCGCAGCGTAACTGTTGCCGGAAGCTTATTAAACAAAGAACAAAAGCCCGCCTTCCTACAAAATTTAAAAGCCGAATATGATAAACTGGTGATGGATTTTGCTAATAAAAAATCAACCAAACAATATCTAAGGTTTGAAGAAGCTCAAAAAAACGGGGCCGTAATTGATTGGGCAAACTTTAAACCTGTGGCACCAACATTTACCGGCACGAAAATTTTAGATAATTATCCCCTGGCAGAAATTGCTAAATACATAGATTGGCAGCCATTCTTTATTGCCTGGGAAATGCACGGAAAATTCCCCGCCATCCTTACCGATAGTATTATTGGCGTAGAGGCAACCAAACTATATAATGATGCTAAAAAATTACTACAGCAGATCATTAATGAAAATTGGTTAACCGCTAAAGGCGTTGTTGGTTTTTGGCCGGCCAATAAAGTTGATTATGATACCATTGATGTAGATAATAAATCTGACATAACAAAATTGCAATTCCTTCGACAACAAATTAAAAAAACTGCGGGACAACCCAATTTTTCTTTGGCAGATTTTATTGCACCGGCAGAACAGAATTATCAGGATCATATCGGCGCATTCAGTGTAACCATCCAGGGCATTGATACACATATAAAAAACTTTGAAGCAAATTTTGATGATTACAACAAAATTATTTTACAGGCATTAGCCGATAGGCTGGCAGAAGCTTTTGCAGAATTGCTGCATAAAAAAACAAGAACCGAATATTGGGGCTATGTATCAGATGAACACCTGAGCAATGAACAATTAATTAAAGAAGAGTATCTCGGTATTCGTCCTGCACCGGGTTACCCTGCCTGCCCGGATCATACCGAAAAATATAAGTTATTCGAATTGCTGGGTGGCGAAGCAACAACAGGCATTCAACTCACCGAATCATTGGCCATGTATCCTGCATCGTCTGTTTGCGGCTGGTATTTTGCAAACCCCGAAAGCAAGTATTTTGGTGTAGGCAAAATTGAAAAAGACCAACTGCATGATTATGCGGGCAGAAAAGGAATGACGATAGATGATGCCACCAGGTGGTTGAGGCCGATACTGGAGTAGCTGCTACCTGTTTTTAAACTGCTCCTTCATTTGTTGTGCCTCTTTAGCATCAGCAAGTCCTTTAATTAAAAAAACAACAACCGCTATTTTAAAAATTATACCTCCAATTATGCTGCTGGGTTCAATAATGGCATTCACCAAAATAAAAATCCCTAAAAGTATCAGTCCGCCAATGATAGCATAATATGGTTTTCTCTTTGTCCAGAATCCCAAAGCAATAAACCCGCCTATATAAACTGTCCAGATCAGGTAATCAAGCCACATAACTTCAATATCAAAAGGATAGTTTGAAAACAGTATTATAGCATTCAGTACCAAAATACCAGCAGCTACAAATAAAATATTTCTTGCCTGGCGGATATGCTTATCATAACCCTCCATAGAAAACTCCTGTTCATTAAAAATTGTTTTTGTATTTTTTTCCGCATTTAATTCTTCCTGGCTATCATTTTCCATATTAGCTTTAATTTATAAAAGTATACCAAAATTATTTGGTACCTGCAGGTTTTGCCGGTAAGGTTCTTAAGTAAGCCTGTTCAATTCCAGCTTACGTATAATATTAAATACCAGCAGTACCGTGTAAAAATAATTTTTGATCTCCTGTTTATCCCGTACGCCTTTTTTCGTGGGCTCCAACAGGTTTTCATCAAAAGGCACTGCTATATAGCATTTGCCTTTCACGAATGAAAAACTTATATCGCTTTGCAGTTTTGATTTTATAAGTAATATATGCTCCAACATATTGTGGGAGAGGATCAAAGACGCCTCTTCCGTATTGGTTGTATAAACAGTATAGCATTTATTAAAGTCTGCATGACTCACATTCATTCTGTGTACATCAGGCAAAGGCAGCATCCTGTAATGTTCATCAGCCAGGCTTGCTGCCAGTTGTGCTTTTCCCTTTAGCCAGATATAGGTTCCTCCCGAAAAAGAATTATTTATATTCGTCACAAAAAATAATCCTTTAAAAATATTTTGTTTGCCCGCCATGTCTTCATACCAGGATTTGATTTCAGAACAATGAA
The DNA here is from genome assembly GCA_038226715.1 of Chitinophagales bacterium. GTDB lineage: Bacteria > Bacteroidota > Bacteroidia > Chitinophagales > Chitinophagaceae > Ferruginibacter. The sequence continues at coordinate 30,041 of JBBRQF010000023.1, forward strand.
AAGCAACGCCATTATAAGTACACTGCCAATAATCATCACCGTCAAAATCAGTAAACCGCCTGCGGTACAATCCACTTGCTCTGTATTCTTTTTTTGAAACAAACCCCATGGGCTTATATACCGCCGAAGGATATATATAAGTAATGATCTGCCCGATTATTTTTTCTTTAAAATCATCAATATAGCGGTCGCTGTATTTAGTCCAGAAGTAAACGCCTGTGATACACATCAGCAGCATGGCTATCGCCAGGATGATACCACTCGGAAGTATCTTAATAAAATTTAGCAAAAAACAAGCAAACGCCCCGGCACCTGTAAACAAAGTAAATTTTTTCCAGTTAGACACTGAAGACCTTTCTTTATCCAATTCATCCAGGAAGGGCAGGATCTTAATTGCATAAAAACTTTCAAAGTCTTTAACAGGTTCCATTATGGTTTGTTATTTTTACAGGATAAATATAATACTCATTATGCGTATCATCTCTTACAACGTAAATGGCATTCGTGCCGCCATTAAAAAAGGATTTATTGACTGGTTAAAAACAAACCCGGCCGATATCATTTGTTTACAGGAAATAAAAGCCAGCCAGGGGGATGTGGATATAAAGTTGCTGGAAGACCTGGGTTTTCACCATCATTGGTTTAGCGCACAAAAAAAGGGTTACAGTGGCGTTGCTGTCTTCACTAAAATTAAACCCGACAAAGTTACCATTGGCAGTGGCATTGAAAGTAGTGATAACGAAGGCAGGGTAATACAACTGGATTTTGGAGATATCCGTTTGATTAATGCCTATTTTCCATCCGGTACCAGCGGCGATGAGCGGCAGGCATTTAAATATGTCTGGCTGGATGAGTTTCATACTTACCTGACCAAATTAAGGAAAAAAATTCCAAAAATTATTTTAGTAGGTGATTACAATATTGCCCATAACGAAATTGATATTCATGATCCGAAAGGGAATAAAAAAAGCAGTGGTTTTTTACCGGAAGAACGGGAATGGATGACTAAATTTTTAGCAACAGGCTGGATCGATACTTTCCGTGAATTTCATACCGAACCCCACCGCTATAGTTGGTGGAGCCAGCGCTTCCCTTCTGTACGATTAAATAATAAAGGTTGGCGTATTGATTATATTACTGTTACCGAGCCATTAAAAAAACAATTGCTTGATGCCGATATTTACCCTGATGTAAAACACAGTGATCATTGCCCGGTATATGTTGAGCTGAAAGAAAAGTAACCGGCAAAAAAAACTTCAACATGATTATTTACAATGTTACTATAAAAATTGTCAATGCCATTCATGCCGATTGGCTGCAATGGTTAAAAGAACAACATGTGCCCCAGGTAATACAAACCGGTTGTTTTACCCATGCCGGCATTTTACGTTTGCTGGAAATTGATGACTCCGAAGGGCCAACCTATGCCATACAATATTTTGCGGAAAGCAAGAGCCTGTACAACAATTATATTGAAAACCATGCTGCCATTATGCGCCAAAAAAACTTTGATAAATGGGGCGATAAATTCATCGCCTTCCGGTCAGTTATGCAGGTTGTTAATTAATTGTGCAAAACAATTGATTTTTTATTTTTTTTATGTTTCGGCTATTTTCTATTCCTTTAGAAACCGCACGGGCAAAGGTTTTCAAAAGATTTTCACTGAAACACAGTCCTGCAAAGGGTTTCAGCGTATTTAGCAGTTATACCAATAAGCTCAGAATGTAGTCCAGATCACCGAAAGCCCTTGTTGCTTGTGGTTTACAGCCCGGCTTTACAACAAAAAAAAATTAAAAAAAAATTTGTTGCAATTAAAAACCGTCTATATTTGTTGCAGTTAAAAAATTCAAAAAAAATTATCATGAACAAAGCTGAATTAATTTCAAAACTTGCTGACGATGCAGGTATTACAAAAACACAGGCAAATGCTGCTTTAGATTCTTTTGTAGCTGCAGTTACTAAAACTTTAAAAGGTGGTGGTAAAGTTACATTGGTAGGATTTGGTACTTTTTCTGTTTCAAAAAGAGCTGCCCGTAATGGCCGCAATCCTCAAACAGGTGCTGTTATCAAAATTAAAGCAAAGAAAGTTGCTAAGTTTAAAGCCGGTAAAGAATTATCAGCTAAAATGTAATGTTGTATCAAAACACATTAAAAAGCAAGGTGCTGTTGTACCTTGCTTTTTTTGTAAAAATTAAATTTAATCATTAATAAAAAAAGACAATTATGGGACGTGGTGATATTAAAACAAAAAAAGGGAAAATTTTTGCAGGTTCTTTTGGTAAAGCAAGACCAGCTAAAGCTGCAGTAAAAGCTGTTGTAGCCAAGAAAGCTGTTGCCAAGAAAAAAGCTTAAATAATATACGATGTTAGATGTACAATATGCGTCTGAATTATCAGATTTTCGTACATCTAACATCGTACATATTCAGGGGGCCAGCCTTTCAATCTTCCAATGTCCATCAGCCTGTTTTGAATAACGGATACGATCGTGTAACCTGCTGGGCCGTCCTTGCCAGAATTCCAGCATAGTTGGTATTACAGTATAACCTCCCCAATGTGGTGGCCTGGTAATGTTTTCTTCTGCAAACTGCTGCTCATATTTTAAAATATGCTGTTCAATAATTTCTCTTGAAGCAATTACCTGGCTTTGTGGCGATGCCCAGGCACCGATCCTGCTTCCTTTGGGCCTCGAATTAAAGTAAACATCACTTTCAGCAGCACTTACTTTTACCACACTACCCGATATTCTCACCTGCCTTTCCAGTTCTTTCCAAAAAAATACCAGGCATGCATGTGGATTTTCTTCCAGCTCTTTACCCTTGTGGCTATTGTAATTGGTAAAAAAAACAAACCCTTCTGCTGAGGCCGATTTCAGTAATACAATTCTTGCATCGGGCATACCGCTTGCCGAAGCCGTGGCTAAGGTCATGGCATTTACTTCATCCAACTCACTTTTTACAGCATCGTCCCACCATGCACCAAATTGAACAAATGGATCATTGGCAACATCCGTTTCCAGTAAAGTTTGTAACTGGTAGTCTTTTCTTATGTCTGCAATATTTTTACTCATGCCTTTACACTTTTAAAGTGTAAAATTCAGCTAATTAAGCCAAACAAAAAAGCACCTTGTTTTACCAAGATGCTTTTGATTTTTATTTTGAGATTATTTTATCCCATCAAACCACCGGCAGTTAAACCTACTGCGGCAAATATGACTGCTCCTAAAATAGCAACCAGGATAAAGTAAAGAACGATCATAATTAAAAATGCTACAACCATGTACACCACTTTCTTATCTTCCGGCGTTTTCTTCAGTGGACCGATACCAAGATACATCAGGTAAATGCCATAAACCCAGGCTGCCAGCGATACGATCCAGCCAATTACAGGAATGAAAGACAGCAGGCCTCCTATGTAAGAAGGTGTACCTGAATAGGCAACCAGTTGGGCCGATTTGCCCATGTTCTTTTCAGATCCAAAACTTGGTGCCAGCATGTCAACAATAAGCACGGTAATAAAAAATGAAACTACAGCAGCAATAAATCCAATAGCGGCTGTAATAATAAAAAATTTCAACCCAACAGCTCCTGCAAATAAAAGTCCCTTTAGTAATGAACCGGCCGCTGCTACAATTGATAAAGGCAATACGTAGCCCATTAATAAGGATTGGGTTGTGGCTGTTTCGCCATTAATTACATCCCATTCGGTTTTAGGCGTAAGTAAAATGTTTTTTACTCTTTCAATTAAATTCATAAGTAATAAGTTTTAGAAGAGTAATATATAAAATAGGTGGCAGCTATGCAAGTGTTTAGACTTATATTTTTAAACAGTAAAATTTGGTAAACCTATATCTCCCTCAAAAGTTTCTGCGATTCAAGCAGGGTAAGCCTGTTTGTAAGATCATCTCTTTCCAGTAAACTATTTTCCAGTAAGCTTTCCAGCTCACCTATTCGGGCGGCAACCTGTTGCAGTTCAAGATTTCGTTGCTCCATGACTTTTAATTGGGATTGTATATCATTAAAGCGGCTTTTCAGGTAAGCGTAATCCTGCAGCAGTTCGCTGTAATCTTTATTTAATTCCGCCATGCCTGTTAATTCCTGGTGTAATTCAAATGCTCTTTCCCCAGCCCCTCTTGCAGCATGTTGCTTTTCATTAAGCCGGTTTTGAATACTCTCAATTTCATCCTGCTGTCCATCCAGCTTACTTCTTAAAGCAGTAGCCTCGGCAAGTTCTGTATGTAAAAAATCTATTTCCTGCTCCCGGGCTGCCAGGGTAGCATTGGCATCAGCAAGCTGTATACTCAGGCTGTCGTTTACCGAAATCAATTTTTTTATCTGTTCTTCTGATAACATGCTGCTAAACTTATTTTAAGCTTTACTTGTCAAATTATATATTTTATTACCTGAAAACAAAAAATCAACGCTTTTTTGTATCTTTTAAGCAATAATAGCTTGTTGGGCAGCGTATAGTTATGTTAGGGTATCTTAAACTATAAAAGCCCTGTGTAAACTTAGTTATAATTGACGGAAGACGAACTCATACGAGGATGTTTACAGGATGATGCCTCCTGCTGTAAGGAGATTTTCAACCGCTTCGCCGGCCGTATGCTGGGTGTGTGCAACCGCTATGCCCGAAACAGTGCAGATGCGGAAGATATTTTACAGGATGCTTTTATCAAGGTTTTTGACAAGATGCACCAGTTTAAGTTTGAAGGATCTTTTGAGGGTTGGATAAGAAGAATAGTTGTGAATACGGCGCTGAAAAAATATTCATTACGCAGGTACGAAAAGGAAGTGGTGGGCTACGAAGTAAAAGATAAGGATGAAAGCGGGCCTGAACCATCGGCTTATGGACATTTAACCGAAAAAGACCTGTTGGTTTTAATTAATAATTTACCGGACGGATACCGGCTTATTTTCAATTTATATGTGATAGAAGGCTACCAGCACGATGAAATTGCGGAAATGCTGGGTATACAATCGGGTACCAGCAGGAGCCAATTAGTAAAGGCAAGAAATATGCTGCAGAAACAAATTTTACAATTACAAAAAGTTGCGGTATGAACAGTAACCGGCAGTTTGATGACCATATAAAAGAGCAGTTTAACAACTACGCACCCAATGTGCCCCCGCATATCTGGGAAAATATTATTGCTCAAAAAGATAAAAAAAGGCCGGCTGGTTTTTGGATCTCCCTGTTTAGCAACAGGAATAAATTACTGCTGCTTGGCCTTATCATTGCTTTAAGCAGCGGAGGTGCCTGGATTTATTTTAATGATTCTTTTCAAAAAAATAATACAAATACTGCAACTGAAAATAAAAACTTACATCCGGAAAATAATAATAAGAGCAGCTTATCAGAAACAAAATCATCTCCGGAACAAGAGTCAAATATTATCGGTTCAGGCACTGAAAAGATAACAACAACGAATGATAGTGGCATAAACAGCAACTCTACGCTATTGACTGATGCCCGGATCAAAGCCCGCATCTCGCCTGGATCTGTCCAGCCTGGTAATAATAAAGATGAAAGCAACACAATTACTGAAGCCGGTAATACAACGATGTCCGGAGAAAATAACACCAATAAAGTAAAGCAAAATAAAAAATACGTTCCAGGCCTGGCTGAAGATAACAGCAATACAACTCATGAAACTGATAACACAACCATTCCGGGAAATAACAAAATCACTAAAATAAAGGGAAATAAAAAACACTATACCGGTCTGGGAAATATTTTAGTTACCACAACAGCCCCCGATATATCTGAAGATGAATTTGAAGGACAGGGTACGTTGTTGGGCAGAATTACTTATAATGGTGAAAAGTATATTACAAAACGCAGCAACGGAAATCCTGAAAAGCTTTCCTTGAACCCGGTTAGTTTTTTACCCGGCTGCCCTTCGTTTGAAAAGGATGCGGCTGGAAATAAAAAATATTTTGAGTTTTATGCCGGGCCCGATTATGCCATCCGCAGTTTACACGACACAGGCAACTCTGCTTACCTGCAAAAAAGAAAAGAAAGCACAAAATTTAAATCGGCGTTCAGTGCGGGCATCCGTTACACCAAAGTATTCAACAACTCCATGAGCGTTAGAGCTGGCGTTAATTTTAGCCAGATAAATGAAAAATTCACTTTTAACCAGGGTAATCTTGTACAGGTAACTTATATCATTAATAATAATGGTGATACCATTGGCAGTTATACAACAACGGGAACGCGTTATAAAACAACCATTAACAGGTACCGCAGTATCGACATACCACTTTTAGTAGGATATGAGGTTGGTAACGGTAAACTGCACGCAAATATAAATGCAGGCCCAGTTATTAATATTTACAGTTGGCAAAATGGGGATGTGCTGGATATGGCCGGCAACCCGGTGAGCATTACTACAGGCAAAGGTTCATCGCCATACCAGTTTAAAACCAATGCGGGTATTGGTTTTATAGGTGCAGTTTCTATTTATTACAAATTAAATAACAGGCTGCACCTTATGGCAGAGCCTTATTTCAGGTATAATTTTTCGCAGATGAATAAAGAGCGTATTACCCTTAAACAAAAATACCAGACAGCAGGTTTAAGATTGGGTATACGAATCGATTTAAAATAACAGGCAGCAAAAATTAAACCTGTAGTATCTGATAAGCGTAGTGTATTATTCAAATAAGAAATGATGAAACTAAAAACAGTCATATTGGCATTAATTATGGGCAGTTTTTTATTAAATGCCTGTCAAAAAAATATAGACATTTTTGTTCCTGATCCGGGGCAAATTAACGGCCCCGACACCAGTTGGTACAGCAGCATTACTGCAGCAATGCCTGTTACCATTCTTAAAAACAATTTATTACCGGAGTCCTACCAGGACACCATTACTGTTAATGCAAATATTGCCAGCATAATAACACCCTTGGGCATACAGATAAATTTTCCGCCTAATTGCTGTGCAACTACAGCCGGACAAATTGTAACTGGTAACGTACAGGTTGAAATACAGGTTGCAAAAAAGAAAGGGGATATGATAAGGCTGAATAAGCCAAGCACATATAATGACAGTTTGCTGGTTACTGCCGGTGAGATTTTTATACGATTGAAAAAAGATGGGCAGACACTTCAACTGGCTCCGGGTGTAAGAATCAATGTGCACTATATTGACCTGCCCACTAACCCGTTGATGAGATTTTTTGTTGGGGATGAAACCAATCCGGAACATTTTAACTGGTTACCTAACCCCGATTTATTAAACAACTCACTTTTTGTTGGCACACAGGCTTATGAAATTTATACTAACCGGCTTCGCTGGATAAGTGTTGCTTACCCTTATGATGCAGGTACAACTTCTATGGTAAATGTAACGGCCGATATCCCGTCTTATTTTACCAATGCCAATACCATCGCATTTACTGTCTTTAAAGATATCCGTTCAGTGGTTGCCATGCAACCTTATATAACTAACAGGAAATTTATTACCGGGCAACTACCTGTAGGAAAACAAATTACAGTAGTGGTTATTTCCAAACAGGGTGATGACTATTATTTAGGTTATGAATCTGCTACAACGGAAATGCCGGCTTCAAATCCGCCTTACCAGCATGTACGTGTGGTACCTGTAAAAAAATCTTTAGCAGAAATATTATCTTATCTCAGTTCGCTATAGCTCAGTTAGTTTAATTTTGAAATTAAATGCAAAGAGGCCGTATAATTATACAGCCTCTTTTTTAACTCTTTGTATTTTGATATTATGAAACCAGTGTACCCACTTTTTCGCCGGTAACCACCTTAAGCAGGTTACCTTCGGTGTTCATATCAAAAACCACGATGGGTAAGTTATTTTCCATGCATAATGTAAATGCTGTCATATCCATCACCTTCAGGTTCTTTTGAATGCACTCATTAAAAGTTATTGTTTCATATTTGGTTGCTGTTGGATCTTTTTCGGGATCGGCGGTATAGATACCGTTAACCCTTGTACCTTTTAAGATCACGTCAGCTTTAATTTCTATAGCCCGTAAAGAGCCCGCTGTATCTGTGGTAAAATAAGGATTGCCTGTACCTGCACCAAAAATAACCACCCTGCCTTTTTCCAAATGCCGCATAGCCCTGCGGCGTATATACGGCTCAGCGATCTGCTCCATTTTAATGGCGCTTTGTAACCTGGTATAAATGCCGGCTTTTTCCATGCCGCTTTGTAATGCCATACCATTTATAACTGTTGCCAGCATACCCATATAATCGCCCTGTGCCCTTTCAATACCGCTTTCAGCCTCATTCATACCACGGTAAATATTACCGCCGCCAATAACAACAGCTACCTGCACACCCAATTCCAAAACTGTTTTTATATCCTGGGCATAGCGGGCAATCACTTCACTGTCTAACCCAAAATTTTTATTCCCCATTAAAGATTCACCGGAAAGTTTTAGCAGAATTCGTTTGTACTTTGGTAACATTGGCTATAGATATTTTTTGCGAAGATATATTTTTATTCCCGATAGCTACCGGGATTCTTAATTGCTTTTATTGAATACATCATGGGCATTTTTTCGTCCATTTCTTTTATCCGCCACATATCATCGGTTCCCTGTTCCAGGTTGTTGAAACAATTGTAAGGCGAAAATGGAAATTCATTAAACTGCTGTATCTGTAAATTATATTTCAATAACGCATTTATGATCTCTGAAAAAGGATGGTTCCATCCGTGTTCTACTGACTTTATAGGTGCATTCCGGTCTGAATAAGTACCCGAGACCTCTTCGGTTATTATTTCACTATTAAAATAATTGTATTTGATCTGTCCAAAATTTTCGTCCATCATCCAAAGTACCGGGTGAAAATCAGCGATGTAAAAAATACCACCCGGTTTTAAAAAATGAGCTACAACCGCTGCCCAGGCATCCAGGTCGGGCAGCCAGCCAATAGTACCGTAGGAAGTAAAGACAATATCAGCCCCCACCCAACCTCCCCCAAAAGGGGAGGAGTATTTACGCCGGGCTTCTACATTTTCTTTTAAGTCATAAATATTTGCACAGATAAATTTTGCATTCAGTTTTAATTCACCCGCAATTTCTTTTGCAAGCTTTATTGCTTCATCGCTTAAATCGACACCGGTTACAATGGCTCCTTCCCTCTCCCAACTCATCGTATCCATTCCAAAATGACATTGCAGGTGTAACAAAGATTTTCCACTCACATCACCCATTTCCTGCAGCTCAATTTTATTTAATGACGATTTCCCTTTTTTAAAAGATTCGAGATCATAGAAGGCGGAGTCTTTATGAACGGCAGTACGCTTGTTCCAGGATCTTTTATTATCATCAAAATAAGATTTGTACTCTTCCATGCATTAAAATTACGGGTAAATTATAACGCAGAAATGCCTGGCAAGGTTATTCAAATAAAAACAACCTTATAAAATCAATTATAAGGTTGTTCATCAAATATTTTTAAGAAATAAATACTATCCTAAAGCAACTCTCTTAAAGTCTGTAACTTTTAGATCAGCATCCACACTCTTTAAATAATCGGCAACAGATTTACTGTTGTCTTTTACAAAAGCCTGGTGCATTAAAGTATTGTCTTTAAAGAATTTATTCATTTTGCCATCAGCAATTTTTTCTGCCATTTCAGCGGGCTTACCTTCTGCTTTGATCATTTCAATAGCAATGGCTTTTTCCCTGTCTTTTGTTTCCTGGCTGATAGAAGTTTCATCAACGGCCAATGGGTTCATAGCTGCAATCTGCATAGCAACGTCTTTACCTGCATCAGCAGCTTCTTTAGTCATACACACCAAAACACCCATACGGTTTGCACCGTGAATGTAAGAAGCCACGTAAGGTGCATCTACTCTTTCGAAACGGGTTAGTTCAATTTTCTCGCCTATCGATGCAAGCTTATCATTGATCATATCAGCAACTGTTTCGTTGCCAACCTTTGCTGTTTTCAGTTCTTCGGCTGATTGTACATTATTTGTAATAGCTGCATCGGCAATGGTTTGTACAAAAGCTACAAACTCAGGATTGCGGCTTACAAAATCAGTTTCGGCACTTACACATAAAACAATACCGCTTTTATGATCGGCAGTTGTTTGTGCAATTACCACACCTTCTTTGGCTTCACGGTCGCTACGCTTGGCCGCAACTTTCTGGCCTTGTTTACGCAACCAATCGATGGCTGCTTCGAAATCGCCATTGCTTTCTGTTAATGCTTTTCGGCAATCTAACATACCTGCCCCTGTTGTCTGGCGTAATTTATTTATATCTGCTGCTGTTATTGTTACACTCATGTGAATTAAAAATTAAAAATTAAAAATTAAAAATTCGTCAATGTCGAACCATGTACTCATGTACAAGAGTGCGACGCCACCGAAATTGATAAAAGATTAAATGCCGGGCTCAAAAAAACTGCCTAAACAATCTTCCGCTCAAATCTTCTCATTTTACTCCTTCAGGGGATAGGGGCTCTTATCTTGCTCCACCACCACTACCTGCTGGCCTTCTGCCACCCTGGCCCGGACCTGCTACACGACGCTTAGGTTGAGAAGCAACACCTCTTCCGCCACCACGTTTATTCCTGTCGTCATTACCGTCTTGTTTTGCTTCAAAACGAGCCGCTTTTGCTTCTGCACTTTCTTCTGTATCGCTGTGATCATCTTCGTCTTTATTTGCCTGGCGTTCCTGTAAACCTTCAGCAATGGCTGCAGTTAAATAATTAACCACGATAGCGATCGATTTGGTAGCATCGTCATTTGCAGGAATAGCAAAATCAATTTTATTAGGATCGCAATTGGTATCAACCATACCGAAAGTGCTGATGCCCAATTTTCTTGCTTCGGCAAGTGCAATATGCTCATGGCCTATATCAACCATAAACAAAGCAGCAGGTACACGGCTTATTTGTGCTATACCACCCAACACTTTTTCCATCTTCTCTTTATCACGCGTTAGTGTTAATTTTTCTTTTTTGGTTAAGCTTTCTGCGCTGCCATCGGCAAGCATTTTTTCAATGCTCTGCATTTTCTTAACACTTTTACGAACAGTGTTGAAGTTGGTTAACATACCACCTAACCAACGCTCGGTTACGTATGGCATATTTACACGCTTGGCGCAATCGCTGACAATTTCTTTAGCCTGCTTTTTAGTAGCCACAAACATGATCTTTTTACCACTGCGTGCAATTGCTTTTAAGGCTGCAGCAGATTCCTGTAAACCTTCTACGGTTTTGTTCAGGTCAATAATATGAATGCCTTTCTTTTCAGCAAAGATGTAAGGCAACATCTTAGGGTTCCACTTTTTCTTTAAATGTCCAAAGTGTACACCTGCTTCTAAAAGTTGCTGTTGTAAGGAAGTATTTTCCATTGTTTATTGTTTGAGCCTTGAGCTTTTAGCTATGAGCTGTGAGCTGTGAGCAAAGGCAGTTTTAATTATTAAATTTAAAAGGTTAGGCTCATAGCACATGACTAAAAGCTAACAGCTTGTATTAACGTTTGCTGAACTGGAAGCTTCTTCTTGCTTTCTTACGTCCTGGTTTCTTACGCTCAACAGCGCGTGGATCACGTTTTAGTAACCCTGCAGCTTTTAAAGCCGGACGGTAATCAGCACTAACAGCAATCAAAGCACGGGCAATACCCAGCTTGGTTGCTTCAGCCTGTCCTTTAACTCCACCGCCTGTAGCATTAACTACTACATCAAATTTGTCAGACGATTCAACAGTTTTTAAAGGTGCTTCTACCTGGTTTTGTAAATAAACCAACGGGAAGTAGGTTTTATAGTCTTTGCCGTTAACTGTTATCTTGCCGTCTCCTTTTGAAAGGAAAATACGGGTAACAGCTTCTTTTCTGCGTCCGACTGCGTTTGTTTGCTTTTCCATTTTTATTTTTAGCTTTTAGCTCCTTAAATTTCCCCATAAGAAGGGCCTTTTGAAGAGCCTGTTATTTTTGAAAATTTTTTCAATATTCAGACACCCAGTTCCCCAACATCCTGAGCGAAGCCGAAGGACAGGGGGCGGAGGGGGCTTTAGAATTTTAAGTCTTTTGGTTGTTGTGCTCCATGTGGATGTGCAGCGCCCTGGTATACAAATAATTTTTTATACATCTGGCGGCCCAAACGGTTTTTAGGCAACATACCTTTAATGGCTCTTTCGATAATTACTTCAGGTCTGCGCTTTAACAGGTCTTTTGCTACTTCTTCTTTACGGCCACCTGGGTATCCGCTATAATTGTCATAGACCTTTTCATCCATTTTATTACCGGTAAGCTTTATCTTTTCGCAATTGGTAACAATGATAAAATCGCCACAATCAACGTGAGGCGTGTAATAAGCTTTGTTCTTACCACGAAGAACGGCCGCAATACGGGCACACATACGACCAACGGTTTGATTAGTACCATCCACAACGTACCAGTTGTGAGTAACGGTAGCCTCGTTCGCATGTTTTGTGGTGAAATGTAATTTACTCATTTTGTTTTTTTTAAGTTTTTGTCCTTTTGCTTCCTGAGCGGAGCCGAAGGGTTCACAGCCATCCCTGTGGTTTTTAAATTTGGACGGCGAAGGTAAGGGAACATCGGTCTAAGTTCCAAAGAAAGGAAGAAGTATTTTTAACTGTACATTTGTAACAGATTGATTATCAGTAAAAATTTTGTCTAACTATTTTCATCATCAATATAAATTTATAAAAAAGCGGCACGTTTTTGACGGGCCGCTTCACTAACTGGTATTGAAAATGATTATTCTTTTACAAATTGTTTCGTAAAGTTATTCTCACCATTTGTGAGCTTTATATAATATACCCCGTTGTTGAACTGCGCAAGATTTACCGGCATTGAATTGCTGCCTGGCTGCAATAGAACATCTCTTATATATATCTGACTGCCAACTGCATTTGTGATACTTAGTGTTGCCTGACCCGTTAACCCACTTGTTTGTACTTGTAAAAGGTCTTGTACAGGATTCGGAAATACAAGCAGTTGTACTTCTTTTTTATCGAGCTGTACGGCAACAACCTGGCTGTTAAAAAAATGCCCATCCATATCAACAGATTGTAGCCGGTAATAAACCACCCGTTTATTTTGCAGCGTTGCAGGCAAAACATCAATATAACTGTACGTAAGCGGAACAGCAGAATTACCTGCAGCGCTTATCGTTTCAACATCTGTGAAATTAACACCGTCAGTGCTTCTTTGTACAATATAATGTTTACTGTTTTGCTCGAACTGGGTTTGCCATTGCAGTTTAACCTGGTTGTTATTATTTACAGCGGTAAATGAGGTAAGCTGTACCGGCAGCACATATAGTATTTCTATCGCTGTAAGTGCCCTGTTATAAATACGCAGTTCGTCCATTTTACCATTAAGCCCGTTATAATGGGGAAAGGTCTGATAGAACATAGTGCCAAGTCTTGCGGGGTAACTATATACAGGTGGTTGAGCACCTTCCGAACCCGTATTGTTCAACATGCCGTTTATGTAAAGTTTTAAAGTACCACTTTCTCTCACGGCTGCTATGTGAACCCATTGACCCAGGGGAAACGTGCCAAGGGAGCTTATGGATGCATTTTTGTAATTAAACTGAACCCGGGTAGTTGGATTATTCCAGAACCATATTCCCGGTCCGGCATAGTTCAGGTTATTATCGTAAAAGCCACCCGTGTGTACAAAAGGCGAATTGGCAAACATGTAAAAAACGATTGTAAAATCCTGCGTACCCGTAAAGTTAAGATTACTGTTTATGGGTATTGTTCCCCATTGCACCACTGTTGTTGAAGTGGGAGAAGGATTTAGAAATTGCATCGCTTTATTAGGCTGTGCCCCATAATTGGTTGTAGGTGTAGCACCAAAATTGCTACCGTGTATGGCGTAAGGGCCGGCATCATTAAAATTGCCGTCCATGGGCCAGTAGCCTACCAGGCCTAAGGTAGTTGGTTGGGCAACTACCAGCATACTGCAAAATGACATTATACTAACAAAGAAAAAAAGTTTCATGTTTTACTGTTTAGTGATTATAACTGATAAGCTTTCCGGGGTTGGCAATACAAAAATTGAAAATTGATGTCGGTTTTATTGTGGTTTAATAACGGCATTTGGGCAGGGTGAAAACACGGTATTTTCTTCGTTGTAATTTCATTGATGAAATGATTACTTTTATCTCTTCACTAAATATTTTTTATGTCGCCTGATTTAATGCCCGGTGTAAAAACCCCCAAAAAAAACGATCAGATCATTTCGTATTATGCCCTGCGTATTTTAATTAGTGCCACAGGTTTGCTGTTACCACTGTTGCTCATCATCGGCAACTTTATAGCATACAATAACTTTACAATAGAATTTTCGGTAAGCGATTATTACGATAACGGTACCGCCGGAGATATTTTAGTAGGCGTTCTTTTTGTTCTTGGTTTCTTTTTAATGACCTATAAAGGTTATGACAAAACCGACAGCCGGGTAGCAAACCTGGGTTGCGTATTTGCATTGGGTGTGGCGCTGTTTCCTACTACAAGCCCAAACCATATTGTACACATCATGCATTTTGTTTTTGCACTATTGCTTTTTACCGTATTTATTGTTTTCTCTATTTACCTGTTTCGTAAAACAGATCCCGGTAAAAAATATACCAAACAAAAAGATAAACGTAACAAAGTTTACCTGGCTTGCGGTATTATTATGATAGCCTGTATTGCAGGCATCGCCCTAAGTATGTTGGTTTTTGAAGCAGCCGCTTTACAGTATCATCTCGTTTTTTTGTTTGAATCGCTTGCATTGATGGCATTTGGCTTTTCGTGGATCACCAAAGCGGAGTTTTTATTTATGAAGGATGGAGAAGAAAAATAAATATATCAACCTAAAATGAAACTTTAGTCCGGGATAAACCAAACCTGATTCCAAATGATGTAATTATATTTTCCGTGTCGTTGAAATTCTTTCCGAATGATGCAACCAAAACTATGTTTTCGGTTAAGGCATAATTGCCAACAAATGCGTACCGAGTATAATTTTTATTTATTGAAAAATCTTTTCGGCTAAGTATTTCACCCGATAGTGTTAGCTTTTTATTTTCATAGTTAAGCGATAGGCCAAAATCCAGAAAGGAAGAATCTTTAGATGATTTTGGCTGTACATTGTTTGCCCACGAGTACCTGGCAACGCCAACAATATTAATTGGTATGATTGATGGTGATAAGACCAGGTTTGCCCAAACGCCCGATTTTTGAGATTCCAGGTTTTTAAACGAGCCATTATTGGAAGCACCCAATATTGCTCCGGCAATTTCAATGGCGAAATAGCCGGCTTTTTTTAGTTCGCCGAGTTCTGCCAGTTTCTTAACAATTAGTATAGAGTCCGCAGCAGTTACATCAAGCACTTCGTCATTTGCGGGATCTATTTTTGGTGTAGCCAATTTTACTATTTCATTTTTCTTAGCTACAATATCAGCCTTTGCTATTTTTGAATAAACCCTGAAGACCTGGCTTTTAAAACCAATTGAAACTACTGATGTTGTATCTGTTTTAAAAGTGGCTGTTGAAAAGTTAAATGTTTCTAAAACAGGGAATTTATTTGCAAGCCACCTGTCAAAAGTATATGCCGGTTGATTTACTAACCAAAAAGGCGTTACCTGTAATGCCCCTCCCTCTCTCAGGTTCAATAAATTTAAAGCAAAGGCACGTGGGTTACTTGGTTTATCTACGGATGCCGGCGCTTTGTCGCTTAATACAAAACCCGGCACCTCGGATATGTATAGATCTGCAATTTTAACGTTTAAAGGAGGCTGTGCTTTTAAAGCGCATACAATTCCAATAAATAAATAAATTGAAATAATTATTTTTTTCATGCCCGATATTTAATTTTTGAAATTATATTCTGTTGTGTATGTAAAAAAAAGATTGCCGGGGTCAAACACATCATCCTTAAATTCAATTTTGGCCGGCGTGGTATTTTTAAATTGATGTGTTAAGCTGATTTTCGGCGATGGCCCCTGCTTTACAACCCTGCTAAAAACTTTTAAGGTCTTCCCCACCAGGTCGGCCCCTTTTCCAATTTCAAAATCTGTTATTTCTCCTTCGGCAAGTATTACCGAACTGCCTTTAAATTTAACCGTACTGCTGGCTATATGGGTATTACCTGCAAATATGGTAAGGCTTACCATTTTATTTGCACTAACGCTTAAATCCTGTGGATCGATTGTTCTTTTTTGAGAAGCCATAATATAATTTTTACTGCCTACTCTTTTATCCCGTTTTCGGCTTGGCGGTTTTAGTAAAAATGCTGTATATATGAGTAATCATTAAGCACACTTTAATTTTTAAAAACAATTAATGCATGCTAAAAACAGAGAGAAGGATTTTTGCATAGTTGAACGTACTGCTAACTTACTGCTTTTAGTTTGAAGATGCGAGGGATGAATCGGGATTTATATAAAGTTAACATGGTTATTGCTTAAAAAATGATGGCTACCAAAAGCGATAGCCATCCCTAAAATATTTATAAGATATCCTGCTATTTATTTATGCCTGTAAGATTATAAGTAAAGCTTAAAAAACCTCCGGAAACAGGAAAATTCTTGGAAGTAGGTACGTCATCACCATAATCTTTTCTAAACTCATTGAGTTTATATCTTGAGTCCAGAAGGCTTACTTCCCTCAATGTAAGCCCGCCACTTATTATTACCCTGTTAGCTTTGCCTGGCTTGCCAATAAGTAATGATACACCTCCATGAAAATTTAACACATCAAATCCTAAAGTTGTACTAACCCCAAGGGCAAATCCCGGCCTTAGCCAAAAATTAATTCTTGGATAAATATGCATCAGAGCGCCCACCGACAACATAGCTTTTTTTGTTCTTTTTGCTTCAATAACTGCTTTTGTTGAATCAATTGCCCTGTTTTCAAAATAGTATTGTGGCCCCAGAAAATTATTACTCCCCATATTATAAAATGCCCCGGTACTGTAATCTATTTTCCAACCTCCTGTTGTAATAGCTTTTATTTTTATCGTTCTTTTTGCAGGCTTTCCATAAACCAATGGACCTTCGGCAGTAGCGGTAAATATAATTTCATGTGTGTCTTTATCTGCTTTAAAGGGTTCCAGTTCGAGTTCAAAATTTTCACTCACCAGCATGTTGTAATTATCCTGAACAATATCTACCTTTCCTTCATCAAAAGCCTTTTTCATTTCTGAAATAGCAATGCCTGCCTCCTTCATATCCTCTTTAATACCATCTGAAAATGATCTTAATTTTGTCAGACAATTTTCAAGCCGCCTGTATTTATCCTCCTTGTTTTTAAAGATAGAGTCCTGTTTACATATCTTGTTTTTTTCTGTTTTCCTGTAACAGCTGTCCATGCAACGCATCTCTCTCATCAGGTTATACAGACATAATTTATAAATATTAACAATGCTGTCGGCAGCACCTGTAATTACTTCTGAAGCCGGCACAAGTGTAGAATCATAGATTAATATAGCAGCCTTCATTATTGTATCATATTTCTGGGAGATTTTATTGGTGTCCTTTTCCTGCAATACCAGCCCCACACTATCCTGCATCACCCGCCTTTTTGCATTATAGATCTGAGGCCAGGTAAGAATTAAATTTGTTTTAAGTTTTTCAAGTTTCCTGCTTACCCCCGAAAACGTCGAGAAAGTGTCAACTTTTTTCTCAAACATATTGGCGCCAGACTGATACATAAGTGCCTGGGCTTGTAATATTGCAGAAGAATTAATTAATTTATCTTTTGTAATACAGGGCGTATCGCAAACAACATGCAGTACCAGGTTTATTGTATCCCCGTTTTCAGACATAATGCCCATTGCCACCTGTCCGCTGTTTGTTGTAAATCCAGGGAATTTTATCCCTTTGAAAATTTCTGGTTTTTCTATGTTCAGGTTCTCTCCTTTCTGTTCGGCAGTTGCCTCTTTGTATACAAACCTGTTTATATTTTTCAATACATATTTATATTTCCTGTTGAACCGCAAGGTATCTTCTACCAGGTTTTTTGGATCATTAAAGTATAGTTCCTTTTTATAGATGCTGTCTTTTTTTTCATTCCCTTTAAAATCAAAGGGAGTCTGGCCCCTGGAAATAAGACTCAGTAGAATCATACTCAAGAGGATAATTGCCTGTTTCATGTAATGATATTTTTGGATGATAGTGAAAATCTGAATTTTAATAAACCTTGTACCTGTTACCAGATATTATCTTACGGCTTTAAATGCATTAACCCTGCCCGACCCTACAGGGTGTACAGAAGTTATTTTATCTACATTAGCTTCTATTTTTTCTTTTATTTCATTCAATGACAAAGTTGGAAATTTTGATATGATTAAAGCCGCAAGTCCTGAAACATGAGGTGCCGCCATTGATGTACCACTCATAACTGTATATTCAGAGCTGTTAAATTTCAGCGATACAATATCTTTTCCCGGTGCTGATATCAATACATTGTTTCCATAATTTGAAAACCCGGCAATCTCATCGTTTTTATCAGTTGCAGCCACACAAAAAACATTATGGTAATTAGCCGGTGAATAATTTACAACATCATCTGAATTATTACCTGCAGCAAATACCACTGTTACACCTTTCGAAACAGCATAGTCTATGGCTTGTTCAACAACCGGATTTGAAGGGCGCTTGGCAGTAGGGCCCCAACTGTTATTTATTACTTTTGCCCCGTTGTCAACAGCATAAACAATTGCCTTACTGCAAACAGAATCCAATGCATTAGGGAAAATTTTTACCGCCATTATTTTGGCGTTAAATGCAACCCCTATAATACCAATGGAGTTATCCCCTGTTGAAGCTATTGTTCCGGAAACATGAGTGCCGTGAGAATGATAATCCATTGGATTGCTGTTGTTTTCAGAAAAATCGTACCCGTAATTCCCGGCGGCATCTGTCCACATATTATTCTTCAGGTCGGGATGATTATAGTCTACACCTGTATCCACTACTGCAACGATCACTTCTTTGCCTGATGAATAATCCCATGCTTTTTCGCAATCCATTTTTTTGAGTCCGTATAGTTCAGTATATAAAGGATCATTGGGTAAATAATACAAATCATTCATCTGGTCCTGTTGAACAAAATTTACCCCTGGGCTGTTATACAGTTCTTTAATAAATTCCTGCACATTTACTGTTGCGGGTACTTCAACTTCAAATGTCCTGTATAGTGCCTTCTCTGTTTCATTCAATTCATCATAGAATACCTTTTGAGCTGTATTGCTCTCTTCTTCAGATAAAATTGAGAAGTCAGGTATGGATTTTTTAAACAGCGGGTGAGCGGAAATTTCATATAAAGGTTTGATCCTGAAATTATCGTCTCCATGACTTAACACTGTATTGGGTAATACTGATACAGGTAATACGCCTTCTTTTAAATTTACTATGATTTTCTTTTTCATGATTATGTTTTTTTTGAATGATTATTTTATTTTTTTTGTCATGACTGAACCCTAACTTTTACCTTCAGCGGTTTCCCAGTACCGCTGTCAAATATGCCAGTACAACTCCTATGAACATTTTTCCCGATTCGGCAATCAATGAAACCACATCAGCGGGGTTTGAAGAGAAATCATTTTTTGCCCACGTGACCATGCATGCGATCAAACCCGTAATATATATCACCAGTGATAACAACTGTATCTTTTCTCTCATCTCCAAAGGGTCCTTTACTTCTTTAATTTCCATATCATTTTTCCCAAGCATTAATTGCCTGGCTATAACCGAATCTGGCTTGGTAATAGAAATGCCTAACAGAATACCAAGATTTGTGAGTAACAAGGCTTGCATAGAACTGATTGTTGTAGATAAAAACGGCGGAAAGTCTGTATCCTTTATAGGCACTGTACTCCATGATAAATGGATTGCTTCAAAAAGGCCATATACATAAAAACCAATGGCGGCGAGTATTAACAGCCAGCCAATGTAGGCAACAAGTGGATTTTTCATCTTGTTTAGTTTAGGTGTTTAAAAAAGGTTTATTAAACCTGTTGGGTAATTGCTGCTCAAATATTCCAAAATGGCAGATAAGATCACAAGGGTATAAAAACGGAAAATAGCTGGGTGAAAAAACGGTATAAGAAAGGTGAAAAGATAATTGTAGATATGGAAAGTATTAAGGACTTTAGTAGTACTAATAACTTTTTTAAACCTAAATCAATTTTTTATGCCAATTAATCAATTTTTTTCAAACGGCGAAATATTAAGGTCGTCCGGAGTAGGACCCTTGACAGCTTTAACCTGTGGTTCCGTTCAACCAGATCCTATTGACTGGAGCGATGCTGAAGTTCTTTCCAACTCTTTTAAACAATTTGCAACAGACAGGGGACTTGGCGAATCTCTTTCATTTGTTCTTTCAAAAAGTTCAATTGACAAATTATTTGCCCAGGCTCCCGGACAGCTGGATGGCGTAAAGATCTATTTAGGGTATTGCAATAAAGACAAAACCATCCGTGCTTTTACAGTTGCTGCAAAATTAAACACAGGAACAAACGAATACGACGATTTTCAGATTCCGGTTACTATGGCTGGTACTTCTGTAGCAGGTCTCCCGTTAATTGAAAATGTAAGACCTTGTCCCCCGCAATGTGGAGTTACCAATGTATTAAACAGGCAATTACCATAATTATTAAGAAGTGTATTATTTAAAGGATTTCATTTCTGACAGTATTTTTCCGTTAATTCCGGCCATAATTTTGGGTAGCAGGTATAAAAATTTATCTGCTACCCTTAAACTTTTTTTTTACTATTTACTGTCCACTTCTCTGATATTTTGTATCAGCAATATCTTAGCAAATAAATTAATAAATAACCTGTTTCTATATCACTTTTATACAATGCTTAATTTTTGTGTAATAACCTTATTTTTAAACAGCTCCTATTTAATATTTAAAAAAAGAAAGGTCCTGGTAATTTTTATATCGGTTGTCATTCTTATATGTATATCTAATACGATTTTCATTGAAAAAATAAATACTTTTGATGCTAATTCTGTGATTTTTACCAATGCTTTACTTATTATTTTATGCCTTTGGGGATTGATTAAAAGTATTAGCAACACTTTTTTGTTAGAACATCTTAAATATTACATTTTACTTATAACATTTGGATTTTTTGTTTATGCCACCGCTTCGATAATAGTGTATTCTTATTTCAAATACCTGTCTTTATTTGGTCAAAGAACCTCGAATGAAGTGTGGTTTTTACATGATGATATAATGATTTCAAAATATTGTTGCTTTATAATTGCCTGCATACTATGGAGAAAGAGAATATAGAAATACCTGGAATTTTTTTAACTTCTATTGCCCTTTTTGTGTTTCTTACAATTGGCTTTTGCATCGTATTTTTTGTTTTTTTTGTTAATCGCCGGCAACACTTTCGACAAAAAAAATTACTTGAAACACAATTTCAACAGGAGCTCCTCCAAACCCAACTCGAAATACAGGAACAAACCCTTAAAACCATCAGCGAAGAAATACATGATAATGTGGGCCAGGTATTAAGCCTTGCCAAACTTAACCTGAATACCTTTGAGATTAACCCGGAAAAAAAATTAACCGATACCAAACAACTCATCAGCAAAGCCATCAACGACCTGCGTGACCTTAGCCGCAGTATGCACAACGACCGTATTGCCGAACTGGGACTGCAGCAATCCATTGCCGATGAGCTGCAGATATTACAAAACACCGGGCAGTTTGCAACGCATTTACAGATCACAGGCAAAAGCTATAAGCTGCCACCGCAAAAAGAAATGGTACTTTTTCGTATTGTGCAGGAAGCGCTCAATAATTGTATCAAATATTCAAAAGCAAAAAATATTACGGTAGAACTGAATTATGATAAAGGGGATTTTTTGCTGTACATTACTGATGATGGAATTGGTTTTGACACGCAGGTAAAAACAGGTATAGGTTTAAAGAGTATGCAAAACAGGGCGGCGTTGATCGGTGCTGAATTTTCAATACAATCTGCTATAGAAAATGGAACAGCAATCACTATTATATTACCAAAACAGATGTCTCCTTTGTCGACATGACAAAGGTGAAAACTAAATTAACTGCAAATGGCAAACATTGTTTTAACAGACGATCATAGTTTACTCCGTAATGGCCTTGCCGAACTGGTAAAAAGCCTGGGGCATACGGTATTGTTTGAGGCAGATAACGGAAAAGATTTTGTGGCCAGGCTTAATGTAAAATTATTGCCTGATGTGGTATTGATGGACATCAACATGCCCGAAATGGACGGTTTTGAAACCACGCAATGGCTTAAACAAAATCATCCGGGTGTGAAGGTGCTTGCCCTCAGTATGTACGATAATGAAACCTCCATCATTCGCATGTTAAAATGCGGTGCCAAAGGATATATTTTAAAAGACAGTGAACCCGCCGAACTGAAAGCTGCTATTCATGCTTTGATGGAAAAAGGGTTTTATTACAGCGACCTGGTTAGCGGCAAATTGATGCACGCCATTAATAAAATGGATGATGATGGCGATAGCCTTAAAAGCCTGGTGCCGCTTAATGACCGGGAAACAGATTTTTTAAAATATACCTGCAGCGAACTTACCTATAAGGAAATTGCCGATAAAATGTTTGTAAGCCCACGAACCATCGATGGTTACCGCGATGCGTTATTTGAAAAACTGCTTGTTAAAACCCGGGTTGGATTGGTGATGTATGCCATAAAAAACGGCATTGTGAATGTGTAGATTCTATTTCATCTCTCTTCATGTTCTTTGTGATCCTCTTTGTGTGCTTTGTGGTAAAAATTAAACCAGCAGCACACAAAAGAATTTTCACTAAGGGCACAAAGGAAAATTATTTGCCATAAACTTTTTTCCCTGCACTGTAAGTCGCCACTACTTTTGTTTTTAAAATTGCAGTTGTGGCGCAATCCATTAAGTCCGTATCCAGGATTATAAAATCGGCAAACTTCCCTTTTTCCAGTTTACCTTTTTGTTTTTCTTCAAAACTGGCTTTGGCCGCCCAGGTCGTCATGCCCCTGATGGTTTGTTCACGGGTTAATGCATTCTCCATCTGGTATCCGCCGGCAGGAAATCCTTTGGCATCCTGTCTTGTAACAGCAGCATAAAATGTTTTAAACGGACTGATATCTTCCACCGGAAAATCGGTACCCAGCGGTATCCAGTTATTTGCCTTAAACAATCGTTGGTAGGCATAAGCGCCTTTAACCCTTACCGGTCCCAGCCTGTCTGCAGCCCAATACATATCGCTGGTGGCGTGCGTTGGTTGTACAGAAGGGATAATATTATAATCACCAAAAAAATGAAAATCATTTTCGTTAATTACCTGTGCATGTTCAATACGCCAGCGCAGGTCATTGCTGCCCTTTAAATATTTTGCATAAATTTTAAGCATGATTCTGTTGCCACTATCGCCAATGGCATGGGTACACATTTGCCATCCTTTTGCATAAATAATACGGGCAACCGAATCAAAATGTTCGGGCGTGCTTAATAGAAAACCCGACCAGCCCGGCTTATCGTTATAAGGTTTCAGCAAGCTTGCACCTCTTGAGCCAAGCGCCCCATCAGCATATACCTTAAATGAACTTACATTCAAAAGATCTGTTCTTATTTTTCCTCTTTTAAAAGCATAATCATAATTTGCTTTCGCATCACTCAGCATAATGTTCATCCGCATTTTCAGTTCCCCGCTTTTTTGCAGGGCTTCTATTTTTTCCACGGTTCCAAAATCCAGTCCGCAATCATGTAAAGAAGTAAGACCAACAGCAAAACAGTTTTGTTGCGCCATCAATACAGCTTTTTTAGTTTGTGCAAGATCCGGCGCAGGAATTTTTGCAGAAACCAGTTCCACGGCATTGTCTACCAGCAGGCCGGTAAGTTTACCATTCTTAACTTCTATCTCTCCACCGGTTAACTGATCTCCGGGCTTTATGCCTGCCAGGTCAAGTGCCTGCTGGTTTGCCATGGCTGCATGGCCATCAATTCTTGTAATTAGTACAGGCCTGTCGGGAAACATTTCATTCAGTTTTGTATTATCGGGAAACTCTTTAACAGCCCAGTCATTCTGATCCCAGCCCCGGCCGGTTAACCATGCGCCTGCCGGCATTCCTTTTGCAAATTGGCCACACCTGTTGAGCACTTCATCCCAGCTATCCGTCTCTACCAGGTTTACCGTTTGCAGGCTGAAACCATAACCAACAAAATGTGCATGCGCATCATTAAATCCCGGGAACACCGCTTTGCCACCTGCATCAGTAACCGAATCCGATTCATACATTTTCAGAATATCATCATTTTTTCCAATGGCAATTATTTTTCCGTCGCTTATGGCCATCGCTTCTGCAACTGAAAAATTATCATCAACCGTATAAATTTTTGCATGATGAATGATCAGGTCGGCCTTTTGGCGAAACTTGCAGGAAGCAAGGGAAATAAGAAATAAGAAATGGAGAATAAGAAATAAGTAAGTTGAACAATATTTTTTTAAAAGCATAGCGTTGATTTAGTATTCAAAAATAAGATAAATGATGTGATGATGGTATCATTTACTAAATAGCAAGAAGCAGTGAATCATCTTTTACCCGTATGCTTTAAAGCCCTCTCTCCTGAGCCTGTCGAAGGATGGAGAGGGTTGGGTGAGGTTCCGTATCTTTACAGCATGCGGTTTAATGAGATCATCAATGCCAAAATAAAAAACGATTCAGACCGTCCACTCATGAAAAAAGACCTTTTTCCGGTGAGTGAACGGCTGCAAAAATACCTGCAGCAATATGGGCGGGAAATTAAATTACCCGTTGCTTATAAAGATCTGCTGAATTACCGCCACACCACAGCTTTAAGAAACAAACAGGGCAAACTTACACATTGGGAAACGGCTGTGTATGACCTTAAAGAAATGGAATTTTTAAAAGAGGGATTGATACAGACCTATGCCATTTTAAAAACAGAGGGTAACATGAGTTTTATTAATCACCTGGATGTGGAGCGGATAGATTTTTGCGAATTTGGTAACAGTGTTCCTTTTCGCATCCGTATCATTAATCGCATCAACGATAATTACGATCATTATTATATCAAGGCTACCGATGCTTCCCGTGTTTATGGACTGGAGCTGGAAGACCTGCTTAGTCCTAACCGCATTACCTTTTTAACACATAAAGATACCTTGGTTGAAGAGCATATTGCCGGCATCCCCGGCGATCTCTTCCTGGAAGATTACCTGCACCTGCCCGAAACAAATAAGATACGGATTGCCAAAGAGTTTGTAAAATTTAATGAGCGCTGCTTTGCCCGCCTGCTGGGCGATATGCGGAGTTATAATTTTGTGGTGGATATTACGCCCGATATTGAAGATTACCAATACCGCCTGCGTGCCATTGATTTTGACCAGCAGAGTTATGAAGGAAGAAAAAATTTATACCTGCCGCAGTTTTACCGGGAGAATTATGAATATGTTGAACTGGTTTTAAAAACCCTTAGCCCAGAGGTAATTGAACAATACCAGATGGAAGAACAAACGGCCATGGCTTACAGGGTTCTTACCAGCCGTAAGCAATTGATGGAATTGCTCAGCATCATGATAAAAGATGAACTATCGGAATACCATAAAATAAAAATGTTGCGGGAAGAACTGAATGCACATTTTAATACAAACTATTTTTCCAAATGCAGCACCATGGGCACCATTGTAAAAAGGCAATTAAAATTAGTTTTACAAAAACATTTGCAGCAAATTGTGCCTGGTTGATCATTGTATTTCCCATCAAGACACAAAGTTCTCAAAGTAGTTTTAATCTATATAGAAATTCCTTTGTGTTCTCAGCGGGTTTGTGGGAGAATTTTTTATCTTTATTGAGAGACTTATTTTATGTATAATAGCGAACAAACAAAGGTTTTACACAAGAAAACCGCAGCGTGGTTGATGTCAGTTAAGGCTGCAAACATTTCTGAAATAGTAAAAGATAATACAGAAGACCTACGCAACTGCCTTCGTTTTCATGAATACCGGTATTATGTTCAAAATGATCCGATCATCAGTGATTTTGAATATGACAGCCTCTATAAATTGCTGGAGCATTTTGAAAAAGAAAATCCTGCTGCATTAACAACCGATTCTCCCACACAGCGGGTGGGTAAGGGTTTGATCAAAGACTTTCCAAAAACACAGCACCTGGTTCCCATGCTTTCGCTGGAGAATTCGTACAATGCCGATGACCTGCTGGACTTTGACCGGAAGGCAAGGGAACTTTCAGGATTGGACCAGATCGAATATTGTGTTGAACCAAAATTTGATGGTGCCAGCATTTCCCTGGTTTATGAAAATGATTTGCTTGTCCGGGGCGTAACCCGTGGCGATGGCGAGGTTGGCGATGAAATTACTTTGAATGTAAAACAAATAAAATCGGTTCCGCTCTCAGCAAAATTCAGTGATTATGGTATTGACCAGATTGAGATACGTGGTGAAGTGCTGATGAATAAAAATAATTTTAAAGCCTACAATGATGCGTTAATTGAAGAAGGCGTTCCACCCCTTGCCAACCCCCGTAATGCTGCTGCAGGTTCGTTAAGAATAAAAGATACCGCAGAAGTAAACAAAAGAAATTTAGAAGCTTTTTTATACCATGTTAGTTTTGTTGTTGATCTTGATAACAACGATCAACGGTCAACGATCAACCAGCAACCATTAACTCATTCCGGCATGCTGCAAATGCTCTGGAACCTTGGTTTCCGTAGTCCTAAAAACGAAATGAAGATTTTTAAAGGCATTGATGGAGTGATAAAACACGTGCATGATTTTGAACAGGAAAGAGATAATCTCGGTTACGAGATTGACGGCATGGTGATCAAGGTTAACGATCTGAAATTACAGGATAAATTAGGGATGACATCGCATCATCCCCGCTGGGCCATTGCTTTTAAATTTAAAGCCAGGCAAGGCACCAGTAAATTACTGGCGATTGAGTTCCAGGTTGGCAGAACCGGTGCGGTAACACCTGTTGCTAAAATAGAACCGGTACAGGTTGGAGGCGTTACGGTTGGTAGTATATCCATCCACAATGAAGAATATATCAAAGAAAAAGATTTGATGCTGGGCGATACAATCCTGATTGAAAGAAGTGGTGATGTTATACCGCAGATCGTAAAATCATTCCCGGAATTAAGAAAGGGAAATGAAAAGAAAATAGAATTTCCGACGCATTGCCCGATCTGCGGTGATGCTTTATTTAAACTGGAAGAAGAAGCTGTTTGGCGTTGCGTAAATCTTAGCTGCCCGGCTCATATTGTTGAAGGCATCATTCATTTTGTAAGCAAAGATGCGATGGACATACGCAGCTTTGGCGAAGCCAATGTGCGCAAATTTTATGAACTGGGTTTATTAAAGTCAATTCCGGAAGTATATGCTTTGCCTTATGACAAGATAGGTAAACTGAATGGGTTTGGCGAAAAATCAATAGCTAAACTGCAGCAGGCCATTGAAGATTCAAAAAAGCAATCGCTGAACCGCATCATTTATGCTTTGGGCATACGTTATGTGGGCGAAACTACTGCTAAAACGCTTGCCCATGCTGTAAATTATCTTTTAGACTTTGCAAATTTTACCGAAGATCAGTTAAAAGAACTGGATGATGTAGGGGTGAAAGTAGCCAAAACAGTGCATGAGTTTTTTAATAATGCAGATAATATCCGGTTACTGCAGCAGCTAGAAAACCTTGGAGTACAACTGAAAAACGAGAAAAAAAATTTAGTTACCGGCGGCAACCTGACCGGGCAAACATTTTTGTTCACTGGTACCCTTACACAACTAAAAAGAGATGATGCAGAAGCCCTTGTAGAAAAAAATGGAGGTAAACTCATAAGTGCTGTCAGCAGTAAATTAAATTACCTGGTAGTTGGCGAAAATGCAGGAAGTAAGCTGGAAAAAGCCAAAAAGATCCCCAACATAAAAGTCATTACCGAAGAAGATTTTTTGAAAATGCTACCTATTTAGTAAAAAATAAATATTATATTTATAGCAAGCCTTTCTCCAAAAACAAAACGGGCAGGTGGGCTGGCCCAAATTTACTTTTTAAATCATCTTGTTATGATTAAAAAAAATCCCGGTGAAGTTTGGAAACAAATTCTGTTTACCGGCCATAAACAGCTTCGCAAAAAATATGCAGTTTCTTCACATGGCCGTGCTGCAAGCTATAATGATGATATTGTAAAAGATGGCAAACTGTTGAACGGTTCGCTTACTTCGGGGTACCGGACATTAAACCTGCATGTAGAAAACAGTAACGGAACTATTTATATTCACCGGGAAGTTGCAAAACAATTTTGTAAAAAGCCGGCTCCAAAATATAAATATGTTATTCATGTTAACCACAAAAAGAAAGATAATCATTTTAAAAACCTGAAATGGGCAACTTTAGAAACAGTAAGTTCTCACCAACAAAAAAGTCCTGAAAAAATTGCCTATAAAAAGCGCCAGGCAAACAGGACTGTAGGCCTGAAACTTAATGCCACACAGGTTAAGACCATTAAGGACATTATCAATAATCCAAAACGTAAATTAACATACAAACAACTTGCTGCTAAATATAAAGTAAGTGAAATGACTTTATATCGAATTAAAAGCGGCGAAAACTGGGGACGTATCAAGTAAAGGAGAAAATCATATTTTCAACAGGGAATCAGCCATTTGCTGATTCCTTTTTTTATTTTACTACATTCGTTATTCACAATACAAAATGATCATGCTGCAGCAGACAACCATAAAATTTCTGAAAGATTTAAAAAAGAATAACAATAAACCCTGGTTTGATGAGCATCGTAAGCAATACGAAAATGCCAAGGCAGATTATCTTTCGCTTTCAGCCGAAATGATCACGGCTATAGCCCGGTTTGATAAGCCCATTGGTATCCTGGAAGCAAAGAACTGTACGTTCAGAATAAACAGGGATGTACGTTTTAGCAAAAATAAAGACCCTTACAAAAGCAATATGGCAGCCTATTTTAATAAGGATGGCAAAAAGGGAATGGGAGCAGGATACTATTTACATATTGAGCCCGGAAAAAGTTTCGCTGCCGGAGGCATATGGGTACCCGAGCCACCAGTACTTGCCGGCATACGCCAGGAAATTGATTATAATTACCAGGAATGGAAAAAGATAGTTACGGGCAAATCTTTTACAAAAACATTTACCGAAGGCATTAGTGGCGATACATTATCAAGGCCGCCAAAAGGCTATGATGAAAATAACCCGGCCATTGAATTTATTAAAATGAAGAGTTTTATTGTACGCAAATCCTTTACAGATGGGGAAGTACAGGAAACTGGCTTTGTAAAAAATGTAGCTAAAGCCTTTGCAGAAATGAAGCCCCTGGTTGATTTCATTAATACTTCACTTCACTGATAACTCCTTTAAAAAAATATGGCCAGAGATAAAAATCTCCGGCCTTGCTTACCTCTGAAACCACAAGAAAGACTTATAATTATTTGAATAATTAAGTTACAGTTATAATTAATGTAATTGAAAATACCCCTTAACGATATCCCAAAAATGGATTTTTTAATAATATTGGAGAACCTGGATAATCAAGCAGGTTGTAAAAATAATGTTTTTTTAATACTATCGTAATTTATTTTCGTGTTTTCTTTTTTTTATTATTAAAAAATAAACCGGGGTATAAAGTTCTCTTCGCCCAACTTTAATCTTCTTTCGACCTGCATTGATTTTAACAGCCGGCACAAACCGTAATAGTCTTACTTATTTAGCATAATTCTTTAAAAATTCAGCTATAAAAACTAATAAACGTTAGTTTTGCAGAAAAAAGCCAGATGGCCAAAATAAAGCCAGGTAAAAATGCCAGCAAAAAGGATGTAATTACCCAAAAAGCTGCCGCCTTATTTAAGGCCAAAGGCTTTTCCTCGGCTTCCATGCGGGAATTGGCCGAGGCTGTTGGTGTAGAAGCTCCCAGTCTTTATAACCATATCGGAAGTAAAAGCGAATTATTACAGGCTATCTGTTTTAAAGTAGCCAATGCCTTCACCATATATTTGGAAACAACAGAAAATACTGCCGGTAATGCTTCAAGCATGCTCGAAAATATCATTCGTTTTCACATACGTATGATGCTGAATAATTTTGATGAAGTGTATGTTGCCAACCACGAATGGAAACATTTAAAAGAACCTTACCTCAGCAATTTTCTGGTTCAAAGGCGGGGCTACGAAAAACGATTAATCGCCTTGATGGAAAGCGGCATAGACACCGGTGAATTTAAAACCGGCAATCCTTTTGTAGCTGTTTTAACCATTCTTTCGGCAGTAAGGGGGCTGGAGTTTTGGCAGCAACACAAAAAAAATATCAGCAGCCAGGTATTGGAAGACGATATGACAAATCATTTATTACATGGAATAATCAAATAATTTTTATGGCCGTTCATTTTCATAAATTACAGGTAAAAGAAGTAAGGCAGGAAACGCCTGATTGTGTTTCGATCGCCTTTTTGATCCCGGAAAATTTAAAACCCGGATTTTTATTTGAACAGGGGCAAAATATTACTATAAAAAAAGAAATTAACGGAGAAGAGATTCGCCGCTCCTACTCCATTTGTTCGGCTCCGTTTGAAAATGAATTAAGAGTAGCTGTAAAAAAAGTTGATGGGGGGAAATTTTCGGGTTTTGCCAACTCGTTATTAAAAGCAGGAGACGAATTGGATGTAATGCCGCCCACCGGTAAATTTAATACAATACTAAAAGCCGAAAACGAAAAACAATACCTTGCTTTTGCTGCCGGCAGTGGTATCACACCGGTTATCTCCATTATTAAAACGACTTTACAAACGGAGCCTGCAAGTAGCTTTACATTGGTCTTTGGTAACCGCGGCCGCCATTCCATTATTTTTTTTGAAGAGCTTGAAGGTTTGAAAAACAAATACCTTCATCGTTTTAATTTTATAAATATTCTCAGCAGAGAAAAAACTGATACGCCCATAAATTCCGGAAGAATTGATGTTGAAAAATTAACCGCATTAAATAGGCTGATCAATTATAAAGCAACAGATGAATTTTTTATTTGCGGTCCCGAAGAGATGATTTTTTGTGTGAAAGAATTTTTAGAAGCAACTGGTATAGAGCAAAAGAAAATTCATTTTGAATTGTTTACTACACCGGGACAAAAAATTTCGTCAGTGATGAATCGGGAATCATTAGTTAAGAGTGATGGGCCTTCCAGTAAAATAACAGTAAAACTCGATGGCCGTAGTTTTGATTTTGACCTTGGTTTTAACGGTGAGACTATTTTAGACGCCGCTTTAAAGCAGGGAGCCGATCTGCCCTTTGCCTGCAAAGGTGGTGTGTGCTGTACCTGCAAGGCAAAGTTGCTGGAAGGTGAAGTAGAAATGGATGTAAACTGGGGGCTTGAGCATGAAGAAGTAGAACAGGGATTTATTCTTACCTGCCAATCGCACCCCATTACAGAAAAAGTGGTGATTGATTTTGATATTAAATAAAAGTTGGCTTTCAAAACCTCAGCCTTGTTCCCGGCAAAATAAAAGCGGTATAGTTTCTACCGGAGGTTATCTGGTTTCTTCTGCCATGCCCAGGTTCAGCCTTTAACCTTATCTGTTGGCCGTTAGCAGAATACTGTTGATTCAACATCGGTTTGAATTTTACCAGGCTTATTACAACTGTCTGTTTGCAGCACCAAAGAGTGCTTTTGGGAATTAATCTTAACTGAAAATGATAATTCCCAACAGCAATATTATTATAATAAAATCTTTTTTATCCATAGGTATCAGTTGTATTAGTTTAAACACAGTTAAACTTTACCGCAAATAACATGCCTCATAAAAATAACCTTATTCGATAATTATTTTTTGCATCGGCATATCTTCTCCTCCAATAAATCTAATAAAATAAATTCCTTTATTGAGCCCGGTAATACTGTACCTGTTGTTGCTTTCTTTATTTAAAAAATATCTTGTCCGTCGCTGGCTCAATTCACTTTTTTACAAGGATCCAAAGTGGTAGGTGGTAGGTGGTCGGCTGGCTGCTCTGGCGACTTTAACAGAAAGGTGAATGGCCATA
>JBBRQF010000024.1:0-60156 GCA_038226715.1 Chitinophagales bacterium
GAACCATTTACAAAAGTGATCACATTACTTGGCGTTACAAAATTGCCGTTGGTGGTTAGCACATAGTCAACCCCGGCTGTTGCTGTAGCGCCGCCGGCCACATTTAAAGTAACTGTTGCATTACCGGTTGGTGCATTTAATATCTGCATGCTGGAGGTATAATCTGTATACCCGCGGCAGCCACTTGTAAAAGCGGTAGCCTCCGTTGCCGAAGCCGTTAAACTGGCAAACTGAATGTCGGGTGTTGTTACACTTGGTATCGTTGTTGTCCACAGGCCCCGCCCATAAGATGATGCTGCCAGGGTTCTGTCACTGCTGCGGTATTTAAGCTGAGTAGCCCTGGCTGTAGGGAAACTGGTATTGGGTGTCCACACGGTACTGGCTCCGTTGATAGCATCTGTTTCCCAGATACCTGTTTCGGTAGCGATGATCATTTTATTATTATCATCCGGATGAAAGATGGCCCAGTAAACGGGTATATCAGGCAGGTTGCCGTCAATATTCGTCCAGCCGGTACCGCCATTGGTGGTTACCCAAACATTACCAACACCATAATTTGAATAACAGGCCACGAGGAATTGGTCGCTGCTACCGGTGTTGATGCAGTTCATAAATACAGAACCGGTGGGCATGGTTGCACCCGTAATATCAACACCTGTTGGGGCAGCTCCGTTAGCCCCGTCAACCTTAATGATTTTTCCGCCGGAAGCCATACCAAAATAAACGCGGTTGGCGGTATACGGAGATACGCAAACCGCGCCCACCTGCTGACCGCCAAATGCAGCAATAGGCACAGTAGTATAGCTAAAGCCTGCCTGCGGGCTTTCCCACCTTAAAAAATTACCGGCACTGTAAGACGCATAATTTTTGTTATTAAGATTATCGCAATCGAATGGATTTATGAAAAGTCCGTTATTATCATTTGCTCCAAATGACCAGCTTGCACCGCTGTTTGCACTGCGGCGGTAATTTGAAAAAACATAAGCACCATACTGGTATTGGGGTTCATTCTGGTCAATGGCCACATACGCACCATCGCCGCCAAAAACTTCTACACTGCTGCTGAGGCCGGCATTACTGAACTGGTGGGTTCCATTATCCTGTGCACCCGCTAAAAAATAATTGGTGGTTGATGGATGTATCGCCACAGAATAAAATTGTTTCAGTCTTAACCCAACATTCCTGTCTCTTATGGTAGTTCCGCCATCGCCCGAATAAAAAACGCCACCATCGCAGCCAAACAATAATTTGTTTCCGTTATTATACCAGGCACTGGCATGCTGGTCGGCATGCACATATTGCCCGGTGGTGCCCACCCAATCTGATATTCTTGTCCAACTGGTACCACCATTAGTTGTTTTGGCATTATCCAATCCGCCAATAATACATTGATTGGCATTTGACGGATTGATAGCAACGGTAAGTGCATACCAGCCCTGGCCGCTTGCAAATGTGGCAGGACCTGCAGAAGCAGGTGTACTGCCGGCAGTTGCTGCCCAGTTAGCCCCGCCATCTGTAGATTTATAAACAGTGGGTGCTTCATAACTGGCATTGCAGGGCAGGCAATATAAAGTGTTGCCGCTAACCGCAATTTCAGCCCGGTTTGTACCTGCAGGAAAACCTGATGCAGGGCTTGTCCAGGTGCCTGCTGCAACCGTTAAAGGAATATCTGTATAGCGATAAGATCGAGTTGAAAAAATACCAAAAACGGCATGCAGTCTCCCTGCAACGGATGTAGAAGATATCTCCAGGTCGCAGACCCTTGCTGATACCCCCGATGGGGTTATATCGGTCCAGGCTGCGCCGCCACTTGCTTTGGTACTTCTGAATAAACCGCTGCGGGTTCCTGCATAAATATTACCCTGGTAATCGCATAAAATGCGGGTACAATAATAATAGCTGGCATTATTGGTACTGGCTAATTGGTTCCAGGTAATACCATGATCGGTACTTTTAAAAATACCATTTCCTCTTATGGCTCCACCTTCCCCAAAAGATTCACCGGTACAACAATACATAGTATTGAAATCGGTTGGATCCTGAGTAATACCAATAATAGAAAGGTTGATCATGTAATCATTTACCGGTGTCCAGGTTGCCGGTGACGAACTGATATTGGTTGTTTTCCAGATACCTCCTCCACGGCCACCAACCCAAACAGTATTACCGGTAGCATCTGCCATGTCTACCCAAATAGCATCAATACGGCCCGATGTTACACCATTGTTAGCCCTGCTATTACTGTTTGACGGGCCTGTTGCATCTGAATTGGAACCCCGCTCCGTCCAGTTTAATGCCGAAACAAAATTAGGGGAATTATTAAACTGGTCTTTCCGGAATTTGGTTTCTGTGATGGCCTGCCACATTTTATCTGCCGGTATTTCACCCGTAGCAGGGTCATGTGTACGCAATTTTTGAAATAACGAAGCTTGTTCAGGTTCATCATAGGCTTCATTTTCTGTTTCAGTAACAGCGTTTTTTTGATTACAACCAGCTAAGAAAATAAAAAAAACAAAGACAATATTACGTACCTGCCTGCAGGGTATAAAATTTTTCATATAAATGAATATTGGTATATTGTAATGGTAACATTTTGGGTAATAGTCACCATTATTAAATTAAATAAAGTTTTTAAGACATTTGTTAAGCCAATTAGTAAACGGTAATTAACCGCTTGTATTATATAACAGGTTAAATAAATTATGCTGCCTAAACCGGCAGGATTTAAAAATAAAAAGTTCTACTACGCCTGGGGTCGGTACACCTGGCTTTATCGTAATGCTGTATTATTGTTTTACAAATCTTACAACGCCTGATCTCTCATTACCCATACCAGCCCTGATTTGATAAGTGCCTGCAGCCAGGTTGCCAACATTAACCGGTAAGCTGTTAAAACCCGCTATCAGCGAAATGGTTTGTTTCTTCATCAATCTTCCCTGCATATCAAAAATAATTATCTCCATTTTACCTGCTTGTGCACTGGCAACATTCAGTTTAAAATTATCTGTTACAACCGGGTTTGGCGCAATGCTGATAATATCAAAACCTTTAACTTCATTCAGCAAAGCAACTATGCTGCTGTAAGTTATTTTAACATCAGCATCGATCATTTTCAGGCGGTAATAATTCATCCCTTTCAATGGCTGTACATCGGTATAATTAAATGGCTGATCGCAACGTGCTGCGTCTGCAACAATGGTATTAATGCCACTAAAGTTTCGGCTATCTCCACTGCGTTCTAAAACCATCGTTGCCTTAGGCGTTGCATTGCAGGTAACTTTCCAGTTAAGCAAATGGTTACTGCCCTGTTTACTGCCGGTAAAGTAGTTGATGCTGATGGGGAGCGGTACATTGTAAATATTGGTATGTACATAAAAACCACTGAATCCTGTAATATCAAATGTTACTTCCCAGATAGTTCCGTTAAGTACCACGCCCAGCGGGGTAAGCAGAAGCCTTGTGCCGGTATAATTTCCCGGTGTACTGGTTGGCAAACCGCCTGTGGGCGTACCATGAAACTGGGTTATTTTTATATTAGGCAGATTTAGATCGCCAATTCCCCCGCCCCCAACAGTAGGTAATTTTGGCCATCCCGGGTTATTGAAATTATACAAGGCAAACTCTGCATCATTAAAATATAAAGTAATGGTTGCCGATGTTGTTGATGTATTACTGGTAAAGGGCTCAATATCGTAATGCCTTTGCACATAAGGCTCGCCGTTAAAATAAAGTTGCGAACCATCTAAAGTAACACAAGCATTTATATTACCGGCAACTGGGTTGGCACCTGCTGGTTGTACTCTTGCAATCAGTTCGCAGGCATTGGTTGTGTAGGTAGTTCCGGTAACCGATACAATTTTGTCTTCACAAATGGCACTGCCCACTATGCCGGCCAATGTAGTACTGATTACGGAGGTAAATTCATCGGCACCCATATCCGGCGTGGCTATATCACGGGTTGCATTATCAATATCGGTTGTAATAGCAATGGGAGTACCTCTTCCATCTATCCAGCAATTAGCTGTGGTTAAATGCAGGTCGGTAGCCGATGTAAAATCAGGCATCACGCTTATTGAATTGGCATCCCTTGTACTTACCCTGCTTTGATATGCCGCTAAGGTTATATCACTGTTTGTACCATCATAAAATATCAGCCTTGTTGCTGATGGTGTTCCTGCATAAAATAAATTATAATCAGCGCTGGCCGCATAATTATTGAGGGTTGTACTCGTACGCCCATACGCTGCTGCAACGCCCGATCCTGTGGGAGTAGAAGTATTGACAAAGATATTATCGATCATGTTCAATGATGCTGTTGTAGCCAGGTTATTGGTACGTGCATAAACAGCATAGCTTCCGAAATTGGCAGCCACGGAGTTTGCATTGAGGTATATAGAATTATAATAAAGATTGTAGGTTGATAATGCGGTAACGGACCCGATCTCGATCCCCGCCATGGCACGTGTTGAATTGCTGTTGGGTATGTTAAGATCGCTGATGAAATTATTATAGGCTGTAACATTGGCGCCGCCTGCCAGGAAAATGCCATCCAGGAAGGTACCCGTTCCTGTTATAGCCCCGGTCTGGGAAATGGTATTGATCTTATTTTTGTACACATTTACCGTGGTACCTCCAAACACAATGAGCCCTGCAGCAAAAGGGCTACCGGCACCGGAACCGTTTATATTGTTAACCAGGTTATCATTTGCATTTACGGTAATCCCTGCATCAACCTCTATACCAGCAACCCTTGCATTGGTGCCTGTTGATGATAAGGCAGTTATAGAATTATTATTGATATTAAAAGTTGTCATAACAGAATTCCCCCCGATAATTGCTTCAACATCGCCACCCGTACCCGTAGACGTTAATGAACTGATCGTATTGGAAGCACAGGCATGCGTTCCGGGACCATTACTTCCTGCAAAATATATAGCATAGATAGTTCCCGAGCCGGTTATATTGGAAATGGTATTGGAAGAACAGGTTATAGGGCCACTCTTGTCCAGCCAAAACATTACCTGTTGGCCGCTTCCTCCGGTTATGTTACTTATGGTATTGCCCGTGACAATTTTAGCAGGGCCACTTGCATTGGATACCCCTTCAATAAGCAGGAAAGGAAACAATGTTGCAGCGCCTGTTAAAGTAATGTTCGAAAAATTATTACCCGTGACCGTCAATGTTGATCCGTTAACCGAGGCAGACTGGCTGGATAAAAAGGCTACCTGGCCTCCCGCTCCAGTTTTATTGTAACCGGTAACAATGCTGTTACCAGTACACGTGAAGCTGTTACCCGATGCCATATCACCAGCCCTTGTCATAAAGAATATATTGCCGCTGGTATTTGCAATGATGTTCGTGAAAGTGTTGTTACTCATGTCTGCTGAAGCAACGGCTGTAGCAGTTGTGATATATTGATAGTTGCAGGTTGCTGTAACGGAATGCACGATTCCCTGGATATTATTACCCTGTATGTTAACGGTACTGGCAGCACCTGTAGATTGTGTATATATCAGAAACAAATCGGTAGTTTGAACACCGCTGAAACTGATGAGGTTGCCGGTTACTGAACCCAGTTGATTATTATTCATATTCAAGGTTGCCGCAGCGGCTGTATTAAGTACAGCCGTAACCTGGCCAAATCTAACAACACTAAAACCATCAATTGAATTATTATTTATGTTATTGGTAAGCGTTGCAGAACCACCGGAGTTGGTAATACAATTTATTTGAGAAGCGGATGCCAGGCTGTATGTGGCAGCTGGCGCAATGGCATCGCCGATCTTATTACCGGTGATATTGATCGTATTTACTACAGCCCCCGAATTTGATATGCCGGTAAATCCACCAGAAGAAACTGTTACAAGGCCCCTCATTATATTATTGGTAATATTAAGTGTGCCGGGCGCTGATGCATTGATGATGCCACCGAATGCACTGCTGGTACCAATGCCGGTGATGGAATTATTAAGCAGGTTGTTATTGGTTATATTGATCGTTGCAGTAGACAATGCCGTCATGCCCTGGCTGCGGATGCATTCAAAATTACCGCCGGTGAAGGCGCTCGACATAGTGATCGTATTAAATGATATTGTTGAAGTAAATGTACCAACAGGAGCAGTAACACTATACTCTTTACGGATGCCTGAAAATGTAGCGGATACGCCTGCACCCACAGTGCCGCTGTTTATCGTATTATAAGAAACATTTTCTCCAACCTGGTGGTTGATGAAAATGCAATACGAAACTGCTGTTGAAGGATTAGATGCATAAAGACTTAGGGGCGTATTTCCTCCCCAATTGGTGATCGTATTACCGGTCGCAGCAGAACTTCCGCCAATATCATTGTCTGCATCCTGGAAAGCTGCTGTAGCAGTGCCAATAAAAGTAATTCCCATCATCACATTTGTAATACTGTTTCCATAGATTTTATTCCCCGAATTGGATCCGCTGAAAGCTGTAGCATCATCAACGGTAATGGGGTCTGTTGCAATATGCCTTGCATTACTGTAAATGCCGAAGCTATTGCGGTAAGTTTTATTAAGTGATATGGTATTGTTGAGGATCGTATTATGCTGTGCACCATCAATGGCACTGGCCCTGAGTAATGCCACGCCCCATTCTGTCATATTATTGGATACCGCTGGAGTATTGATTGTGTTGGCAGCATTCTCCTGCATGGTAAAATTCTGTATCGTTACATAATCAGTACCGATCAATTTAAATAGCGCATCATTAAGACTACCCGCTGCCTGCGGGCTGAATGCAGTAATGATATTATTGTTACCCGTGATGGTAATAGTACTGGCAGCCGATGTGATTGCGTTGAACTGGATCACGTAACCGCCTGCAGGCGCAGTTTCCGCGTTGCCTGCATTCAGGCTTATAACCACGGGACCAGTAATGGCTGTAATGCCACTCAAATCTGTAATAGCAAGAGCGAGTGATGTATAAGTAGCTGCAAGTACTGGCGTGGTATTGCCGGGGTTGGTTACAGTAACTGCCTGGCTAATGCCGTTGATGGACAATAAAAGGGCTGATAAAATAAATAAGTAAATCTTTTTCATGCCCGTTATGTTAATTGAATTGTACCGTGTGAGGTAACAAATATAAGTTAAGTTTTTCTTTTATTCCAGGTAACCGGACCTCCTCCAATTGAAGCCTGTATTCTTTTAGACGTTAAACATAAAAAAATCCCACGGCGGGCCGTGGGATTTTTTTTATTGCTGTAAAAAGATTTACAGCAGTTATTACCTATTTATTGTTTTACAAAACGAACTATCCTCGATTTTTCATCTGCCACTGTTACCTGTATGGTATACGTTCCGGCAGCAAGATTGTTTACATTAATGGTAAGACTGTTAAACCCTGCAATAGCGCTAAGGTTTTGTTTTTGTACTAAACGCCCCTGCATATCAACGATGGTGATATCCATTTTTGATGCTACTGCATTGGTAACATTTAATTTAAAGTTACCATCCACAACCGGGTTAGGCGCAATACTGATAATGCCAAAACCTTTAACTGCATTCAGCAAAGCAACAATGCTGCTGTAAGTTATTTTACCATCAGCATCAATCATTTTCAGGCGGTAATAATTCATCCCTTTCAATGGTTGTGCATCTATATAATTAAATGGCTGATCGCAACGAACTGCATCTGCAACTATGGTATTAATGCCACTGAAGTTGCGGCTATCTCCACTGCGTTCTAAAATCATTGTTGCCTTAGGCGTTGCATTGCAGGTAACTTTCCAGTTAAGCAAATGATTGCTGCCCTGTTTGCTACCGGTAAAATAGTTGATGGTGATGGGGAGCGGACCGCTGATATTTGAAAGTGCATAAGGTGAAAACTGTGTAATACCGATTACCTTAACGGTACTGGCACCAGTTGTTCCTGATACTGCCGCCGGGCTGCCGGAAGGAATCCAATAACTTGTTCTATGCCATGCCTGCACATTTTCAGCGGTAGTAAAGTTTGCTCCAGTTTGTCCTGCAGGCGCAGCTGCTTCATCAAACTGGAATGTAATATCAGCACCGGCTGCCGGTGGATTTACCGAGGGTGTGATATTCCAGGTAACCAAAACTGCTTTGTTGGTTGGAAAGCCCGGGTCGCTAATTAGGCCATCACCTACATTTGCCGTCCAGTTATGGCCGCTGCCGTTTTCAATAATTAAAGGATTGTATTTTGCATTGCCAATGGGCAATGTTTTTGGCGCAACGGCAATATTGTTTATGGTTAATGACCCAGTGCTGTTGGTTTGGATATAATTGGCTAATGAACCACCTGCAATAGTTGTTACAGACAAATTGTTACTACCTAATATTATTTTACCATTGGTAAGTGTTAATGTTGCTGCCGTACCTAATGCAATATTTGTATTTAAAGTAATACCGTTAGCATTGTTTACAGTTATACTTTGATTTGTACCAAAAGTTAGTGTACCACTATTGCTTATTGATTGTGCAGCACTACCATTCAATGTTAATGTTGAAATACTTGCAGGTGCAAAGTTTAAAGTAGCTCCGGTTGCAACAGAAATATTTCCTTTTAAATTAAATGTACCAGTCATACCGAGATTTAAAGTTCCTTGTGTAATGGTAAGATTATCCATGTTTAGTGTGTTAGCCCCCGAACCGGATTGGCTGAAAGTTGCAAAGTTAATTTCCAGGTTTGCATAAGTTCTGCCACTAAAACTTGGTCCGGCATTTTGTTGAACCTTAAACAAACTACCTGCCTGAAAAACAACTTTTGAAGCAGGTTGCGTTAATGCAAAAGGATTAGAACCTGCATTTTGAATGAATGTTGTGCCCGTAGCAAATACAATTACACCAGCTGTTCCGGTAGTATTAAATACACTACCTGTACAGCCGATACCCTGGGTAAATACTGACGGACTATTAAATATTATAGCGCTTGCATCTGCTGCATCAAGTTTATGAGGAGCATTTGCATAAGTCATGTTACCTGTGATGCTTCCTGTTGCGCCAGTACCTAATGTAATTGTTAAAGCAAATGCACCATCTGAATTTAATTGAGAGCCTGCAGCTACATCAAGATCAGTTCCTGTTCCACCTGCGATAGTTAAAGTAGCAGTAGCGGGTGCCTGTAAATTCACAATTGTATTATTGGAAACCAGTAATTGCCTTATTGTTTGTGCAGGTACCCCTGTTACGGTCACTGTAGTACCATCATTAAACTGAAGAACATCTGTTGTTCCTGGAGTTGTTCTTGTTGGTGACCAGTTAGCAGCAGTTGCCCATGAACTATTACCACCGATCCATGTATAATTTACAACAGTAACATCGGTTGTGGCATTAGCGATACCCGGGGTTGAGGTCATATAATTTTCTGCCCCCGGAGTACTGTTATCATTGTATTCATAAACAGCAAAATGATAGACAGTACCCTGGGTAAGCCCTGTTACTGTTACTGTATTACCAGTTCCGGCATATACTACATAATTCAAAGTACCAATCTGGGTGCCTGAAGCAAATACACCTCCACCATCAATATAAGTAGTTGCGTCTACTGGGTTACTGTTTACAGCGCTGCCAGACTTAGCTAACAAAAGTCTTTTGGCTCCATTGCCCCCACTGAAGTTTACCACAATACTGGTAGTAGTAATTGCTCCAAAGGTAATTGCACTTTGTGTGGTTGGTTCCACATCAATGGCAGCACCGGTAACAGCAACATTTTTTGTAACAGCGCCTGTGCTTATGTTGTCAATATTATTACTGAATGCACCGTTTGCTGTAGCAGGTGTATATCTTGCATAAATATCGGTTAATGCTACAGTTCCCCCCGTTTGTGTAAGGTTGATTGTATTGCCTGTTATATTTAAATAACTTCCTGATGCTAATGATATTTCAACACCAGCAGGTGCAGTTACTGCAATATCATTCGTGAGGAAAGCTCCCGATACCTGGTAAGTACGTTCTGCACTATTAGCTCCCACCACTATCACTCCAAATGAGGTAAGTGAAGCAACAGAAGTTGTAATAGTAGGCGTTGCTGCATTTGTAACCTGGCTATTAGGATTATTGGTTGCCGTAGTTACATTAAATTTTGTATTAACCCCCGTACAGTTGTATTCATACACCCTCAACCAGTAAGTAGTGCTGGCAGTTAAGCCTGAAATATTAACGGTATTTGAATTATTATTATAAACCACCTGTTCACCGCTTCCGCCATATACTGGGTTTGCAGCAGGGTCAGTACCATCTCCCGGGTTGGTAAATGAATTCGTTGTATTCATAATAACGACTCTTTTATTTCCGTTACCAACTGTCCAGTTTACAGTGTAGGAAGTAATAGCAAGATTTGAAAATGTAATGGCTGAAGCCTGCGTAGTTGGTGCAACACATGCAGCTGATGCAGGAACAACTTCACCGGTAGCTAAAATAGTAGCCGAAAAGAAATTATTAGATACATCCTTAAATTGTATCTGAGCCAATTGCCCGGCGGTTAATCCTGTTGCATCTGCACCCACAAAAATCTTACCTGCTGTTCCTGTTGTTCCATTATAACCACCTGTCCATCCTGTTATGGTTAATGTTTTTGCTGCAGTCCATATTACGGCGCTACTGTTTGCAAAACTGAGGTTGTGAATTCCAGTTCCCAATGCAATGAATGAATTATCTGTAAGAGAAAGAGTGCCTGTTGACTGTGTAAATCCGGCTGCGGACCCTGTTCTTAAAGTACCCCCGTTCAATGTCATTGTGCCTGTAGATGGTATTGTGCTTGCTATACCGCAGGTTAATGTACCAGTTGTAATAGTAGTTCCACCTGTAAATGTATTAACACCTGAGAGTAAAAGTACCCCTGCTCCAGCACCAGCTTTAGTCAATTTATTAGCGCCACTAATAATCGAAGCAATTGTTATTCCTCCAGTGTTATCGATATTAATAATATTATCTGTAGCATTGCTTATTACCAACCCCATTGTGTTCGTCGTTTGCAAAGTGAGCAGTCCGGTACCGTTATTCCTAATAATTACATTAGCTACACTATTAATAGTTGTACCATATAATCTAAGTACACCAGCAGTTCCACTGCTATTAGTAATGTTTGTTGCTGTTGTCCTAGTATTATCAACAGAAATAGCACCAAGATTTAAGCTTGCGGTGCCCATGTTAATACCAAATGGATTGCCAGTTGAACCAGTTGCAAAAGTTGCTATATTGGAATTCGAAGCGGCTGCACCCTGAACACCAGTATATGCACCTCCTGCCCAATTAGCAGCAGTATACCATGCAGTACTCCCATTTATTCCCCATGTTGCACTTACATTTTGCCCCCAAACCCCATTAACTGTAAAAAGCAGCATTAAAAAAAAGTAGATATTCTTCATAATTGAATTTTAATTTTACTTAAGACGTGTTTTAAAAAAATATAGTTGCATAATAACATTAAGATAATATGCACTCCCCGCTTGTATAAGTGAGAAATGGTTTATGTAATTGGTTGTTGCAGGTAGTTGTTTACCCTAATGGGCTGGGAACGGCAACCGTAAAAATATGGCCGGAAAAATAAGTTTTATTATTTGTTGAGCAAATAAAGAACTGGCTGTTAAACCCATTAGGTAAAGTTTCGTCATGCTTGATTATTATTTGTTATGCAACTAATTTCCAAAAAAATGCTTTTTTAAAAAGGCTCTTTAACAGGATCTCTCTGGAAAAAAATCGCAAGGGTGTAAAGTAGGCTATTAATCAACTCTGTAATAAAATAAGGAAATAAATACCAACAATTTTATACACCGCTTTAAAAGTTATAATTTATAAAAACGTAAAAGGTTTGAAGTAAAGCCTGTAACGTAACCCACAGAACCAAGTGAGCAAAAACCTATTGTGTTTGAGTGAGGGATTTAATCCAAACGCTATAAGTTCTCCCATCGCACAAAGCAGTTTGGCAAAGCTTATCAGTTTTTAGCACAATTATTTTTTGTGGCTGGTATCCATCATCATGTGGTTACTGTCCACAATCATTTTGCCAACACTGTCGGCGGTGCTCACCGCATCCATCAACGGAGATTCGGCAGCAGTAGCAGAATCAACAGCAACTGTTTTTTCTGTAGTTCCATTGTTACAAGCTGCTATTACCGCAGCAATTGATACAATCGCAAATATTTTTTTCATCGCTTTATCTTTTAGCTTTTTTAAATTGCGAAATCCAAATTATCCCTAATCCCTAATCCCTAATCCCTAATCCCTAATCCCTAATCCCTAATCCCTAATCCCTAATCCCTAATCCCTAATCCCTAATCCCTAATCCACTTTTCTATTTCTTCCTGAAAAACAACCTCACCGGTACACCACTGAAATTGAAATTCTCCCGCAACTGGTTCTCTAAATAATTTTTATACGGTGTTTTTACATCGTCGGGATAATTACAGAAAAATGCAAAGCTGGGTGTAAAAGTAGGTAACTGGGTTACGTATTTTATTTTAAGCTGGT
This sequence comes from Chitinophagales bacterium, assembly GCA_038226715.1. Classification (GTDB taxonomy): domain Bacteria; phylum Bacteroidota; class Bacteroidia; order Chitinophagales; family Chitinophagaceae; genus Ferruginibacter. The sequence continues at coordinate 12,456 of JBBRQF010000024.1, forward strand.
TACCCCTTACTACCGGCGGCCTGTAGGCCTCAATAACTTTCTGCATCACTTCATTCAACTGCGAGGTTGGTATTCTTCTTTTGCGGCTTTCAAAAACATCCAGTGCAGCTTCAATGCTTTTAAATATGCGCTGCTTTTCTGTTACCGAAATAAAAATAATGGGCACATCGCTGAATGGTGCAAGTTTTTTCTTTAATTCTTTTTCGTAATCTTTGGTTGTGTTGGTTTTCTTTTCATCAACCAGGTCCCATTTGTTAACCAAAACCACAATACCTTTTCCTTTTTTTACAGCAAGCGAAAAAATGGAAAGATCCTGCGCCGTAATTCCTTTGCCTGCATCCAGCATCAGCATACATACATCCGATTCATCAACTGCTTTAATGGCACGTATCACCGAATAAAATTCCAGGTCTTCATGCACTTTTGCTTTACGACGGATACCTGCCGTATCGATCAGCATAAATTCTTTGTTGAAAAGATTATAGTGTGTATGTATTGTATCACGTGTTGTGCCGGCAATATCACTTACAATGGTACGCTCCTGCCCTATCAATGCATTTAATAAAGATGATTTGCCTACATTAGGCTGACCAATAATAGAAATTTTTGGCAGGTCAGTTTCTGTTGCAGCTTCATCCGAATCTTTTTCACTTATTTTTTCCGTAATAGCATCCAATATCTCACCGGTACCGCTGCCACTAATGGAAGAAACAAAAAATATATTGTCGAAACCGAGTGCATAAAATTCACTGGCTTCCATCAACCGCTCATGATTATCAACTTTATTAACCACCAGGAAAACCGGTTTGGTACTGCGGCGTAACAGGTCAACCATGCTGTTATCCAGTTCGGTAATACCCGTTGCGGCATCAACCATAAAAATAATGGCATTAGCTTCTTCAATGGCGATTACCACCTGTTTGCGGATCTCTTTTTCAAAAACATCATTACTGCCCGCAACAAAACCGCCGGTATCAATTACGTTAAAAGATTTGCCTGCCCATTCGGCTACACCATACTGGCGGTCGCGTGTTACACCGCTGATATCATCAACGATGGCTTTACGCTGCTCCAGCAAACGGTTAAAGAATGTGCTTTTGCCCACATTGGGCCTTCCTGTTATTGCTACTGTGAAACTCATTGCTATTTACAATTTACGATATACGATGTACGACTTGCTTTAATTACAGGCGTACATTGTACATCTAACATCAAACATTTAATATCCATATTCCTTCAACTGAAACTCATTATCCCGCCATTTCGGCCTTACTTTTACAAACAATTCCAAAAACACTTTTCGTCCTAAAAATGTTTCAATATCTTTCCGTGCATCGGTACCTAATTTTTTGATCATGACACCGCCACCACCAAGGATAATCCCTTTTTGTGTTTCCCGCTGCACAATGATCTCTGCACCTATTTTTGTGAGCGTTGCTTTTTCTTTAAATTCCTGTACCAATACGGTTGCATGGTATGGTATCTCCTCGCCGTACAATAAAAATATTTTCTCCCGGATGATCTCGCTTACAAAGAATTTTGTTGGCATATCGCTCAGGTCATCACCTTCATAAAAAGGTTGTCCTTCGGGTAAATAGGCAAGTATACTTTTTAATAATTCATCAATGCCTGTTTTTTGTAAAGCTGATAAAGCAATTACTTCTTTACAATATGGCTGAGCTGCAAAAAAAGCAGCCGTTGTTTTTAACTGCTCGCCATTAACCGTATCGGCTTTGTTTAAAATAACAATAGCAGGTGCTTTCAACCGCAACGAACTGAAAATAGCATGACTCTCTTCCGTATTTTCTCTTACATCTGTTATGAGTAAAGCTACATCTGCATCTTCGAGGCTGCCTCTTACGGCATCCATCATTTTTTCGTGCAGTTTGTATTTTGGTTCGATGATGCCCGGTGTATCAGAAAAAATGATCTGGTAATCTTTTTCAGTTAAGATAGCTTTTATACGATGACGGGTTGTTTGCACTTTGTGCGATACAATGGCCATCTTCTCGCCCATCAACGCATTGAGTAATGTGCTTTTACCGGCATTGGGCTTACCAAAAATATTTACGAAACCTGATTTCATTGAATGTGATCATTTTAAATAAATTGATTATCACAAACATGCTTAAGAATGGAGGAGATAATCAAATTCATCAGTTAAAAACAACTGAGAATAAAAAAGGCTCAATCGAGCCTTAAATTTTTTGGCGAAGAAAGAATTAGCAAATTCCGGTTTAGGATAGCTATTATTCTCTAACATCAACCTTTTGTTGCGAAGACTGGGATCGAACCAGTGACCTTCGGGTTATGAGCCCGACGAGCTACCGCTGCTCTACTTCGCGGTGTAAAACTAAGGTTTTATGGGTTTGCTACCAAATAATATAAAACGATATCGCATCATTTTAAAAACCCACCTGTATATTCCTTTACTGTATTGGGTTTTACGGATTTGATTATTCCTGTTTACGATTTTCATTTTTCGGTACCAGCAGGCATTTTACATTACTCACTAACCCCATTATCGGCCCAGCCCTGGATTTTTTTAATTTCATGCATGGTGGGAAAAAGATGAAACTCAGTACCTAAAAAAAACCGGCAATGATATAGCCCAGCACTAATTGTTGTTTCAGCCATTTAAAAATAAGCATAACTATAGCTGCAGCACCCAGTATTAGCGCAAGGTCTGATATCAAAGCCGGTAAATGGATCATTCGCTGTTTATTAGAATTAATTCCTGCCGCAGTTTCTATTGATCAATTCACTCCAGGTTTCAGCATTTTGCTTTAGTTCCTCCAGGTCGTGCAATCCATCAACGCCATACTCGTATACAGGCAATAGCACCGGATCCGTAGCATTATTCTTAAACTGAACCTTTATCTGAATGGAGGAAATAAATCTGTCGATAACCTTATCAACTCCTTTTACAGTTTCGGTTACCGCTTCATTGTTAACCACCAGTTTGCTACCTGCCATGTTTTTTAATTCAATACAGGATTGCCTGTATGGCTCCTCACTGTAATCTACAAAAATCAACCGGTTAAACTGCTCATCACATCCTATGATGCGATGCCTGAACTGGTCTTTTTTATAAACTGATAAACCAAATGCTAATGCAGCTTTGGCAAAATATAATTCCTGTTTTTGAGCCTGTATTTTCCGGTGGCGTTTGCTTACAAAAACCAAGAATGATACCAGTATGATGATAAAGCCGATAATTGCGGCTGCAAATAATAATGTAGAAGTCATAATATTTTTTATAATTGATTTGAAAAGATTTACCCGCAACAAACACACTTCGTTCATAAGAAGCATATCGTATTGATAAATAATTGATGACCGGTTAAGGCTGATACATGATTGCCTTAGGGGTTATATTCCGGAAAAGTTAATCCGGGTAGATTGCAGTGATTACTACCAGAAGAAATGATAGGGAAAGAGAAATAAATATATATGTGTGAGATTGTCAGTAAATTTTACATCGTAACAAGAAGATATTTTTACCGTTTTGCTGTAATTAACTGCATGAAGCAGTAACAGATCTTTATCAGATTGTACTCTTTTTGATGCTACAAAAGCGCCGGTTTGAAGCGTGTGGGTATTAGAAAGAAAAAAATCTGTAAGGCAGTAATTATAATCAGCAAGCGATGCCGGATCGGTAGTTGATTCCTGTATTATAGTATGCTTTGATACAGGTTTGGTTGCTGCAGTCCCGTCAGCATAAACAATACAAGGCTCCGCCAATGTATTGTTCATCGCTGTGAACAGTATCAAAAAGGAGAAAAGCCAGTATTTTATTTTTAGCTGCATTATATAATATTACTAATCGGCGAAGGTACAAAAAATAGGCGGGGAATTTTGTTAGCCTAAACACAAAATTGATGGGTTAAATTTTTTACAAGGTGATATGTACATTTTAACGTGTTGTGTAATTTAATAATTTAAGAAAATAAAGCGTTTCAGAAAACTTATCGATATTTTGTCTTTTACTTTTTTGCTTCTCCAAAAAAGTAACAAAAAAGGAGCCCCGAAATCGATTACATCCCGATTTCGGGAAGCAGCCCTGATTAAGCTTTTGTACTGCTGTAAACTCAAATTCAGTTCCTTGATCGTTTAAAGTTCAAAAATTGAAATTCTTTTTAGTAGCACAAGACGTTTATATTTTATACTTTCAACCTACAAATATTTGTATGAAAAAAATAGCCGTAATCTTATTCAGTTTTATAATAATAGTATTATCTGTTAGCTGTAAAAGCAAAGTAAAACAACAAACTGATGAAATATACAGCCGTCATTTGCAACGGCAGGTTAAATTAACCATCATCAGCACACCCATGCCAGATGATAAAACCGAATTAAATTTATTGATATTGAACGACGGCCAGGATATAGGCCAGTTGAAGGTGAAGGAAACTATAGATAGTTTATACAGCAAAAAACTCATCAAACCATTATTGGTTGTTGGCATCGAAGCTGGAGACCGTATGAAAGAATATGGCGTTGCAGGGTATCCCGATTTTTTAAAACGTGGCGACAAAGCCGATAATTATGATGCATTTATCAACAATGAATTATATCCTTTTGCCAAGAAGAATGCAACCGTGCGCAAGTTTAAAACGGTAGCCATGGCAGGCTGTTCGCAGGGCGGCTTATCTGCCTTTGACATTGCCTGGAACCGTGCTGATAAGATCGATATCGTGGGGGTTTTTTCAGGCTCGTTCTGGTGGCGAGATAAAGATGATAAAGATCCTGATTATTCGGATCTGAAAAACAGGATCATGCTGAATAAACTAAAAGCTTCCCGAAAAAAGCCTGGATTAAAATACTGGTTTTATGCAGGAGATAAAGAAGAAACAGCCGACCGCGATAAAGATGGAATTACAGATGTGGTGGATGATACCAAAGATCTGATAGAACTGCTTAAAAGTAAAAATATTTGTTTGCCTGATGATATCAGGTTTGTGGAAGATGCAAATGGCAAACATGATTATGATGCATGGAGTAAGCAGTTCCCTGCATTTTTGATATTTGCTTTCGGAAAGTGAAAAAGTTAATCCGTTAATTAGTAAACGCAAAACCTGATGCATTCACCAATCAACGGATTAACGGATTAACGTGTAAACGGATTAATCCACTTTAGCAATAGAACTCGCCCCGCAGCTATTATGTTTTTTTATTTCGGCAGAGCCCTTATACTTAATATCGCTGGCGCCACTTGCAATGGCAGACAACTCCTTATTAATAGTAATATTTACATCTGAAGCACCGGATACATTTGCATTACAAAAATCAGTTACCAACCCATAACCCTTAACATCGCTGGCACCGCTGCTTTCAATTTCTATGGTATTAGCTGTGCCGCTAATATGTACATCTGATGCGCCACTCAGGTTAAGTTTTAAAGTATTTAATTTTACCATGCCTTTAAAATCACAGGCACCACTCATATGCAGTTCCAATGTAGCAAGTGTTAAACTTCCGGCAACCACAACATCACAGGCTCCCGAAGCATCCAGGCTTTTCAACTCACTGAAAGAAACATACGCCCTTAATTTACGGTCCTTTCTCCTCCAGCTTTTATCGCCTTCATAAAATATTTTAAGCGTGCCATTTTCAATCACGGTTTTAATTCCTTCTTTTAGATTTTCATTGGCAGCACTTACAGCAATCGCTATGTTTTCTGACTGCGATAAGTAGAGATCTATACCTCCCGAAATTTTTATGGCAGTAAATTGTCCTGCTAAGATCCTCGTTGATGCATTGGGATCAACCACAATTTCATTTTGAGCATGGGATACTGATGCAAAACATAGCATAACCAATGCTAAAAAAATATTTTTCATTTTAACTTTTTTCATTTGAAAATTAAGCTTTTTTAACAGCGCCACCGCTGCTTGTTTTAATATCCCTGATCAGGCCTTCGCCTTTATATTTTATATTCGCTCCACCACTGGCTTTGGCACTTAGTTCTTTATTAATGGTTACGTGCACGCCTGCACCACTGCTTGCAGAAGCATCGCAATAATCAACTACAAAATCATATCCTTTAAAATCAGCACCGCTGCTAACACCTACTCTTAGTTTACCGGCATCGCCTGTCAATTTTATTCCTGCTCCGCTGCTAACATCAGCAGTAATTTCTTTTACATGTATAGTTCCGGTAAATTCAGCGCCACTGCTCACATCAAGATTCAGCTTATCTGCATTTATGGCACCATTAACATATACAACAGATCCCGCAGATGCATCCAATTTTTCCAATGTTTTAAAAGATACATACGCTTTTAATTTCCTGTTCTCCGATTTCCTGGATATACCATTGTTATCATAATAAATTTTTAACGTACCGTTTACTACTTCTGTTTTAAAACGATCCAGGTATTTTTGATCAGATGCGCTAACCGCAATAGATTCTTCATTACTTTGGGTAATATACAGGTCAATACCACTTGAAACTTTTATGAAAGTAAAACTTCCATTTAAACTACGGGGAGTTGCATTGGCATCATTAATGATCTTTGTATCCTGTGCAAAAGCAGTTATGGCAAAAAAAGTAACCAGGGATAATAATAATTTTTTCATCTTTTTAAATTTAGTTTTTGATTAAAGACGAAACGATCAATTTCATACCGATCAGGTAAAAAACCTGATCGGTATGAAAAGTCTGTTTCATGGCTATACTTGCTTACTGATACGTAACTATATATGATATTGTTACAGAATTTTAAAAAATATCCAAAACTCACCTACCTTTGTGTTTTAACAGCTCTTTTAACCGTTTGAATTTCCGGGGTGCTTTTTTTGTCATATTTCGACAAGCTCAATATGACAAAAAAGGCTGAGATAATACCCGATAACCTGCACAGGATAATGCCTGCGAAGGGAGAAATGCCCCACCTAACCTCCCCCAAAGGGAGGGATTATCGAAGCGGTTAAATTCTCCCCGGATGTTCAGCTCAATTTTTTATGATGAAGAAGTTATTTTTAAGCACCGCATTATGTGCTTTTGTTTTGTGTTTATTTGCCCAAAAGCAACAAAAATTTAATGATACGGCTTACCTGCACCCGGTAGAAGTGCAGGCAATAAGAGCCGGCGAAAAGGCACCGTTTGCCAAAACAGATCTTACCAAAAAAGATATTGAAAAAAATAACCTTGGGCAGGATCTTCCCTTTTTATTAAACCAAACACCCTCGGTTGTTATTAATTCAGATGCCGGCAATGGCGTTGGCTACACCGGCATACGCATACGTGGCACAGATGCCGCCAGGATAAATGTTACACTTAATGGAATTCCTTACAACGATGCCGAAAGCCAGGGTACTTTTTTTGTTGACCTGCCGGATATTTCATCATCTACTAACAATATTCAGGTACAGCGTGGTGTTGGCACTTCCTCAAATGGTGCAGGCGCATTTGGCGGCAGCATTAATTTATCTACTAATGAAGTAAATAAACAATTTTATGCTTCAACCAGTAATAGTATTGGTTCTTTCAATACCTGGAAAAATAATATCCAGTTTGGCAGCGGCATCATTGGTAAATATTTTACCATTGATGGCCGTATAAGCCGTATCAGCAGCGACGGTTATATTGACAGGGCAAAGTCTAATTTAAAATCTTTTTACCTCAGTACAGCTTTTGTAAATGAAAAAAACTCGCTCAGGCTGAATATTTTTTCGGGTAAAGAAAAAACTTACCAGGCATGGAATGGTGTAGCTGAATATTTGCTGGATAGTATCCGTACCTATAATCCCAGCGGCACCGAAAAGCCCGGAGAGCCTTACGATAATGAGACAGATAATTATACACAAACCCATTACCAGCTTTTTTATAATCATAAATTCAATAGTTACTGGAAGGGGAATATTGCCGCATTTTTAACAAGAGGAAAAGGTTATTACGAACAATACAAAGGAAATGGAAAACTGGCAGACTATAACCTGCCTGATTATTTTGACGGAACCGACACCATAAAAGAGACCGATCTCATTCGCAGGCTTTGGCTGGATAATTATTTCTATGGAACCATCTTTTCTTTACAATATCAGAAAAATAAAACACAGGTAATTTTTGGTGGCGGATACAATACTTACGACGGTAAACATTACGGCGAAATAAAATGGGCTGCTGTACAGGCTGCTGTGCCACCCGATTACCGCTGGTATGATCTGACGGCGCATAAAAAGGATTTTTCGGTTTACAATAAATGGATACAGCAATGGGGCGGTCACTGGCAGGGTTTTGTGGATCTGCAGTTCAGGAACATAGATTATAAAATCAACGGCTTCCCGTATAACCCTGGTTTACTGATCAATGAAAACTATTCATTCCTTAATCCGAAAATTGGCATCACCTATAACCATAAAAACTGGCAGGCTTATATCTCTTATGCGCTTGCGGGCAAAGAACCCAACCGCGACGATTTTGAGGCAGGTAATACCCAATTGCCAAAGCCTGAACGTTTGCATGATGCAGAACTTGGTATAGAAAAAAAAGGAAGTACTTATTCTTTTGGGGCCAATATCTATTACATGTATTATCACAACCAATTGGTATTGACCGGAAAAATAAATGATGTGGGTGCTTACACCCGTACAAATATTCCTGCAAGCTACCGTACAGGTATTGAACTGCAGGGTAAAACAAAAATTACCAACTGGATGAACGCTGCTGCCAACATAACTTTCAGCGAAAATAAAATAAGGGATTTTACGGAGTACCTGGATGATTATGACAATGGCGGTCAACAAACAAAATTTTACAGCAAAACAGATATTTCATTTTCGCCTTCCGCAATAGCCGGTGCAACTATCAATTTTGTTCCTGTAAAAAACAGCGAGATCAGTTTGATCAGTAAATATGTGGGCAGGCAATACCTGGATAATACTTCGCAAAAATCCAGGAGCTTAGATCCGTATTATTTGCAGGACATCAGGTTAAGTTATACCCTGGAGCATAAATTATTTAAGGAGACAAATTTGATTTTACAACTCAATAATTTGTTTAATAAAAAGTACGAACCAAACGGCTACAGCTTCAGTTATATTTATGGCGGAGAATTAACAACCGAAAATTTTTACTTCCCGATGGCAGGATTTAATTTTATGGTAGGGTTGAATCTGAAGTTTTAAAAGAACGATTGCAAACACATTCAGCTTTGCCAAAACTTAAAGCTTTGGCAAAGTTTTTTACACATTGAATTTCTCTCTCCAATTCAACATACCGCCAGTGAGATTTTTTACATTGGTAAAGCCGAATGTTTCCAGCATAAGGGTAGCCTGCATACTGCGTTGGCCACTGCGGCAGTAACAAATAACTTCTTCATTTTTCAGGTCTTCAATATCATCTACCTGCATGGTTTGTATTTTGCCTAATGGAAGCAAGGTTCCGCCTATATTAAATTCTGCGTGTTCGGCAGGTTCTCTTACATCAACCAGGTGAACATTTTCGCCGGCATCCAGGCGTTTTTTTATTTCATCAGCAGTTATCGTTATCATGGTGTTTTATTTTTTTTAATTGCTGCAGAGTCAACGGGGATTTTCATTTCCTGTGATATCCATATATCCATTATTTGGCCGGATTGTATAAAGATGATCCTGTTTTCCGGATCCAGTCTATCGGGCCGTTGTTGCACCACAAATGCGGTGGCAGTATCAGTTATTTTTCCATCCGGGATAATGGCACCAATACTTATCCCGCTTTCATCCAAAAAAGCTTTTGCCGCTGCATAGGTCATACCCACTAAAGAAGGAACAGGCATTTGTTTGGTTTCCAATCCGCCTCCGATAACCAGGTCTATAGTGCTGCCCCATTGAATTTTTGATTTCTCCGGAATACGCATTCCGTTAAACTTTTGTTCCAGTACTGACCCCATCATAAAATCGGGACGGAAAGTAGTGTCACCCAGTTTTAAATGATTACGCTCCAGTGTGCGCATGGCAAAAGAAAGGCTTTGTCCTTCCAGCTTAGGCATTTCCAGCATGGATGGCGTGTAGCGGTTAACCGTGATAAAAACAGTACGGTTAATTTTTACCGTTGCATTGGGATCAGGTAATTGTTTTAATACCACCCCTCTTTTGGCAGTATCGGTAAAAACAGAATCCTGTATATAAACATCAAACCCCTGTTTTTCCAGCAGTTTGATCGCTTCATCTGTTTTCATACCGGTAACGGCAGGCACTTTTAAATAGTCACCATGTTTGGTTATCAAGCCAAGCATTTTTAAAACTAAAAACAAGATCAGTAAAATAAGTACAATCGCTGCTACCAGGTTTACCCAAAAAGGTTTATTTGTAATGAATTTAAACACGCTGTTGATTTAATAGATTAAAATTTTCCGCCTGGTTATTTTATATAAAAACATTCTTCCAGCAATGCTGTATAAAATTGTTTCAACGTCCACCCCATGGCAACTACCTGCTGCGGAACTATGCTGGCATCACTTTGTCCGGGTACCGTATTTATTTCCAGCATGTATGGTGTTCCTGTAGTTTCTTCATAAATAAAATCAATTCTTACCAATCCGTTACAATTAAAAACAGCATAGGCCTTTTTCGCTTCTGTCCTGATCTTTTCTGCAATGGCCTCATCGCATTTTGCGGGTGTTATTTCTTCACTGGCTCCTTCATACTTGGCTTCAAAATCAAAGAATTCATTTTTTGCAAGTATCTCTGTAATGGGTAAAGCTATTACTTCTCCCTTTGATTTAAAAACACCAATTGTTAATTCTCTTCCTTTTATAAATTCTTCCACTAAAACCTGGTCATCTTCCTTAAAAGCCTTATCAAGTGCAGCCGGTAATTCAGCAACGGTTTTTACCTTACTCATGCCGATGCTGCTGCCGCCATTATTGGGTTTAACAAAAACGGGCAGTTTTAATGTTGCCAGAATTTCAGCCACAGTAACCGGTATATTTTTAAAAAGATGAACCGACCTGGCAACATGTATACCTGCAAAAGCGGCTACCGCTACTGTATAGCGTTTATTAAAAGTTAATGCGGCTGTGGCTGTGTCGCAGGTTGTATAAGGAATATGAAGTGTATCAAAATAGCCCTGTAATTTTCCATCTTCTCCGGGCGTGCCGTGTAATCCTACGAGCACGGCATCAAAATTAATTTTATTTCCGGCAACGGTAATACTGAAATCATTTTTATCAACCGGAATTTTCTCTTCGCCAGGAGCCATGTAATACCATCCATTGGGGTTAATATCTATTTTATAAGATTCCCATTTTTTAGTATCCAGGTTTTTCTCAATGGAGGTGGCACTTTTATAAGATATCACTGCTTCACCGGAATAGCCCCCGGTAATTAATGCTATTTTTTTCTTCATTCGGTTGTTACAGGTTGTTTTACAAAGAAACGAAATATAGATAATGGTTTTATCATTTTCAGCACGTGTTGCCTATTTTTTGCTGATTTAACATTTTATCAACCCTACAGTTGATCATTCTTCTACCCTGCTGGCATCGCCGATACCTTCATTGCCGCTATCTAAAACATATTTCCAGGTACCATCTGCTTCTTTTTTCCAGATGCTTACATAAGTGCCATAAATGACTGTATCTTTTTTTGAGGGCCTGAGTGCATAAATTCCATAAGTATATCCCAACTCTCCTGATCTGGCAATGGCGCCGTTCCGCGGTTCCCAGGTTATCGTATAATCTGTATCATTTTGTTGAATAAGAAAATCAACCGCATCGGCACCGGCAATGGGTAACCTATTTGGGCGAAGCAATACACCATTACTATCCAGGTATTCGATAAAGGCATTTTTCATTCCTTTTTCTTCGCTCATTTTGGAAAATGCCCTGTCGGCATCCATCATTTCCATTTTAGCAAAAGCATCGGACCTGGGTTCTTTTTTACCGTAGTTTTTACAGGAAACAAACACAAGCAAAGCAATAATAAAAAACACAAATTTATTCATACAACAATTTAATAAAATCAACCGGTACTAAAAAGGCGAAAGTATTTAAAAATACCCTCGCCATGTTGCAGGAAATATCACCTGCCTGTAATATCCGCAATGATGCGGATATTTAAAATAGTGAGAAGTTAACCGTCGGGCGTGAGATACACTCAGCATTCACGATTGACGATTTACGTTCTAAATATGCATTTTATCTTTCTTCGCCAGCAGTTGGTCAACAGTTTCAACATACATTTCATCGGGCACACAGCAATCAACCGGGCAAACGGCAGCGCATTGCGGCTCTTCATGAAACCCCTGGCACTCCGTACATTTATTCGGAGTTATATAGTAAATATCCATGCTAACAGGAGCCTGGCGCTGATCAGCATCAACCTGTGTTCCATCCATTAAAGTAAACATGCCTTTAATGCTGGTACCATCAGATACAGCCCATTCAACACCACCTTCGTAAATAGCGTTATTCGGACATTCGGGCTCGCAGGCACCGCAGTTTATACATTCTTCTGTGATCTTTATAGCCATCTATCGTAATTTTGATTTTTAAAACCTCCTTATGGAAGCTGGTGCAATTTAATAATAACAATATGAATTTACAAAAACGAATTGAATTATTACAACGGTTACAAAAATATTTATTGACCAATGATGAAACATGGCAGACTATTAAAACAAAGGCTTCTTATCATAATGGCTGGTTTACAGTTGAATTTATTGACCTGGCCGTAAAGAATATATGTGCTGAATTTTTGCAACAGGAAAAACTGGAGCTATGGGCTGCTCATTATCACCTGGATGACAATGTTGGCGGAAAAAATATTGGTATTGTAATGGCTGGTAATATACCGCTGGTAGGCTTTCATGATTTTTTATGTGTGTTCATCAGCGGACATAAACAAACGATCAAGCTTTCATCCAAAGATGATATTCTTTTAAAACACCTGGTTGAAAAAATGACGGAGTGGGAACCCGAAGTAAACACCCAGATTAAATTTGCCGAATTACTAAAAGGATGTGATGCATACATAGCTACCGGCAGTAATAATACGGCCAGGTATTTTCAACAGTATTTTTCAAAGTATCCGAGTATTATTCGTCGAAACCGCACTGCAGTAGCCATTTTAGCCGGAAATGAAACGGCTGCAGAACTGGATCTTTTAGCCGATGATGTACACCAGTATTTTGGTTTGGGTTGCAGAAATGTTACTAAATTATTTGTACCAGTTGGCTACGATTTTATTCCACTGTTGCGGGCTTTTGATAAATACAAATATTTTGAAGATCATCACAAGTTTAAGAACAATTACGATTACCAGCTTTCCATTGCTTTACTGAACAATATTTTTTACATGACAAATGGCAGCGCTTTATTGCTGGAAAATGATGCCATTTTTTCAGCTATCAGTCAGCTTAATTATAGTTTTTATGAAGATGAAAAAAAAGTGCTTGACCAGTTAAAAGACAATGAAGATGTTCAATGTATTTGCGGCCATGCAGGCATTGCATTTGGCGAGGCCCAAAAGCCTTCCCTCCTGGAATATGCTGATGGCGTTGATACCATGCAATTTTTGTTAACTTTATAACCTCACCAGCCCTCTCCAGGGGAGAGGGGGACGCAAAGAAATTAGCGAAGAAAAAAAAGTTCTGTTATATTGACTCATCTACGAAGCTCTTCCTAATTAATTGTTAAAGATGGCAGTTGGTAAATACCATTTTGTCATTGCTTCGTTATTTTGTACAGCAGGCATAGGAATTGATGATGAATATGTCTGTTGAAACAATACTTTAATAAAATTGTTGAACTAAATAAAAACCTACGAAGATGAAATGGAAGCAAATTTTATTCACTGTCAGCATTAGTGCAGTAACAACCCTGGGCGTTATTTGGGGTTATGGAACTTACCTTAAAAAAAACAATACCTATGCAGGCCAGGAAAATGGCGTGATTCCTGCAAATTATAAATATGCAGGTTTTTTAGATGGCACTCCGCCACCGGGCGGGGCAATAGATTTTACTATGCCTGCAGAGGCGGCTACACCGGCTGTTGTGCACATCAAAACAAAAACAAATGCCAAACAGGTTAATAACAGTTTACCAAAAACAAGGCAACAGGTTAATCCATTCAGCGATATGTTTGATGATGATATGCTGAGCCAGTTATTTGGTGGCAGGGGACGTGGTGTTATTCCGGAACAAAGGGCAAGTGGATCAGGCGTTATCATTAGTGAAGATGGTTATATTGTAACCAACAACCATGTGGTAGAAAACGCAGACGAAATTACAGTTACACTCAGTAACAAAAAGACCTATAAAGCAAAAGTGATCGGGACAGACCCTTCGTATGATCTGTCTGTAATTAAAATTGAAGCGGCCGGATTGCCATTCTTATTGTATGGTAATTCCGATGAAGCAAAGATCGGGCAATGGGTGCTGGCAATTGGTTATCCGTTAAATTTAGAAACTACGGTAACAGCCGGTATTATCAGCGCAAAGGCCAGAACTCTTGGATTGAATAAAGATAAGAACGGTGATCCAAGAAGCGGGGTAGAATCTTTTATACAAACCGATGCTGCAGTAAATATGGGCAACAGTGGCGGTGCATTGATAACCACAGATGGTAAACTTATAGGTGTTAATTCAGCTATCGCTTCTCCCACCGGTTATTATTCAGGTTATTCCTATGCCATTCCGGTTAACATCGTAAAAAAAGTTGTTGACGATCTGATCAAATTCGGAACAGTGCAAAGAGGTTTCTTAGGGGTTAGCTTTGTAAATGCCAGCGATCTGAGCGATGAGGAAAAGAATAAACAGGGTATTCCTTTAAGCGCCGAAGGTATATTTGCTACTGATGTACCTAAAGATGGTGGCGCCTATGAGGCGGGCATCCGCAAAGGCGATATCATTAAAAAAATAAATGGCATCGAAATTACCAATGCGGCAGAAATGCAGGGTTTGGTAAGCCGCCAGAAACCTGGTGATAAGCTGCCCGTAACTTATGTGAGAAATGGGAACGAAAATACAGCTCTTGTTACACTTAAAAATAAAGCCGGTAATTATGAAATTGTAAAAGCAGATGCGGCACTGGAAACCCTGGGCGCAGATTTCACTACGCTTGATCCAAAAAAAGCAAAGGAATATGGCGTAACCGGCGGCGTTATTGTAAAAAAAATAAATGAAGGAGCTTTAAACGATCAGACGAGGATGAAGGATGGCTTTATCATTTTAAAAGTGAATGACAAAGAAGTAAAAAGTGTGGATGAAATGAAAGCTGTTGTAGGTGGAAATAAAAGTATTACTATCAGTGGGTTCTATCCGGGTTATGATGGTGTATATGAATATCCGCTTTCATTAGGGGAGCAATAAAAACACATACAAGCATATAAAAAAGGGCAACATTTTAGTTGCCCTTTTTTATACTTTTCGCTCAAAAACCAGCCAATCCCAGGGCTGCATTTTTATAAATGTATCGGGTGTTAAGGAAATCTCTGTTTTATTAAAAACATTGGTATAGTTGCCATTAATAAGTTGATCTTTTATGGTGAAGCCAGTTACCTCATTACTCAGATTCAGAAAAACAAGCACTTCATCATTATCGTTTTTACGCAGGTAGGACATAATATTCTTTCCACCTTCTGTAATAATATGAAAAGTAGTAACCGCAGGATCTGCGGTGCTTAAAGCAGGATTTGTTTTACGTAATGTCAATAAGGTTTTATAAAAATCGTGTAACTCATATTTACCGTTCCATTCAATAACGTCTTTGTCAAAAAATTGTAACCGTTGTCCATTAGGCATTTCTTCGCCGCTGTAGATCATGGGTATACCATTCCAGGTACAATTGAATACCACTAAGGGTTTTAGCATATCGCCATATTTTTCAAAAGCAGTTCCATTCCAGCTATTTTCATCATGGTTGCTGGTAAAATACATACGGTAAGCCTCAGCCGGAAAATCAATATCATACTTTGCCAGCACATCGTATAAAGCATTTATTTTTATTTTTCCTTTGTAGAAATCTGCTGTACTGTGCATCCATTCCCAAGTAAACGTAGCATCAAAAACTTGGTGGTAATTTATTTCTTCAGATTCGGCAAGCCAAAACAAATTGGGCTTTATTGGTTCAATAGTTGTTCTTGCTTTTTTCCAGAATTCAAGTGGCGTTAAATGTGCCAGGTCGGCCCTGAATCCATCTATATCAAAATCAGTAACCCAATATTTCATCGCATCAATCATCGCATCCTGCTGTGCAGTATTGGTATGATCTATCTGGATAACATCAGTCCAGTCGTAAGGTGCTTTAAAATTCCCGGCTTCATCTCTCACAAAATATCCAGGATGATCAATGGTCCATACATTATCCCAGGATGCATGATTGGCAACCCAGTCCATGATCAGTTTCATGCCCGATTCATGCGCCAGTTTAACCAGGTTTTTAAAATCATCCGCAGTACCAAACTCCGGGTTAACTGATTTAAAATCTGATATAGAATAATAGCTCCCCAATGTTCCTTTCCGGTTTATTTTTCCAATAGGATGAATGGGCATTATCCAAAGTACTTCTACACCCATATCCCTTAGCCTGGGCAATGCTTTGGCAAAGGCATTAAAAGTACCTTCATCTGTATATTGCCTGATATTTACTTCATAAATATTGATTGTTGAAATCCAATCTGCTCTTTTATACATTGCTTAAATTTTTAAGGCTTAGTCTTACAATATTCAAATGTAAGGACTGCATTTTGTAATGAGCATAACAAAAATTTTGGCCTTAACCTTGTACCTTTGCAGTTGTTATATAATCTCATGAAACAATTTACTGTTCCCGCTATATACCGTAGTCCGTTAATTGCTGCTGTTAAAAACAAACGCAAAGAGCTGGATAAGATGAAAAAGGATTTCAGTCCTACCCTGCTTGATTTTGGATCTTTGCAAATTTACCTTGCCCGGCATTTCGGTTTTTGTTATGGGGTTGAGAATGCCATTGAAATTGCATTCCGCACCATTGAAGAAAATCCGGATAAACGGATTTTTTTATTAAGTGAAATGATACATAATCCACAGGTAAATACCGACCTGCTTGAAAGAGGCGTCAGATTTTTACAGGATACAAACGGCAAACAGGTAATCCCTTTCAACAGTTTAACCAGGGAGGACATTGTAATCATTCCTGCATTTGGCACTACGCTGGCAATTGAAAAGCAACTGGAGGATATCGGTATTGAAACGCATAAGTATAACACTACCTGTCCCTTTGTTGAAAAAGTCTGGAACCGCAGTGAACAGATCGCAAAAAAAAATTACACGGTTGTAGTGCATGGCAAACCAACCCATGAAGAAACAAGGGCTACTTTTTCGCATGCATCGGCAAATACAGCTACCATTATTGTGAACGATATAAATGATGCGGTTTTGCTAAGTAAATATATAACCGGCGAAAAGGGCATTGACTTATTCAATGATGAATTTAAAGGTAAATTCTCTACAGGCTTTGATATAATCAAAGACCTGGAACGTATTGGTGTGGTAAATCAAACCACTATGCTGGCCAGCGATACGCAGGAAATTTCGGATTTCTTAAAATCAATAATGTGTGCAAAGTATAACCTGGATGAAAGCACCATAGAAGAACGCTTTGCCGACACCAGGGATACTTTATGCTATGCAACCCACGATAACCAATCGGCAGTGTATGGTTTACTTAAAACCGAAGCCGACCTTGCCATTGTAGTAGGAGGTTACAACAGCAGTAATACTTCTCACCTGGTAGAATTATGTGAAGCTATGCTACCCACCTATTTTATCAATGACGAAGAAAAAATAATTTCAAATACGGCAGTGCTTCATTTTAATTTCCACAACAGGTCGGAACTGCTGACCGAAAATTTCCTTCCTGATAAAAGGCCCGTTAAAATACTGATGACCAGCGGCGCCAGTTGCCCTGATGCATTGGTAGAAGGTGTGATCAATAAACTGAAAGCAATTTTTTCTGTTGACAGGCCAATGGATGAACTGATCAAGGCATTAAATTAATAAAAAAACTCAGCGGATGGTGAGTTTTTTTATGCTGCAATCCATTTTAAAAATCAATATACACATCACGCTAAAAAAAGAGCCCCCGGTTAAGGTGGGGACATCTTTTTGTTTGTGCTTGGTTATCGAATTTTTTGCCTAAAATACCTGTATTAACGGACAATATAAAATTTAGCCGACATGCTCGATTCTCCATCATTTGCCCTGATGATATACATACCCGGCAATAACCTGTCGATGCTCTTAACAGTAACACTGTTATTACCCTGCGATACATTGCTTTGCTGTGTTAATACAACTTTACCAGACATATCAGTTACACTAAAACTAACTGTTTTGCTGGCAGAAGCAGTAAAGCTGACAGTTGCTTTATCACCGATCTTAACCGGGTTAGGATAGATCACCATATTCTCACTGCTTGATTGTTCTTTCCTGATCAGGATAACATTGCTGTATTTGAACTGGCCATCTGCATCTACCATCTTAAGTCTATAATAGAAAACCTTGCTGTTTAACCCGCTAAGGTTATCAACAAACTGGTATTGAGCCCTTGTCATACCATCGCCTTTTTGATCTAATGAAGCAACAGAACCAAAATTACTTCCGTTCGTGCTGCGCTCTACTTCAAAATGACTGAAGTTCTGCATATTCTCTGTTAACCAAGTAAGGGTAGTATTTTGATTACTGTAATTTCCTTTAAAATCTATAAGTGTAACAGGAAGTGTTGAGCCGGTAGGGAAATAATTGGAAGCCAGGTCCTGCAGACCGGTTACAGATTTAACAAGCGCACACTGTACTGTTGCCGCTGGGCCGTTCACTGTTGCCTGGTCAATATAATATAATCCTAGATCGGTACTGATATACAAAGACCCCTGTGAATCAAACGCCACTCCGTTTACTCTTCCGGTAAATGGAACATTACTTGGGTCAACCAAATTTAGCCTTGGGTTAATGACTACAGATGGGCTATTGAGATTACCTACGAAAAGTTGCGTAATACCATTTCCATCATTAGCCAATGCAAATATTTTATTCTCACCGGATATACAAATATCGCCATTCTGGAATATTGCTGCACTGCCCGTACCCAAACTGATTGGTACGCTGGTTATTGTTACTGCATGTACACCATTTGCAAGAAATTTACCCAGGTAAAGGTTACTACCGTCTCCTGCTAAGAGCCAGCCATTTCCATCGGGGCCCATACCCAAACGAACAAAACCTAAGCTATTGGCATTTGCTCCATTCACATCTACAGACCCAATACGAGTTGCTGAATCACCATTAGCTCTTGCTGCAAATATTTCCACTACACCACTATTACCAGATGTATTTGGCAACCAATAAAAATAACCATTTGTAGGATTTGGCTGTGCGTTCCTGGCTAATGCCGCTGTGCTGGTTCCACCTGTGGTACCTCCCGGGAATGTTGGAGCAAAAATATTGGTTGGTCCGTTTATATATATTCCATTTACTACAGTAAAGCTTGATACCTGTGTACCGTCGGATGAGGTAGCCCACATATTAGCCGCCGCAGGCGTGGCATTTACTATTACAGTAACTGAACTTGTTACCAGTGTTGCCGAGCCAGACTGGGCAATGGATACACTAACCGTGTAAGTACCGGCAGTAGCATAAGTCAATGATTTTGTATCGTTGGAAGCCGCAATGCTATTTGGATTTGCACCTGGAACAGTTGCTCCTACAGCAGCCCAGTTATAAGTATAATTACCACTACCGGTATAATTTAATGCCGTAGCAGTAAAATTTACTGATCCACCTACAAGAATATTTTGGGTGTTTGAAGGGCTTAGTGTAACTAAAGGGGCTACTTTCAACGCAATTAAAATACCACCATTATATGCATTATTCGAAAGTGTTGCGGTGCCGGCACCAGTAACTCCTGCACTTGATTTTATTGCCCATGCAGCACCAATTCCATTGTCTAAACCAGTATTAAAAGGTACATCATACAATTCACTAAGTGCTCCAGGAGCTGTTGTTTGCCAACCTGAGTGAGTTCTGTTATCGCCAAGTTCGGTAAACATGATAACAGCAGCATTAGCTGTAGCCGTAGTAATAGTGGTGGCTGTAACCGTGCTACTGCTAGTTGATGTATTTATTGTTCCCGGGTCAACATCAAAAGGGCCGCCGGCTGCACCGGTTTCTGTAACACCACCAGTAACATCAACACCTCTGAATGCAACTATCCCACCTGATGTTCCATCTTCTGCATCTGCATCAAGTAGAAAAGAGAAATTAGCTGCAGATACATCGGAAGCCGTAGCAACTCTGTATAATATTGTACCACGCCAATGATTATTGCCATTGACACCAATATCTTTTCCATCAACAATTGTCCATCCCGAAAGACTGGCATCGTTTAATGGATTGCCATCATTATCACTTTGTACAATATTGGCGATCATTACATCATTAACAGCTAGCCCCGATGGCCTGGTAATGGTGAGCATTGTGCCTGTAGTTGTTTGGGTCTGAGGTGAGCCTGTTACTTGTGTAATTTGCCCAAAGGCAGTACTGCCAATAGCTAGAATCGCAACAATTGCGAATAATAAAAATTTTGTAAACTTTTTCATGATCTGAGGTTTAAGGTAATAAAATGAATATCGACTCAGTTGTTGGTACAAACCGGTCTTTAAAAGTCTGGCGACTTCTCAAAGAAAATTTGGAAAGAGGTTTTTTAAAGAGGTATTACGGACTTTTAAAATATTCAGCGTTGGCTATAGATAATTACCTATAGATACAATTAAAAATATTTTTCTAAAAGTGTGGTGGAATTCAAGGATATTAAAAAACTAAAAAATTGGCTTTAATAGGAATAAATCCTAAGAAGGGATACTTGGTTTGAAAGGTTAAGCGAATACAAATGTATAATAAATTTTAAATAAACCAAAATATTCTGAACGATTTTTCTCCAAGGGCAGAATTCCAGTAGTTATATCTATATGATGATCTGGTTCAGTTAGCCGCAGTTATTACCACTTGACTAGTCCTAAAAAAAAGAGCCCCCCGGTTAAGGCGGGGGACATCTTTTGTTTGTGCTTGGTTATCGAAATTCGTCTAGTATTTTATTAATTTACTTATAACAGTATTGCCTGTTTCGCTGGTAACTTTTACAGTGTACATACCCGGAGCTAAGTAAGCAATGTTTACTTCTCCCTGGTTTTGTGCTATCACCTGTGTTTTAACCAACTGGCCATTTGTAGCATAAACTGCAACTACATTTTTGCCATTTTCCATTCCTTTTACAGAGAATATATCTATTACAGGGTTTGGTGCAATTACAATACCTGTCTTATCATTTGAGCAGCTTGAAGAACGTGTATCACTGTATTTGAAAGATCCGTCCTTGTCAACCAACTTAAGCCTGAAGTAATAAGTAATACCCGGTTGCATTGGATAGCTGTATTGGTAAGATTTTGTTGTAGAGCTGTTACCCGTTGCTAATACTGATCCAACAGTTGCATAAACCGGGTTACTGTTTGTACTTACTTCAATTTCAAACCTGTCGCCGTTAATTTCTGTAGAGGTTTTCCAGCTAAGATTTGCTGTGCAATTATTTTTAACAGCAGTAAATTCTGAAACGTTGATTGCTAAAGGACCACCACCACTCCAAACTAACCTGTAAAGTGCAGGTGTAGGATCGGGTAAACCAGCCAGATCAACATACGCATAGTTGAACTTTAAACCAGAACCAGCCCAGGGGGTTGATAAGGTTACTGTTAACAAGGCAGCATTAAAGTTCGGTATTACCTGGTTCAGCGTTATTACAGTTCCATTATATTTTAACACTGCCGGTATATTAGTTGTTCCAACTGTTGCTAACGTTGTGAATTTTACTGATTTACCTGTTAATACAGCCATACTTGGCTGATCTTCAGGATCGCTACCGGTTAAAATTGGCAAATTACCGTATGGTGCAATACCAGGCGTATTTAAAGTTATCACAGCACCCAATCCTGGTGTTACTATTACAGTTGTAAAGTCTTTAGAATCAGGCAAACGCTCAATTCCAAAATTATTATCTGTTTTAGTGTCGCCTAATATAACAACTATCGGGGCAGACTGACCATTTACATTGCCATCACTTCCTGCACCTACACCATTAAACTCGCCGGTATTAACCCAACCTGCGGGTAAAGCTGTTGCCGGTATTACGGCAGGTAATGCATAAGTACCTGTACTTGGATTAACAGTTATTTGTACCCTGTATGTACCTATAGGAACATTTTGAAATAAATAATCCCCGCCAGGGCCAATTGGTAAACTGGCCACTACCAGGTTGGTAGTATTATTTATCAGGTTCGCATATATTCCGCCTGCATTTGTTTTAGGATTAACAGCAGAACCCACAGAAGTTAAGGTTGTAGCTATATTGTTATCAGTTAAACCATCAGCATCATTAAATACACTACCGGAAATTATTTGCAGAACAGGTTTATCAAGGCTAATGGCTACATAAAATAAATCACCATTGAATGGATCACGCGTTGCGCCTGTAATATCAGCCTGATTTTTTGAGAAATTAAAATTAGAATTAACACTTCCCCTTACATAAACTCTATAAACCAATTGTGTAACTGTTCCATTAACACGAACACTGCCGGTAGCTGCTCCATAAGTCAGAAAGCTACCTTCTGTTCCACCGTCATTATATGAACCGCCATTTGGGGTTGCAGAACTGTTCAATATATTATTCCCTACAATATTGAAATTTTCGTTACCCGCCATAAAAGTAGACGTAACACCTGAATTTTGCAATTCCATTTCAGCAGTGAAGTAAGATATTTGTCTTGGTCCGGCACCAATTGGTTGATAGCTGTAACTTCCGCCTAAACCTCCAATATGTATTACCGGGTTAGTTACAGGACGGCTAAACTTAAAAACTATATCACCATAATAATACCTGCCGTCTTTTGGCAAATTTGCATCCCATAAAGGTTCCACAGTAGCATAAATGGCCGTGCCAAAGCTATAATCGAATGCGCCAAAATTATCATCGTCTGTTCCAAATTGAGTTCCTTCCGGATCCAATCCAACACCCCTTCCACCCAATTGATAATTAGCTACAACTGCGCCACTGGGACTGGAAACAAACATACCGTTCTGGGGAGGTTGTACCAATGAACTTCCAAGGGCATTGTAAATTAAATTGTTTGCGGACTGTTGTGTTGTGCCGCCTGTAGAAGCAGTGGTACCACCTCCGAAAGCCATACCTGTAGACATGTTATTGTAAACAGTATTATACTGTTGGTTTGCAAAAGACATGCTTACTGAAAGAGGTGGGTTATACGTCTTAAAATGAGTTGCCACCGGAAGATTTAATATATCTTCCCTGAAAGTAACAACAACTGGTGCTGTTGAGGGACCTTGTATACTTGTGTTACTACACAAGCTTGTCATTTCCAGGGTCCCTGGCTGAGCGTTCGAGCTATTTACAAAAGCAACCAAGCATGTAATAGCTAAAACGATTTTTGATAATTTTCTTGTTTTCATTTTCTTTAATTTAAAAATTTACTAGTTTCAGATTTTTAATTTATTCCTGTGTCATCGTTATTTAATTGAATACCAAAGTTGGCATTTGTAACACTTACCGTAGTGATACTTACACTTAGCTTACCGTTAATAACAGCATCTCTTCCGGGTGTTAATCCTAAATGCTCACCTGTATTTACCCATCCTGAAGGCACTGTGGCAAAAGGAGCAAGTTGTCCGGGTACACCAGGTAACTGGCTTAATAACAAGGTGTAAAAACCCGGTGAAACATTCGGGAAATTAAATACGCCATTCCCCTGAACCAAAGCCACACTAATTACGTGATTAGTTACAGCATCTACTAATGAAATCCTTAATCCTGTTGGAATAACAATAGCCGGAGGTACCTGCAATGGTCCTGTATTATTTACCAGGTTATCATTCATACCATTCACATCGTGCCAAACATTTCCACTTAAAGAAATCACTTTATAAAAACCGGCATCAATAGTGTTATTTACTTCACCGGCAGCTAATACTATATTTGATACTACACCCCCAACAGGATCGCTATCTATAGCATCATCAGTTCCAACATTTGGTAATGCAGTAAAAGCAAAACCGGCAGGTGTTGTAAATGTTACACTATATGTTGCCGCAGGTAAGTTGGCAAAATTATATGCTCCATTTACATCAGTTGTAGCTGTAACAGTACCTGCCGCAGAGTTTAATGTAACTGTAGCACCTGCTATACCTGGCTCATTTACATCCTGTAAACCATTTCTGTTCAGATCTTCCCACACAAAATTTCCAATTGATCCAGTTGCTTTTAATCCAAAATCAAGAGTAAGATTTCCATTATTACCATCACCATCAGTTGTAGGCTCTCCACCTACAGTTAATGTTATAAAATTGCTTCTTAATTCTCCGCTTACGGTTGTTACACCATTATTATCGATATTGTTATCGTTATTGGGAACTGCACTTGTTGCTGTTGTTGCACTACCTGCATATCCGGCAGGAAGCGTAACGCCAACAATGTAATTTCCGGCTGTTAAAGAACCAAAGCCGTATGCTCCACTTGCATTTGTAACAGTAGTTGCGATTGCTGTACCATCAGGTACATTATCACTATTTGCATCAACGTATAATTTTACTGTCGCTGCATTAATACCGATTTCAGTTGCATCCTGTACACCGTTATTGTTTGCATCATACCATACAAAATTTCCAAGATTAAGGACGGCAGGATTTGTTGCTGTTAAACAAAATGCATCAATCTTCATGGTGTTACAGGTAATGGCGCTTTGAACCCTCGCCTTAACCGTACCTGCCGGCGCAACTGCAGTAATAGAATATTTTTCCAACTGGCTGTTGTTTATATCAACATCTCTTGTAACCGTTACATCGGTCTGGCCTATAACTGTATTGGCTGAATTTAAAAATATTAAACTGAGTTTCGGACTGCAGGCAATACCTGGCGTATGTGTACCTGCATAAGCAGAGAAAGTAACAGTAGATCCTGCAGATACTGTAACATCCTGCCATACTTTTGATGTACCGGAACTTTGATTATTAAAACCATTAGCAGCACCACAGGCCACATAACCAGTACCTGTGGTTAAAGAACCGTTGGCAGCACTCCAGGTCCAACCGGTTGTGCCGTTTTCAAAACTACCGTTAACCAGTAAATTGCCGGCTGAGTTTACGCAACTGCAATCGGGCGCAAATCCTGCATCAACGTTAACAATATTTTGTCCTGCACTTAAAGTTATTGACGGAGTTACACCGGTAGATACTGAAGGATCACTATCTACATTACGATCTGACCCTACATAGGCCGGAGATAAAATATATCCGTAAACTGTAACAGGGAATTCAACACTATAAGTACCGGCAGCTAAACCTGAGAATAAGTAATTGCCACTTGTATTTGTTGTGGTTGTAGCTATTACTGTGTTGGAAGCATTTCTTAATTTAACAGTAACGCCTGATATTCCATTTTCTGATGCATCCTGAATACCATCTCTGTCGGTATCATACCAAACCCTGTCACCGATGGAGCCTGTTGATGTAAGGATAAATGTTACGGTTATTTCGTGGCAGATCGAACCTGTTGCGCCTGAACCGGTATAGATCTTTACGTTAACAGAATAATTGCCCGGCGCTCCTGTCCAGGCTCCTGAACCGGAAGCTGGGCTGTTGTAAGGCGCTGAATTTTCAATGGTAGTACTTGGGGTAGGTCCGGTTATAGTAAACTTTACACTACCTACTGTTCCTGTCGTAGCAACTTCCATGTTGTATAAAGCACCTAGCTGAGCAACAGTAAATGTAGCTCCGTTTGTAATGGGAAGATCGGCTCCATTATCAAGTTTATTAAAATAAAGACCTGTGATTTGTCCATTACATATGCCACAAGATGTATTGGTAACATTAATGAAATGGTTGGTAGTGCTGGTCCAGGTATTACCATTAGGTAAAGTACATGGATTAACGCCATTACCGTCAGATATTACCATTCTTATTTCCAATCCTTGTAAACCAATGTTTGGATTGGTAAAAATGATCGGCCCTGGTGTAGTTGTTAAGTTGTACACCGAACCGCTTACATTGTAGGAATTTCCGTTGATGGTATTGGCACCATTAACAAAACAAACCCAAACTGCCGAAGCATTTTTCCATTGCCAACGGTAGTTAGATGTGTTGTTAACATTAGAAACTACTGCCGTTACCTTGTATTGGGGCCCGGAAGCGCAAGTGCCACTATAACTGTCGACACTATGAGCATAGGTTGATTGGCTAAAAGCGAGACTAAAAATTGCCAGAATCAGTACCAGACACTTTTTAATAGAAGTACCGGGATTTGTAGATGTTTTTTTCATAATTTTTTCAATAACATGTATAAAAAGGTTTAAGCCCAACAAGCAAAGCACACTTGTCAAATCAAGAACATGTTCCAATTGGGGGGGTGTATTAATTACAGGATACTAAGAAAAGATTGGCTTTTAATCGAGGCAAGGCCTCTTGGACGGAATATGTGGTTATAAGCTTGAGGCAAAACTACAGTATTTGTAGAAAAACAACTACAGCGTTTGCGAGAGCGAAATTATATTATTTCTTTTATAAAACAAATATATTTTAACTTTTTTTTTAAAAAAATAATATAGCGTAAAATGAATTTACTTTTTCAGGTCCTTTACCAATTGCATAGCAATCTTCAATTGTTGGTTAATACTTAAATGAGTATTGTCAAGTTCTATCGCATCAGTTGCTTTTCTGAGGGGGCTTATTTCGCGGTTAGAATCTATATAGTCACGCATTTCAAGGTTTGCTTTAACTTCATCAATAGAAATATTCGGATTTTTTTCAAACATCTCTTTGTACCTTCTTTCCACCCTTACAGAAATGTCTGCGGTCATAAATATCTTGAGCTCAGCATCCGGAAAAACGGTGGTGCCAATATCCCGGCCATCCATAACAATGCCTTTCTCTTCTCCCATTTGTTGCTGTTGTGCAACTGCAAAGGCCCTAACTTCTTTGATAGCCGCCACATCACTTACCTTTTCGGCAATTACAAGGTCACGTATAACATATTCTACATTTTCACCATTAAGATAAACTTCTGATTGCTGTGTTTTATCATTGCATTTAAAAGTAATGATAATATTATTTAAGGCATCTACTACCTGCTCTGTTTCAAGCCAGTTAATATGGTTACGCAAAAAATACAAGGTAATGGCTCGATACATGGCACCACTGTCAATATATACATAACCCAGCGCTTTAGCCAGTTGTTTGGCTAAAGTACTTTTGCCGCACGACGACCATCCATCAATTGTTACAATTATATTTTTCATCGTTGCAAAAATCATAAAAACGCTGCAATAATAAAAATAAAAAGAGTTGTTCCACCTGCGGTGGAACAACTCTTTTATATTATTCATTTATTTTAAGAAATTAAGCTTCAGATTTTTTTTCTTTTTTCTTCTCTTCTTTCTTCAGCACAAACCTTATTTTTTCTCCTGCTTCATCCAGTTCAGCAACCATTACATCTCCACTCTTCACATTCATATTCAATATCTCTTCAGCTAAAGGATCTTCCAGGTATTTCTGAATGGCCCTGTGCAAAGGCCTTGCACCAAATTGCGAATCGTAACCTTTATCAGCAATAAAGCTTTTTGCTTCAGGCGTTAACTCCATACCCAAACCCAGGTTGGTCAACCGTTTCATTACACCCTGCATTACAATATCAATGATCTCGAAAATATTTTCCTTGCTCAATGAATTAAATACAACCACATCATCGATCCTGTTCAAAAACTCCGGACTAAAAGTGCGCTTCAATGCTTTTTCAATTACTGCTTTATTATTTTCATCCACATTTTCCATGCGGTTGGCAGTTGCAAAACCAACACCATCGCCAAAATCCTTCAACTGGCGTGCACCGATATTTGATGTCATGATGATCATCGTATTCTTAAAATCAACCTTACGGCCCATACCATCGGTTAACATGCCATCATCCAATACCTGCAATAAGATATTATAGATATCCGGATGCGCTTTTTCGATTTCATCCAAAAGGATAACGCAATATGGTTTACGCCGTACTTTTTCTGTCAACTGGCCACCTTCTTCATAACCAACATAGCCCGGAGGAGCACCGATCAGGCGGCTTACTGTAAATTTTTCCATGTACTCACTCATGTCGATCCTGATCAGCGAATCATCACTGTCGAACATATGCCTGGCAAGCGAACGTGCCAGTTCTGTTTTACCAACACCGGTTGGGCCAAGGAAAATGAATGTGCCGATCGGTTTTTTAGGATCCTTCAATCCAACCCGGTTACGTTGAATAGCTTTAACCACTTTTGAAATAGCATCCGTTTGTCCAACCACTGCCCCCTGCAGATCAGTAGCCATGCGGCGCAATTTGTCGGTCTCGGCCTGCACCATACGTTTTACCGGTATACCTGTCATCATGTGCACCACTTCAGCAATATCTTCTTCCTCAATAGGAAAACGTTTGTGCTTACTCTCTTCTTCCCAGGCATTTTTTGCAGCTTCCAGTTCTTCCTGTAATCTTTTTTCCGTATCCCTTAATGAAGCTGCTTCTTCAAAGCGCTGACTTTTCACCACCTTATTCTTTTCCAGCTTAATGTCTTCGATCTTTTTTTCAAGTTCAATAATTTCGGGTGGCACGTTAATATTTTTAATGTGCTTCCTGGCACCAACTTCATCCAGCACATCTATCGCTTTATCCGGTAATAAACGATCGGTCATATACCGGTCGCTTAATTTCACACAGGCTTCAATGGCTTCCTGGCTGTAGGTTACATTATGGTAATCCTCATACTTACTTTTAATGTTGTTTAAAATTTCAATAGTTTCTTCAACCGAGGGCTGCTCTACAATTACTTTTTGAAAACGACGGTCCAATGCACCATCTTTTTCAATGTGCATACGATACTCATCTAAGGTTGATGCTCCAATACATTGCAACTCTCCTCTTGCCAAAGCCGGTTTAAAAATATTGGATGCATCCAAGGAACCGCTTGCGCCACCTGCACCAACAATGGTATGTATCTCATCAATAAATAAAATAACATCCCTGTTCTTTTCCAGTTCATTCATGATGGCTTTCATCCTTTCTTCAAACTGCCCACGGTATTTTGTACCGGCAACCAATGCGGCAAGGTCCAAACTCACAACCCGTTTATCAAACAAAACACGGGATACCTTTCGCTGCACAATCCTTAAGGCCAAACCTTCTACTATAGCGGTTTTACCCACACCTGGTTCACCAATTAAAATGGGATTATTCTTTTTACGGCGCGATAATATTTGTGATACCCTTTCAATTTCAATTTCCCTGCCAACGATAGGATCCAAAGAACCATTCTCTGCCAGACGTGTTATGTCTCTGCCAAAATTATCAAGTACCGGTGTTTTTGTTTTAGGTTGATTTGCCGCGCCTGCACGCTGGGGTTTTTGTGCACCATATTGTTTTCTTTCTTCATCAAAATCATCTTCACCTTCATCGCTGAATTCGGCCGATGGGGGGTTGCTGGTTACAAAGCCCAGCTCATTTTTGAATACATCATAATCAACATCAAACTGGTTTAAAATCTGCGTGGCTATGTTTTCTTTATTTTTTAAAATGGAAAGCATCAGGTGCTCACTTTCTACCAATGCACTTTTTTGTGCCTTGGCTTCCAGTACCGTGATTCGGATTACTTTTTCGGCCTGCTTGGTTAATGGAAGTGAATTGATGTTTGCAATATTTTTCCCCGTTTTATCCTTAACGGCAATTTCTATCTCTTTTCGAAGTTCAAAGAGATCAATATTGAGTGATTTTAATATTTTAACAGCAGTATTCTCACCGTCTCTTATTAAACCCAATACCAAATGCTCTGTTCCAATAAAATCGTTTCCCAATCTTAATGCCTCCTCTCTGCTGTAGGATATGATCTCTTTTACCTGTGCTGAAAAATTATTATCCATTTTATATTGAATTTAGCTTGTACAATAATAACGATTATTCCAAAGATAAAGTTTGCCGCGATGCGGAAATGTTAATATGTTAAAAAGTAGAATCCTCTTTATTTATCACAATTTTATTCAAATTCAGAAACATTGAAAACCCTTTTTACTTGACTTATTTAATATATTTGTATGTCCTTAAGCAAGTTTCTGATTTTGTAATTTTGCTCTAATAAAATTTCCTTTACTTAACAAAGAACAACCCGCAAACAGTTGCGGACTACTATTAATTTTATCTTACTATATGAATGTCAAAATAGATACCAAAGAAAAATTTACTGTTATTACGCCGGAAGAAGCACTTTTATCTGTTAATATGACAGAAGAATTGAACCAATTGTTGCTCAGCTACCTGCAAAAAGACATACCGCATGTTATTTTGAAAATGGACAAAGTGCAAAATTTTGATGAAACTATGGCTGAAAACATGGCGCAGGTACAACAGCAATTTTATGAGCACAACTGTTCGTTTGTGATATGCAACCTGCAAAAAGAAGTGGAACAATTATTGAACAGTAAAGAACTCCTGGAATTTATGAATGTCACGCAATCCGAAAGTGAGGCCTGGGATATGGTACAAATGGAGGAGATTGAAAGAGAATTATTAGAAGATGAGGAATAAGAAATAAGGAATGAAAAATATAAAATAAGAAATTTAACAATGCAGCAATTCTATACCGGGTGAGGTCTTACTACAACAAACCAGAAACCTGCCTACCGGCAGGCAGGCAATTAAAACAACAAATTAAAAACTTGCTCTCTTTAACCATACTTGGAAACAATTCGGCCATACCGGCCTTTGACAGGAACCCTACTGCCCAGGTTTTACAAACTGCAGAGGAGAGTTTTTTAATTGACTGCGGCGAAGGAACACAAATGCAGTTATCTAAATACAAAATAAAGCGCAGCAAGATCAACCATATTTTTATTTCGCATTTACACGGTGACCATTATTTTGGATTGATCGGTTTACTTACCAGTATGAGCCTGCTTAACCGTACGCAGGACCTGCACCTGCATGCGCCGCCTGAACTGGAACAACTGATCACACTTCAACTAAATTTTGCTGCTACACATCTTTGCTTCAATTTACATTTTCACCCACTACAGGAAGAAGGGTTAATTGTTGATGGGAATAAAATGACGGTGGAATGTTTTAAAGTAAAGCACCGCATTGAATGCTGGGGATTTTTATTCAGGGAGAAAAAAAATCCGAGAAAATTAAATGCCGAAAGGGCAAAAATCTATGAGATACCGGCTTCTTTTTACGACAAGTTACAGGAGGGTGAAGATTATATAACCAGGAAAGGGACCATTGTACCCAACGAAGAAGTTACCATTGCTGCAGCAAAACCAAAAAGTTATGCTTATTGTGCTGATACTATCTATGATGAAACGCTTGCCGAAAAAGTAAAAGGGGTTGATATGCTTTATCATGAAACAACTTACCTGAAAGAGCTGCACGAACGTGCGGCAGCCAGGTTTCACAGTACCACAGTACAGGCTGCGTCCATTGCACAAAAAGCAGGAGTGAAAAAATTACTGATCGGTCACTTCTCATCAAAATACGAAACCCTGGATGAATTTTTACTGGAAGCTACCGAAATTTTTGAAAATACCGAACTGGCTTTGCAAGGAGCCTGCTATATTATTTAGTGCATCAGGTTAGCAGAAAATGCAGATCAATTCTCAACTTTCAAGTTGGCATTAAATCCATCTGCCATCATCCAGTTATAGAATTCAGCAAACCATTTACGCCAGGCCTTTTCGTTGTGCCGGCCTGCGGGATCTGTTACAGAATAGATCATGGCGGATGATTTTTCGCCCAGCGAATCCTCGATATCCTGCATATCTTTTACAAAAGAAGCGCCTTCCTTTTCTCCTATATAAAAGAAAAATTTGCCGTTCACCTGGAATGCCAGCGAATCGGTTAAGGATTTAATGTCGGGGGCCGTCCAGAATGCCGGTGAAAAAATGCCGGCCTTACCAAAAACACCTGGTTGCTTCAGCATGGCGTAATAAGATATCAACCCACCCATCGAACTACCGGCGATCATGGTATTTTCTTTTTCGGGCAGCGTGTGGTATTTTTTATCAATAAAAGGTTTCAATGTTTGTACTAAAAAATCCAGGTACTGATCTCCTTCCCCTTTTCCAAAATTCTGAAACCCGTACGGGTTGTATTCATTCATACGCTCAGGGCCATTATCAATACCTACAACAATGCAGGCGGGCTTACCCGATCTGATGAGACTGTCTAAACATTCATCCACGCCCCACTCGCCATAGGAAGAAGTGGCGGCATCAAAAACATTTTGTCCGTCGTGCATATACAAAACAGGATAATGTTTTTTTGCTTTTGCATAACCTTCGGGTAAATATATCCAGATACGCCTGGTTCGGTTTAGCTGGGGAATAAAAAATGCGGTATCCATTATATGCACCTGTTTACCCGCTGTATGTTTTCTTACAACATTGGCAAAATCATCTTTCCAGGCTTCAACATTTATGTCAATGGTTGTATCGCTATTTACCTGGAAGTTGTGATTTTCTATATCTGCCCCATTGGCTTCGCTTTCTGTTTTTTTCCAGGATCCCCGTGTGCATTTATATTCATAATCACCGGCGGGTAATTTCAGGTACAACAAAAAATTATTTTCATTGGCAGAAGACAGCGCATGGGCACTGCTATGCGGATCCCAGTTATTAAAATTACCGGCAATAAAGATGCTGTCTTTATTATGCAGCAAAGGATATTTATCTAACTTAAAAACAACATTATATTGTGCTTCGCTTATACAATAAGTGAAAACTAAAATGGCGAAACACAAAAAATATTTCATGTTTATTTATTGAGATAAGCTTTTACTTTTTGCTGAACAGGAGCGCTTAACGGCACTACCGGGAGCCTTAATACATTTTCAATCAACCCCATTTCAAATAAAAATGCTTTGGCACCTGCGGGGTTATTTTCGGCAAACAAAAGATCATATCCTTCCAGGCATTTATTATGCAATGGCCTGGCCGATGCAAAATCTCCCTGTAAACAATGACGCACCATCTGCGAAAAATCTTTGGGAAAACAATTGGCTGCCACACTGATTACGCCATCCATGCCGCAGGCAATTAAGGGCAGTGTTATATGGTCATCCCCACTTAACACTAAAAAACCGGCAGGCCGGTCACGCAGAATATGCATGCACTGTACCATATTACCGCTTGCTTCTTTTATGCCGGCAATATTCTCCACTTCACTGGCTAATCTTAAAGTTGTTGCTGCCGTGATATTGCTGCCGGTTCTTCCAGGTACATTATATAACAATACCGGTTTAGGACTTGCTGCTGCCAGGTTTTTATAATGCTGAAAAATACCTTCCTGCGATGGTTTATTATAGTATGGGCTTGCGCTTAAAACTGCGGTGGCTTTTTCCAACGGGTAACTTTGCAGGTTTTCCATTACTTCTTTGGTATTGTTACCGCCAATGCCCACCACAACCGGTACCCGGCCATGCACTTTTTCGAAAGTGTAATTAATGATGTCGAATTTTTCTTCTGTTTCCAAGGTTGGTGTTTCGCCTGTTGTACCCAGGCTCACAATATATTCCACCCCATTGCCGATAATAAAATCAATCAATTTTCCCAGCGCATCAAAATCAACTTCCATACTGGACCTGAAGGGAGTAATGATGGCCACTCCTGTGCCCTTTAATTGCTCACGTAAATTCATAAAATATTTTTTTTGTGAAGATATTGAGAAGTAGCGAATTTTTGCTGAAATAGCAGGGTATTGAAAAGCTTTGTGTATAAATCAGGATGCGGATCAATGTGTAAATCAAGAACTCCGATAAAACCGCTCGGATTCGAATTGAATCAACAATTATTAGAAAACACCGTTTAGCAACATATTTCTACAAAAGATGTGTATTATGTAATTATTATACTGAATTGTGTAACACGAATTATAAGATGTCTCCGAACTTTGCTTTTATTTCTATATTATTTTCATCAATTCATGAGTTGAAAGTCTTTTAAAATGATACTAAAAAAACATGAATATACCCCTAGTTGCATTATTAGTAATTACAATTACCATAACATCAGGCATGGATATTGGATAATTAAAGCAACAGCAAATTATTGATTTAATATATTTATTCAACTACATTAATTTAATTAAAATGACAGACTTCACTAACGAAAACCTTACAGGTGTTAACCCCGAAGGTAAACATCCCAACAGCCCACTAAAATTCTTAACAGCCTCTTCAATCATCGGCGATAAAGTTCATAACCTCCAGGAGGAAAACATGGGAGCCATAGAGGATATCATGATTGATATTACCACCGGTGAAATAGAATACTATATTATAAAATTTGGAGGATTCCTGACCATTAACGAAAAGTATTTTGCCATTCCCTTTAAACTGCTAACGGTAGACCCCGGCAAAAAAATGTTCATACTCGATCAAAGCAAGGAAACCCTTGAAAAAGCCCCCGGTTTTGATATGGCTCACTGGCCCGAAACAAACTTTCATGCGGAAGAAACATATTGGAGTTTTATCGATTAGAAAATAACGCTTATTTATCAATTGAATTAATTACCGCTTTCCGGTTTCTCCTGTCTCATTGACAATATATTTTTGTCAACATACCCTCTTTAGTGATAAATTAAACCGTATTGCATTTAGTGCATTGCTTAAAAAGCAAAATGTGGGCAAATAATTTTCATTCCCAATTCAAATAAGGGTGATAACAAATAACAATTGACATGAGTGAACAATTTCGACACTGGCTCTTCCAGGAACCTTTAGGTAAGTCAGTATTTGCGTTTGCCTGTGTTATCACGCTGTGGTTGCTTATAAGGTTTATTAAAGTTATAGTTACCAATCATGTTAAAGACAGCGACCGTCGTTACCGTTCGAGAAAACTACTTAGTTTTTCGGGTTTTGTACTAACCATATTTATTATCATTGTTGTTTTTAGTTATAAACTGAATAATATCGGTGTAGCATTAGGTATTGCCGGTGCGGGAATAGCCTTTGCCTTACAGGAAGTAATTGCAAGTGTAGCGGGTTGGCTGGCAGTTATGTTCGGGGGTTTTTACACTACCGGCGACAGGGTTCAATTGGGAGGAATTAAAGGAGACGTGATTGATATAGGTGTATTACGTACAACGCTGATGGAAACAGGACAATGGGTGGATGGCGATTTGTATAACGGCAGGATAGTGCGTGTAGCTAACAGTTTTGTATTCAAAGAGCCGGTCTTTAATTATTCAGCCGACTTCCCTTTTTTATGGGATGAAATTAAAATTCCTCTTCAATATGGAAGTAATTTTCAAACAGCACGTGAAATATTTTTATCTGTTGCTAACGATGTGTGCGGAAATTTTGCAATCTCAGCCGGTCAAATATGGCAAAGTGCATTAAAAAATTATTTTATTGAGGACGCTTCAACTGATCCTATGGTTACGCTGGTTGCCAATAATAATTGGGTTGAATTTACAATCCGTTACACTGTAGATTACAAGAAAAGAAGAATTACAAAAGATATGCTATTTAGCAAAATACTGGATGAAATAGGCAGAACCGACGGCGAAATTAAATTTGCATCTTCAACTGTACAATTGATCACAAGTACGGATCTGAATCTGGACGTAAATCAGCATAAAACATAGGTCAGCTTATTGTATACGCTCATGATCATTTCAACCTAGTACAGGTTAATATATCAACAGAAAATGTGCGGATTATGCAAATTTATTCTAAAGTTGTATAACAAATAAAGACCGTTTTCAGTCGACCTTCGTTGACTACAATTAATCATTTCAGAGAATTACCAGTTCAGGGTGAAGCAAAAAAATACCCCCGGCATTTTATCATACAATTATCAGTAGCTTCTGAATAAAGCCATTAAAGTGAAAAAAGAAAAAGATAAAAAGATATTGCATCAGCTCTATATAGAACTTGTAAAGCTGCAAAAAGAAGTAATTGCTTCAGATCTTAAATTGTTCGTAATACTCGAAGGAAGAGATGCTGCCGGTAAAGATGGAACGATAAAAAAGATCATCAAACATCTCAGCCCGCGGGAAACAAAAGTGGTGGCATTGGGTAAGCCTTCCAGCCTCCAGGAAAGAGAATGGTATTTTCAACGTTATACATCACATTTGCCGGCATCCGGTGAATTTGTTCTTTTCAACCGAAGTTGGTACAACCGTCTTGGTGTTGAAAAGGTAATGGGCTTTTGTAACAACAAACAATACAAATCATTTTTTACAGAAGTAGAATTATTTGAAACCGGTCTCGTTGAGGGAGGTTTCATTATCCTGAAATATTACCTTGATATCAGCAAAGATGAACAGCAAAAAAGATTAGATGACCGCAAGAAAGACCCATTGAAGCAATGGAAAATAAGTCCGATAGACAAGGTGGCGCAAAAGCATTGGAAGGATTATTCCGACGCACGGGATGAAATGTTGCTGAAAACAAATTTCAAAGATACTCCTTGGTTTATTGTAAATGCAGACAATAAAGATGAAGCACATATTGCCATAATCAGCCATATCCTCAATCGCATGAAATATAAAAATAAGCATGAAAATTTAGTGTCGCACAATTATGGATTAGTTGATCCCGCAACACCTGAGATCATAACAAAGAAGCTTTTTTGATCATAGAGTAGTTTTTAAAAGATATAAGAGGATCCGGCGGCCTGGCAAATACAGGAACTATTATTTCTTATGATTAATCATTTCTTGTGTTTTTTATAAAAGGTATTTAAATAACCGGCAAAGGATATATGCGTGTAAACACCGATAACACTGATGCAGAAACCCGGTATGGAAAAATAATTTCTGTACGGGGAAGTGTTGTAGATGTAGCTTTTGAAAATGACCTCCCTTCTATTTACACTTTATTACTTTCAGGAAAAGACAAACAGGTATCTATTGAGGTATTATCGCAACTGGATGACCATAGTGTTCGTGGAATTGCATTGAACCCAACCCAGGGATTGTCAAGAGGCATGGCTGTTGAAACAAAAGGAAAAGAATTGACAGTGCCTGTTGGTAAAAATATATTGGGCCGGATGTTTGATGTTTTTGGGAATACAATCGATCATCTTGATGCATTGCCAAAAGGCGAACGGCGCAATATTCATCAGTCACCGCCACCATTATCAAAGAGAGCCGTCAAATCCGAAATTTTTGAAACAGGTATTAAAGCCATTGACGTGTTGATGCCGTTAGAACGTGGCGGCAAAGCAGGATTATTTGGTGGAGCCGGTGTAGGCAAAACGGTTTTACTTACAGAGATGATCCACAACATGGTTGGCCATAACAAAGGCGTAAGCATGTTTTGCGGAATTGGTGAGCGTTGCAGGGAAGGGAATGAATTATACAACGCCATGAAAGAGGCTGATCTGCTTAAAGACATGGTGATGTTATTCGGACAAATGAATGAACCACCTGGTGCCCGTTTCCGTGTTGGTCATGCAGCGCTCACGATGGCTGAATATTTTCGTGATGATGAACATCGCGATGTATTGTTACTCATCGATAATATTTTTCGTTTTATACAAGCCGGGATGGAAGTATCCGGATTAATGGGGCAAATGCCTTCACGGCTCGGTTACCAGCCAACCATGGGAACTGAGTTATCTGAACTGGAAGAACGTATTGCTTATACTGATGCCGGTGCCATCACTTCTATCCAGGCAGTATATGTGCCGGCGGATGATCTGACAGATCCCGCTGCCGTTCATACTTTCTCTCATCTTTCTGCATCCATTGCGCTATCGAGAAAAAAAGCAAGTGAAGGTTTATACCCCTCTATCGACCTGTTACAATCCAATTCAAAAATGGCAACGCCCGGCATCATCGGACAAAAGCATTATGACCTTGCGCAAAAAATAAGAGCAACGCTTGCACAGTATGAAGAATTAAAAGATATCATTTCTATGCTGGGCATGGAGCAGCTATCTGTTGAGGACCGTAATGTAGTGAATCGGGCGAGAAAACTTGAAAGGTTTCTTACTCAACCTTTTTTTGCCACAGAACAATTTAGTGGTATTAAAGGAACGCAGGTTAGTTTGAAAGATGCACTCGATGGTTGCGAAAGAATACTTGCAGACGAGTTTAAGGATTATCCGGAAAGTGCTTTTTATATGATCGGGTCAATAGATGAAGTGAAGAAGAAGACTAATGATAATACAAATCAGGATAAACAGGTTGATGCAAAAAAGGAAAGCAGTGAGGCAGATAAAAATAATGTAAAGGATGCTGCAAAAGAAAAGGAAGCAGCTAAATAAAATGCAATGGAAAAAATAGCAATGAATCTTAAAATCCTGCTTCCGTTTAAAGTGTTTGCTGATATAAAAGATGTAAGCAGTATTGTGATGGAAACAAGTGAAGGTTCTTATGGTTTATTGCCGCAGCGGCTCGATTGCGTGGCTGCATTGGTGCCAGGCATATTTACTTATGAGGCAGATGGTACTTCGCATTATGTGGCTGTTGATAATGGAATAATGATAAAAGCAGGTACGCAGGTTTTAGTATCGGTCCGTAATGCGGTGGGTGGAGCAGATTTGGGTAAGCTTGGTGATCTGGTAAAAAAAGATTTTAAATCAGCGTATGAAAATCAAAAACAGGTAACTACGGTTATTGCAAAATTAGAAAGAGGATTTATTTACAGCTTCGATAAACTTCGAAATACTTAACATGGAACCTGCAGCAAATGATAAGGAAAATAATTTTTTCAGCGACGAGGTTGCGAGGAAAGAAAAACGAAAATTAAAAGGGCAGCATCAAAAGAGCAGCGCATGGTCTGGATTGGGCATGATGGGTATGATTGGGTGGTCGGTAGCCGTTCCTTCGTTACTTGGTGCTGCATTGGGGATTTGGCTTGATAAAAGGCATCCACAATCATTTTCCTGGACACTGAGTTTGTTGTTCGTTGGTATCGTTACAGGATGCATCATTGCCTGGCATTGGGTAGATAAAGAAGACAAAGAAATGCATAACAATACAAAAGAAAACGATGAATGAAATTTTAAATTCGGTATTGCCATTTATAGCTGGATTGTTGCTGGGTATATTTTTTTTCGGTGGCCTTTGGTTTACCGTAAAAAAATTAGCAGCATCAAAAATGCCAGCATTGCTGGTTTTAGGCAGTTTCATTTTTCGGGTTGGTATTGTATTGATTGGATTTTATTTTATTGGGTTGGGAGATTGGAAAAAATTAATTGTATGCCTGATAGGCTTTGTAGCAGCCCGTTTCGTTGTTATTCATTATACCAAATCAATTGATGGGAGAAAGATTCAATTGAAAAAGGAGGTAGCTCATGAAGCTTAGCCCCGACGAAACTATTTTCTGGCAACATGGGTTTATCACTATAAATCTTACCATTGTTACTACCTGGGCTTTAATGCTGGTATTGATATTATCAGCAATACTACTCACACGAAAACTAAAAACAGATAATACCATTTCACGCTGGCAATGCATTCTCGAAATGATTGTAACTGGCATCAATAAACAAATTAAAGATGTGGGTTTAGATCATCCCGAACAATATATCGGCTTTATCGGCACCTTGTTTCTATTTATCGGCACAGCCAATCTCTGTATTATTTTTCCGGGCTACACGCCGCCAACAGCTTCGCTTTCTACCACAACGGCCATGGCACTTTGTGTCTTTATTGCAGTTCCGTTTTTTGGTATTCAAAAAAGTGGTTTGGGTGGTTACCTGAAATCATATTTAAAACCAACGTTTATCATGCTGCCTTTTAATCTCATCAGCGAAGTGTCACGCACACTGGCATTGGCCGTAAGGTTGTTTGGCAATATTATGAGTGGCGGCATGATTGTCGCCATTCTTTTAACGATATCCCCCTTTATTTTTCCGGTTATAATGAATGCGCTTGGGCTATTGACCGGTATGGTGCAGGCATATATTTTCAGTATACTGGCAACAGTTTATATAACTGCGGCTGTGCATGATTCAAAGAAAACAGATAAAACAATTTCTACAACAAGTAAATAAAAACAAAATGGATAGTACAACTATTATTGCAGTAATATCAATTGTAACTGCAGGGCTTACAACCGGCATTGGTTGTATGATGCCGGCGCTAGGCGAAGGCAAAGCAGTATCATCGGCATTAAGCTCCATTGCGCAGCAACCCGATGCCGCTCCAACTATTACGAGAACATTATTTGTGGGATTAGCCATGATAGAATCTATAGCGATATACTGTTTCGTGGTTTCGATGATACTCATTTTCGCAAATCCCTTTTGGAATCACATTATAGCAACTCATAAGTAATGAAAATTAACTGGTTCACCGTAATAGCACAGGTAATTAATTTCCTCATTTTGGTGTGGTTGCTAAAGAAGTTTTTATATAAACCCATTCTCAATGCTATTGATGAACGGGAGAAAAAAATCAGGGATCAATTGAAGGATGCAGATGATAAAAAAGCTGTTGCTCAAAAAGAACAGGATGATTTCAAAAAGAAAAATGAAGATTTTGACCAGCAAAAAAAAGCATTGATGGATAAAGCGGTTGCTGATGCAAATACGCAGAAGCAGCAATTGATGGATGCGGCAAAAAAGGAAGCAGACGACTTGCGTACCAAAATGGAGAAAGCAACAAAAGAAAAGCAGGAGAATGATAACCTGCAGGTAACAGAAAAAATTCAACATCAGGTTTTTGCTATTACAAGAAAAGCACTTACTGAAATTGCTTCCATAAGTCTTGAAGAGCAATCAGCCAACACATTTGTAAAACACCTGGCAGCATTAAAAGATGATGACAAAAAGCAATTCATTGATGCGTTCAAATCCAATACCAACGCCATTTTGGTTAGAAGCGCCTTTGACCTTCCTGCAAAGCAACAAGGTGAAATACATGATGCAGTAAATGTAGCCCTCAGTGCAGATACACAGCTCCAATTTAAAACATCACCAGACATCATCAACGGCATTGAGCTTTCAACAAATGGCTATAAACTTTCCTGGAGTTTTTCAGAATACCTTAATTCATTGGAAAAAAATATTGATGAAACCATGAAAGAAAACGCAAAGCCGGTGCCGGAAAAAAAATAGTATGCCAGCAATTGAAACAGATAATATTGTAAACAATACATTTAGTCAATTAGATAAGGGAATAGAAAACTTTAATTTTTCTATGAAGCCCCGTGAAGTTGGCCAGGTTACAAGTGTGTCAACTGGTATCGCTAAAGTTTCCGGACTTCCGGGCGCAGGCTTTGAAGAACTGCTTGAATTTCCCAATGGTCTTTTTGGTATTGCTTATAATATTGATGAAGATGAAATTGGCGTGATTCTTCTGGGGAAAGATTCATTGCTGAAAGCCGGGGATGAAGTAGGACGGACAGGTAGAGTAATGGATATTCCCGTTGGTGATTCATTAATTGGAAGGGTGATCGATCCACTGGGAAAACCTATTGATGACAAAGGGCCGATCAATGAAAAAGAACGTTTGCCAATTGAACGCCCTGCCCATGCGATTATGGACCGAAGCCCGGTAACTGTTCCTTTGCAAACAGGAATTAAAGTGATTGATGCATTAATTCCAATTGGCCGTGGCCAACGGGAATTAATTGTAGGCGATCGCCAGACCGGCAAGACAGCTATTGCCATTGATGCTATATTAAATCAAAAAGATAAAAACGTTTTATGTGTGTATTGCGCAATCGGGCAACGGGCTTCGGCTGTTGCAAAGGTAATTGCCAACCTCAGAGAAAAAACTGCTATGGATTACACGATTGTTGTGGTGGCAGAAGGAAATAATTCTCCCGGACTTGAATACATTGCG
Source organism: Chitinophagales bacterium (assembly GCA_038226715.1). Taxonomy (GTDB): domain Bacteria; phylum Bacteroidota; class Bacteroidia; order Chitinophagales; family Chitinophagaceae; genus Ferruginibacter. The sequence continues at coordinate 54,294 of JBBRQF010000024.1, forward strand.
CCTTATGCGGCAACCAGCATTGCAGAATATTTTATGGAACAGGGACGTGATGTATTGATTGTTTATGACGACCTTACGCATCATGCAAGATCCTATAGGGAGCTTTCTTTATTGCTAAGAAGGCCACCCGGACGTGAAGCATTCCCCGGCGATATTTTTTACATTCACTCCAGGTTATTAGAAAGATCAACACATTTGAGTGACGCATTGAAAGGTGGATCTTTAACGGCTTTGCCCATTATTGAAACCGAGGCGCAAAATATTTCTGCATACATTCCTACAAATTTGATCTCCATTACAGATGGACAGATTTATCTGTCACCCAAACTTTTTGAACTGGGTATTTTACCGGCAGTTGATGTTGGTAAATCTGTTTCACGTGTAGGTGATAAAGCGCAATTACCTGCTTATCGTTCCATTGCTAATTTAAAATTAGAGTATGCTCAATTTGAGGAACTGGAAACCTTTGCCCGCTTTGGTACAAGACTTGATGAAAATACAAAAAAGACAATTGAGCATGGCAAACGCATACGGGAATGTTTAAAGCAACCTGAACTGCAGCAGATGCCGGTTTCGGAACAGATCGTAATTTTGCTTGCATTAAAAAATGGTTTACTGGATACAATACCACTTGAAATAATTAAGGATGCGCAAGATGCATTGCTTAAAAATTTCCACAATTTTCCCGATGAAATAATCAAGCGTTTATCTTCAAATGCAAAGCTGAGTGATGATGATAGTAAGGCTATTTTAAAAATTGCCGGAACAATACTTACTCCTTTTCAGGATAAACCAAAACCTGATGAGGATAAGGCTAAGCCAAAGACGAATCAAGATAAAAATCAAGATAAGGATAAGCCTAAAGCAGATAAAGATAATGATAAACCAACGCCTGATCAAAATAAAGACAAGCTGAAACCAGGTCAGGATAAAGACGAGCCGAAACAAGATCAAAATAAAAACTAATGGACACTTTAGAAAATTTACGAAGCAAAACAGAAGGAGCAAAAGACCTTAAATCTGTTGTGAGTGCCATGAAGGCAATGGCTGCATCAAATATTGTTCAATATGAAACTGCAGTGGATTCGCTTGCAGATTATTTTCATACTATCGCTTTAGGAATCATCGCCTACTTTAAAGCAGAAAAAATTTCAGCGATCAATGAAAAGACGACATCAAAAAATAAACAGGACGCAGTAATCTGCGCAATCGTATTCGGGTCAGATCAGGGGCTTGTTGCACAGTTCAATGACTCGATGGCAAATTTTGTATCCACCTCACTCAAAGCCTTGCCGGGTAAAAAAGAAATCTGGGCTGTGGGCGAACGGGTTCAATTGCTTTTATCAGACGAAGGATTTAATACATCAAAATTATATCCTGTTCCAAATGATATCAATGCAGTTACACCGCTGGTTACAGAACTTTTGAGCAAGAGCCAGGAGCACCAGCAAAAAGAAGTTGTAACAGCATTTTATATTTTTCACAACCAACCAAATCCGGTATCAGGTTATACCCCGGTGATGCAGCGTTTTTTGCCCCTGGATGAAAAATGGAAAAATTCATTACAGCAAATTCAATGGCCTACAAAATTACTCCCGCAAATTGCAGGCGGCGTAAAGCCCACGCTGGTCGCATTAATTAACGGATACCTTTTCGCCTCTCTTTTTAAAGCCAGCGTAGAATCATTGGCCAGCGAAAACGCCAGTCGGCTGGATGCTATGCAAAGAGCTGAAAAAAATATAAGTGATCTGCTGGAAGATCTCGGGAAAAAATACCATCGCCTGCGCCAGAGTTCCATTGATGAGGAACTGTTTGATGTAGTATCAGGTTTTGAAGCTTTGAGAAAATAAATTGAGGAATAATATTTGATATATAATATTTCTAATTAATCATCTTTTAAAATAAAAAATCATGTTAAAAATAATAAGCGATTTACCCGGCAATGTTCTGGGCATTGAAGCCGGAGGAGAAGTAACAGGTGCAGATTATGAAAATATTTTAATTCCCGCTGTTGATGAAAAATTAAAAGCCAATAAAAAAATCCGTTTTCTCTATTACCTGGGTCCGGGCTTTACGGGATTCAGCCTGAAGGCGATGATTGATGATGCTGAAGTGGGAATAAAAAATTTCTCAGCCTGGGAGCGGGTTGCCCTTGTCTCCGATCATCAACTGATAAATGGTCTTGCGAAATTCTTTGGTCACCTGTTACCGGGGGAAGTAAAAGTATTTGACAATTCCGGACTGGATGAAGCAAAGAGATGGATTGCTGAATTGTAAAAATTAAAACCATTGGCGCTGGCAAAGAATCGTGCCGAAATGCTCATTAATATTCTAAATATTGATATCACATTTTACAGAAGCTGAAAAAGCAGTTCATTATCCTGCAGACAGGCGTGCCTATTTAGGGATGAAGCCGTATGTGAAGATTGTACTGCTGATACTTTTATTTGGCTCATTCGGTGCGGCATGGCTGCAATACCTGCTGTTCGGTTTACCAGCCAATCCTTCTACGGCTTTTGCAGCTTTACAACGGGGTGATCCTTCGGGTTTTCCTCTGTGGTTAAACCTGAGCCATTGGGTTAATTTCTTTTTCCTTATGCTGATCATAAGAAGCGGGCTTTCTATTTTAGCAGATCATCCACGTTTGTACTGGAACAATAGCTGTAAACCCAACGCTGACTGGATACGCTTTACCCCTGTAAAAATACCAATTGATAAAGCGTACACCGCAAAAGAAGATGCCCGCTACCTCAACCCCATAGCCGGTTTGCCGGGTTACAAGCATACAGTAGGTATTGCAAGGGTATGGCATTTTCTCACCGTTCCTTTTTTTGTTTTAAACGGCGCTGTTTTTATTTTCCTCTTATTTTATACCAATCAATGGGAACGGTTAGTGCCCGTATCATGGAAAATAGTACCTGATGCATGGAATGTTTTTGTCCATTATTCCACCTTTAATTTCCCTGTTGAACCCGATGGATTTTATCATTTTAATGCTTTACAGCAACTCTCCTATTTTGGGGTGGTATTTATTTTAGCACCCCTCGCCATGCTTACCGGCATGGCTATGTCACCTGCCATAGAAAACCGTTTTCATTGGTATCCAAAATTATTTGGCAACAGGCAAAGTGCCCGTTCCATTCACTTTTTGGTAATGATTGCTTATTGCGTTTTTATCATTATCCATGTGAGCCTGGTAGCGGCCACAGGATTGGTAAGGAACATGAACCATATTGTTATGGGGACTGATAATGCGGCAAGCTATACCGGGCTTTATACAGGCATAGCCATTATTTTGATAACGATCGCTTTTGCCTTTCTGGCACACTGGCTTTCCTGGAATAAACAACGTTTACTACAATCCCTGCAGGCATCGGTTAATGGAAGACTTTGGGAATACACTATAAATCGTTTTAAGTCCAAATCCAAGTATCAAAAAAAAGATATTACTTCTTACTTCTGGTTGAATGGGAAAATGCCGGAATCAGCAGACTGGAAAAATATGGCTGAAAACAATTTTGCAGATTACAAACTTAAGATAACGGGTTTAGTAGAAAATCCTGTTGAGCTATCGCTGGAAGAATTAAAAAAAATGGGCAAAGAACAAAACATTACCATGCACCATTGTATCCAGGGCTGGTCGGGCATTGCAGAATGGGGAGGATTACCCCTGAGCAAAATCATTGAATTGGTGAAACCCGATCCTTCCGTCACTACAGTTGCCTTCTTCTCTTTTGGTGAAGGTTTATATGGTGGTACTTATTACGATACGCATACGCTTGACAATTGCATGAATCCTAATTCCATACTTGCCTGGGAAATGAATTACGAACCTCTTTCTCTGGGGCATGGAGCGCCGCTGAGGTTGCGGGTTGAAAATCAGTTGGGCTATAAAATGGTAAAATGGATCAGCTCTATTGAATTTGTACAATCACCAAAAAATTTAGGTAAAGGATTTGGTGGAAAAAATGAAGACGATGAATACTTTGATTTATTGGCTGATACTTAAAAAACAAAAAAAATGGAATACCGATTTAAACCAGGCGACCATGTGAAATGGAATTCAGAAGCAGGACATGTTTCAGGCAAAATTATAAAAATACATACTGCCGATTTTGATTATAAAGGCTATACACATCACGCCACTAAAGAAGATCCTCAGTATGCCATACAAAGCGACAAAACCGACCACATTGCTGTGCATAAGGGGAAAGCACTTACGAAATTGAGTAAATGAATATTCACTTTAAAATACATAATCATGGAAACAAAAAACAATGAATCTACAGACTTAAGACCGGAAGGAGCCCGCTTAATAGACGCTCCATTGGTAAGTATAGCTATCCCTGAATTTATAAAGCAATTAAAAGCGGAGGCTACATGGCAAAACAGCGACCGTAATGCCATTACTGTTTTTAAAACAAACGGATTACGCATTGTATTGATTGCACTGCATGAAGAAGCTGTTATGAAAAAACATACCGCAGAAGGTATCATAAGTGTGCAGGTACTTGAAGGGGAAATAAGTTTCAGTACAGACAAAGAAACAAAAGTATTAATGCACGGCGATATGATTGCTTTACATCAAGGATTGGCACATAGTGTAAAGGCAATAAAAGAATCAGTGTTTTTATTAACACTTACTACATCTCTGGAAGAATAAAATTCGTTTCCGGTACCTGGCATTTAATTGAACAACATTTAATTTTTATAACAATGAAAGAGCATATTGTAAAAATTCTGGAAACAGAAAATATCACGCACAATGTAAAGCGGTTTAAAGTAAACAAACCGGGTGCATACAAATTCAAACCAGGGCAGGCTACGGAAGTAGCCATCAATCTTCCAAAATGGAAAGATCAAAAACGGCCCTTCACATTTACCTCCCTGAATGATTGGGATACACTCGAATTTACCATTAAAATTTACGCCGATCATGATGGTGTTACCAATGAATTGGGAAAACTAAAAGCAGGCGATGAACTTATTTTGCATGATATTTTTGGTGCTATAAATTATAAAGACGAAGGGGTTTTTATTGCAGGCGGCGCAGGCATTACGCCTTTCATTGCTATTTTCCGGCAATTGCAAAAAGATGGGAAATTGGGTAATAATAAATTGATCTTTTCCAACAGAACTTCAAAAGATATTATTCTTAAAGATGAATTTGAAAAGATGCTGGGTGATAATTTTATCAATACGCTTACGGATGAAAAAACAGAAAAATATGACAACAGGAAAATAGATGCAGATTATCTGAAAGAAAAAATAAAAAACCTTTCTCAATATTTTTATATCTGCGGGCCTGATGCTATGATTGAAAGTATCAGTAAAGATCTTCAGCAATCAGGAGTTGATAAAGATAAAATAGTGATAGAACAATTTTAAAATTCTAAAATTAAAGGCTTTTGATAGATTTTATAACAGGGATTCAATATGGACGAAGAAATAAATAAAACCATTTGGACAATCGGCCACTCTACACGTACGCTGGAAGAGTTAGTTGAAATGTTACATTTTTTTAAAATTGAAATGGTAGTTGATATCCGGAGTTATCCGGGTTCAAGGCGTTATCCGCATTTTAATAAAGAAGCATTGGGAATTTCTTTGCCTGAAAATGATATTCAATATTTTCATTTAAAAGAATTGGGTGGAAGACGAAAAGTAAATATGGATTCAAAAAATACCGCATGGCGGCATCTGGCTTTTCGTGGATATGCAGATTATATGGAAACAGACGCATTTAAAGTAGGAATTGTCAGATTGGAAAAAATTGCATTACAACAACCCACAGCTTACATGTGTTCAGAAGCTGTTTGGTGGCGCTGTCACCGTTCAATGGTTTCTGATTATTTAAAGGTAC
>JBBRQF010000025.1:0-56901 GCA_038226715.1 Chitinophagales bacterium
TAATAAAGTAAAAACAGTAACAGGAAATGTGGCAATAAATATACAGCAGTCCTTTTATACAACAGATGACATCAGCAATGTAAATGCTCCGGTAATTTACTATCGTTTAAAAGTAATTGGTAAAGCAGGAGAAACTAAATACAGTAATGTGATTTTAATAAGAAAGAAACAATCGCAGATACCTGTTTCCATTGTGCCTAACCCGGCAAACGGTTTTGTAAACATAAATTTATACGTTGATAAAAATACCGATGCAACTGTTATGTTAATTGATAAAATAGGCAGAAGAGTGCTTGTGCAGAACGAAAAATTAATTAAAGGGCCGAATAGCATCAGCCTTAAACTCGACAGGTTCAGTGCAGGTGTTTATGCTATTATAGTTGAAACCAGCGAAGAAAAAATCGTTAAGCAACTGGTAATAGTCAGGTAGTTTAATATAACAATATAGCAACAGGCTATCCCGGTTAATAACCAGGATAGCCTGTTGCTTTTTTAAGTGTAGCAGTTTCTTATTCATGCTATACCTGTTTATATCAGCAGCCGCAAAGGAAGCTTAAATTAAAACTTACCGTTAAGAATTTGTATTTTTACAACCTAACAATTATAAACATGAGTTCAGCTTTGGATAACAAACCGATTATTGGCATTACCTGTGGCGACCTTAACGGCATTGGATTAGAGATCATCATTAAAACACTGGCCGATAGCCGCATACTTGACTTTTGCACCCCGGTGGTTTTTGCAAATAACAAAGTACTTAATTTTTACAGGAAAGGACTGGCAGATATAAACATCAATTTTACCAGCACTAAAGAATTAAACCGTATCAACAACAAACAGCTAAACCTGTATAATTGCTGGGATGAAGAAGTGAATATTAACCCCGGCATTTTAAATGATATTGGTGGTAAATATGCTGTTAAAAGTTTAACCATTGCTGCCAAGGCATTAAAAGATAATTTCATTCACGGGTTGGTTACTGCCCCTATTCATAAAAGCAATACACAGTCTGACCAGTTTAATTTTACCGGGCATACACCCTATTTAAAAAGTATATATGGCGCAGCAGATGTGGCCATGTTTATGATTGCCGAAAACATGAAAGTTGCTTTGGTTACAGAACACGTTGCTGTAAAAGATGTTGCCAAAAATATTACCCGGGAAGCCATCATCAGCAAACTGCAGATCATCAACAATTCGTTAAAAAGAGATTTTAATATTAACAAACCACGCATTGCAGTATTGGGTTTAAATCCACACGCCGGCGACGAAGGACTGATCGGTAAAGAAGAAGAAGAAATTATTAAACCCGCCATTAAAGAAGCTAAACAAAGAGATATTTTTTGTTTTGGCCCATACCCTGCCGATGCATTTTTTGCACGGGGACAGCATGAAAAATTTGATGCAGTATTGGCTATGTATCACGATCAGGGTTTAATTCCCTTTAAATCGCTAGCCCTTGGCGAAGGTATAAATTACACCGCAGGTTTGCCCGGTGTACGCACATCGCCTGATCATGGAGTGGCATTTGATATTGCCGGACAGGGAAAAGCTGATGAGTCCTCTTTCCGGGAAGCCATTTTTAAATGTGTTGATATTATTATTGGCCGGTACGAGTATGATGAACAACATAAAAACCCGCTGAATAAATTAAGTTCAAAGGTTGTTGCCAATATGGTTGATGAAAAAATAACTGATATACCGGAATAATTATTACAGATAGTTTTATTTAAAAACACTGTCTGCAATTCCTTTATTAATGAGGTAACCACTAATAGCAATTTCCATTTTGCCTTTTTGGTTTTTGATTTTTTCTTTTTCAGCTGTAGTTTTCTTTTGGCTGCCATCATCAAAATCAAATGTTACTCCCTTGGGCATTTTATAATCTTTGGTATTGAACGAAAAGATTATTTTATCGGGCAGGCCGTAGGCCATGTATTTTCCATAACTCATTTCAAGTTCATAAGTACCATTATCCCGGGTGGTGGTCTTTGTTTTCAGGATCACCTGGTTAACGGCATCTATGTATAATGTGGAGAGTACCACATCTGCATTATCATCTTCGGGCAAAAGCTTAACTACTTTAACAACGGTAGTGCCTATCTTATCACTACCGGCATCCAGCACATTGTATTTGCCGCTGCTCAGCACATTACTCATATTTATATTCACCGCACCTTTTGGTATAAAAGAAATTCCCTTTTCATTTATAATTCTAAGGCGGTCAGGCTTTTTAAAATACAGTTTTACCGTAGCAACCGGAACTTTTAAAAAACTTACATTGGTTTTCATTTTACCATTTGCCTCATAGTCATTTACCAGGTTTATTTTATCCTTCACTTTTTGTACCAACACATTTATATCCTGTGCGGTTGCAAAAAAAGAAATTTGAAAAAAGGAAAACAGAAGAACAATTGATTTCATAATTTTTTTTTAAGATAAAATATCTTTTCTGCGAAATATAAAAACGGAGGCGCTTACCAATCCAACAATATAAACAAGGAGGGCAGCAATGCTTTTTAAAATAGCCGGTAAATATTGTATAGAGCCTTTTATGGTTTCGCCATCATCGGTTGAACCAATATAAAAAAAACCTTTCCAGCCCAGCATATAGGTAGTAAAAAGATATGGCTTGATATACTTTTGATAAATGGGAATTTCCATTTCGCTTATCAAAGTACAAACGATGATAATGCCAACTGTAGCCACTATTGGCCCTATCGAGTTTTCAGATAAAACAGATAATAAGAGGGAAATGGCCGCTACCACCATCATGGCAATAAAGGCAAAACCAAAAGCACAAAAATATCTCCATAGTACATCACCGGATTCTATCAGTTGCAAACCATTTGTTTTTGCCACCACCAGGTCGTTCTTGCCAAACACGGCAATACTTACTACCAGCGAAATTACAGCGATCCACAACAGCAAGACAAAAACATACACGGCAGTTGCAAGATATTTAGCCAATATTATCTGCGTACGGCTAACCGGTTTGGCAGCCAGTAATCTTAATGTACCCATACTTGCTTCGCCTGAAACCACATCGCCGGCAACAAGGGCAACCAATATTGGTACATGCACGAGCAATAAATTAAGTACAAAAAAGCAGACAGCATAACCGTTAACCAATTTATCATAATCAATATTCATGGTCTCGTCTAAAGAACCCAGCATAAATTTCATCCAGTCTTTTCCATTTACGAGCAGGCCCAGTTGTATTAAAAAAATAAATGCAGCAATGATGGCAAATGCCAGGTAGGTTCTTGGTTTCTTAAAAATTTTAAACAATTCAATTTGCAAAAGATTCCACATGGCCGGGCTGGGTTGTTAGTGAAAGAAAATAATCTTCTAAAGAGTGCATAGGATTTACGGAAAGCACCTGCACCTGCATCGATACCAGCGCTGCTATCAACTCCGGCACTTCGGCTTTATTCATTTTAAGTTGTAACCTGTCTTCATTTTGTTGTAATAAAACAGCCCATTTTGTCTGCAGCAATTTTGCTTTTGCAGCCTTGTCATTATCTGTTTGAATTTGCACCAGTGACTTTGAAGGATCGAGCAATTCTGCAACTTTCCCTTCTACTATTTTTTTCCCTTTGTGAATGATGAGCATCCTATTTGCCACCAATTCTATTTCGCTGAGCAGGTGCGAAGAAACAACAATGGTCTTTCCCATTTCCCTGCTCAGTTGCAGTATCAGGTTTCGCATATCAGCAATTCCCTGGGGGTCAAGCCCATTTGTTGGTTCATCCAAAATGATCAGTTGCGGATTATGCACCAGTGCAACTGCAATACCCAATCTTTGTTTCATTCCCTGGCTAAAGGTTTTAACTTTGCTGCCGGCTCTTTCCTCCAGTCCTACCATTTTCAGTTGCTCCATCAATAAAGTTCTGTTAGGTTTCATGCCGCTCATTTTTGCAAAAATGGCCAGGTTATCAAATGCTGATAAATATTTGTACAGATCGGGCTTTTCAATTACGGCGCCAACCTGTTTTAAAATATCAGTCCGGTGCGTAAGCAGGTTTTTATCAAAAATACGAATGCTACCTGCACTGGGTTTTATCAATGTAAGTAGCATACGTATGGTAGTGGATTTGCCGGCGCCATTCTGCCCTAGAAATCCATATACATCTCCCTGCTCAACAGTGAAGGACAGGTCATTAACCGCATGAATATCTTTAAAATGCTTGGAGAGATTATTAACTTGTATGATAGATGACATGTATCGTTATATTACCAAAGGTAAAACGGATGAGCATGTAAAAAGTTTAAAAATATAATTTGGTATAAAATTATGCTGTGCCGGGGTTCATATAAGATTGCAGCGCATTCACATAAGCTTCAAAAGATTCAATTCCCTTGGGTGTTATTTTACAGATCGTTTGCGGGTAATTATTGCTGAATTGCTTGGTTACTTCTATATAGCCGGCATCTTTTAGTTTATTGATCTGCACACTGAGGTTGCCGGCAGTTGAATTTGTTTTTTCTTTTAAAAAGGTAAACTCGGCCTCACGCACACTGATGAGCAGGCTTACCACAGCAAGCCGGAGTTGAGAGTGCAATATGGGATCGAGTTCTTTAAATTCCATAACTTATTGTTGTCCCTCCCCTTTACATTTTTTACGTAAAATAATACCCGGGATCAGCCATGCCGATAAAGCAGCCAATGCCATTAAGAGCAGGTTTATTTTCAGATCGGTATATAATGAAACAGCAAATAATATCCAGCAGATCATAGCTCCTATTATCATGGGTTTAAAACGGAACATGCCCCCGGTAATAAAAGTTGGTAAACCAAAAAGCATCAGGAACAATGATTCGGAATGTGAAGGCCTGTAATAACTATTAAAAAACATTATCATTAAGATCATTGCCCCAAATGCCCACCATACATAGCTCATGGTAGTTTCTTCGTAACTCACAAAATTTTTGTTTTTGCGGTTTTTAAATATCATCAAAAACTGTGGCACCAGCGCAACCCACATCAGCCACCAGATATCAAAGCCAATATTAAACTGGAATTGCATTTGCAAAAAACTAAAAATGCTGCAAAAGAAAATTACAATACCCCACATAATAGCGCTAGTGCCATTTGAATGGTATGAGCTTTTGGCTTTGCCGATCATTTCGGTGATAAGCTTCAGGCTTTCGGTTTCGTTCATTGTGTTTTGCTGCATAACTATTTATTTTGTTGGTTATATTTTTTCCGTAACAAATAGCCTGGTACAATCCAGGCAGCTATCATGGCGGCGGCCAATAATAATAATCCGTAAACCGGTAAAAGAAACATGGATATAAAAGACAGCACCCAACAGGATATCCCGCCAATCTTAAGCGGCTTAAACTGCATAACAACACCCGAAAGAAAAGTTGGTGTGCCATACAGCATCAGAAAAAGTGCATAGATTTTATCCCATCCCTGGCTTTTACCTAAAATAAAACTCAGCATAAACATAGTGATGCCAAAACATATCCAGATATAATTAATGATATCCTCGCTATAGGTTTTTACAACTTCTTTCTTTTTTGTTTTGATTAGATAAACAACCTGAAAAATAACAGCAAGCCAGCAACTGGTCCATATTATTTCGGGATGTTGAAACCATTTCAACTGCAGCAAAACAAAATGCCCTATCGAGCAAAATAAAATCAGCCATCCCCATAAGAGGTACAAAAAACCATTTTCACTGAAACGGTTTTTTGCCTGGTTGATCATACTGTCAATTAATAACAGGCTGTCTTTTGGCGAAAAATTTTCTGTCTGCATACAATCAGGTTTTGGTTGATTGTTATGGGTTAACGATTTTGTTAACCCATAACAGTCAACATTTATTTACATTCGCTTATTAATGTTTCTACTCTTTGTTTACCCCAGTTTGGATGAATATCACTGGCAGGTACAAACTTATTATACTTATCAAGTGATGCCTGTAAAACAGGTTTTGCATTTGCGCATCCACCACCAAATTGTTCAGGTGTATATTTTAATCCCTGGCCTTTTAAATATTCCGGTCTTGGGTTTGTAGGATCCTGTTCCATGGCAGCATCAAGGTAGGAACCGGCTTCGGGGCCATACTCCTGGTACCTTTGCATGGGGTTTACCATCATGTGACTGCTGGCGATCATGCTTTTTATACAACTGATCTCGGAGTTTTTAGGTTGCAGGACATCAGCTTTATCAATTAATTCAGTGGCTTTATCTGCAATAACATCTACTTTAGATTTGTCCTTTTCCATATAGGTATAATTAACCTGGCAATAGGCGGCGTAATAATATGCCAACCACTGATTTTTTTCAGCAACAGCAATGCGTTCAAATTTATTTGCCAGGTCTAACAGGTTTTGGGGATTTTTAAAACTGCTGTCAATGGCAGCAATATTGCTTTTCATAGATGCCACATATTTTTCACTTTGGGCAAATGCACCAGTTACTAAAAAAGAAACTGCAGCAAGAAGAAATAATTTTTTCATTGTTTAAATTTTGGCCTCACCCCAACCCCTCTCCAAAAGAGAGGGAACTGGAAGATATTAGCGGTGATTGATTTTTTATTTTAATTTTTTTGTTGATTTTTTAATTTCTCGTACTCATTTTCTACTGAGTTTGATTTTGGGAAAACATAAGCGCCGGCAAAATGAAAGGCCAGGCCGATGCCCCATCCAAGCGTTGTCCATATTGGCCAGGGAAAATGGCCCCAGTTAATCTCATCCATATCCAAATTATGGTAATGAGATGAAGAGAAAAACCATACTGCCCATAAAAATGCATTTACAATAATATAGGTTACTGCATGTTTTTTAAAGCCCGCCCTTTTTTGTGCAAGCTCCCATAAGACAGGGTCTTTTCCTTCGGGAGCTGGTTGATAGTTTGACATGTTGATTAATTTGGCCTCACCCCAACCCCTCTCTATCCTTCGACTATGCTCAGGAGAGAGGGGACTGGAAGATATTAGCGGTGATTGATTTTATTTTTTTTTTAAGAACTTTTAATTTTTAGCCTGCAACTTCGATTCCCTTTTTGCTGAATTGAAGAGTCTATAAATTATTATTGATAGCATCCTGCGTTCTGTCAATTCCAAAACTCAAAAAGCAACCCAGGAAAATAAATCGCTTTGATGGTGGTGTAACAGCTTCTTTTCTACTCCCATCATTATTATAATTGTAATTAAAAACCTGCTTTTGCCCCAACACATTATTGATACCTAAAACCCATACCACAAAGGCTTTTGGATTTTTTTTGCCGAGGCCTGGTAAATAATTTATGCTAAAGCTCATGCTATTGTAATTAATCGTTTTGCCGGCATCGCCAATCACATATTTGTTCTGCACATTATCATAGGCAAAATAATAATAAGGCCGGCCGGTTGCAAAATTATAGCTGAGGTTGAAGCCTGTTTTCCAGCTGGTAACAAATTTCTTTACCACAAATGCTGCGGTATGGTTTGCCGCAAAAGTTGGCGCAATAGCCTGTGGGTAATTTAAATAATCCCTTTTTGTATCCAGGTAAGAATAAGAGATCCAGTAGTCAACATTCTTAAATGTTTTTTTATCCCTTAAGAAAAGCTCCAGCCCTTTGGCATCTCCAAAACCATTGTTATTGGAAGCTACTTCCCTGCCGGTTGGCGATGTTGCCGTTTTATACAGATCAGTATACTTCTTGTAAAAAGCTTCTACCCTGAAAGTACGGTCGTTGCTGATCTTTTGATACTGCAGTATATAATGTGCTGCTCTTGAATAATCAAGACTGGCTACAGCCGGTAAGTATTTTCTTTCGGGATTCTGATAAAACAATCCATAGGCAAAAGATACCTGGCTGTTATCCGGAAATTTATAGGCTACTGATAAACGGGGAGCAATATTCCATTTGTTAACCACCTGCGAATGCTCTACCCTGCTGCCGATCTTTGCAGCCAGGTTATTTGTTATAAATACATCCGCTTCTGCAAAAACAGATTCCAGGTTATCGGTTACTGATTCGGTGAATTGCGATCCATCGTACAAAGTGTAAGTAGATCTTTCCTTACTGTAAAAATAGTCTGCACCAAATCGGATCACATTTAAGCCATATAATTTTTTATCCAGTACAACTCTTGCCTGTGCATATTGTGCCTTATTATTCAGTTTAAAATTCTTAAACGCATAAAACGAAGGATTGGTAATTACCTGTTTTTGATTGCCGGCATCCTGCAATTCATTAACAATATCATCTTTGTTGGTACTGTAACTGATTCCGGTTGTTATTTTCCAACCTGTACCAAAATTTTCACGCCAGTTAATATTCTGGTAAGTATTTAAATTTTCTATGGAAAATGCATCTTTTAAAACAACCGAATCAATGTCCGGACTTCTAAAACCGGTTTTGTTTGAACTGATGTAACCATAGTATTTAATGATACCGCCGTTCTTTGTTTTTATCCTGAAATTGGCATCTCCCTGGTGGTAAACTGGTATGTCGTAAAAATCCTGTTTGTATTTATTTACCTTAAATGCAAGCAAAAGGTTGGTATAATTGTAGGAAACGCCCCAGGATGATCTCTTATTTTTTGCCAGGTGCTGAATACCGCCACCAACACCAATAACAGATAATGCGAGGTCTGCTTCTGTTTTTTCTGGCAGGTCCTTGCTCTCCAGGATCAAAGCTGAAGAAAGTGCCTGTCCGTACAAGGCCGAATAGCCGCCCGAACTAAAAATGGTTCCCTTAAACAAAAATGGATTAAACCGGCCCCTGGTGGCAATTCCCGGCGTACTACTGTAAAAAAAATTATTTACCAGGTTACCATCCATATAGATCTTGCTTTCGGTAGCTGAGCCTCCCCGCACAAACAAGCCTTCACTTTCACCCACCTGCTGTGTACCTGGCAGGGTTTTAAAGGCACTGGTAACGTCGCCGTTGGCACTTGGTGTGGTAACAATGTCGAGGGCCGATAAAACCGCCCCTTTGTTTTTATCGCTGGCTACAAAAGAACCGGCAGATATTACAACTGCTTTTAATTCGGTCACCAACTCTTTCATCCCAATATTTACCGTAAGCGGAGTAGATTCAATATTGATTTCCTGCTCAATGGGTTTATAACCAATTATAGATGCTTCTAATATATGTTTCCCTTTTTCTGTAGTTACAAATGAGAAATTACCTGCCGAATCAGTAGTTGCCCCATCATACGAATCTCTTAAAGTTATACTTACTCCGCCAACCGCTTTACCCCTTCCATCGCTGATCTTTCCTGAAATATTTACCTGTGCTCCAGCAGATAAACCCAGTATTAAAATAACTAATGTCAATAGCGTTTTCATTCTTCCTAATTTTACACAAACGTAAAGTAGTTTATTTTATAAACCAAATATTTTTAAATAATAATTTTTATTTGGACTGAAAATATAGGCTAAAATCAAGGTTGAAAAAATATTATAAATAAATGATTATCAATTATATAGGCATCATCTTATAGTAAGTAATACGTGGGTGCTCAAAGGCTAAAACTTATCAAAATCAAAGAAAATTTATTTTTTTATGTGGGCTGAATTTGTAATTTAGCAATAGAATTTAATGGGTTAGTAAGTACAAAGGGTCAGCAGCAATGTTGACCCTTTTACTTTTCGGCCTCACCCCAAGAGCTATCGCTCGTTCCTTTGCAGGAACTCCAAAAGAGAGGGAACTCGAAGTTGGCTTCACAATCTTTTTTACTTTATTTTTTTCTGCAAACTCATAAATTTTTCGTTTTCATTTTTTTTCAGCAATGAAAATTTTCTAATCTACATTCGTAGTTGGTTTATAAATTTGAAATTGAGATGAGTAAAACTAAATCCGCCTTTTTTTGTCAGAGCTGTGGTTATGAAAGTGCTAAATGGCTGGGTAAATGCCCAGGCTGTAATACCTGGAATACGTTTGTTGAAGAAGTAATTGTTAAAGGATCGGACAAAAAAGAAAAAGATGAGTGGCGGGATTACTCCGGTTTGGGAAAACAAAAAACCATTTCGATAAATGATGTAAGCAGTGCCGAAGAAAAAAGGATCCTCACCACCGATGCAGAATTGAACCGCGTACTTGGTGGCGGAATAGTTTTGGGAAGTATTGTTTTGGTTGCCGGCGAACCGGGCATTGGCAAATCAACTTTGTTTTTGCAGATCGGTTTACAACTTAAGGATATTGTTACACTATATATAAGTGGCGAAGAAAGTGAGCAACAAATAAAAATGCGTGCCGACCGCATCGGTATCGGCAGCGATAATTTTTATATCCTTACCGAAACCAATACACAAACTATTTTCCAGGAAATAAAAAAACTGAAGCCACAACTGGTGATCGTTGATTCTATTCAAACGCTGCAATCTCCTTTTGTTGAAAGTGGTGCAGGTAGTATCAGCCAGATAAGAGAATCAGCCGCAGAGCTGCAACGTTTTGCCAAAGAAACGAACACACCGGTTTTTTTAATTGGCCATATCACCAAAGACGGAACCATTGCCGGTCCAAAAATACTGGAGCATATGGTTGACACCGTTTTACAGTTTGAAGGTGACCGTCATTATGCTTACCGCATTTTACGAACGCTTAAAAACCGCTTTGGGTCTACATCTGAGCTGGGTATATATGAAATGACAGGCGCCGGTATGCGGGCTGTTAACAATCCATCAGAGTTATTAATTACACAAAAAGAAGAACAACTAAGCGGCATTGCCATTGCTGCAACTATGGAAGGAATGCGCCCTTTATTAATTGAAGGACAGGCATTGGTTACACAAAGTGTTTACGGCACACCGCAACGAACCGTGAGTGGTTTCGACCTGCGCCGGCTGCAATTATTATTAGCCGTGCTGGAAAAAAGAGGCGGCTTTCATTTTGGTGTTAAAGATGTTTTTATAAATATTGCGGGTGGTATTAAAGTAGAAGACCCTTCCATCGACCTTGCCATTGTAAGTGCTTTATTAAGTAGTTATGAAGACACCCCCATTAACCAGCATTATTGTTTTGCAGGAGAAGTTGGATTAAGCGGGGAGATAAGAGCCGTTAACAGAATTGATCAACGCATTGCTGAGGCGGAAAAATTAGGATTCGAAAAAATCATCGTAAGTAAGTATAATTCAAAATCGCTGGGAAAACAAAAATTCAATATTGAAGTAGTACCTTTAAGTAAAGTTGAAGAATTATACCAATATTTATTTTAACTTGTACAGGTAATTATTGCTTAAATGATTGCTCAACTAAAAAATATATTCAGCAGTACCCTGCATCTTTTTTATCCGCACACCTGTACCGGTTGCGGATCTGATTTGTTGTCAGCAGATAATTTACTTTGTCTTAAATGCATGCATCATTTACCCCACACCAATTTTGCCAGCTTTGCAAACAATCAAATTGAAAAAGATTTTTGGGGCAGGATCAATTTGGAATGTGCTCACAGTCAATTTTATTTTTCTAAAGAATTTTTGATCCAACATTTAATTCACCAGCTTAAATATAAAGGCGATACCAAAATCGGTTTTTTTCTTGGCGAAATAATGGGCAAAACCTTACTGAAAAGTAACCGTTTTTCAACCATCGATGCACTGGTTCCGCTGCCACTTTATCCCGATAAGGAACATAAACGGGGCTATAACCAGGCAACAGTAATCTGTAATGGCATATCTGCTGTAATGAATATACCCGTTTTAAACGATGTAGTCGTTCGCCAACAGGCTACCGAAACCCAAACCCGAAAACAACGTACCGAACGTTGGGAAAACGTAAAAAACAGCTTTAAAGTAGCAAAACCAGGTGAATTGAGCGGTAAACATATATTATTGGTAGACGATGTGGTTACCACCGGTGCTACTTTAGAAGCCTGCGGCCATGTAATATTACAGGCCGAAAACGTAAGGCTAAGTATTGCAACTTTGGCTTACGCCGCTAAATAGAACTGGGCGAAGTCGAAGTTTGAACGTAGCCGGAATATAATTAACGAAACCAAAGTGTAGTCAAATATGTATAAATTTGAAAGATGAAGCGAATCGCACCCCTTTTTTACTTTTTTATCTTGCTCCTTTGCCTTTTCCTGGCTTCCTGTAAAAAAGATTCTTTTATTACCAGTGAATTTGCCAGGCTTAACATAACTGCAGATAGCCTCAAGTATGATACGGTATTTACCACAACAGGTTCTATCACCAAATCATTTAAGATCATCAATGATAATAACCAAAAACTAAGGCTCAGTAAAGTAAAACTGATGGGCGGGTCAACATCTGCTTACAAAATGAATGTAGATGGTACCGCAACTATAGAGGTAAACAACCTGGATATTGATGCCAACGACAGCATATATGTATTTGTATCTGTCACCATTAATCCAAATGCCGCCAACCTGGCTTTTATAGTAAGCGACAGTATTTTAATAAACTACAATGGTAATGACCGGTATGTACAATTACAGGCATACGGACAAAATGCAAATTTTTTAAGTAACCGGGTCATCACGGGCAATATGGTATGGCCGAATAACCTGCCTTATGTTATTCTTGGCAGCGTGCGTATTGATACAGCAGCAACATTAACCATACAGCCGGGTTGCAGAATTTATTCGCATGCTACTGCACCTTTTATTGTTGATGGAACACTAATCGTAAGCGGAACAAAGGCAAACAATGTAATATTTACCGGCGACAGGCTGGATGAAGATTATAAAGATCTGCCGTCAAGTTGGCCAGGCATCTATTTCAGGGGTACAAGTAAAAATAATATACTTACTTATGCTGTTGTGAAGAATGCCTACCAGGCCATTGTTACTGAAAAGCCATCCATAAATGCCAATCCTAAAATTATACTACACCAATGTATTGTTGATAATGCATTCGATGCCGGTATCTTATCTGTAAACAGCAGCCTGCAGGCCGATAACAGTTTGATCAGTAATTGTGGCAGCAATATTATTTTAAGTTATGGCGGGGTTTACAATTTTACCCACTGTACCATTGCAGCTTATTCAACAAATTATGTAACGCATAAAAACCCGGCACTTAACCTTAATAATTTTTTTCAGCAAACCGGCACTACGTTAACCGCAGATCTGAATGCCGTTTTCCGCAATAACATTTTTTGGGGCGATGATGGCATTGTACCCAATGAAGTAACCGTTAATAAGCAGGGCGCAAACCCGTTCAATGTTTTATTCGAAAAAAATATTTACCGGGCAGTTACCGATCCCGCCAACAGCACATTAACCGGAAATATAAAAAATGCTGATCCGGGTTTCGACAGTATTAATGTGACTAAGAGAATTTTCGATTTCAGGATCACAAAAAATTTAGCCGCACCTGGTATCAACGCAGGCATTTTAACGGGCTTCCTGAAAGACCTGGATAATAACAACCGCAATAACGGCTTACCTGACCTGGGCTGTTATGAGAAACAATAGCCTGTTAAGGTACGGTTAACCTTTTAAGATCTTTAAGATAATTTAAACAAAACAGTTTTACTTTCGTTAATCAAAAAAAAACATCATGATAAAGTCAATTGCCATTGGTGCCCTTATGCTTTCCGGTTTTTTAAACCCACTCAAATCAACAGCACAAAATGAGCTTGTTCCTGTAGTCAATTCCTTCTACAATTTTAAAGTTGATGGCCTCGAAGGCGGTACTATCGATTTTTCTAAATTCAGAGGTAAAAAAATACTGATCGTAAATACAGCAAGCAAGTGTGGTTATACACCTCAATATGAGGATCTCGAGAAATTATACGAAAAATATAAAGACAAACTGGTTATCGTTGGTTTCCCGGCAAATAATTTTGGCGGACAGGAACCCGGCACAAACTCTGAAATAAAAGAGTTCTGTAAAAAGAATTACGGCGTTACATTTCCCATGGCAGCTAAGGTTTCTGTAAAAGGAGATGATATAGCCCCAATTTTTAAATATTTATGCAACAAATCAGAGAATGGTGTTTTGGATGCAGAAATAAAATGGAATTTTGGCAAATTTCTGCTTGATGAAAAAGGAAATTTAATTGAGTATTTCCCCAGTAAAGTAACTCCTATGAGTGAGGATATAATTAGTAAGTTATAAGTATAGCAATAAATTTATTCTTTCATCCGGCTTTTAAAAAATGCCGGATGTTTTTTTTATTTTAATTTGCAGCCATGCAATTCAAATCCATCACAGGGCAAAAAGAAACCAAAGAACAACTGGTTCAAATGGTACAGCACAACCGGCTTAGCCATGCTTTGTTGTTTCTGGGTAAAGAAGGTGGTGGCGCTTTGCAACTGGCATTGGCATTTGCACAGTTTATTGTTTGCGAAAACACAAATGGCAAAAAATCAAAAACAGCAACTGCTGAAACTTCTTTATTTGGAGAGGGGCCTGAACCCGCAGTCTCAAACTCCCCTTCAGGGGATGTGGGCACAAAAGATTCCTGCGGAACCTGCCCCGCCTGCAAAAAAGCAACCGATCTCATTCATCCCGATATACATTTTTCTTACCCGGTCATTACAAGGAAGCCCGGCGAAAAACCCATCAGTACCGATTTTATAAAAGAATGGCGTGAGTTTATTGTTACCAATCCATACGGCAATGTGTACGACTGGTTACAATTTATTGGTGCCGAAAACAAACAGGGCAATATCACAGCGCATGAATGTAATGATATCATCCGCAAACTGAATTTAAAAAGTTTCGAAAGTGAATACAAGATACTCATCATGTGGATGCCCGAATTTTTGGGTAAGGAAGGAAATAAATTATTAAAACTGATCGAGGAGCCGCCGCCAAATACTTTATTTATCCTGGTAGCAGAAAATGAAGACCTGATACTGCCCACCATCATATCCCGTACACAATTGGTAAAAATTCCCCTGCTTACCAACCTGGAAGTAGAAGCCGCCCTGGAAATGAGCGCCGGTGTAAAAATTGAAAAAGCACAACAGATCGCCGCTCTTGCCGAAGGTAATTACCGGGAAGCCCTGCAATTATTACAACATGCCGACGATGATTGGGAAGTGATGCTGCGGGAATGGCTGAATGCCATCATACGCACCGGGCCCGTTGCCCAGGTAAAATGGATAGACGAAACCGCCAAACTGGGCCGGGAAAAACAAAAACAGTTTCTCCGGTACTTTATTCACTTGCTTGAAGAAGCGGTAAGGTTGAAGGTGATAGACTCCACGAACAACGGCCAACCAACAACGGTCAACGACTTCGCCAACCGCCTCAACAAACTCTGCAATCTTGGTCAGCAGGAGGCTATTATCAATGAATTAGACAAAGCCAGCTACTATATTGAGCGCAACGCCAACGCAAAAATGCTCTTTCATGCCCTTTCCATCAGGTTATATCATATTATTAACAACAAATCGTTAATTTTGGTGAGTTGAGGTAGAGAACAGCAGGGAGCAGAAATTACTGATTTGAGTTGATATTAGTGTATTATATATTTTGATACCGGCTTTTTCAACAACAGGCATCATCGTTGCGTCGCAATCCTTTCATCGGCAAACCATACTTCGGCTTCGCTTAGTATGTCACTTAACTGCCGAATATAGAAGTACAGTACAAGCGTGCGACGCCATTGAAGCATCATAGTAATTCTGTCGCCTGGCTCATAATTATTCTCCTCTTTTTATTTTTAATTTTTTAATTAACCAACATATGGGATGTGGAAGCGGAGGTTGCGGAACCTCAAAAGATGGAGGAGCGCCGGGTGGTTGCCAGAGTCATGGCAGTTGCGCAAGCGGCGGCTGTAATCGTATGAATGTGCATGACTGGCTTGCCAACCTGCCTTTCAGCGATCCCGAAAGCGGTTGCCGTGTAATTGAAGTAAGCTTCAATAATGGCAGCCGAAAAGATTTTTTCAGAAATACAACCTTACATCATTACGAAAAAGGGGATATGATTGCACTGGAAGGTGTAAGTGGTTTTGATGTAGGTATGGTAAATATAACCGGCGAACTGGTTCGTTTACAAATGAAAAAACGCAAGGTTGACGAAAAGAGTCCTGATATAAAAAAGGTTTTACGTCGTGCCACCGAAGCTGATATTGCAAAGCTGGTTGAATCAAAAGCTCGTGAGGCTCATATTTTAATTCGCAGTCGTGCCATGGCCCGGCAGTTAAAATTAGAATTAAAAATGGCTGAAGTGGAACTGCAGGCCGATGGCCGCAAAGCCACTTTCTTTTATATTGCCGATGACCGTGTTGACTTCAGGGAATTGATAAAATTATATGCCGGCGAGTTTAAAGTAAAGGTTGAAATGCGCCAGATAGGTGCCCGCCAGGAAGCCGGAAAAGTAGGCGGAATAGGCAGTTGCGGCCGCGAACTTTGTTGCAGTAGCTGGCTCACCGATTTTAAAAGTGTAAATACCAATGCAGCCCGTTACCAGAATTTAAGCATCAACCAAACTAAGTTAAGCGGGCAATGCGGCCGTTTAAAATGCTGTTTAAATTACGAGTTGGATACGTACATGGATGCGCTGCAGTTTTTTCCGGATGATGCAGATATGCTGGAAATGGAAAAGAGCCGTGCCTTTTTGGTAAAGAAAGATATTTTTCGCAACCTGATGTGGTACACTATGCCAGACAGCACCAAGCACTACCCTTTAACCATTGAAAGGGTTAAAAAAATAAAAGAATTAAATAAACAAGGCATTCGTCCTGCCGACCTGGAACCTGTTGAAGTTATTAGCAACAAACCCAAAGAAATTGAACCTACTTATGCCGATGTGGTTGGCCAGATCAGTTTAAAGAGCCTGGAAAAAACCAGCCGCAAAAGAAGAGACCAGGAAAGAGGGCCGAATCAGCAGGGAGGCGGCCAAAGACAAAATCGTGGTGCTGGTCAACAACCACAGCAGGGACAAAATAGAAATCAATCCAACCGCGGGTCTGGCAATCAGCCGCAGTCTGGTGGAGGTAATCAGCCAAACCGTTCTTCTACAGGATCCGGCGGCCAGAACACCGGCGGTAACCGCCAAAACAACAATTCAAACCGCCAGTCTACAGGACAAGGACCTAATAATAACCGTAACCGGCCAAACAGGGGTGGACAACAAAGGCCAAATCAAAACCCCGGAGATAACAGCGGGGATAAAAAATAACGAAGTATTAAAATGAACGCCTAGTTTTTACACCTATCTTTTTTTAACAAGAAGTTTTAAGTGGTATATATTGAAAAAAGTTGGCAATTTGCCAACTTTTTATTTAACTTTGTTTTCAAACGTTCTCAAATCGTATAATTGAAGAAATAATTATGATAGAATAAATTTTCTTAAAGATTGCATTAAAATTAAAACATGCAAATAATTTACTTAGAGAAGCTTCGTAATTTCAGCGAGCAGCATGCAGATGCAACAAAAAGCTTGGCAAGTTGGAAAGCAGTAACAGCAAATGCGAAATGGGCAAAAAAACAAGACGTTTTATGCGATTTCCCAAAGACCAAGATGATAAAAAACAATAGGGCAAGATTTGAAATTTTACACAATAAATACAGAATAATAGCCCATGTAGATTATGCGGATCAAATTGTACAGATCAGATTTATAGGAACACATACTGAATATGACAAAATTGATCCTGAAATTATTTAAAATGAAAAATAATCAATGGTACCTGATAGAAACCGATAATGACTATCAAGCGGCCGCAAAAAGATTTGAAGAAATCAAAGATGTTACAAAAATTTCTCCTGAACATAAGGAGAAACTTTTGCTAGCATTTCTTATTAATCAATACGAAAACAAGCTTTGGAATATCCCCGAACTTGATCCTGTAGAACTTATAAAAATAAGAATGGAAGATTTTGGGTATAAGCCTTCGGACCTGGCAAACGAATATGGTGACAAAGGCACAATAAGCAAAGTTTTGAATTATAAACAACCTCTTTCATTAACCATGATAAGAAAATTCAGTAAAATGCTTCGCCTGCCTTCGGATGCGCTTACTAAAGAGTATCAATTATCCTAACTTTACTCAATTATATTGTTTAGTTTAGAAATTTCCCATGTCGATAACAGTAAATAAGCTAACAAAAGTTTACGGCACACAAAAAGCAGTTGATGATATTTCCTTTACAATAGCTAAGGGAGAGATCGTTGGTTTCCTGGGACCCAACGGTGCCGGCAAATCAACTACCATGAAGATCATAACCGGTTATTTACCGGCAAGTGCAGGTTCTGCAACCATTTGCGGTATTACTGTTGATGAAGACAACAACGAAACAAAAAAGAAAATTGGTTATTTACCAGAAGCCAACCCGCTGTACTTTGACATGTATGTAAGAGAGTACATTGATTTTATTACCAACGTACACCAGGTAAAAAATAAAAAAGAAAAGATCGAAGAAGTTATAAAAACAGTTGGGTTAACAGTTGAAGCCAATAAAAAAATAGGGCAGTTAAGTAAAGGTTACAAACAACGTGTTGGTTTGGCCGCTGCTTTAATACACGATCCCGAAGTGTTGATCTTAGATGAACCCACCAGCGGTCTCGACCCCAACCAAATCGTTGAGATCAGGGATGTTATTAAAAAGCTGGGCGCAAATAAAACAGTTTTATTCTCCTCACATATCTTGCAGGAAGTACAGGCCATCTGCGACCGGGTGATCATCATCAACAAAGGAAAAATTGTGGCGGATGATACGTTGACCAATTTACAAAATGGCAGCAACGATAAACATTTTGTAGCCGTTGAATTTGGTGGAGGTGCAACCGTTGAAATGCTCAACACCATTGACGACGTTACAGCAGTTAAACAACTTTCAGAAAATAACTTTCAACTTTCAACTACTAACCCGGAAAGTGTAAGAAAGCAATTACTCCAGTTATCTATCAACAATAACCTCAACATTATTTCTTTACAAAGCCAGGGCAATAGTTTGGAGGAGGTTTTCAGAGCTTTAACTCAATAACAAAAATCTCCTGATTTATTGTGGCTTACCTAATATCCTTGTATGTGCGGCAACAAGGTATTGCGTTTTCAATTTTGTTTTAAAATTTATTACGGTGTAAAATTCATCACCTTTATTTTTATAAATGCTATCGCCTATTTGCAGCTTGCTGTTCATTGTTTCCGGCATGGGCAAATATTGTCCATCTGCCAAAGTCATGTCTTTAAAATAAGGTTTGTGGCTATCAAAAGTAATATTGGTTACGATAGTTTTTAACGCAGCGTTTTGTATAATATTCTCCTTTTCTTTATCCCCTCCAAATTTTAAAATTAAGAATACTACAACGAAAATGGATAAGCCTAAGCCAATAATAACAATACCAATATTCA
The DNA here is from genome assembly GCA_038226715.1 of Chitinophagales bacterium. Taxonomy (GTDB): domain Bacteria; phylum Bacteroidota; class Bacteroidia; order Chitinophagales; family Chitinophagaceae; genus Ferruginibacter. The sequence continues at coordinate 19,226 of JBBRQF010000025.1, forward strand.
TCTTTTTATCGTACTTATCATTAGACCATTTTATAAAAAATGCGGTAAAAACAATTAGTAAAAAAACAAATCCAATACCGACACTCATTTCAGTTTCAGTACTTAAATAATTTGGTTTAAAAATTACAATACAAACAAAAGCCGTTAACCCACTTAAAAATATGCTTAGCACAGTGAGCCCAACTTTATCTTTTTGCTGTTGTGGTGACACAAACCATTTTCTAAGCCCAATCATACATACAATAAAAAGTACGAAAGCAATAAAATAGTAAAGTATTGTAATGCCCATAAGTAATTATTTATCAGAAACACTTAACTGAACATCAAATTCTTTTTCACTGGATTTAATTATCCAAATCCGCATTTTTGCTTTTTTAACATCCGAATTTGTAATTAAATATACATCTTGAGAGTAATCAATACTTTTTCTGCAATTTTTTGCATCAAGCTCCCAACAACTATTTTTACCACATGCCTGTTTTGCATTGTATAAAACGTTGTTTGCTGCTTTCATTGCGTCATCCAGGGTTTCGCTTTTATTCATGTCAAACGTAATGCAATAGCCATTTTGAGAGTCGGCTTCATAAGATATATTTCCTGTGCTTTCCAAACTCTTAAATTCCTTCTCTTTAATATTTTGAAACTTATTATCTACATCTGCTATTACTTTTTTAAAAAATGCTACATCTGCTTCACTAACAGTTGTGGTAAATTTGTAGAACGGCGGGTTGACGCATGCTGAAGCAGGTAAGTCAATTTTTGTATTCGGATATTTGTTAACACCGGTTATTTCTAAATTATCAAAAGCTACTTTTAGGCTTTTACCTCTTAGCCACAGTCCGCTATATTTAGTATTAATGTCAGTTTTATTGATAGTTAAAGTAGTAAGTAACTTTTTATTTAGTAAAAAATTAAAGGCATTGCCTTCACATTTTACAGTTAGGTTATTTACATTATCGTCATCGCCCTGCCATTCACTTATTTCACCCTCAGCTAATTTATCATATTTTATTATCTCACCCTCTTCAAATACGTGCATTATTTTATACCGGAATTCCTCACTATTTGCAGCTTTTCCTATTGCAAAAACATATTTCTCATAATAACTGCTGTTTGTGCCACGCCCAAAGGTTAGCCCGCAGAAAGAATTATAGCTTTTATCCGATTTCAGAATTTCAACATCTAAAGAAACTGTACTGTTTTTTGCATTATCAATACCAAACATTCTAATAGCGGCACCCAACTCATCCTCGTTGTACTTCATCATTACATAATGTTTATCTATCCATTGCTGCGCAAGATTCGCTCCATCAGTATTATCATCCAGTATACCAAATTTCTTTGTTAATAAGTGCGAATCATCATTCCAGTCTTCTAAAAAATAATATTGCTCGCCAGATGTTTGTGAGTAATACTCGCCGGTTTCCTTATTTTTTTCGAAAAGTTGTGCAAAACAAATATTGCATAGAATTACAAGAGAAACACTTAATGCAAGTAATTTAATTTTCATTTTTTATTTTTTATTTTAATCCTAAGGTAAAAATAGCCAGATTGGTAGGAAATAATTGTACCCTGCATTGGGTATATCAGTTTTTTTGCTAAATAACGGACTATAAAAAAAATTATAACTTATAATTTTTATCTTCGTTAAAAATCATTCAATCATCTTAAAAGCAAATCCCTTTAATATTTTGTAAAATAAGTTTAGGGTAATACTAAAATGAGTTACATCGCCTCCATCCATGCCCGCCAGATTTTAGACAGCCGTGGTAACCCTACTGTAGAAGTGGATATTTTAACTGAGAACGAACATTTGGGCCGTGCAGCCGTGCCAAGTGGCGCCAGTACCGGCATTCATGAGGCTGTTGAATTAAGGGACGGTAACAAAAAAATATACGGAGGTAAAGGTGTTCTGAAAGCAGTAAAAAATATCAATACCATTCTTGCTGATAATTTGCTGGGATGGGATGTTGCCGATCAAACCGGCATTGATGCCATGATGATCGCATTGGATGCAACGCCTAACAAAGGAAAACTGGGAGCCAACGCTATACTTGCAGTGAGTATGGCAGTTGCCAAAGCAGCAGCACTCGAAGCTAATCTTCCCCTATACCGCTACATTGGCGGTACCAATGCCAAAGTTTTGCCCATCCCCATGATGAATATTTTAAACGGCGGTGCACATGCCGATAATAAAATAGACTTCCAGGAATTTATGGTAATGCCGGTTGGCGCTTCTTCATTTAGTGAAGGCCTGCGTTGGGGTGTAGATATTTTTCATGCCCTGAAAACCGTGTTGAAGAAAAAGGGATTTAGTACCAATGTAGGTGATGAAGGCGGCTTTGCACCAAACATTCAAAGTAATGAAGAAGCTATTGAAACTGTATTGACGGCCATACAAAGTGCTGGATATAAAACCGGCAGCCAGATCATGATTGCCATGGACGCTGCCAACAGCGAGTTATGGAATGCAAAAGAGAAAAAATATATTTTCCATAAAAGCGATGGTAAAAAAATGACCAGCGAACAATTGGTAAACTATTGGACTAACTGGGTTAAGCAATATCCCATCTGTTCTATAGAAGATGGCATGGCGGAAGACGATTGGAAAGGCTGGAAAATGTTAACAGAAGCGGTTGGCAGCAAATGCCAGTTGGTAGGTGACGATCTTTTTGTAACCAATGTTACCCGTTTAGAAAGAGGCATTAATGAAGGGATCGCAAATAGTCTGTTGGTTAAGGTAAACCAGATAGGTACCATTACAGAAACGATAAATGCAGTAAGCATGGCTCAGCAAAATGGCTTCAATACCATCATGAGCCACAGAAGCGGAGAGACTGAAGATACTACCATTGCCGACCTTGCAGTAGCATTAAACTGTGGCCAGATCAAAACAGGCTCTGCCTCCAGAACCGACCGTATGGCTAAATATAATCAGCTTACCCGCATTGAAGAAATGTTGGGAGAAAGTGGTCTATATCCAAAAGGAAAGATTAAATTTGGTAAGTAGTAAAAGGTTGACCGTTGTTCGCGGTCGTTGTCCGGCAGGAAATTTTGATCAACGAATAACCATTAACGGGCAACCATATCAATAAAATGAAACTTCTAACCCATATTCCATCCTGGTTAAAAAACAAGTACCTGCTTGCAGGCATTTTTTTTGTACTGTGGATGCTTTTCTTCGATCCAAAAGATATTATATCTGATTTTGAGCGCAGGGATAAGTTGAATGAACTTCAAAACAGTGAAGCGCATCTAAAACAATTAATAACAGCATCTAACCAGGAACTGTACCTATTAAAAAACAATGCCCAAAGCATTGAAAAATATGCCAGGGAAAAATACATGATGAAAAAAGATAATGAGGATTTATTTATTGTCAAAATTGTAGCAGAAAACAAATAAACTTAACTTAAAAACAATATTCCTGTTAACCAACCGTTTATAAAATTGGATAATGGATATTTAATTTCTTAACACAAGCAACTTTAACCTAATGCACAATTTTACACCGGAAGATCTGTTACAGTATTTGTATAATGAAACTTCCCCAGCTCAAACAGCCGAGATTAAGGCTGCTTTGGAATCAGACTGGAGTTTGCGTGAAAAATTTGAAGTGATAACTTCGGCCCAAAAAAGGCTGGAAGCACTTAAAATGTCGCCCAGCCAGCAAACAATTGACAATATTTTAAACTATGCTGAAAAAGCAGTAGCTGAACTTTCGCCGCAGGCATAATTCACTCAGCCTTTTAATGTAATTTTAATCTCACGCCAAAAACGTGAGATTTTTTTATGACTACAAAGGAACGTTACCGGTTTTTTATAGATTATTTTTTAGAACATGCCCCCGATGCAGAAACAGAGCTTATCTATGACGACCCTTTTCAATTGCTGGTAGCCGTAATCCTGTCGGCCCAATGTACCGATAAAAGAGTGAACCTTACAACCCCGTTTATTTTCAAAAAATTTCCTGATGCGGTATCTATCAGTAAGGCAGCATTTGAAGACCTGTTTCCACTGATAAAAAGTATATCCTATCCAAACAATAAGACCAAACACCTGATAGGCATGGCTAAAATGCTTTTGGAAAAATTTAATGGAGAAGTACCTATGACGGTAGATGCATTAATTCAGTTACCAGGTGTAGGCCGGAAAACTGCTAATGTCATTACTTCTGTAATAGATAATCAGCCCAATATGGCAGTCGATACTCATGTATTCAGGGTTAGCGCAAGGCTTGGATTAACCACAAATGCAAAGACCCCTTTAGCAGCAGAAAAACAATTAATTAAAAATTTACCGGAAACTTACGTGCATATTGCCCATCATTGGTTAATATTACACGGCAGATACATTTGCACTGCCCGAAACCCGAAATGCAGCGAATGTGGCTTAAACAGTATCTGTAAATTTGTTAAGAAAAATTTTAAAAGTTGATTTGTAATTGCGGAATAATCGTTTTATTTGCATCGTAACCGATCCTTTTAAAACCTCAGCCAATATTATATTTAAAAAGGATATACATAAATGAAAAAAATTACCATTGTTTTCAGCGTTATTTTAATGCTTACCGTATCTGCTGAAAAAGCTTCGGCTCAATATTATTTTTATGATAACACGCATTATGATAACCCGATTACATTTGAGCTTGGGGCTTCTATAGGCGCAATGAACTGCCTGACAGACCTGGGTGGTAACAAAGGCATAGGTAAGAAATTTGTAAAGGATTTAAATCTGGGGAAAACCCATTTAGCAGGTAGTATCTCTTTAACAGCCATGTATCAATATATGTTTGCCTTAAGGCTGGAAGGCACTTTTGGACAGGTATCAGCAGATGATAAAGTACTTAAAAAAGTAGCCCCTTCAACTTATGGCCGGTATGAAAGAAATTTAAGTTTCAGATCCAGGATCACTGATTTTATGCTTGCTGTTGAAATTCATCCTTTATACATTATTAACGGTTATAATCAGGACGAAGATAAAGAACCGCCACTTTTTTCTCCTTATATAGTTGCGGGGGTTGGTCTTTTCTCTTTTAAACCGCAGGCAAAATTAAATAATACATGGGTTGACTTACAACCTTTAAGAACGGAAGGCCAGGGTTTGCCGGGATATGAAAACAAGGCGCCTTACAAACTAAACCAGATGAATATTCCAATGGGCCTGGGCGTTAAATACGATTTGGGTTCTACTTTAAGTCTCAGGGCCGAATTTGTTTATCGTAAATTAAATACCGATTACCTGGATGATGTAAGTACAGTATATGCTGATGTATCGGCTTATGACGGATTCACAAACGCTAAGCGTGACCTGGCATTGAGCTTAAGGGCCCGTCAAAAGGAATTGGATAATACCTATATAGTTAACGCCGGAGATCAACGTGGTAATCCAAAAAATAAAGACTCCTATTTTACTTTTAATTTAAAAATTGGATACACTTTTGGCAGGGAGAAAATCAGGAGATAAATAAATTAATGATACTTAAAAGCCCTTTTAAAATTATTTTAAAAGGGCTTTTTTTATGCATTTACTTTATGCTTATTAAAGCAGGTTCCTGATCTCTTCCACCAGTTCACCTTTGGTAATAGGGATACCCATTACCTTGTTATAAGGCTTTGCATCTACAAAATAAACATCACGGATGATCCTTACCAGTTGGCCATTATTAATTTCTGGCACAAGCACCGTGTCAAAGTTTTTTAAGATATCACCTAAATTTTTAGGGAAAGGCCTTATATAACGCAGGTGTGCATGTGATACAGCATGTCCTTCCTTTTGTAATTCGGTACAAGCGCTTTTAATAGCACCATAAGTACTACCCCAACCCAGTACCAGAACTTTACCTTTTTCTGCACCACTATCTAAATGTTGATCGGGAATATAATTTGCGATCAGATCTACCTTGGCCTGCCTGGTTTTAACCATGTGCTGGTGGTTCTCGGGATCGTAACTGATATTACCGGTTATATCCTGTTTTTCTAATCCACCAACCCGATGTTCTAATCCCGGCGTACCGGGTATAGCCCAGGGACGTACTAATTTATCATCTCTTTTATAGGGTTGAAATTTACCGGCATCGTCCATAACGCCCGCAAAATTCTGAGAAGCAAACTGTGTTTTAATTTCTGGTAAATCTGCAGCAACGGGAAATTTCCAGGGCTCTGCACCATTGGCAATATAACCATCGCTTAAAAACATCACCGGCGTCATATGTTGTACCGAAATTCTTACCGCTTCATACACGGCACTAAAACAATCGCTGGGTGTTGATGCGGAAATGATGGGCATGGGGCATTCACCATTACGACCATAATATGCCTGCATCAGATCACTTTGCTCAGTTTTTGTTGGCAACCCGGTTGATGGCCCGCCTCTTTGAATATTGATGATGATCAATGGAATCTCCAGCATTACTGCCAAACCCATTGCCTCGCCTTTTAATGCAATGCCCGGACCGCTGCTGGTTGTTACCGCCAGGCTTCCACCATAGCTGGCACCAATAGCCGATGTTATCGCAGCGATCTCATCCTCTGCCTGAAAAGTTTTTATGCCGAAATTTTTATACTTACTCAACTCATGCAAAATATCACTGGCAGGTGTTATCGGGTAACTCCCTAAAAATAGTGGCAGTCCGCTTTTTTGTGATGCAGCGATCAAACCATAAGATGCCGCCTGGTTACCCATGATGGAACGGTAAGTGCCCGGATCCATCTTTGCTTTGGCAACTGTATAGCGGGTAGTAAATGTTTCGGTAGTATCGCCATAATGATAGCCTGCCTTTAGGGCCTTAACGTTACTTTCATATATCTCCGGCTTCTTACCAAATTTTTCCCTGATAAAACCAATCGTGCTGTCCATATCCCGGTTATACATCCAGTACAAAAAGCCCAGGACAAACATATTTTTTGCACGGTCTTTTTCCTTTACACCCATCGTTATTTCCTTCAGTGCTTCCCTGGTCATCTTGGTCACATCCATCCGTATCACTTCATAATTACCCAGACTATCATCTTCCAGCGGATTAACACCTTCGGGATAATTGGCCAGGCGTAAATTTTTTGGATCAAAACCATCTTCATTGGCAATGATGCGGCCACCAGGTTTCAGGCCTTTCAGGTTTGTTTTAAGCGCTGCCGCATTCATCGCCACCAATACATCGCAAGCATCGCCTGGTGTAAAAACCCTGTCGGATGAAAACCGCAACTGGTAACCACTTACGCCGGGTAGTGTACCTATCGGGGCACGTATTTCTGCCGGAAAATCCGGGAAGGTTGCCAGGTCAATGCCCAGCATGGCTGTATTGTTGGTAAACTGGCTTCCGGTCAATTGCATCCCATCGCCACTATCGCCTGCAAACTTAATGACCACGTCTTGTAGTACTTCCTGCTTATTGCTCATCGTTAAAAATTAGGTATAGCGAAGTTAACAATTTACCGATATGAAAAAACATAACATTTATCAAATTTTACAGCTCCGCACCTGCCGTTTGGAATTAATAATTTAGGTTTGCTCAAAATTTTTAGATGTACGACCTGCACGATTTTTTAACACCCATACCTGTTCACCAACTGAATGATGATAATGGATATACCGACGGACAATTAGCCAGGCATATTGCCATTTACGAAAATGAGATGCCTGATATTACCAATGCCGATATTGTTTTGGTTGGCGTAAATGAGACAAGAGGAAGTGGTGTGTTTGATAATACAATTAATGCAGCCTATGCTATCCGCAAACAATTATACCAATTACATTACTGGCATACCGATGTAGTTATTGCCGACATTGGTAATATAAAAACCGGTGCTGCTTTAACCGATAGTTATGCCGCTGTAAAAACAGTACTGGCCGAATTGTTCCGCATGAATAAAACGGTGGTGATACTTGGCGGGTCGCATGATATTACACTGGCGCAATATTTTGCTTATAAAGAATTACAACAGGTGGTGGAAGCAACCTGCATTGATGCAACGATAAACCTGAAAGGTGAAAATCCTTTACGCAGTGAAAACTTTTTGCTGGAAATGCTTACCGGCGAACCCAACCTGGTAAAGCATTACAACCATATCGGTTTTCAAAGTTATTTTGTACACCCACGCATGCTGGAAACCATGGACAAACTTCGGTTTGACTGCTACCGGGTGGGTGCTGCCCGTGAAAATCTGGAAGAGATGGAGCCGGTTATCAGGAATACACATTTGCTGAGCTTTGATATCAGTGCTATAAAATACAGCGACTCGCCGGCAAGCAGCGAAAGCCCCAATGGTTTTACCGGTGAAGAAGCCTGTGTACTGGCCAGGTTTGCCGGCCTTAGCAATAAAGTAAACAGCTTTGGTATTTATGGTTACCTGCCGCAGCAGGATATTAAAGAATTGAGTGCCCGGCAGATATCTCAAATGCTCTGGTATTTTATTGACGGCAAAAGCCGGAGCAAACAGGAAGCGGCTATAGAAGACAGGGATTATTTTAATGAATACCATACCAGCTTTACCGAAGTGGAATCTGTTTTCCTGCAAAGCAAAAGAACCGGCCGCTGGTGGATGCAGTTGCCCAACAAAAAATTTATTCCCTGCAGTTATAAAGATTATGTAACCGCCAGCCAGAATGAGATACCGGAAAGATGGTTACGGGCGCAGGAGAGAGATTAAAATAATGTGCTAATTTGCTGATATGCTAATTTGCTAATTTGCTAATAAAAGCTTCTGCAATGAAACTTCGATATTTATTATTCCTTGTTCCTTGTTCGATATTTGTATTGGCCTCCTGCTCCGTATCCAAACGAATAAGCAAACAGGCCAATACTATTTTATTAAAAGACTCCGCCATCAGCACGGGCCATATTGGTATCAGCATTTACGAACCTGCAACAAATATCTACTGGTATAATTATAATGCTGATAAATATTTTATACCGGCAAGCAATACCAAACTGTTTACGTTATATGCAGGGATGAGGTATTTGGGAGATAGTTTGGTGGGATTGGCATATCAGAATTTTAGTGATACTGTTATTAATGTTGTTGGTACAGGAGACCCAACATTTATGCATCCTGATTTTAAAAATCAACCTATATTGGAATTTCTAAAATCACAACATAAAACAATTTATCTATCTGGAAATTATAAAGACAGTGCTTTAGGTTATGGATGGGCATGGGATGATTACAACGACGACTACATGGTTGAAAGAAATGCTTTTCCCATTTATGGAAATACTATTACTATATCGCTTGATGGATATAAAAAAGATGAGAAATTTTATGTAGAGCCCATTTGGAAAACAACTCCAAAATATTTTGAAACCCTGTTGCCAGATTTCCGTTTCCTGGAAGCAAAATACAGAGTTGATGCAGGTTTGAACTGGATTGATTCAAGCAAGGCACAATCTTTAACTAAAAGTTTTACAATTGAACGAAACCGGACAAATAACAATTTTATTCTACGATCAGCAAATTCAATTTTCAAAAATCAAACTATTCCTATCTATACCAATGCTATTAAAAATACGGCAACAGCATTAAAAAATGATTTTCAATTAAACATCGCAGAAGGAACGCTTACTGACAATAGCTTGTACACAGGCATCCCAAATAATCTCCGTTGGCATAAAGTAAGATCCCAACCCTCCGACTCTCTCTTTAAACCCATGATGCACCGCAGTGATAATTTTTTTGCCGAGCAAACTTTATTGATGGTTAGCAACGAATACTTGAGTTACCTGAGCACTGAAAAAATTATTGAGATACTTTTGAATTCCGACTTAAAAGATGTGCCGCAAAAACCAAAATGGGTGGATGGCAGCGGCCTAAGCAGGTACAATTTATTTACGCCGCTATCTTTTGTGTACATCCTCAACAAAACTAAAAATGAATTTGGCTGGGACCGCCTGAAAAACATTTTAGCTACCGGCGGCACCGGCACTTTATCAAATTACTTTAAAGATGCAAGTGGTTTCATTTACGCCAAAACCGGTACCCTTAGTAATAACTGTGCATTAAGTGGCTTTTTGATCACCCAAAAAGGCAAATTGCTCATTTTCTCCATCTTAGCCAATAATTATATAACCGGGGCCACCCCGGTAAGAAAGGCTGTAGAAAAATTTTTGCTTGAGATCAGGGAAAAATATTAATATTTTTACCCCGACAGGCAACAGAACCAAAAACTACAGTATCTAACTAAAGCTATAAATACCTGTTTATCCTTTAACCATCAAACCTTTATTATGAAAAAAATTTTAACGCTGCTGTTGCTTGCCATTTCCGCCTTTACCTTTAAAGCAACAGCCCAGGTCACTACCTGCAATGCTGAATTTACCTGGCAGTTAACCAACGGCAATACTGTTAAGTTTACGCCGGCGGTAAACGATTCTCCCATGGTTCATCACGAATGGCATTTTGGAGACGGTTCGGCCAACTCTCAGGCTGTTTCACCAACACATAGTTATCTTACAAACGGCAGCTTTGTTGTTATGCATACCGTAGTAAGATACAGCGCAAATAATACGGTTATATGTACGCAAACCATTACACATACCATTATTATACAACAAGCCCCGCCGCCCTGTACCCTGGCAGTTGACTTTAGCTGGACGGTTACCCAAACCAACTCTTTAAGAATTGAATTTCATAATTTAAGTACTCCGCTGGCAGCTACCGATTCCATTACATGGATTTTTGGTGATGGTACTACTGTAAAGGGTTTAGAGAGTGACCCCACCGTTAACAACCCATTACATACTTATGCTAATGCAGGAAATTATAACGTTTGTTTAATTGTTAAGAAAAATAATAACACAACTCCTTCCTGCATAAAATATACCTGTAAACCGGTAGTTGTATCAGCCCCCTGCAACCTGGTGGTCGATTTTAGCTGGACGGTTACCCAAACCAACCCGCTAAGAATTGAATTTCACAATTTGAGTACGCCATTGGCTACCAATGATTCTATAAGATGGACCTTCGGCGACGGATCAAGTTCTACCGATGTAAATCCTGTACACACTTATAATGTAGCAGGCACCTATACAGTTTGCTTATGGGTTAAAAAAGTAACCCCGGCCGGCTCAACATCCTGCGTAAGAGAAATTTGTAAAACAATTGTTGTAACTATACCCTGTAACCTGGTGGTTGATTTTAACTGGACAGCTACAGCAACCAACCCGTTAAGCATTGAGTTTCATAATTTAACAACCCCAATTGCTGCAACAGATTCTATAAGATGGACATTTGGCGATGGCAGTTCTTCATCTGCTGTAAACCCGCTACACATTTATAATACACCAGGCACTTATACTGTTTGCTTAAGGGTGATCAGGTATAATGCCGGAAGCACTGTGCCTTGTATCAGGGAGATCTGTAAAACAATTGTTGTACAGGAACTATGTAACCTTATTGTTAATTTTACTTCGCAGGCTGATTCCCTTCATCCGTTGAGGATCAAATTTACCAATACAAGCGTACCAATTAATGTAACTGATTCAGTACACTGGACATTTGGTGATGGCATTTCTTTAAGTGGTTTGCAAAGCGATCCCAGTGTTGCCAACCCTACACATGATTATGCAAATGCAGGGACTTACAATGTTTGTTTAATTGTTAAGAAAAATAATAACTCAGCCAATACCTGTATCAGGTATAGCTGTAAATCGATCGTTGTACAGGAACCATGTAACCTTGTTGTTAATTTTACTTCACAGGCTGATTCACTACATCCTTTACAGATCAAATTCACCAACACAAGTACACCGCTTAATGTAACCGACTCGGTACACTGGACATTTGGTGATGGTACTTCTTTAAGCGGTTTACAAGGCGACCCAAATGTTGCTAATCCAACACACAATTATGCAAATGCCGGAACCTTTACTGTTTGTTTAATTGTTAAGAAAAATAATAACTCCCCTAACACCTGTATCAGGTATAGCTGTAAATCGATCGTTATACACGAGCCATGTACCCTTGTTGTTAACTTTACTTCGCAGCCAGATTCCCTTCATCCGCTACGGATCAAATTTACCAACACAAGTACACCGCTTAATATAACCGACTCGGTACGCTGGACATTTGGCGATGGTACTTCTGTAAGCGGTTTACAAGGCGATCCCAATGTTGCCAATCCAACACACAATTATGCTAATGCAGGAACCTATACCGTTTGTTTAAGGGTTAAGAAAAATAACAGTTCCAATACAGCATTATGTGTTGGTGAAAAATGTTCAACTGTTCTGGTAACCATCCCATGCAATTTTTATGTAAACTTCAGTTGGCATCTTGACTCTCTTAATCCAAGGAAAGTTTATTTTACCAACCTCAGCACACCACCAACTACATCTGCCATTGCCGTATGGACTTTTGGGGACGGAACTTCGATAACATCATGGAATGCTGTTCATGAATATGCTCAGCCCGGTACATACAGGGTTTGCCTGCGCGTTTATCTGGGAGCAAATTCTAATTGTGTGCGTGAGATATGCGATTCTGTAACTATTCATAATCCGCCACCAGCATGCCTGGAACTTTCGAAATTTCATTTTGAAAAATTCCCGACTGATAACCAGAAATATAAATTCACGCCGGATTATATAAATACAACATTGCAATACACCTGGACCTTCGGTGACGGAACCGGAAGCCACGATGTTATAGCTACACACCGCTATACACATGCGGGAACTTATACAGCCTGTCTAACAGTTTGGCGTGGGCCGGATTGTGCATCAACAACCTGCCATGATATAAGGGTAGAGGCACAGGTGAATTGCGATACAGCACATGTTTCTTACACCTATCAACGCAATACACAGGTACCGAACAGGGTGCAGTTTTATGCAAACGGTTCATTACCGGTAATTGATCAAACCTGGACCTTTACCAAAGTACCGGGTGGATCGACCGTAACATTACACCAGAATGACCCGATATATTTATTCCAGGATACCGGTTATTTCAAAGTTTGCCTTAGAGCCGTGCTACTGGGTGGTTGTGTAAAAGAGTATTGCAATTATATTCGCATTGAGCATGTTTCAAATGCATGTGAACTGCAGGCTTTTCCTAATCCTGCCAATGAAGCGGTTAATGTAAATGTTTACTTAACACAGGCCGAAACTATTCATGCTTATGTTTATAACAGCCTGAATGTGCTTGTGCTGGATAAAGTGCAGCAGGGTTTTACCGGTAACAACCTGGTTACCTTAAATATAAACAGCCTTGTAGCCGGTCAGTATATAATAAGATTCGTTTACGGAAACCATGTCTGCTATGCCAGGTTTCAAAAATTGTAAGAATAGGGTTATTTAAAGCAAAGGCCTGTAACAGCAATGTTGCAGGCTTTTTTAATTTCACGCAGAGGGTACAGAGGAGCAGAGTGCGCAGCAGGTTTCTGCTGGGGGCCCGGCTATTCAGCGTCCCCTAAGTGAAACAATTCGCTTACCGGCCAAAAAGTTTATCCAACTCTTCTTTTTTAAATTCAAGATAAGTGGGCTTACCATTGGCCGTACTATTGGGTACAGCGCAGTTAAACAGATCTTCAATTAAAACCTTCATTTCTCTTTCGGTTAAAGAACTGCCTGCTTTTATGGATTGCTGCAGAGCAAGAGAACGCAATAGTTTCTCCCGCTTGCTGTATTTAAGATCATTGCTGAAATGTTTATACTGTTCCAGCATTTTTTCTATGGCTGTTTTTTCATTACCCTGGTTTACATCGGCAGGTGTACCCTGTATCACAAAAGTATTGTTGCCAAAGGGTTCCAGCAGGTATCCCAGGTGATTCATATCGGGTAATAATTCTTTCAGCAATACCGCATCGGCAGCATGTAATTCAATGGTGTACGGAAATAAACTTTGTTGCGCAGCAATGGGTTTTCCTTCTATAGCCAAAGCAAAACGTTCGTATAAAATACGTTCGTGTGCATTTTGCTGATGCACCAGGTAGTAACCACGGTTGGTTGGAACTACTATAAAACTATTGTGTAATTGTAAGAGGTTTTCTGTCGTTGGCCGTTGCTGGTTGTTCGTATGTAGCAGTTGAACAGCAGGCTCCCTATCGGTCAACGGCCCACGATCAACTGTCAACTTCTCTCCGGGTTCATATCCTTCGGCTCCGCTCTGGATTTCCTTCCAATGCTTCAGCTCACTTTTACTTTCAATAAAATGCGATTGATTTTTTTTTGTAAATGTGTTGTATAAAGATGAAGATGTTGCAGATGATTTTTTATCGTCGGTAAATGGTTTGCTTACTGCATCCAGGCTTTGTATTGAAGCATCCAGTTCAAAATCCAGCGTAGGCGAAATGCTGAACTGCGCCAGTGCATGTTTAATGGCACTCTGCACAAAAGCATACACGATCTTTTCATCTTCAAATTTAATTTCCTGTTTGGTAGGATGTACATTAATATCCAGTTGCGATGGGTCCAGGTCGATGAACAAGGCATACATTGGGAAACTGTCTTTGGCGATCATCTCGTTAAAAGCATTCATCACCGCATGGTTCAGGTATGCACTTTTGATAAAGCGGTTATTCACAAAAAAATATTGGTCGCCACGGGTTTTCTTGGCAGTTTCAGGCTTACCCACAAAACCATAAATATTCATATAATCAGTTTGCTCCTGCACGGGCACTAATTTAGCTGCATAGCTATTGCCCAGTATCTGCACAATGCGTTGCCTGATACTTCCTTTTTCCAAATGAAAAACCTCCTGGCCATTGCTGCTGAAAGAAAAGAAAATTTCCGGGAACGACATGGCCACCCGGATAAACTCATCTACAATATGCCTTAACTCTGCTGCATTGCTTTTTAAAAAATTTCTGCGGGCGGGCACATTAAAAAAAAGATTTTTCATGGCAATGCTGGTACCGGTTTGCACCCCAATGGGTTCCTGCCTGGTAACCTGGCTATTCTCTATCTCAATAAAAACCCCCGTCTCATCTTCTTCCCTTTTTGATTTTAATTCAACCTGTGCAACCGCAGCAATACTTGCCAAAGCTTCACCCCGGAAACCCATCGTTTTAATTTTAAACAGGTCCTCTATATTTCTGATCTTGGAAGTGGCGTGGCGTTCAAAAGCCATTCTTGCATCGGTCTCACTCATACCTTTGCCATTATCAATAACCTGTATCAGTGCCTTACCTGCATCATTAACGATCAGTTTAATCTCATCAGCTCCTGCATCTACAGCATTTTCCAACAGTTCTTTTACAGCACTGGCAGGTCTTTGAATAACTTCACCGGCAGCGATCTGGTTGGCAATGTTATCCGGTAATAATTGAATGATATCGGGCAAAATTTTATTATTATTTTTAAACGGCAAAGATACAACCGATGGCCTTTCTTCAGGCTATTCCCAGATATTTATAAAACTAACTTCAGCAGTACAGTTTTCTTTAAAATGAAAGGTAAATAAGGCAGGGTCTACAGCAATGGGTTCGTAAACATTATTAATATTCAATTCGTAAACTTCAATTTTTTTAAACTGCGGGTCAGCAATTAAATAGTATTTTACTTTTTGCGATTGGTAGAGTTCCATTTTTTCTCCCCTGTCTTTTGAAGCTGTGGAAGGAGACAAAACTTCCACAATTAAAACAGGTGGAAAGTCAAGATATTTTTTTATTATTTTATCACATACAATTAAAACATCGGGCTGCACAACAGTATCTTCTGCAATTTTCCAATCAATGGGGATATAAACCTTACACTTTTCACAATCCGTTTTTAAGGCCTCTTTAAAAATAACATAAAGATTTGCATTTACGGTTTGATGTGCCGGAACTCGTGCAGGACTCATAGCATAAGGCATTCCTTCAATCAATTCCCAATTCCCTTCCCAAAGGCAATAGTCTCCGTAAGTGTAATATGGCCGATATTTTTCTGCAATTGACATACCGTAAAGTTAAAAAATATTATTGGAAGTTACCACTACATAAAACCACGATATTTGACTTTATTAAGTATTTTTATAACTATGAAAAAACACTTTTTAATATTCCTCCTTACTTTTTCGGCCATTAATTTTTCTTTTGCGCAACAGCTCATCACTGTACCTGGAAACAAATGGGTTGATAGTGTTTTTAAAACCTTAACCCCCGATGAACAGATCGCACAGTTAATGGTTGTTCGTTTATCAACCATCAATTCGAATAAGACAATAACATTTTACGACAGTTTGGTTAGTGAATTGATAAAGCAATATAATATCGGCAGCATTTGCCTTTTCCAGGGAAGCCCGGTTAAACAGGCTACTATCATAAACGAATTGCAAGCCCTGGCAAAAACGCCTTTACTTGTAACGATTGATGCTGAGTGGGGTGTGGGCATGCGTATGACAGACAGTGTACTTCCGTTACCAAAACAAATGATGTTGGGTGCCGTACCTGATTCATTCATGGCATACCAATATGGAAAAATTGTTGCAGCGCAATGTAAGCGGATCGGCATACAGGTAAATTTTGCACCGGTGGTAGATGTAAATAACAATCCCGATAACCCGGTAATTAATGACCGCAGTTTTGGAGAAGATAAATACAAAGTAGCAGCTTTTGGTATTCAATATATGAAGGGCATGCAGGACAATGGTGTGATGGCCTGTGCCAAACACTTTCCGGGGCATGGCGATGTTTCAGTAGATTCTCATCTTGATCTGCCGGTGATCAATAAGACGATGTCACAGCTTGAATCGCTGGAACTATATCCCTTCCGGCAAATTTTTAAGGCCGGTGTTGGAAGTGTAATGATCGCACACCTCTATATTCCCGCCATTGATACCAGTGCCAACAGGGCTACATCCTTATCTAAAAAGAATGTAACCGATCTTTTAAGAAATGAAATCGGATACCAGGGATTAACTTTTACCGATGCACTTGAAATGCAGGGTGTAAAAAAATTCTTCCCGGATGGAACAGCATCTGTGGAATCTATCATTGCAGGCAATGATATGCTTTGTTTACCCGGCGATGTGCCATTGGCTATTTCAAAAATAAAAGAAGCCATTACTGCCGGAAAGATAAGCTGGGCTGATATTGAAATGCATTGCAGAAAGGTATTGCAGGCTAAATATCAATATGGGCTTGCCGCATTAAAACCCATTAACCTTACTAATATCACCAGCGATCTGAACAAGGATGTAAGCCACATGCGCAAACTAATTGCAGAAAATGCCCTTACTGTTTTGAAAAAAACTGATACCCTTTATTTTCCGTTTCCGGCAAAAACAGATTCTCTTAAAACCGATGTTGCATATGTAAGCATTGGTACAAACAGCGATAATGCTTTTGCCAGCCGCATGCGTGCCGATTACGATGCAGATGTTTTTTATTTTGATTATAAACAGGATGCAACAAAAATGGCCAGCCTGGTTGACCAGGTAAAATCGAAATACAAAAAAGTGATCATTGGTATTCATGCATACAACCGTTCGCCGGCAAATAATTTTGGTATCAGTAAAAATGCCATTGACCTGGTAACGCAATTACAACAAAAAACAAAAGCCATGACCTTTGTTTTTGGAAATCCTTATGCCATTAAAAATTGGTGCAATGCCAAAAACCTGGTAGCCTGTTATGAAGATGATTCCATTATTCAAAATACGGCGATAGATCTGTTACAGGGAAAAATTGCAGCCAAAGGAAAATTATCTGTTACCGTTTGCGATCAGTTTAAATATGGTACAGGCATCACATTCAAAGCTGAGTATCCTGCAGAAAAAGGCTTATTGGATGCAGCAAAGCTTTCTGTTATAGATGGCATTGCCAACGATGCTATTGCCAAAGGTGCTACGCCGGGTGCAGTTGTGCTGATTGCTAAAGATGGCAAAATTGTTTACCATAAAGCTTATGGTAATTATACTTATGATAAAACAGAAGCGGTAAATACAGAATCTATATTTGATATGGCTTCTGTTACAAAAATTTGCGCCACTACTATTTCGGTAATGCGCCTGTATGATGAAGGTAAACTCGACTTAAAAAAAAAGCTTGGTGATTACCTGCCCTGGGTTAAAGGAAGTAACAAAGAACATTTAGGCATCGAAAATATTTTATTACACCAGGCGGGCCTTGTTGCCTACATTCCATTTTATAAAGAAACCCTGGCGGCAGACGGAAGCCCGTCTCCAAAATATTATGCAAAGATTAAGAATGATTCATTCAGCATTCGTGTTGCCAAAGACATGTATATGCGTACTGATTGGCGTGATACATTATACAAGCGTATTTTAGAAAGCCCATTGGGCAGTGCCAACAAATATGTATATAGCGATAATGATTTTATTTTTTTGGGTAAAGTGGTAGAAGCCATCAGTGGCCTGCCATTGAATGAATATGTTGAGAAGGAATTTTACCAGCCCATGGGTTTAACCACAGCGGGCTTCAGGCCATTGGAAAGATTTCCTTTAAAGAGAATTATACCTACTGAAGATGAAAAACAATTTCGTTTACAATTGTTGCGTGGCGATGTGCATGATCCCGGTTCAGCCATGTTTGGAGAGGTTGCCGGACATGCAGGTTTGTTCAGTAATGCTTACGACCTGGCCATTATTATGCAGATGTTGCTGAATGGCGGAACCATGAATGGCAAAAGATATTTACAAAAAGAAACCATTGACCTGTTTACCGCTTACCATAGCAATATCAGCCGGCGTGGTTATGGTTTTGATAAACCCGAGAAAGATAATAACAGGCGTTCCGATCCTTACCCCTGTCTTACTGCCTCACCGCAAACCTTTGGTCATACTGGTTATACAGGTACCTGTGTGTGGGTTGATCCAACTTATAATCTTGTATTTATCTTTTTAAGCAACCGGGTAAATCCTGATGGTGGGGAAAATATAAAATTGCTTAAGATGAATGTGCGTACCAATATTCAGGAAGCCATCTATAAAGCAATGGGTTTATAAATTCATGCTTACATAAATTTATAAACCCATCAACTACAAAAAACAGGTAGTGTCGCATTTTGAAAAGTTTTCAGCCTGAGCTTTTCGAAGGCGAATTTCAACAAATGCCGGACCGATTTCGACGAGCTCGTCTTTCAACAAAGGCAGGCTCAACCTGACAGTCTTTATTACAATAAATCCACAAACTGATACACTACTCAAAAACAATACATATTTTTATGTCCTGCCTCTGCCAATAATAATTTTGTCAACCGCCTCTTCGTCTTTTTTTGCCTCATCTAATTGTTTTAGCTTTTTTCCATAAGATAATTTCGTTATCAACACAAACAAAACAGGCACCACAAATATGGCCAGCGTTGTAGCGGCAATCATACCACCAAACACAGTCCAACCAATAGTTCTACGTGATTCTGCAGCAGCACCACTTGCAAAAGCCAAAGGCAAAACTCCCAAAATAAATGCAAGTGATGTCATGATGATTGGCCGCAAACGCAGATCAACCGCCTGCAAGGTGGCGGCTACAATATCCACGCCCCTGTCTACCCGTTCCTTGGCAAACTCTACGATAAGGATGGCATTTTTTGCGGCAAGTCCGATCAGTGTTATTAAACCAATCTGGGCATAAATATTATTGCTGATGCTTGGTATTAAAGTAAGTGTAAGAATAGAACCAAACGCACCAATAGGTACTGCAAATAAAACGGAGAAAGGTACAGACCAGCTTTCGTATAACGCAGCCAAAAACAGGAATACAAAAACCAGTGAGATCGCAAATATCATAACCGAACTGTTGCCTGCTTTTACTTCCTCACGGCTTAATCCCGAAAATTCGTAACCATAACCGGCAGGCAATGTTTTAGCAGCAACTTCCTTCAATGCCTCAATTGCCTGTCCGCTGCTAAAGCCAGGTTTAGGCGATCCATTAATTTCAATCGCTCTATAAATATTGTAGTGCGAAATTAGCGATGGGCTTTCAACAACTTTTGTAGTTATCAACGAACCCAACGGCACCATGCCTCCCTGGCTGTTACGAACATAATATTTACTTAGTTCACTGATTGATGAACGATAGGTACTATCTGCCTGTGCAACCACACGAAAGTTTCTTCCGTATAAATTAAAATCATTTACATAACTGCTGCCAAGTAAAGTTGACATCGTACTATATACATCGGAAACTGACACGCCCAGCTTTTTTGCTTTCTCTTTATCAACATCAACCTGGTAGCTTGGCGTTTTTGTTGTAAAGAAAGTATAAGCCATTGCAATTTCCGGGCGCTGGTTTAATTCGGCCAGGAATTTTTTAGAAACTACTTCAAATTGTTTTATATCATCGGTACTGGTAGTTTGTTGCAATTCAAAAGTAAAACCAGATGTGGCGCCAAGGCCCGGGATAGCCGGAGGTGCAATAGCCAATACCCTGGCTTCCTTAATATCTCCTGTTCGCTTTTGAATTTCTGTCATGATATTCTTCGCCTGCAACTCTTTGCTTTTCCTGTCGTCCCAGGGTTGCAGTAAAACAAATATGGTACCTGCATTTGACTTATTTGAAAAGCTGATGATGTTGAGGCCGGCAAGGCCACCAACTGTTTTTACTCCCGGAATAGCACTGATTCTTTTTTGTATTTCCAGCAACATGGCTTTACTGCGGCTGGTAGAAGCTCCTTCCTGCATTTCATAAGTCACGTACAAACGTCCTTCATCTTCGGATGGAATAAATCCGGAAGGTTTGTTTTGGAATAAAAAGAATAATCCTACAAACAAACAAACCAACATGATTAAAACCATAGGTGTTGCACGGATCCATTTACCAACAACACGTGTATAAGAACGGTTTATTTTTGTAAATCCTTTATTGAACCAGGCAAAGAATTTTTCTAAAAAATTCTTCTTATCATTTTCACCTTTTGACGGTTTAAGCATGATAGAGCACAATGCAGGTGTCAATGACAATGCCACAAAAGCAGAGATGATAACAGATACCGCAATGGTAATGGCAAACTGCTGGTACAACCTTCCGACAATGCCCGGTATAAATCCCACCGGCACAAATACCGCTGCCAATATTAAAGCAATAGCAATAACAGGACCCGAAATATCTTTCATCGCTTTTTTGGTGGCTTCCTTAGGCGATTTTTTTTCATGATCAATATAATGCTGCACGGCTTCCACCACCACAATAGCATCATCAACCACGATACCAATGGCCAGTACAAATGCAAAGAGCGTAAGTGTATTAATGGTAAAACCAAACGGTATAAAGAAGACAAATGTACCGATCAATGAAACCGGAATGGCTAAAACAGGGATTAGTGTAGCTCTCCAGTTTTGTAGAAAGAGAAATACTACTAACACAACGAGTATCAATGCTATCACTAATGTTTTAACCACTTCTGCAATTGATACCTTTACAACAGTCACCGTTTCAAGTGGCATGAGATAATCAATATCTTTTGGAAATGTCTTTTTTAATTCTGTCAACGCTTTATTAATACCTTCAAAAGTTGATAAGGCATTGGCTCCCGGCGCCTGGTATATCAACACGAATGCCGCGGGCTTACCGTCTACAAATGCATTGGATCCATAATCAAACTTTCCCAGTTCTACCCTTGCTACGTCTTTTAAATAAACAACGGTACCTGTTGAAGGCACCGTACGCACAATAATATTTTCAAATTGATCTTTAGTATTGATGCGGCTGTTCGTAAGTACACTGTATTCAAATGTCTGCACATTGGGTTGCGGATTACCACCAATAGTTCCGGCAGCAACCTGCAGGTTTTGTTCTGTTAGTGCGGCCAAAATATCTGTTGTAGCCATACCCAGATTGGCTAATTTTTCCGGGTCGAGCCAGATACGCATTCCAAATTCATCTGCACGTGATACGATATCACCAACACCTTTCACACGTTGCAAAGCATCCTTTACATAAATGTTGGCATAGTTACCAATAAAGGTTGCATCGTGTGTTCCGTTCGGAGAATACAATGCAAGCGCAACCATGATACTTGGATTACGTTTACGAACGGTAATTCCCAAACGTTTTACCGCATCCGGTAAACCCGGCTGTGCTACACTCACCCTGTTCTGTACTTCAACAGCAGCATTGTTTACATCGGTACCAATTTCAAAATTCACATTCACAGAACTTTGTCCACTAGATGTACTGTTACTCGACATATAAGTCATGCCCGGTGCACCATTTACCTGCGTTTCAATAGCTGTGGTGGTGGTTTGCTCAACCGTTTGCGCATCGGCTCCGGTAAAATTACCCGAGATGGTAACCGTTGGCGGCGTAATATCGGGATACTGTGCAATGGGCAAATTGGCCATGGCAATTAATCCCACCAACACAATTACGATGGATATAACGATGGCTGTTACAGGCCGTTTTATAAAAGTATCTGCTATCATTATTTGTTAAGCTCTTTTAGTTGTAAATACTGTTGTCGTTTAAGGGTTTAGAAACCTTAAATTTATTTCTTTGTCGAATCCTTAGTTAAGGAAGCATTTATCACAGCACCTTCCCTAAGATTTTGTACACCTTCTACAACAACTTTTTCTCCTTCTTTCAAGCCCTCTTTTATGATCACGTCTTTACCTACCTGTTTACCCAAAACAACTTTGCGTTGCGAAACCTTGCTGCTGTCGCCAGGCACATACACAAAAAATTCGCCCAGTTGCTCTGTAATTGCTTTGTACGGAATAAGAATGGATTGTGCTGAAGTATTACTTTTAACACGAACGGTTCCGTTCATACCTGCAATCAACAGATTTTTATTATTCGGAAAAATAAGCCTTGCTTTAATGGTTCCTGTCTGCGGATTAACAGCCCTGTCTAACAAAGCAATTTTACCCGGGTAAGGATATACATCTTCCCCAAAAGCCAACGTAAACGTTGAGTCATTTGCCTTTTCTTTTTCATTCATCATGGTTGCAAAACGATATATCTCTTTCTGATCAATATTAAAATCAACGGCCAGTTCCTTATCTGATGAAACCGTATTGAGTATGGTTTGTCCGGCAGTAACAGCCGTTCCTGTTTTTACAGCAGATATACCGATCACACCATCAAAAGGTGCAAACACTTTTGTATATTTCACATTGGTTTGCATAGCCCGTATATTGGCATTGGCTGCAGCAACCTGCCGCTTTGTTACTTCCAGAGCAGCATCGGCATTATCAACAACCTGTTTGGCAATGGCATCATTCTTATCCAGTTCATGATAACGGTCTGCATCTTTTTGTGCCCGGTTAACATTGGCCTGCTGCACCTGCAGGTTGGCAACTGCCTGTTGATAATTGGCTGCATACAACTGGTCATCTATTGAATAAAGCAGTTGGCCTTTTCTTACCCGGTCGCCATCATTAAAATGTACCCCGGTAACAAAACCGCTAACCTGTGGCCGCAGTTCAACCTGGTTTAATGCCGTAACTGTTGCCGGATATTCATCATTATAAGCTGCGGTAAAAAACTTTACTTCTTCTACCGTAACCTTTGCCGGTGGCGGTGGCGGAGGAGCAGTTTTTTTTTCGCTGCAGGCAGCAACTAATAAAACAGCAGCAAAGCCTGCAAGGGTAATTGATTTTTTTAAGCGCATAATTTTTATTTATATTTTTTTTAGCGTTGGCTTTTTAATAATTGATCTGTCCCAATGCTTTTTGTACATCAATTTTACTGGCCAATAACTGGTAAACCGCATTGTAATAATTGATCTGTGCTGTTCGCAGGTCAGTATCAGAAGTGATCACTTCCAGGTATGTTTTTATACCCGAACGGTATTGCAACTGGATAACATCATACACTTCTTTTGCCAGTGCCACATTTTCTTTGAGCGTTAAATAGTTTGTAAGGTTACTTTTATAAACAGCCAATGCCTGGGCATAAGCCGCATTCACTATTGTTTTCAGGTACGTGATATCCAGTTCATTTCTCTGCAGTTCCATTTCAGCAACTGAAATATTTGCTTTTCTTTTTCCTCCCTGGAAAATAGGAACTGCCAGGGTAAGGCCTGCATAGGAATTAGGATAGTTCTTACTGTATAATTTACCAAAATTGTTATTCTGAAAATTAAGATTGTAAGCCCCATTAGCAGATACTGACGGAAGATAACTCCATTGATTATATTTTACGTTTGCTGCCAGTAACCTTCTTTGTGTTTCCAGTTGTTTATATTCTATCCTTGCTTTGTAATCAGGTAACTGTGTTGTATCAAGTTGAATTTCTCTTTCCATCTGCAGGCTGTCATACACAATATTCAGATCTGCTTTTTCAGGATAATTCATCAAAGATTTAAGTCCGGCCAATTTTGCAACCAACAGGTCTTCATTACTTTTTTTAGATGCCTTTGTATTGTTTAGTGTGATGGTAGCTCTTTTATAATCTATCTTATCAACCACACCAGCCTTGTATTGGTTGTAGGCATCTTTCAAACTCCTTTCAATTCTTGTAATATTCGATGCTGCAACTTTTATCTGCTGCATGGTTGACAGGATATCATAAAATGATTTTGATATACTTACTGCAAGATCAATCTTATCGCTGCTGGTAGCCTGTTTGGCCTGTAACAACACATCTCCCTTTGTACGTTTTGCCAGCAAGGCATCACGGTTAAAAATATATTGTGTTGCCGTAAACTGCCCGGCAGAAGTATTATTGGCACCAATTTGTACAGCATTACCACCAATCACAGTTGTTTGAGTTATAAAATTATGTTGCAGGTTGTAGTTAAAATTTACCTGCGGATACCAATCGGCCAGTTTGTTTCTTATTCTTGCAGCAGTTATTTTTTCATCAAGCAATGATTGCTCAATGCCTGGTTGTCTTTTAATGGCATAAGCGATAGCATTGGGCAATGTTACTTCTTGCAATAAACTATCTGTTGCAGGAGCCTGTGCGTTAAGAAAAAACGGAGATAATAGAACCGTCACTGTAAAAAATAATTTCAACTGCTTTTTCTTTTTGTATTCATTCATGAAATATGCTTTATTCATTTACTGTTGAAATTATTTATTTACCATTCTCATGCCGGCTTCAGGATACCTGGTACCCGAGATCACTTTCATAATACTATCAATATTACTCAGGTCTTCACCACTTAGTTGTATGTCTGCTGCCTTAATATTTTCCAGCAGGTTTTCAATTCGTGTTGTACCTGGAATTGGAATAATATCTTCGCCTTTATGAAGCAGCCAGGCCAATGCAACCTGTGAAAGTGTACAATTTTTATTATCCGCTATTTCTTTAACCGCATCCACCAATTCCAGGTTTTTAGCAAAATTATTTCCCTGGAAACGTGGTAACATTCTCCTGAAATCATCCGCTTCAAAATCATCAAAATTCTTGAATTTCCCTGTCAGGAAACCACGCCCCAGCGGACTATATGCTACCAGGCCAACACCCAGTTCTCTGCAGGCAGCCAGTGTTGTATCTTCAACATCCAGGCTCCACATCGAGTATTCACTTTGTACCGCGGTAATGGGGTGGATGGCATTTGCTTTGCGAAGTGTTTCGCCCGAAACCTCCGAAAGGCCAATGTATCGTACCTTTCCTGCTGTTACCAGATCTGCCATCGCTCCAACCGTTTCTTCAATAGGGGTATCCGGATCAACGCGGTGCAGGTAATACAGATCGATCGTATCACGTCCAAGCCGCTTCAAACTATTTTCGCAACATTGTTTTACGTATTCAGGTTTACCACTCAGTCCAAGCCTTTCGCCCGTTTGCTGATCACGTACAATACCAAATTTTGTGGCCAGCACCAGTTTATCCCAACGATCGTGAAAAGTTTTATTCAATAATTTTTCATTGTGGCCACCAATACCGTAAATATCTGCGGTATCAATAAAGTCCACGCCATTATCCAGGGCAGCATGCAGCGTTTTAATGGAAGCATCTTCATCGGTTTTGCCATAAAACTCCGACATGCCCATGGCACCCAGTCCAATGGGAAATACTTCCAGCATGCTATTGCCGATCTTTCTTTTTTTCATTTTATTTTAATTTCGGTCCTTAATTAATTCTATCAATATTTTTTATCCAGCTTATTCAAAATAGCAGACAATTCTTTTTTCAGGGATTTTAGTTGGGTGGTGCTGATTGAAAGTTCAGTGAAGATGTTATCAGGGATACCAACAGCTTTTTGTTGTAACAGTTTTCCTTCTTTGGTTGGTTGCACGTGCAACATCCGTTCATCATGCGTACAGCGAAGCCTTGTTATCAGGCCCGTTTCTTCCATACGCTTCAGCAGCGGTGTAAGTGTGCCACTATCAAGCCAGAGTTCGCAACCGATCTGCTTTACAGAAAGTTTTTCATGTTCCCAAAGCAGGAGCATCACCAGGTATTGCGGGTAAGTAAGATCTAATTCTTCCAGGTATGGCCTGTACAGCGCAGTCATTTGCCGGCTCAGTGCATAAAGCGGAAAACAAAGCTGGTTATTTAAATGAAGTCTGTCCATATTTTATTTTAGTTGTGCGAAATTAGATTGTGCACAACTAAAAACCAAATCAAAATTTATTTAGATGAGGAATGGTAAATAAGCGGGATGAATAAAATAATAACTATTTAAATCTCCTCCGAACTTTGCGGCAACTTATCATACTCTCCTTTAAAAGCATAATAGCCAAATATTATAAGGCCGATGGCGATGGGTGTAAAAATGGTAATGATAATGATCCACGGAAGGGGTTGGTTAATATCTTTCTTGCCGCCGATACTTATATTGTGCACCGCACTGCTAACCAAAAAATAAATAACTACCGGTGCAAGTATCATCCAGGCAAGGCCCATTATTTTTTTAACTGTATTCATATAAATATCCTGCCTACCGGCAGGCAGGTTTAATCGTTTACTTCTTTATCTTTTTTATTGGTCAGGTATAAAGCACCAATGATAAAACACAATGCCGCCACGCCAATGGGATACCAAAGCCCTACTAATGGATCACTCGTAAATGTGGTTGCCAGCAGTGTTGCAATAAAAGGAACCAATCCGCCAAACACGCCATTGCCAATATGATAAGGCAGGCTCATGGAAGTATAGCGGATCTTTGTTGGGAACAGCTCTACCAAAAAAGCCGCAATGGGGCCATAGGCCATGGTTACAAAGATGATCATCACCCAAACAAGGAAGATGAATTTCCATTTTGTTGAATTATCAAGAACAACATTAGAAAAAACAGGCTTTTTATCGGATAATCTTTTGACCATGCCGTCATAATGTTCACCCCCATCCTCAAAATCAAATGCACTTGGTGGCGGATAAATAGCGGCTCCTGTTCCACCTTCTCCAAGTATTAATGTATCACTACTTTTTTCATTAAATTGTATTCCTTTATAACTCCAAAGATGCTGTTTGTGTTTTATCAAGTGATATTCACTTTTATTAGATTTTTCTTTGAAGGCCATTAAATAATATACGCTATCAAGTTGAGTAACAATGGTAGAAGATTTTGCTAAAATATTTTTTTTGTCTTTCACCCATTCTTTCACATTTGCTTCTTTCAAAAACTCTCCAAATATCGGCCTGTAAAAAATTACCCCCAGCAACATGCCCGTAAGCATGATCCATTTCCTGCCAACCTTATCACTCAGCCATCCAAAGAATAAAAAGAAGGGCGTGGCCATACCTATTGCCCATAATATTATTTCCCGGTTTTGCATGAACTCAATCTTCACTGCATTTTCCAAAAAACTTTGTGCATAAAACTGTCCGGTGTACCAGATAACACCCTGGCCCATTACCGCACCAAACAAAGCCAGCAGCACCATTTTAAAATTTGCTTTATGCCCAAAACTTTCTTTTAAAGGATTGGTTGATGTTTTGCCTTCTTTTTTTAATGCCGCATACAAAGGTGATTCACTCATCTTTAACCTTATGTAAATAGAAACGCCAACCAGCAAAATAGATATCCAGAACGGATAGCGCCAGCCGCCCCACTCAGCCGTAAAAGCGGCATCGCTCATATTTGTTTTTACCAGCAGAATAATACCCAGCGCAACAAATAAACCCAGTGTGGCCGTGGTTTGTATCCAGGCTGTAAAATATCCTCGGCGGTTGGCAGGCGAATGTTCGGTCACATAAGTTGCGGCACCACCATACTCACCACCTAATGCGAGTCCCTGAATTAAACGCAATAACAACACCAATAAAGGCGCAGCTATACCAATGGATTTATAACCGGGCACAAGACCAATTAAAAAAGTAGAACCGCCCATTAAAACCAGCGTTAACAGGAAAGTATATTTTCTGCCGATCATATCCCCCAGCCTTCCAAACACCAATGCACCAAAAGGGCGCACTAAAAAACCTGCAGCAAAAATAGCCAGCGTGCTTAATAAAGCTGCTGTGCTGTTTCCTTCGGGGAAGAACTGAACAGAAATGGTTTTGGCAAGCATACCAAAAATGTAAAAATCATACCATTCTATCAGTGTACCCAATGAAGATGAAAAGATTATTTTACCAATTCCTTTTTCAGTTGCAGCAGCCATAATTATTTTTTATTCCGATTTTTTGAAAAGAAGTAGTTATAAATATATTAAATTGAGGCGAAAGAAAAGCACAAGCATGTCATATCCTTATCAAATAACATCATTAGCTCAATACCACGAAGATTACAAAAAAAGTATAGAAGATCCGGAAACATTTTTCGGCAATATTGCCGAAAATTTTCTGTGGCGAAAAAAATGGGATAAGGTCTTGGACTGGAACTTTACCGAACCAAAAGTGGAATGGTTTAAAAATGCAAAACTCAACATCACCGAAAATTGTATAGACAGGCACCTGGCAACCATGGCCGATAAACCCGCCATCATCTGGGAACCCAATAACCCCGAAGAAAGAACCCGTACCGTAACTTATGCCCGGCTGCATAAACGTGTTTGCCAGTTTGCACAGGTGTTAAAAAATAACGGTGTTAAAAAAGGCGACCGTGTTTGCATTTATATGGGCATGATACCTGAACTGGCTTATGCCGTTTTGGGTTGTGCAAGAATTGGTGCCATTCATTCTGTGATCTTCGGTGGCTTTAGCGCACGAAGTATTGCCGACAGACTGGAAGATGCTCAGGTTGAATTTATTGTAACCTGCGATGGCGCTTACCGTGGCGGAAAAGATATTTCTTTAAAAAACACTATTGATGACGCACTTGTTGGCAACAAAACAGTAAAGCGTGTGATCGTTTATACAAGGACAAGAACGCCTGTAAGCATGATCAAGGACCGCGATGTGTGGTGGGAAGATGAGATGGAGTTTGCTGAATCGCAGATTGAAAAAGATGGCGTGGTTAGTTTTCCTGCCGAAGAAATGGATGCAGAAGATCCGCTTTTCATTTTATACACTTCGGGCAGCACCGGTAAACCAAAAGGTGTAGTACACAGCAGTGCCGGTTATATGGTTTGGACCAACTATACTTTTGTAAATGTTTTTCAATACCAGCCCGGCGATGTATTTTTTTGCACGGCAGATATTGGCTGGATAACCGGTCACAGTTATATCGTGTACGGCCCCTTAAGCGCAGGCGCAACCAGTTTAATGTTTGAAGGTATTCCTACCTGGCCGGATGCCGGAAGATTTTGGGACATTGTAGATAAATACAAAGTAAACACATTGTATACTGCACCAACTGCTATCCGTAGTTTAATGAGTTATGGCCTGGATCCTTTAAAAGGTAAAGACCTTTCTTCATTAAAAGTATTGGGCACCGTTGGTGAGCCCATTAATGAAGAAGCTTGGTATTGGTATGATGAACATATTGGTAAAAAGAAATGCCCGATCGTGGATACCTGGTGGCAAACAGAAACAGGTGGTATATTAATTTCAAATCTGGCAGGCATTACGCCGGCAAAACCAAGCTGGGCTACATTACCCATGCCGGGTATGCAACCTGTATTGGTTGATGACCGTGGAAAGGAAGTGACAGAAAAAGATGAGCATGGATTAATGAAAGGAAATCTTTGCATCAAAGCGCCATGGCCTGCCATTTTAAGAACCACCTGGGGCGATCATGAAAGATGCCGCACCAATTATTTTGCCACTTACGAAAATTTATATTTTACCGGCGATGGTGCTATTAAAGATGAGAATGGTTTTTACCGAATCACCGGCAGGGTTGATGATGTGTTGAATGTTAGCGGCCACCGCATTGGTACAGCCGAAGTGGAGAATGCCATTAACATGCATGCCAGCGTTATTGAAAGTGCGGTAGTTGGTTATCCGCATGATGTAAAGGGCCAGGGCATTTATGCGTATGTCATCTGCAGCCATATGCATGGCGATGAAGAACAAACAAAAAAAGATATACTTCAAACAGTTACCCGGGTAATTGGTGCCATTGCCAAGCCAGATAAAATTCAGTTTGTAAAAGGCCTGCCTAAAACCAGGAGCGGAAAAATTATGCGACGGATATTAAGAAAGATCGCCGAAGGTGAAATGCAAAACCTGGGTGATACCACAACATTACTTGATCCGGCAGTTGTTGATGAAATTAAAAATGGGAAGCTCTGACAACATCAGTAATTTTTTATTTCCTTAAAAATATTTTCGCATGCATTTAATTTTATTTCGCCTTCCCTGATCGTTCTTTTCTCTTCATCTTCTTCAATTTCATATTTAATTTTATAGATACCGGCTTTCACCTCGTATATAGTTTCCTGGTTTTTAGGCAGGATCTTTAATGATAATACGCCGGCTTCATACACATTACCATTCCGCCGGTACAGGCTTACCACTAATGCGCTAGTCAACGAATTTTTAATCGTGATATCACTTACGTTTTTTAAAGCGCAACTATCCTTTTTCTCAACCACCGGCTGTTGGGCCATAATGTATCTTGGCATTTTAAAAACACGTACCAGTTCAACAAGTGTTTTACCTCCTTCAATAATGTTGGATGCTGTATTACTTTGAGCAGATACAGTAAGGGTTAACATAGCAACTGCTGACAGAATTAACTTTCTCATAAGCGTAAATTTATTTTGAAACCTATTTCAACAGGATGCTATTTTGTGCTGATTTACATAAACAGAATTTTTATAAATAAAAAAGAGTCCCGAAAAAAGGGACTCTTACTATAAAATTTTTAGAAGAAATTAATATCCAAATATCTGTTCGAGACTCAGTTTTTTTACTTCGCCATATTTCTTCATGTCATCCATGCTTAGTTTCTTTTCAGAAGCTACAACACAATAGGTATAAGGCTTGTTGGCGATATAGTCGCTGTGGAATTTCTTCAACTCATTATAGCCGATCTTATCTACTGCCGTATAAGTTGTTCTGCGGATATCACTGGTCAATCCCTTACGTTGTGCAGTAAGATAATTGAAAATGATACCATCCTGTGTGATACGTTCTGTTTCAATATCTTTTTTAATGCCTTCACGGGCAAACTTAATATTCTCTGCCACATTCGGCAGATCATTCAGCAATTCATTCATCGCAACAATTGATTCGTTGAATTTATCTGCCTGGCAACCAACATATGCCAGGGTATAAAAGGGATCCTCTTTTTTATCAGGCTTTGCATAAAAAGCAAAGGTTGAATAAGCCAGTGCTTTACTTTCCCTGATGGTTTGAAAAACCAACGCTCCCATACCTCCGCCAAAATAATTATTGAAAATATCGATCACAGGTTCTTTATCTGCACTGTAGGGAGCCGTATTTCTTACCCAACGTATTTCTGATTGCACCATATTATAATCGGCAAATAAAACCTGGTTCTTCGTTTGCTCAACCGGAATAAAATTAACTTTTTCGGGAGCCGGTTTAAAAGTAGCAGGTATATTATGCATTGTTTTTAAACTAGCGGTAAGTTGTATTAAAGGCTGAGGGCCATAATACAGGATCTTATGTTCAGTGCTGTTCAGGTCATGCAAAATATTTACCAGTTTGGCTGCTGTTGTACCGTTCAATTCTGCATCACTCATGGTATAATTAAAAGGATTTTTTTCACCAAAACGGCCATAGCTAACCAATCCGCTCATGATAGCTGCCTTGTTTGCTTTGGCATCTGTTCTTGCTTTAATAAGCCTGGATTTCAGCGATTTTAATGCCCCTTCATCCGCTTTACAATTCTTTACTACGTCTTCAAACAACTGTATAGCCTTGCCAAAATTTTCCTGCAGGCCTTCAATGGTAACTGTGGTAAATTCTGTTGAGGCACTCACATTAAAACTGCAGGCTATTTTATAAAACGCTTTAGTAATATCTTCTGCGGTCATTTTATCCGTACTCAGGAACTGAAGATACTGTGCAGCAAGGCTTAGTTTTTTATTATTCCAGGTACCCATTTCGTAACGATAGCGCAAACGGAAAAGGCTGTTGTCTTTATTTTGTACGTACAACACTTCAGCCGGACCAACTTTTGCTTTTTGCAGGTCTTTGTTATAATCAAGCCAAACCGGGCTTACTGCGGTTGCAGGCATATTATTTACCTTCTTTACAAAATCAGATTGGGCATCGCGGTTTGTTTCTACCGGTGTGATGGGTGGCTTATCTACTTTAATAATACTTTTATCTTCGCCTTTACGTTTTAAAATAACCACATAATTTTCTCCAAAATATTTATTGGCAAAAGCAACGATATCATTTTTAGTTAATTTAGAAAGCTGGTCAGTATACGCAACCTGCTGCTGCCAATCCAGTTCCGAAGTAAATGCATCCATCAGATCGCTGGCTCTTGATCCGTAGGTTTCTGTTGCCTGTATCTTGCTTTTTTTCTGGTTATTGATGATAGATGTGATAAGGTCATCAGCAAAATTTCCTTTTTTAAGATTGTCTATCTCACCAAGCATTAATGTTTTTACTTCATCTAAGGACTGGCCCAACGTTGGTGTACCACGTAATGACAATACCCCATAGTCAATTAAAATATCGGTAGATGCGGATGCTCTTAGTAGTTTTTGTTTTTTTAACAGGTTAAGATCCATCAAGCCGGCTTTGCCGTTTGTGAGTATTTGTCCAACGAGATCGGCCAGCAAAACATCTTTTGCTTTATTACCCGGCAGGCGATACCCGATTGTTACACTTTCTGCATCGGGGCCAACAACCTCCGCAACAATTGGCGTGGTAATAGGTTCTTCAGCTGCAAAAGTATATTTAGCAACAGGTTTATTCTGCATATAGGAAAAAGTAGCATCCACTTTTTTGATCATTACATCCGGATCAAAATCGCCACTCATAATAACTCCCATATTATTGGGTACATAATATTTGTTAAAGTATTTTCTGATCTCAACCAGTGAAGGATTTTTTAGATGTTCAATGGTACCAATGGTTGTTTGTAAACCGTAGTTATGATTTTTAAATAATTCAGCAAACAGTTTTTCGAATACTTTATTGCCGTCAGCATCCAGTCCGCGATTCTTTTCTTCGTACACCGCTTCCAGCTCAGTATGAAAAATCCTTAATACAGGATACCTGAAACGCTCTCCCTGAACAGCCAGGTATTTATCAATAGCACTGGCCGGTACATCGTCGGTAAATACTGTTTGCTCAAAAGAAGTAAAGGCATTGGTGCCCTGTGCGCCCATCGAGCTCATCATTTTATCATACTCATTAGCAATGGCATATTTTGAGGCTACGCCCGAAACAGAATCAATGCGGTGATAGATTGCTTTTCTTTGTTCAACATCAGTTGTTTTATTATACAATTCATACAAGGCATCAATTTTATCCAGCTCGGGTTTTTCTTTTGCCCAATCCAATGAACCAAATTTATCAGTGCCTTTAAATAACATGTGTTCTAAATAATGTGCCAGCCCGGTATGTGTTGCCGGATCGGTTTTGCTACCCGCCTTGGTTGCCACATAACATTGTATACGTGGGTCTTTATTGGTAGGACTTAAAATAACGGTCAGCCCGTTCTTTAATGTGTAAAACCTGGCCTTGGCCGGGTCGTTGGTTACATATTTATAGGTATAACCTCCTGAAGTAGCTTCTTTCCACTCGTATTTGCCAGTTTGGGCAAAAACCGATGCAGTTAAAAGCATGAAGCTTACAAAAAACAGTGATTTAATAAATCGCATAAATAATATTTTATAAAAATGAGGCTTAAAAGTACAAATAATACGAACGAATAATTTACTATTCGCAATATTTTTAATTTTACATTTGGCAAAAATTATCCGGTTATATGAAAAGCATGTTCAAGTTCCTGATCCGAAGCATAATTGCCCTCTTTATATTATTAAATATAATCGTGGCTTTTCATGCGTATAAGTTTACTCATTTTTATAATACCGGTGAGATCAGCATAAAAAAGCCCGCCGACAAGTCAAGCTGGGATAAAGCCAAAGAAATTTTTTTTGGCATTAATGCCGGAAAGAAGCAAAATGATATTACCACAGATTCTACTTTTAAAACCGTTTATTTAAAGACCAAAGACAGTCTGAAACTTGAAGCCTGGTATATACCTGTAGGCGATGCAGCAGGAACCGTGATACTTTTTCACGGCCATGGCGGCAACAAATCGGGTGTTATCAAAGAAGCTGAATCATTTAAAAAAATGGGCTATAATACCATGCTGGTCGATTTCAGGGCGCATGGCAACAGCGAAGGAAATACCTGCACCATTGGTTACGACGAAGCTGAAGATGTTAAACTGGCTTATGATTATATCAGCGCCGGAGCCGAAAAAAATATCATACTCTGGGGAATATCCATGGGTGCCTCCACCATTACCAAAGCCGTAAAAGATTACCCGCTTGAACCGAAAAAAATAATTTTAGAAATGCCATTTGGAACCATTGAGGATGCAGTGAAAGGCCGCATAAAAATGATGGGATTACCAGCCCAACCCATTGCAACCCTGCTTACATTCTGGGGTGGTACCGAGCATGGATTTTGGGCTTTTGGTATGAAGCCACAGGAGTATGTAAAAAATATAAAATGCCCGGTCTTACTACAATGGGGC
This sequence comes from Chitinophagales bacterium, assembly GCA_038226715.1. Lineage (GTDB taxonomy): Bacteria > Bacteroidota > Bacteroidia > Chitinophagales > Chitinophagaceae > Ferruginibacter. Next base: position 54,021 of record JBBRQF010000025.1, read on the forward strand.
AAAAATGATCCAAGGGTTAGTAAAGCAGAAGAAGATATTCTTTTCAACAATATTCCCAACAGCAACAAAAAATTTGTGATCTATGAAACTGCCGGGCACGAAAGCCTTTGTAAAAAAGAAACAACAAAATGGGACATGGAAGTAGCTGCATTTTTAAAATGACCGATCCAAAAAATATATCCATACTTGATTACAGTTATGAGCTTCCTGCGGAAAGGATTGCCCTGCATCCTTTGGCAGAAAGGGATGCATCCAAACTGCTGATTTACAAAAATGGTAATATTCAGCAGGATACTTATAAAAACATAGCTGAACATTTGCCTACGGAGAGCCTGCTCATTTTCAATAACAGCAAAGTAATAAAAGCCCGTATCCGTTTTCAAAAAAGCAGTGGTGGCATCATCGAAATTTTTTGTCTTGAACCTTACGAACCTGTCAATGAATACAGCACCGTAATGAATAAAACAGGATCGGTCAGGTGGAAATGTATGGTTGGTGGAATGAGTAAATGGAAGGAAGACAAACTGACCGGGAATTGGAAATTAGGGATTGATAATTTGTCTTTAAGTGTAATAGTAACAGAGAAACTTACTGATGCTTATGTTATAGAGTTTTCATGGACACCTGCAGGGCTGAGTTTTGCCGAAGTATTGGAGCTATGCGGCGATATTCCTTTACCGCCTTATATAAAAAGAAATACAGAAACGGACGATACAGCACGTTACCAAACCATTTATGCCAAAGACGAAGGCTCGGTAGCAGCGCCAACTGCCGGTCTACATTTTACCAGCGCCATTTTCAGCAAGCTAAAAGAAAAAAATATTGAAACTGATTTTGTTACCCTCCATGTAGGTGCAGGTACTTTTAAACCGGTAAAAGCAGCCAGCATGGAGCAGCATGAAATGCATGCCGAGTGGATTGATGTTACTATTGAATTTATCGAAAATTTAATTACACAACTTAATAAAACCATTATTGCCGTAGGAACTACTTCTTTAAGAACCCTGGAAAGCCTTTACTGGATAGGTGTTAAGGCAAAACTACAGCCATCAATTAAACAATTGTATATTGATCAATGGGAAGTATATGAAACGCCTTTGGCAGGTTGCAGCATTTCGGCAACAGCAGCATTATCATCTTTATTAAAATGGATGCAGGATAATAAACTAAACAATTTATTTACTCAATCTCAAATACTGATCACACCGGGCTATCATTTTAAAATAGCAAATGCCATCATTACCAATTTTCATCAGCCGCAATCAACCCTGCTTTTACTGGTAGCTGCTGCTATTGGCGACGACTGGCGAAAAATATATGCATATGCCATGCAACATGATTTCCGTTTTCTCAGTTACGGAGATGGCAGCCTTTTATTCATAAATAATATTAGCAGCAGTTAATTCTGTCTGCATTAATTTTACGTATTAATCAAACGCTTTATGAGCTTCAAAAAAATTATAAAAACATTATTTGATAATACCGGTATCTATATTGGTAAAAGCCCGACTTATAAAGGCAGGGCAGATTTCAGTATTGACGGGTTTCATTACGGCATGTCATTCCCATCCGCAAATTATGCACCCTGGCTGGGCGATAAGGCATTCATGAATATCTACAACCAGATCAAAAGCAATACACTCGTTGATATTTACCGCTGTTATGAACTTTGGCAACTGGTGCAACAGGCTCATTCATTAAATATTGCTGCAGCTATCCTGGAAGTAGGGGTTTGGCGTGGCGGCACTGCGGGTATTATGGCACAGCAATTATCCAATTTAAACAGCACGGCAACCTTATACCTGGCCGATACTTTTACCGGTGTTGCAAAAGCTGGTGCAAACGATAGTTTTTATACCGGTGGTGAACACAATGATACCAGCCAGCAGATCGTTGAAGATCTTTTGAAAAATAAAAGCCAGTACCCGCATTATGCTATTTTAAAAGGAATATTTCCGGAGGATACTGAAAATAAAATTCCGCTCACCGAAATTTTTGGCCTTTGTCATATTGATGTGGATGTTTACGACTCGGCAAAAGATATACTGGAATGGGTATGGAATAGGTTAATACCAGGTGGCATGGTTGTTTTTGATGATTACGGATTTCACAGCTGCACGGGCGTAACAAAACTGGTGAACGAATACCGCAATCGTTCAGACAGGCAGATCATTCATAACCTGAACGGGCATGCCATTATGATAAAAATAAAATAGTTTGGTATTTATTGGCGGATGGTAACCACAGTACCAACCGGTATATAGCTGTACAGGTCTTTCATCTCGGTATATTTTACAGAAACGCAGCCATCGGTCCAGTTATAAAAATTATCTACTGTCCATTCTTCCGAAGGCCGGGTTGCATGTATAGCGATGCCGTTACCAATCTTAGCATTCTTGGCTATCAGGCCTTTCGCTTTTCTATCATTAAATTTTTGTACGCTGGTATTATTCGGGTAATCCAGCAGCAGTTCGGGACCCCATTGGCGGTGAATCTTTTTCAGGATTATTTTGAATGTACCATCGGGTGTACGCTTGTCACCTTCTGTCATTTTATCACCAAGGTCCTTGCTTCCAAATACGATAGGATAAGTTGCATACCATCCCTCATCATCATACACATACAATTCGTATTCGCTTTTATCTATAATAATATAATAGGGATTAGCGGTACTGTCTTTTGCAACCCGGTGAACCCTTTTGGTGGATTTTATTACAGCAGCTCTCTTTTTGTTTACCGACACAAAAGAAAGCAGCGCAACAGCCAATGTTAACATGCTGATTTGAAAAATCCGGATAAATTTCATCGGGTAAAAATATTTTCTTTTGAGTCACAAACGACGTGCCGCATAAAAATATTTCCCCGATGTGGAAAAGATTAA
>JBBRQF010000026.1:0-56155 GCA_038226715.1 Chitinophagales bacterium
TATCAGCAATAAACATTTCCTGGAAGAACTGATTAATTCTACCTATGGCTGGCAGGTACGTAATGATTTAAATGAAGGTATTGAAAAGGGTGTACGTGATGTTCCTGCTTTTTTCGTTAACGGCGAAATGGTAAGTGGCAAACCTACTTACGAAAACCTAAGTAAGGATATTAACACTGCTTTAAAAAAGACAAAGAAAAAAGCCCCTGTAAAACAAAGGGCTTAATTATATGATCTTAAAACTCCAATGAAAATTGGAGTTTTTTTTTATCAATTAACATCAACAAAATAAGAAGCTAATTCTTTACCGTTCACAAATATGGTAACAGGATATGAATTTTCATCAACAAATTTGTGGGCAAAACTCAATACGCCTCCGCTATATGAAAATTCTATTTGCTGCATCTTATATTTTTTTCTTTCTCCAATGCCCAGCTCAACCTTTGTGATCTCTGCTATATTTTGTAAAGTATAACTAAAGCTCACTGCTTTACCTGCCTTTGCTTTCAGGTTGCCTTCTTTTGGCGTAAACTTTTTGACCCCCAATTCAATTGCCGCAACTTTTATAAGTGGTAACTCAAAAAAATCAGTTTTATTTTTTGGTGCACTACCAAGTTTCCAGGCTTCATTATCGGGATAATGGTTAAGGTTAAAAGCCATTTTATCTGTAAAAAAATAAGCGTCGGTATATGATCTTGTAAACTCTTTCATTTCGGCATCAGCAAAACCACTTCCCCAGGCAGGATCAACGTAGTACCAGGTTTCGGGGCTTTGTCCCAGTTGAACCACAGCCCAGCTATGATTAATTTCAACCCCTTTTTCATTTATCTGGCTGGTATTATTTTTTACAAAACCATCTACTGTTAAACAGCGGATATCAGCACTACTGCACATATCCTGGAATAAACTGGCAAAACCAATGCCCACTGCTTTGCGGGTTAGCAATACTTCAGCAGGTGTATTTTTAGCTGTATTGGAACTTCTTGCCGCTTTTATATCATAGGTAATATGGTGAGCTATCCAATAGTAAATAGCCCTTGCCTTGTCTGTCTTATCTGTAAACTTATTGCTTACCACATTATTGATGGTGCCCATACTCATGCTGTCGAGCGGGCCAAGGCTTTCTACATAAGCATCAACTGCAGTAAAATCACGCCCATTGGTTTGAGCTGATACATTAAAAAATGAAATTGTAAATAGAACAGTAAATAATTTGCGTAAACGATTTTTCATTGTTTAAAATTACGGATCAAAAAGTTAATAAAATGGCAAACCATTTATTTAAAATCAAAAAGTGTTGCAGTAAATATACCCCGTTCCCTGGGTTTAAAAATGGCTTTCCAGTTACCGGTATAACGTATAAGTGATGGGACCAGGTATTCACCGTATTTTGTCATTACCACTTCCATCTGCACTTTAAAATCATATACTGCAGCACTGTAACTGAGTGAATAATTACGGGCAACCACTTCAAAGGTCTGGTCATTAAACCAGGTTGTCATTTCGTCAACAACAACATCGTCTTTATTTCCTGGTTTTACTTTTTGGGTAAAAATGTAACAGTTGATATTGTTGTACATAGCTATGTCGATACTCATGTCGTATTTATCTGCCATTTCATCATCATAAATGGCGGTTTTATTACTGATGAAAGGTAAACCGTTGATCCTTTTTCCGGGGTTAAAGAAAAGCATCTTCAATTGTTCCTTGTTTTTCTCCATGCCGGTTTTCCCTGCAGTGCTGAACTCCCTGCCCGCTACAATATTGTCTTCGCCACAAACCGTATCCGCGGTAAAAAATAGGGAGGCATACATTCTGGCCGTATAATAGTTAAACTGCCTGTTTTCATCATAAATATCTCCGGTAACCTGTTCTTCCAGGGTTTGCATACTCCGGCAATTGTTGCTGCGTAATTGTTTGGTTGTGCTGTGTAAGCCTGCTTTCATTTTACCATCACTGTCATTCATCCTGATATCATTAATGGCACTAAAACCCAGTATATGCAGGTTTCGGAAAGCTTTATAAAAGCTTGTGTCGTTTTTTATGCGTGCTATAAATGCAGGAACATTGAGTTTGTTGTTTACCACTACTTCACTAAGTGTAATGGTTTTAATTCCAACGGTAATGGTACTGTCTTTTTTCCCCTGGGCAAGGGATTGGATACAGCATAGTAAACAAAAAAAAGCAGGTATGATCTTTTTAATCATACCTGCAATTTAAACCTATCTTTTTAAAGATATTTATTTGTAATTACTGTTACTTAGTTTTTTATAACAGCTGATGCTGCCTGGAGCACGGGTATTGTTGTTGTAGCCGATTGAACAGGTTCTGTATCTGCTTTTATATTTACAACCGGAGGAGCAACTAAAGCGCCGGTTGTTGTGGCTCCAGTATTTTGAGCTGTAACAGATTTTGCTGAGCTAACAGTTGTAGCTGCTGTAACCGGCTGCTTTTCTTCTTTCCTCAGGTTTTTTAAATCTTGAGGATTGATTGCTGTTACGGCAGGCAAAACGGCAGGAGTACTTTGCTGAATTGCCTGTTTACTTTTTAAAGCATCCTGTTGTGCTTTATATTGGCTGTATGGAATGCCATTTACCAAAGGGTTATGTGGGTCTTCGGTTGGGGTTGTTTTAGCAGTAGCCCCCTGACTGGCAAGTACGGTAGTTTGTGCTGTTGCAAAAAACACAACAAAAAGGCTTAATGATGTTATTATTATTTTTTTCATTTTAAATTATTTTTAATATTGCTTAATAATTATTGATGTATCAGATGTATGGAAAAGGAGCAAAAATTTGCTTGCAAAGTTAAAGAAGCAGGCCCTAAACGGTCAGTAGCAATTGTAATTTTATCTCCTGCAACATATCTTCTTTCAGTTTGCACTACTAAACCTGGCTTATAAGGTTGCCCGGCAGTTAACACAGTCTGAGTAAAAAGAGAAGTACCAAGAGACCCATTAAGCCTGATAGCAACCTCAACAACATCATTAACAGTAATACTTGCAGGCACAAAACCTATTTGCGCCTTTACAGCATAATAACCAGATACTGGTATAGTATATTCTCCGGTAGCAGGGTTGTAATTAGCACCACCGGCTTCATCCAGACCTGTCCATGTATTTATATCGGTAAACGTAGTGCTCGATAAAACCTGGTTTGATCCCCCAATACTGGTAATATGTATATCCGGTGTTGAAGTACTTGCTTGCCATGTTGCATTACCTGTTGCATCACTTGTTAATACCTTGCCTGCAGCAGCACCTTGCCCTGATATCTGAACTTTACCAATTGTTTGTAAGCCGTAACCAGTTCCAACCCCAAAGGCAAGTACGGCAGTTCCAACATCTGTAAGGCCTACCAGGCCGTAACCACTTGCACTTGAACCTTGGATACCAATTCCTCCTGCAGCTCCTAATGCGGCCGATGAAGAAGAAAATCCTTTAATAGCTGTTCCGGTTGCTCCTCCCAAAGTGTATGTTAAACCTACAAAAGGATTTATAAAGGATGTAATACCCGAAGCCTCCAAGCCTATGGCGGTGCTTAATGTATTGTTTTGTACTAATAAAGCACTGCTTGCATTTGTTGTGCTGCTATTAGTTATAAATGCTCCTCTTGCAGTTCCACTGGCATTGCTAATATCTAATCTTGCATTAGGAGAAACTGTACCTAAACCAACATTAGTTCCATTATCAAATAATTGAGAATTACCAATGGTTGTTCCATCAGGGGTCCATTTTGGAATAAAGTTTAAAGTACCTGTACCCGAAACCCCGCCAGAACCGGCTAATGTAGCCCAGGTAGCATTTCCTACGGCATCACTTGTTAAAACTTTATTTGCACCTGCACCATTACCTTGTATTTGTACAAGACCAGCAGTTACTAAACCATAAGAAGTAGGGCTGCTGGCACCGTTGCCAAATAGTGCTACACCACCCGTGCCAAACGTTTGTCCAAGTACACCAGTACCGGTTGTTAAAGCACCACCAAAAGTACCAATGTTAGTTAAAGTAAAACCACCAACACCTATACCATTAGCTGCTGAAGAAGTACCATATACACCCATTGGGCTATTAATTGAACTGCCTAAGCCAGCACCTTTACGTGCAAAAATAGCATTACCACCGCCATTAACTGAACTGGTAGAACCGGCAGCAACATTAGCGTTGATTACTCTAACACCATTTGAAATATTTGTTGCATTTGTAATACCAAAATCACCAGCAATGCCTGCGGTACCATCTGCAGAAGCTCCCAGGGCAATACCTGTGCCAAATGAATTTGCCTGAACACCAGTTCCGTTATATGTTAAACCAGCTACACCAAAATAAGTTTCACTGGTACCTTGTACACCAATACCAGCACTTGAAATACCAGTTGCTGCTGTAGGTACACCGGTCCATAAATAAGTATTAGCTGAAGTAGCACCTCTTCTGGTTAATAACGAACCATTGCCAAAAGCTGTGCTTGTAAGATTTGCGTTGTCAATTAATACAGCGTTAGCTGCATTTGCTGCATTGCTTTGATTAATAATTAAGCTTGAATTAGTTCCGCCATTTACAACTTCCAGCTTGCCTGTAGGGGCAGTTTGGCCAATACCAACATTGCCATTATCCAATAACCGGGCAATTGAAGTACCTGCTGAACTGGAGAAGTCCATACCACCAGTACTGAATAACTGTAGTGGTGTAAAAGTAGAACCGGGTATTTTGGTTATACCAAATGTAGTACCACTTACATTCATTCTCCACTCCATACCAGAAGCAGTGTTTTGGATTCCAATAGCACTGTTCCATATTCCATTACCGCTAACTACCAATCCTGCACCAGGGGTAGCAGTACCGATACCAACAAAATTGCCGTCATCAAATATTTTTGAATTACCAAGAGTTACACCATCCGGGGTCCATTTTGGAACATAGTTTAATGTACCTGTTCCGCTAACTATGCCAGCCTGAGCTGCGGTAGCTGGTATCCAGGAAACAGTTCCTGCATCCCACATTAATAAATTTTTATTTGCAGGCGCAGCAGCCGAAACTGCTCTGCCCTGTAATTTTGCTACCGTTGGGTTAGGATAGGTACCACTTAAATCTCCGCCAGCAGGTCCTACTGGAGCAGCAGATCCGGCATTTAAAGAATAAGGTACGCTTACTAATTGTGTTGAACCAACATTTACAAAGCTTGCTCCGCCAACGGGATCAATTTCAACCTGTAAATATTTTGTTCCGCTGCCAACTCCAAATGCAGTCCAGTTAATACCTGCAATTGTACCGGTTACGTTAGTAGCTCCCGGGCTGCCAACTACCACATTAAATAATCCAAATGCATTGGTAAGCATTGTCCTGGTTTCACTATAAACAGCAGCGCCGCTTGGCCCACCGTTTAAAATACTTAATCTGAGTGCGATGCTCTGATTTGGTAATACGTTTCCGGCTGCATTACGGGCCACACCCTGATAATTCATCAGGTTTGGCGATTGCGCCATACTTAGTAACGCAACAAAAAGAACTGCAAACGTTAATAAAATCTTTTTCATGTAAGTTATTTTTAGTTTTTTATTAGTTTAATGAGTCAATTTTTAAGATCCTACTTAATTTTTAATACTTTATAAGTGCCTTTTTTAGCTGCAGAAGTACCCGTAGGATTTAATGAGATATTCAGGAAATAGGCACCGGATGGATAACGGCTAAGGTCCCATATTTCAATACGGCCTGTACCAAAATAATCAAATTGCCGTTGTGCCAAAAATCTACCTGACTCATCTATCAGATTTAAGGTTACTTTTCCCTGCTGTTTACTGAAGAAATCTATCTCCAGTTTGTTTGGTGTTGGATTTGGTAATATCCTGATCTCATCTCTGTCCCACACGTTGGTGTTATTGATTGTAGCCGGGTTGTGTGTGCCGGGCTGCAAAACACCATTGGTTACTATCAGGTTTGATGAGGTTGCATCCATGGTTGTAATAGCCATGGCCTCACCAAAACTCCACTCAAAACGGTAAAAAGTGAAAAAATTAGTTCCACCTGTTGCATTTAGAATAGCGGGAGTAACACTTTGTGAATAAGCTCCAAGAGAGAGAAAGATACCAACCGAAAGAAAGAATAGTCGTACTTTTCTCATAAGCGATGTTTAAGTGTGAAAATTGCTGGTTAATTTATATACTAAATTATGACCTATTTTTGAATTATACAATACCTCAATATGGGTATTTTAAAAAAATATCCGATATGTGGATAACTAAATTAATATGAGCGTTTTATAAAGACTTTGATTACGGGGAGGCGTAGCTGAATTTATTGATTATTTTGGGAAAACCATCCTGTAATCAACTTTTATTTTTCCTTTAGAAATATCATCCAGTTTACGTTTCAATAATTTACGTTTCAGGGGCTTCAGGAAATCAATAAAAAGCTTGCCTTCAATATGATCATATTCGTGTAATATTACTCTTGCTGTTATTCCGTTGAATGTTTTGGTATGTACATGAAAATGTTCGTCCTCAAATTCTATGGTTACTTCTTCATTACGTAAAATATCTTCCCTTATTTTAGGGATACTCAGGCACCCTTCATTATAAGCCCATTCGTTGCCATTAAGTTTTGTAATATGGGCATTAATGAATACGCCTTTAAAACCGGGTTCGTCCGGGTATTCACCCTTTTCATCCTCATCCTGGTTTTCGAAGATCTGTTCACTGTCTATTACAAACAACCTGATGGGTACATTAATCTGCGGTGCAGCCAGGCCCACGCCATTGCTGTTGTACATGGTTTCCCACATATCTGCAACCAGTTTATCCAGTTCCGGGTATTCAGGTGTTATGTCATCACAGACCTTTCTTAAAACCGCTGAACCATATGCTACAATTGGTAGAATCATACTGCAAATTTAGGTTAAATGGATTGAAGATATTCCTGCAGGATGATGGTTGCAGCAATTAAATCCACATTTTTTTTATCCCTGCGGTCCTTTTTTTTCATGCCCATCTCCAACATGGCATCTTTAGCCATTTTTGAAGAATAACGCTCATCAACAGTTTTAAGGGGCATTGCCGGAAATTCTTTTTGTATCTTTTTGATGGCAGCTTCAACAAGAGGAGTGCCGTGCGTATCCGATTCATCCCAGTTTTTAGGCAGGCCGATGATGATCAATTCAACATCTTCCTGTAAAAGATATTTTTTTAACCAGGGTATGAGTTCCCTGGAATCAATAGTTTCCAAACCGGTTGCAATGATCTGCAAAGGATCGGTTACTGCCAGCCCGGTTCGTTTACCGCCATAGTCTATAGAAAGAATTCGTGCCATACCCGGCCCCCTCTATCTCCCCCGAAAGGGGAGGAAATGGAGAAGATTGTGTTTTAATTAGTTTAAAAATAAATCCAGTATTACAAAGATGGCGAAAACAACCGATGCAATACCATTGGTTGTAAAGAAAGCCAAATTCACTTTTTTTAAATCGGTTGGTTTTACCAATGTATGCTGATAAATTAATAAACCGCAGAAGATGGCTACACCAATCCAATACCAAAATCCAAAATGGCCATACGCACCAGCACAAATAACGCAGGTTGCTGAAAGTACATGAAGCAAATTAGAAACCATCAATGCTTTTGATTTGCCCAATGCTGCTGGTATTGAATGCAGTTGGTTGCTTTTATCAAACTCCTCATCCTGCAGTGCATAAATGATATCGAAACCGCTTACCCAAAATAAAACAGTGAAAGAAAATAGTATTGGTAACAAAGCAAACTGACCGGTTACAGCAAGATAAGCGCCAATAGGAGCAAGGCTTAAACCAATGCCCAAAACCAAATGGCTTAGTGCGGTGAAACGTTTGGTATAACTGTAAAATAATACCACAACCAATGCGACCGGTGATAAATAGAAACAAATTTTATTAATGAAAAATGTGCAGGCAATAAATAATACGCAATTGATGATTACAAATAGCAAAGCATTGTTTGATTTTATAACACCTGATGGAATTTCTCTAACTGCAGTACGTGGATTTTTTGCATCAAAATTTTTATCGAGCCAGCGGTTAAAGGCCATGGCGGCGGAACGGGCGAAGATCATGCAGAAGATGACGAGCAACAAATATTTTGTGACAACAAAATAAGGATTAGCGCCCATATACAATTGTATAATTAATGAATCAGATGAACCTATTCCATTGATAAAGCTAATGCCAAGAGGAGCAATAATTGTAGTATGCCATCCTGGGACTACAGATTGCGAATAAGATGCTTTACACATTCCCAGAAAAAAACCAATCAATGCAAAAGGCATTGCAAAAATGGTGTGGGAGAATTTTACAAGAGAAAGGTAACTTTTTACTTTGTTCATAATTTGCGCAAAGATAAGTTCGCTAAGTTAAAATTCCCCTTTAGGGGTCAGGGGCACCGGCATTGCAAAAATGGTGTGCGAAAATTTTACGAGGCTTAGGTAATTTTTTATTTTGCTCACTTGATATTTTATAAAGGGTTAAAACCCTGTCGGCGGTTGCAAACCCCGACAGCGGTTCATAAGGAACGTAATTAATTTCAACCGCCGACAGGGCTTGAAGCCGCGGTCGGGGTTGTGAAAAGTCTGCTTCTTACAATTTCCCATAACACAACACCTGCGGCGGTTGCAATGTTCAAAGAATGTTTCATACCCAATTGCGGAATTTCAATACAGCCATCGCATTGTAAAATAGTTTCCTGCTCAACACCCGTTACTTCGTTGCCAAAAATAACAGCAATTTTTTCAGTTGGCTCAAATGATATTTTTTGCAGCATGAGGCTGTTTACGGCTTGTTCAACAGCATAAACTTTATAACCATTTTCTTTTAATGTTTTGATGGCCTCGCTGGCATTGGCAAAATGTTTCCAGTCAACAGATTCTTCAGCACCAAGGGCGGTCTTTTTTATTTCTTTATGCGGAGGAATGCAGGTATAACCGGTTATGTAAATGGCTTCCAGTAAAAAAGCGTCGGCAGTACGGAATACGCTGCCCACATTGTAGGCGCTGCGTATGTTTTCCAAAACTGCGATCACCGGCGTTTTATCAGAGCGTTTAAATTCTTCAACCGTTTTGCGGTTGAGGTCGTCCATCGAAAGCTTTTTATTTGTTGTTGCCACAGATTTTTTTATTTTTTTTACCACAGAGGCACAGAAACACAGAAAAGATTTTGAATTTAAGTTGGTGAATAAGGTATGCAGTACATGTGAGTGATGCTTAGGCTTCGCTCAGCACAGGCTCCACGATCATGCAATGAAAAGCAAAACATAATCTTCACTTTTATCTTCTCCATTTCCTCCCCCGTTGAGGGAGATAGAGTGGGACTATATCATCTCACCTTGCATCGCCGGCGTTTTTGCCGTCGTTTTTTTTTCGCCAAACTCTTTTGCAGCTTTTATAAAATGTACAAATATAGGTTGTGGATTTTCTACCGTACTCTTTAATTCGGGATGGTATTGCACGCCAATAAAAAATGGATGGTCTTTCAACTCCACAATTTCTACCAGGCCAGTTGCAGGATTTTTACCACTGGGTATTAAGCCGGATCCTTCAAAATCAGCAATGTATTTATTATTGAATTCCCACCGGTGCCGGTGTCGTTCGCTTATCTGAGTTGTGCCGTAAATTTTATAGGCAAGACTGTCTTTTTCAATTTCGCAGGGATAAGCTCCTAAACGCATCGTGCCACCCAGGTTCACAATATTTTTTTGTTCCTCCATCAGGTCAATAACAGGGTGTGTTGTTGTTTTGTCCATTTCTGTAGAATGGGCATCGCTCCAGCCCAGCACATTCCTGGCGTGTTCAATAACGGCCATCTGCATACCAAGGCAAATACCAAAGAAGGGTAATTTATTTTCCCTGGCATATTTTACAGCAATGATCTTTCCTTCAACGCCACGGTTACCAAAACCCGGAGCAACCAATAAACCATCCAGGTCTTTCAGTTTTTCCTGAACGTTCTCATCGGTAATAAATTCGCTGTGTACATTTACAATCTGCACTTTACATTCGTTAATGGCACCAGCATGAATAAAAGATTCGAGGATAGATTTATAGGCATCCTGCAACTCAATATATTTTCCGATAAGGCCGATGGTAACTTTACTGTGTGGGTATTTCAGTTTATCCAAAAAGGCACGCCACTTGGTAAGTTCCGGTGCAGCATAACCATTGATCTGTAGTTTTTTCAATACGATCACATCTAATCCTTCCTGCAACATTTTAAGCGGTACTTCATAAATGGTGCTGGCATCCATGGCCTCAATAACAGCATTGGGTTTTACATTGCAAAACAGGGCGATCTTTTTCTTCAGTTCATCATTAAGCGGATGCTCGGTACGGCAAACAATCACGTTTGGATGAACACCTTCCTGGCTAAGCATACGCACACTATGTTGCGTAGGTTTTGTTTTTAATTCTTTGGCAGCTTTTAAATAAGGAATTAACGTTAAATGCACCACCATGCAATCTTCTTCGGGCAGTTCCCATTGTATCTGGCGCACGGCTTCCACAAAAGGTAAGCTCTCAATATCACCTACGGTGCCACCGATCTCTGTAATTACAATATCATATTTGCCGCCCTTGCCCAATAGCAGCATGCGGTTCTTTATTTCATCAGTTATATGCGGAATTACCTGTACGGTTTTTCCCTGGTAATCACCGGCCCTTTCTTTACTGATCACCGTTTGGTAAATACGACCCGTGGTAACATTATTGGCCTGCGAGGTAGGTGTATTTAAAAAGCGTTCGTAATGGCCAAGATCAAGATCTGTTTCGGCACCATCATCGGTAACATAACATTCGCCATGTTCGTATGGATTTAAAGTGCCCGGATCGATGTTGATATAAGGATCAAATTTTTGTATGGTTACTTTTAACCCCCTTGCCTGTAAAAGTTTTGCAAGAGAAGCAGCAATAATGCCCTTACCTAAGGAGGAAGTAACACCACCGGTTACAAAAATGTACTTAGCCATAAAAAATAATTTGCCAGCCGCTGCCCTTATTTTTGGGGAAGTGGTTGCCGTTAATAAATATGACCAGGAAAATTTGGGATTAAATCTTGGAGGTCATGCAAAGATAGGATGAATATTTGGCAGGAGGAAATTTGGGGAAGGGTTTGTTGAAAAAAAGTTATTTTGTATGTTCAAATAATGGATAATTTAGATATTGAAACTAAACCCTGTTATGAAAAATATTGTCATTTTTGTGTACCTGATCTTTTACTCTTTTCTTTCTTTTGCACAAATAAAAACCCCGGTTATTAAGGCTGGAGATACATTACACATAAACCTTGAGAGCCTGGTTTCGTCTCAGTCGGTGAGTAGAAATATCCGGCGTCTGGAAGTACTGGATTTACGCGATGATACCAGTTCTTTAGGATATATAACTACTAAAGTTTCTAAAAAGTTAAAGCAATTAGAATTTGCTTCAGCAACTGAATATGTAGTTGGGAATTGGATCAGTAATTATTTAAAACTGGATAAGGCTAACGTGGGAGATATCCTGGTGGTTTGTTTAAAAAAACTCAGGCTATCCAGCGAAGCAACTTTACGTGTTTTTGAAAACGGGCATGAGGGGCAGCCTCAAAACGGGTGGGATGAAGGCGTATTGGTAAAAATGGAATTTTACTTGTGCAAAAATCAATTCTACTATCCTTTATACAGGTATGATTCAGTACTGAATATTGAAGGAAAGTTACCCAATGACGCTGCGATGTTTTTAACAAGTGCTTTTTCATCGGCGCTGTCAAAACTATTCACACTTAATCTTGAACACATTCCTGAATCGGCACGAAAATTAACCAAGGAGGATATTGCAGCACGCAGTAATAAAGAAACACAAATTCCAATCTTAATTGAAACCAGTTTTAAAAAAGGTGTTTATAAAAACTTTGAAGAATTTAAAATGAATGCACCTTCAGTGGCTGAATTTGAGTACAGGAAAGGACAACTGGGAGATGTGTTATATGTTAAGGAAGGCGGGAACGAATTTCCCGACAGAACCGCCTGGGGGTTTTGCGACGGGAAGAATTTTTTTATTAATTCGAGTGATATTTTCTCGGAGTTAATAAGAGAGGGAAATACATTTTATTTCAGGGGGGTAAAAAGCATAACAAAAAAAGCAATGCACAACCCAATGAAAACATCTATGCTTAATATTGCCACAAATACCGGGGAGAAGTATTCTGTTTACGCAGTGGATAAGAAATATTATCAGATAGATATGGAAACCGGCGAAGTTTACTAAACAGTTATACTTATAAATCCGTTCATGAAAAATATACTTATTCTTATATTGCTATTAACTGTAAATGTTGTTGTATGGGGCCAGAAACGTGAAATTCTAAAGCAAAATAAATTTAATTCAGCCAGCTTTAAACCTTACGAAGTTGAAGTTAAAAAAAAGTGGTTTGATAGTATTAAGCTGTATTTCCCGGGCGATGTTGAATTTGTTGACGAAAGAGCGGATAAAAATAAATTGGGTTTTGTAAGAATGGGTGAGGATAATTCTTTTTTCAACCTGCTTTTTCCGGAGCAAAGTATTAGATACATCAATTCCAGCTTTCATCATATTATTAAACCAACAAATAACAACATCAGTCTTCGCATTGTGATCAGGCATATGTGGATGTCTCAGATAATAACAGAGCCAACCGGTAAGTTTACCGATAATATATATTTATGCTTTTGTTATTTCAAGGCCGATTATTACCGGGAAGTTGATGGAAAGGTACAGCTTGCAGGAGAACTCGATACAGTTTTCAGCTTACGCAAATGGATGGGGCATGCATCTGATGATTTAATGAAAAAAACTTTGATTACTGCATTAACACACTGCGATATTCTACCGGCATCGTCAAATCCTTATTATCCGGTAAAGCTGCTGTATGATTCTTTGGATAACCAGTTCAATTATCCGATATTAAAAACTGCCATCCCCAAAAAGGGTATCTATCTTACCTACGAAAATTTTTTAAATAATAATCCTGAAGAAGCCGATTTTGAAGTAAAAACAAAAAAAGGAGGTACATACTTAGCCTGTAATACAATTGATACTTCTGTTACAAATGAAGCATGGGGCTATTCAGATGGCTTCTGCACCTACAAACATTTAAATGAAGATTATTATAAAATGAACCGTGTTCAAAATACATTTGAATTAGCAGGGCCCAGGTCAATTAGCGGTACTCATACGAAAAAGAAGATATTTTTTGCAGTTAGTATAATGGTTTTTTTTAACGGGATATCTCCGTTCATGATATTGCCTTTATTTGGATTTAATACTGGAGAAACGAAAATTATGAGAGAACTGGTACCATACCAATTAAATATCAAAGAAGGTACATTCTACTAACCCTTGACGATCTTATTGTAACTCGTAGCAATTCCCTTTATTAAAGAAGAACTAAAACCACGGTGTTCCATTTCATTCAATCCGGCGATAGTACAGCCTTTGGGCGTTGTTACTTTATCAATTTCCTGTTCCGGATGCGTACCTTTTTTTAACAAAAGTTGTGCAGCACCTTTAACCGTTTGTGCGGCAATTAAATTGGCAGTAACTGCATCAAAACCAATTTCGATACCACCTTGTATATTAGCACGTATATAACGCATGGCATAGGCTGTACCGCAGGCACCAAGTACGGTTGCGGCATCCATCAGATTTTCATTGATCACAACTACTTTCCCTAATACAGAAAAAAGTTCTTTTACAAAAGCAGTTTGTTTTTCAGTAGCGTTGGTAACGCTTATGCAGGTCATACTTTCCTGTATGGCAATCGCCGTGTTGGGCATAGCCCTGAAGACCGGCAATTTCTTTTTAATAATATCTTCAATATCTTTTATCAGCACGCCGGTAACAACCGATACCAGGATATGATCAGGCGTTAATGATCTTTTAAAACTGTTCAACACTTCCGAAACCTGGTAAGGTTTTACAGCGAGTATCACCAGTTGACTTTGCTTTACTGCGGTTGCATTATCAGAACCAACATGAATACCTTTTGCTTCCAGGTTTTTTAAAGTAGCTATATTTCTTTTGGTGATATGAATGTCTGCAGCTTTACAGAACCTGCTTTTTATTAAGCCTTCTGCAATGGCAGAGCCAAGGTTTCCGCCACCTATAATTGCAATAGAATTCTTCATGTATTAGTTTTAGTAGAACCTGTTTTTTGAAAGGTAATTTCGCACATAATCATCAACGCCTTTTTCAAGCGAATAAAAATCTTTTGTATAGCCGGCAGCTTTTAATTTGTCCATGCTGGCTTCGGTAAAGTATTGGTATTTATCGCGAATATCTTCGGGCATATCAATGAATTCAATCTGGGGTTCAATATCCATACCTGCAAAAGTTGATCTGACAAGGGCATTAAATGACCTGGCTTTACCGGTGCCTAAATTATAAATGGCCGATGAGATTGGAGAGCCGTGAGTCGTGAGGTCCTGACTCACGCCTGACGATTCACGATTGACGGTTTCCATCATCCAGTAACAAACTTCAATCACATCTTTTACATAAACAAAATCACGCAGTTGCTCGCCATCAGCATAGCCTGCTTTATGCGATTTGAACAGCTTTACTTTTCCGTTTTCTTTTACCTGGTTAAAAGAATGAAAGATCACACTGGCCATTCTTGCTTTGTGATATTCATTGGGTCCGTAAACATTAAAGAATTTAAGTCCGGCCCAAAAAGGCGGATGGTCTTCCTGGTGTAACATCCACTTATCAAACTCGTTTTTTGAAACGCCGTAAGGATTCAGCGGATGAAGCTGTTCAATAATTTCATGATCATCATGATAACCATGTTCGCCTTCTCCATAGGTTGCTGCAGAAGATGCGTAAACCAGTGGTATATTATTGATGGTACAATAATTCCATATTTTTTGTGAATACTCAACATTTAAATGCTGGTGAACGGCATAATCAAATTCAGTAGTATCAGTTCTTGCACCTAAATGAAAAACAAAACTTACTGCTGGTTTTTCTTTTTGCAGCCAGTTAAAAAAATCTTCCCGTTCAACCCGGATTATATATTTTTTGTGCAGCAGATTTAATTCTTTTTCAGGATCATTAAATTCATCTACCAAAATTAAATTTTCAAATCCCTGTTGGTTTAAATAACTAACCAAGCAGGATCCTATGAAACCCGCTGCACCTGTAATTACTATTGTATTATTCACCTGCAAATTGTAATATTTTATTGTATAAAGAATCGGAGAAATGGAATGTTGTCTTTGTTCTTAAATCGTCCAGTAAAAGTTTAGCAGAATCAATGTGACTATATTGTTTTGCCAATAAAATAACACCTAAAATACCAATGGTAGTTAAGCCTCTATCATTAGCGATTTTTGTAGCTTTTCGTTCATCTACCAACAGGAAATCTGCATTCAGTTCTTCTGCCAATACTATTGATTCAGATTCTCCGGCATCTAATTGAAGCATTAATTGATTTACAGCAACAGTATTAACAGGAGTTTCAATTACCAGGTTTAATTCTTCTATATCCGTATCAGAAAGTAAATGAAATTGCTGTAATTCCTTTCTAACAACCGGGGTAATAATTATTTGGGTATAAATTGCACGTAATAAGTTAAACTGATGTATTTGTATAAGATTTGTTATACAGGATGTATCACTTACTACCAGCATATTTTTGGTTATAAATTTCTATTGCCTTTAAATCATTTTCCAGCATCTCCTCATCATAGTGCATATTAATACCCCTGCCTCCAATTTCATTCTGCATTTGCATTTTAGGTATGCCCACTAATTCAGCGGCTTTACCCAGGGTTAGCTTATCTTTTTCAAATAAATAAATAGCTATTTCCAGCAGCATTTTATTTCTATCTAAAGGGTATTCTAATACGGTATCAGGTATTTCAATAAGCATAAAACTGTTTTTTCAAAGGTACATATTTTTAAATGTAATTAGACCAAGAATAGAATTACAAAGAAGCCAAAGCATGCCCGCTCTCATTCCCAGCCAATAAATTAACAATGGCATTTTCATACTTATCTTTCCAATCAATAACCGTTCCCCAATCTTCTCCATTCACTTTTATATTCCCGGAACTTACTTTTCCAAGATAAGTAACCGTCATTTCCATTTTCTCCAGTAACATATTAAAATCATCCCTGTTTTCTTTTGAAACAGAAATCACAACACGGCTCTGTGCTTCTCCAAACCAATAGGCATCACTTCTTATTTCATCAGCATGGGATGATGCCTCAAAACCAAGATTACGGTTAAAGCAACTTTCAATCAGCGTTACAAACAAACCACCTTCGCTCACATCATGAGCAGAGTTGATGAGTTTTTTATGGATCATCTTTTTTACTTCATGCTGCACCTCAAATTCTTCATCTAAATCAAAATGCGGACAAGGAGAAAATTCAACCCCATGAATTTTATGCAAATATTCGGATGAGTTGATATCGTTTCTTTGTGTGCCCACCAGGTAAATCTCATCATCTTCCTGTTTAAAATCCATCGTCATTTTATCAGCAACATTATCCAGCACGCCCACCATACCAATAGTAGGAGTAGGGTAAACTGCACCATCTGGCCCCTGGTTGTAAAAACTTACATTACCACCAGTTACCGGCGTATCAAATTTTATACAGGCTTCACCCATGCCTTTAATGGCCTGCACAAATTGATAATATACTTCGGGATCAAATGGGTTTCCGAAATTTAAACAGTTGGTAACGCCTAACGGCTGGCCACCACTGCAAACAATATTACGTGCAGCTTCTGCAACAGCGATCATAGCGCCTTTGTACGGGTCGGCAAAAACATAACGGCTGTTACAATCTGTTGTTAAAGCCAATGCTTTATTGGTTGGTTTTGCCAAAACTATCGCTGCATCACTTGGTGCATTGGTGCTTGCATTGCCGGTGCCCACCATGCTGTCATATTGCATGTAGATCCATTTTTTGCTTGCGATATTTGGTATCTGTATAATTTGTTCTGCTGTTGCTTTCAAATCTGTTGGTACAGCAATCGTTGCAGCATCAAATGCTTTTATCTTTTCAAAATATTTTGGTTCGCTGTAAGCACGGTCATACACCGGCGCTCCGCCACCCAATACCAATTCATAAGCCGGTAATTCTGCCTCTAAATTGCCATGCACAAAAAATTGCAGCATACCATCATCGGTTACTTCGCCAATTTCGCTGCAGGGCAAATCCCATTTTTCAAAAACGGCGTGTATCAAATGCTCTTTTCCTTTTTCTGCAACCAATAGCATACGTTCCTGGCTTTCGCTTAACAGCAGTTCCCAGGGCTTCATATCTTTTTGCCTTGTTGGTACTTTATCAAGATCAATCCGCATTCCTGCTTCTCCCTTTGCACTCATTTCAGAAGTAGAGCAAATGATACCCGCTGCACCCATATCCTGCATACCCACTACTGCACCGGTTTGTATCACTTCCAAACAGGCTTCTAACAATTTTTTTTCCTGGAAAGGATCGCCAACCTGCACGGCAGGCAGATCTTCTGCGCTATCTGCTGTAATATCTGCCGATGCAAAACTGGCCCCGCCAATGCCATCCTTACCGGTTGCACTTCCTACAAAAAAAACAGGATTGCCTTTTACATTTCCCGAGGTTGCAGAAACCGTTTCACCATTTTTTAAAATGCCAACGCTCATGGCATTCACCAAAGGGTTGGTATGATAACATGACTCAAAATAAACTTCGCCACCAACAGTTGGTACACCAAAGCAATTACCGTAATGGCCAATGCCATGAACAACGCCTGCTAACAAATGCTGTGTTTTTGCTTCTGTTAATTTTCCAAAACGTAAAGAATTTAACGAAGCGATAGGCCTTGCGCCCATGGTAAAAATATCGCGGTTAATACCCCCAACACCAGTAGCTGCGCCCTGGAAAGGTTCAATGGCCGAAGGGTGATTATGTGATTCAATTTTAAAAACAACACCATAACCATCGCCAATATCCATCAGCCCCGCATTTTCTTCACCGGCTTTTACCAGCATCTTTTTTCCATCACGGGGTAAGGTTTTTAACCACTTTATGGAGTTCTTATAACTGCAATGTTCACTCCACATAGCGCTGAAAGAACAGAGTTCATTAAAATTAGGTGTGCGGCCAAGTTTTGTTTTGATGAGTTCAAATTCTTCGGCTGTTAATCTTAATTGCTCGGCTGTTTTTACTGTTATTTCCATAAATGTAGATGAGGACTTGTTGAGAAAACGCAAAGGTACGCAACCGTGGCTTTTTATCCTGACGGGCAAAAGCAAATATTTTAACTATCTTCCCACACCAAAATTGTGAGGCTTTGAATTACCTGTTATTTGCCGTTTATCTTGTTATTTTATGTTGGCTGCTGTTGCGTGTGCCTTTTATAAAAAATGCCGGTATCAGTCCAAAGGTTTTGCTGGCACTCTTTGTTATTAAAATATTTGCCGGTATTGCTATTGGCTGGATCGCCATACATATTTATGGCCCCGGAAATGATTACTGGGATACCAATGATTTTGCCCGGGACGAATATCAATTGCTGCTTACAAACCCCGTTAAATACTTTACAAATCTGTTTACTTCTGATTACCACGACGGCTATGCAGGCATATTCAGTTCTTTCGATTCTTACTGGAATGACCTGCGGAGCAATATCATCGTTAAGCTGGTTTCTGTCTTTAATATTTTCAGCCGCTGCAATTACTATATCAACAGCCTGTTCTTTAATTTCCTGGTCTTCTTTGGGCATATCATTTTATACAGGTTATTTATAAAACTTTTTCCCGGAAGGCAGTTGCTGGTTATCATTGGTTGCTTTTTACTGCCATCGATGCTTTATTTTTCTTCAGGTATTCATAAAGACGGCATTGTTCTTTTGTTACTGGCCATGTTGATCTACAGTGTTTACCAATCTATTTTAAAAAACAATTTCAACATCAAAAGGCTGTTGATCATCATTAGTTGCCTGGGCTTACTGTTTTTAATAAGGAGCTTTATTTTCTTAGCACTGATGCCTGCATTATTTGCCTGGATACTGGTGGCAAAAACAAAATGGCCTGCCGGCAGGACTTTCGCTATTATTTACCTGGTTACAGGTTTGTTATTCTTTAATATAAGTTTGGTACTCAGTAAAATAAAACCGCTTGACATCATTACAAAAAAGCAAACGGAGTATTTGGCACTTACTGGTGCAGCTACTAAAATTGAACTTAACCCTTTGCAGCCAACTTTTAAAAGTTTTGCAGTAAATACACCGCAGGCATTAAACCATAGTTTATTGCGGCCGTATTTATGGGAGGCGCCGGTCAATTCTTTATTACCATTATGTATTGAGTTGTTTTTATATCAATTATTACTGTTGGTTTTTTTCTTTTTCAAAAGAAAGGATATTAACCCGGGCAATAGGCCCTTTTTAATTTTTGCTATTTGCTTTACACTTTCAGTCTTTTTGATCATAGGTTATGTTGTGCCTAACCTGGGTTCCCTGGTAAGGTACCGAAGCATATATCTTCCTTTATTGATAACCCCTTTATTATGTTGTCTTGACTTGGATAAATTAGCCATGCTCTTAAAAATTAAAAAATAATTGCATATTAATTATTTCTCCACAAATTTCCCTTTTTTGTAAAAATTGCCTATTATTTGTTGTTTTATAAAAGTATTTAATGTTTTTTTGTGACTTAAATTTAAAAAAACATGGAATCTTTAAGATTTAAGGCACTTGATAATTTGAGTAATGGACTTCCGGCAGTAAAGGTGGAAGGCTCAAAAAAAATCACCGAAATTTTTAATGAAAATGTGTTTACCCTGGGTGTTGCCCGCCAGTTTTTGGGCGACGAAGCTTACAAAAGCCTGGTAGCATCTGTAAAGGGCGGTAAAAAAATTGACCGCAATATGGGCGCCAATATCGCCAATGGCATGAGGCTTTGGGCCGAGGCTAAAGGCGTTACGCATTTTACACACTGGTTTCAACCATTAACCGGTTTATCTGCCGAAAAACATGATTCTTTTTTCACTTTAAAATCTGATGGTTCGCCTATTGAAGAATTTGAAGCAGCAACTTTAATTCAACAGGAGCCCGATGCTTCTTCTTTCCCGAATGGTGGTTTAAGGGCAACTTTTGAAGCCCGGGGGTACACCGCCTGGGATCCTTCTTCTCCAGCTTTTATTATGGAGATCGGCCAGGGAAAAACTTTGTGCATTCCAACCATCTTCATTTCTTATACCGGCGAATCTTTAGATACCAAAACGCCTTTATTAAAAGCATTGGTGGCGCTGGATAAAGCAGCGGTTGATGTTTGCCAGTACTTCGATAAAAATGTAACAAAAGTTACTGCAACCTTAGGTTGGGAACAGGAATACTTTGTGGTTGATGCAGGTTTGGCAAATGCCCGTCCTGACCTGGTCTTAACCGGCCGTACCGTGTACGGACATGCGCCTGCAAAAGGACAGCAATTAGACGATCATTATTTTGGCGCCATTCCTGAACGTGTTTATGCTTTCATGCGTGATTTTGAGCAGGAGAGTTATAAGCTGGGTATTCCCATCCGCACCCGCCATAATGAAGTAGCACCTGCACAATTTGAGTGCGCACCTATTTTTGAAGAAACCAACCTGGCTGTTGATCACAATACTTTGTTGATGGACATTATGGAACGTGTTGCCAAGCGCCATGGTTTAAAATGTTTATTGCACGAAAAACCATTTGCCGGTATCAATGGAAGTGGTAAACACAATAACTGGAGTATGGCTACCGATACAGGCGTAAACCTGTTGGGTCCGGGTAAAACACCAAAGACAAATTTGATGTTCCTTGCTTTTTTTGTCAACTCCATTAAAGCCGTACATGATTATGCTGATCTGTTAAGAGCATCTATTGCCAGTGCAGGTAACGATCACCGCCTGGGAGCCAATGAAGCGCCACCGGCCATCATCTCTATCTTTATTGGTAAATATTTAACCGAAGTGCTGAACCAGGTAGAAACGAGGGTTTCAGACAAATTTGACGAACAGGACGAAGCGATCTTAAAATTAGATATTCATAAAAGTATTCCGGAACTGATGCTGGATAATACCGACAGGAACCGTACTTCGCCTTTTGCTTTTACAGGAAATAAATTTGAGTTCCGTGCGGTAGGTTCATCTGCCAACTGCGCCAATGCTATGACCGCATTGAATGCAATTATGGCGGATACTTTGAGGAGCTTCAAAAAAGATGTTGATGCACTGATAGAGAAAGGGGAAAAGAAAGAAGTGGCCATCATGCAGATCATCCAGAAGTATATTGTAGACAGTAAATCTGTTTTGTTTGAAGGAGATGGTTACAGTGATGAGTGGGCAAAAGAAGCCGAAAAGCGTGGTTTGCCAAATGTAAAAACAACACCATTAGCTTTGGATGCTTATGTAACAGATAAAGTAAAACATTTGTTCAAGAGCAATGAAATTTATAATCATGCAGAGCTGGAAGCCCGTCATGAGATCATGCTGGAAGCCTACATTAAAAAAGTACAGATTGAAGCAAGGGTAATGGGAGATTTAGCTACTACATTCATTCTGCCTTCGGCTATTAAATACCAGAATGTATTAATTAAGAACATTGTTGGGTTAAAAGAAGTGGGAATGCCGGAGACAACTTATGCCAATCAAAAGCAGGTATTGGAAGTGATCAGCGATCATATCAATACCATCAGCGATAACGTGGAGAAAATGATACTGGAAAGAAAGAAAGCGAATGAGTTGACGGCCACCAGGGAAATGGCTATTGCCTATTGCGACAAAGTGAAAGGACAGTATTTTGATATTATCCGTTATCATGTAGATAAACTGGAATTGCTGGTTGATGATGCTTTCTGGTTACTGCCTAAATACAGGGAAATACTTTTCTTAAGGTAGAAGATTTTGCTAAAGCAAAATTGATTGTCCCACAATGACGCTAAGGTCACAAAGGTATACATACTAACTTTGTGTACTTTCCGGCTTTGTGGGATATTTTTTTATTTTTATCAGGCATCAATTAAACTTCTTGCGTAAAAAAATATCTATCATACATAAATTTGACAAATATGAAATCATCACTTATATTTTTGATCGTTCTTTTAACTTCAATATCCGCTTCGGCGCAGATCGAAAGAAAATCAACTTTAAATAAATCAGATACCACCCAAAACATGGGTGCCGGTAGTAAAGCAGACAAGCAAAGCCGCAAGGAAAGGATGAAAGAACTGAATCTTACAAAGGAGCAGCGGGGCAAGATGAAAGAGATCACGCAGAGTGGCAAAGCATCCAAAGATGCCATTGAAAATAATGTCCAGTTATCTGACCAGGACAAGAAAAAACAATTGCGTGAACTTCAGAAAACGCAGGCGCAGAAAGTGCAGGCTATCTTAACACCTGAACAGTTGGAGAAATTTAAAGCATCCAGGCAAAATAACCCATAACGATTTTATTTGCAGGATAAGCATCAGTCACTTACCTGCAGTAAGGTTGAGCAAAGAAGCCGTTCGTTTTTTGAGCGGCTTTCTCTGTATTCAAAAGCATGGGCATATATTAATAACTTATTTTTGTTGAATGCAACATTGAATTCATACAAATTTTATTAACAATGGAATTTACAAAAGAAGATGAAACTGTTTTTGAAAAATTTTTTCTTTTAAAGGAGAAGAGACAATTTAGGAGAGCATTAAAAGTGTTGGATCTTTTAGAAGCTAAATATAAAGACAGTAGCGTAATTCATGGTCTTTATGGTGGAGTATACTTTGAATTGAATGATTTTAAAAATAGTGTAAAGCATTTTAGTAAAGTTATAGCCATAAAGCCAAATTCAGAATTGGCTTCACAAGCATTGTATGTGTCTTTAGTGCATATTGGAAAAGACAAGGAAGCTTTAAAAGAATTATTCAGATATACTGAGACTTACGAACCTAAATTATTTATGGTGACAATAAAAGAGTTAATGGAGGAGAATATGGAAGGTATAGGTTTTAAAACTGATAGAAAAAAAATTGAAAACTTGTATAAGAAATGGATACCTATAGAAGCTCAAACTGCTTATAAATGACATGATCATTTCAATTAAATTTGCTCCATGAGTACAACCTTCACCTACGCCCACCTTTACAAGTTTTCCAAAAACATATTTTTAAAAATAGGCTGCAATGATGCAGATGCAGAAACAGCAACCAGGTCATTGCTTTCAGCCGATCTGCGTGGTGTTGACAGTCATGGTGTGGCCAGGCTCAGCGGCTATATACGCTTGTGGGAAGCAGCACGTGTAAATGCAAAACCTGGGTTGAAAATTATTCACGAAACGCCTTCAACTGCTGTTGTTGATGGCGACAGGGGATTGGGTTTGGTAGTTGCGCCATTCGCCATGCAGGTGGCCATTGATAAAGCAAAAGCTGTGGGCACCGGTTGGGTTAGTGTTAAGAATAGTAATCATTTTGGTATTGCGGGCCACCATGCCATGATGGCTTTGGAACATGATATGATCGGCATTGCCATGACCAATGCTTCGGCGCTGGTGGCACCAACTTTTTCAAAAGAAAGAATGTTGGGCACCAATCCCATTGCAGTTGCTATACCGGCCGGTAAGGAGCCGGCTTTTGTTGCCGACTTTGCAACAACCACCGCTGCCAATGGTAAACTGGAGATACTGCAAAGAAAAAATTTAGAAGCACCAACCGGTTGGATACAGGATAAGGATGGCAATGTATCAACCAATGCCGGCGAATTAAAGAACGGCGGTACACTTGTGCCGCTTGGTGGCGATAAAGAACATGGGAGTCATAAAGGGTATGCTTTGGGCGCTATTGTTGATATTTTTTCGGCCATACTTAGTGGTGCCAATTATGGTCCCTGGGTGCCGCCCTTTCCGGCTTACATACCCATGCCCGAAAATATGCCCGGCGAAGGCATCGGCCATTTCTTTGGTGTGATGCGTATTGATGCTTTTAGAAAAGCTGATGAGTTTAAAGCACATATGGATAAATGGATAACCCGTTTCAGATCTGCAGCTACTATTGCCGGACAGGAAAAAGTCATCATCCCCGGAGATCCCGAAAGAGAGATGGAAGTAGAAAGAATGAAAAATGGAATTCCTTTGCTGCCTGCGGTGGCGGAGGATTTGATGGCTTTAGGCAATAAGTTTAAAGTTGTCTTTTAGGAGCTATATTTGCACCTGCCTGCCGGTAGGCAGGTCTCAAAATTTTTTAGAAGCATGAAATGAGCCGTGACATAAGGTTGGTAGCAACCGAAATGTTGACAGGCGAATTTCATGTGACAAAAAATAATAAGCAGAAACACATGAAAGTAATGAAGTTTGGCGGCACCAGCGTGGGTAAGCCGCAACGTATGCAGGAAGTTGCAAAATTGATAACCAAGGATGAAGAAAGTAAGATCGTTGTATTATCAGCATTAAGTGGTACAACCAATGCATTGGTGGAAATAAGTGAATCACTTTCAAGAGGAGACAGGTCTGAAGCAAAGAAGCAGATCGATGCACTGCATGCGCATTACAAAAATTTTGTTACTGAATTACTGCTTGAAGATGCAACCAGGAACAAAGCAAATGAAGTTTTGAATGAGCACTTCGAATTTTTGACCATCATCTTAAAAATATCTTTCAGTCAGGCATTAAATAAAGATATACTGGCCCAGGGCGAACTGTTAAGCACCAAATTATTCAGTATCTACCTGGAAGAAAAGAAGATAGGCCATGTATTATTACCAGCACTTGATTTTATGACCATCGACAGTTACGATGAGCCGCAGGTAGGAACCATCAAGGTAAAACTGGCGCAACTCTTAAATAAAAATAAAGACACAACTATTTTTATCACCCAGGGATATATCAGCCGTAATTCAAAAGGGGAAGTGGATAACCTGAAAAGGGGAGGAAGTGACTATTCGGCTTCGCTCATAGCTGCAGCCATAAACGCAAGTGTTTGTGAGATATGGACGGATATTGACGGCATGCACAATAACGATCCCCGTGTGGTGGAAAAAACAAAAGCCATTGAGCAGTTGAGTTTTGAAGAAGCGGCCGAGCTGGCTTATTTTGGTGCAAAAATTCTGCACCCGGCAAGTATCTGGCCTGCACAGTTCTTTAATGTGCCTGTTCGTTTGCTCAACACGTTGCAGCCAGAAGCTACAGGAACCTTAATTGCCGAAAAAGCAGGTAGCGTTGGTGTAAAAGCTGTGGCTGCAAAAGACGGCATTACGGCTATTAAAATTAAAAGCAGCCGCATGTTGCTGGCATATGGTTTCCTGCGTAAGGTTTTTGAAGTGTTTGAAAAATACCGTACTTCTATTGATATGATCACCACATCGGAAGTGGCCGTTTCAGTTACCATTGATGATGATGTACACTTACCTGAAATTTTAAAAGAACTGGAAGCATTTGGTACGGTAGAGATCGATACCAACCATACCATTGTTTCTATTGTTGGTAACGAAATTGCCGAGACAAAAGACGTGATGAAAAAAATATTTGATGCACTTGAACCAATACCGGTGCGTATGGTAAGCTATGGTGGCAGCAAGCACAATGTTTCTTTACTGATTGCACGTAATTACAAAGAGGAAACACTGCAGTTGCTGAACAAAGGATTGTTTGGATTGTAAGCTGGATAATGGATTCTGGATACTGGATGCTTGATAATTGAAAGCGTTCAATAATTGAAAGATTTTTTATTTTTTTGCCATCCATCAACACGTATCCGGTTAAATTCCGATTCCCAGCTTCTTATAAATAAAGCTCATCAGCCAGGCCGGGCCGATCATTAAAAACTGGATGTCTTTTAAAAAAGATGGTTTTTTACCTTCTACCTTATGGCCATAGAACTGTCCTATCCATGCTGCCACAAAAACGATCAGGCAAAAAAGCCAGAGTTGCATAAAATTGGCCTGCTCAATTAAATTACACAGCCACAAACACAGAACAGCAAATAAAAATAAACCTATCCACAGCGTTTTGGAAAGTGCGATGTAATAGACCGTTACTAAAGTCAACACTATCATAGCAACATTTACCTGTATTCCGGAAATAACAAATGGAAGTTTAATACCATATAATAAACCCGTGATGGAAAAAAATATGGCCGGGACACAGATCCAGTGGATGGTTTTATTGGTATGGTCCTGGTGGCTTTCGCCGTATTCACTCAGCCATTGTTGAATCGTTTTCATACTGAAGCAATTTGTTGGTTAAAGTTAATTAAAACTGTTAACAATTCATTTGCAACAAAATGGGACTTTCCTGCGTCTTCATTTTGGTTTTTCATAGGATATTGGATTAAACGGCCTGGATTTTTATCCGGGCTTCTTTTTTAGCATTAATTAACACGAATCCTACTAATTACACGAATTGTAATAATCCAGAATATTCTCGGCCAAAAAAAACTCTCCAAAAAGGAGAGTTTCAATAAAATGCTTTTATTTCATATTAGATGATCAACATCGCATCGCCATAACTGAAAAAGCGGTATTTATCTTTAATTGCTTTTTTATAAGCTTCCATCATCAGATCGTAACCGGCAAATGCACAAGCCATGATCAACAAACTGGTTTTTGGCAAATGAAAATTGGTGACTAATGAATCAGCAATATTAAAATTGTAAGGTGGATGAATAAAATGATTGGTCCAGCCTTCTGAAGGTTTTAATAATTTTTGTGCAGTGAAAGAAGATTCCATCGCCCTCATGGTTGTTGTACCGATAGAGCAGATGCGGTGGCCGCTTTGTTTTGCTTTGTTTACAATGTTACAGGCAGTTTCTTCAATGCGGTAATATTCAGCATCCATTTTATGCTTACTCAAATCCTCCACCTCAATAGGACGGAAGGTTCCGAGGCCTGTATGCAATGTTGCTTCTGCAAAACGGATGCCTTTTATCTCCAGTCTTTTAATTAATTCCTGGCTAAAATGCAAACCTGCAGTTGGCGCAGCTACTGCTCCTTCGTGCTTGGCATAAACGGTTTGGTAACGCTCTTTATCTTCTTCATCGGGCTTGCGTTTGATGTATTTTGGCAAAGGTGTTTCGCCCAATATTTCCAGCATGCCCCTGAATTCGTCATCGGTACCATCCCATAAAAAACGGATAGTACGACCGCGGCTGGTGGTGTTATCAATAACTTCGGCAACCAGTTCATCACTCTCACCAAAATATAATTTATTACCCACACGGATCTTACGTGCTGGGTCTACAATTACATCCCAGAGTTTATTGGCTTTGTTTAATTCCCTTAACAAAAAGACTTCAATTTTAGCACCCGTCTTCTCCTTACGCCCATACATGCGTGCCGGGAAAACCTTAGTGTTATTTACCACAAACACATCTTTGTCATCAAAATAATCCATGATCTCTTTAAAGTGTTTGTTCTCTATCTGCCCGGTTTTGCGGTCAATCACCATCATACGGCTGTCTTCACGACGTTTGGTAGGTGTTTGGGCAATCAGGTTAAGTGGAAGGTCGAATCTGAATTGAGATAATTTCATGTAACGGTTTTAATTTAATAGTGTCACATGCCGGTACTGTAATTTTACAGAGATTGTAGCCCTGGGGTCAGGACATTTATCATGTTACGGCATGATTTAAAGGTGGCAAAGGTAATAAATAGCAGTCAAATGCAGAGGTTAAATATTTTTATTTTTACTCATAAAGTTCAGCCCTCCAGAAAAAGCGTGCAAACTGTTAATTGATGAACATAATTTTGTGATTTCTTTAGCTCTATGCATCTTTATACAGTTCCCTGCCATTTTATTAATATTAGCGCTAATGTTTAAGAAAAACAGTATTACCCTGCTTCTTGTTTTATTGCTTTCCACTGTTCAGGGTTTTGGTCAAAAAAAGACCGCAGCAAAATACCCAAGTCTTTTGTGGGAGATCACCGGCAATGGGTTAACCAAACCTTCCTATTTATTTGGCACCATGCATGTAAGCAGCAAAATGGTTTTTCATTTAAGCGATTCATTTTACCTGGCGCTTAAAAGTGTGGATGCAGTTGCGCTGGAACTTAATCCTGATACCTGGCAGGGTGAAATGGTGAGCATGAACCGGATTAAACAAAACTATAGTGAGTTTGCACGTTCCCCACGGGGCGATTATCTTAATGAAAACTCTTTCCGTATTTCAAAATATGATGAGGATTTGAAAGCTGCTTTAAGCAGTGAGCCAACCATTGTAAACAGTTTGCTTTACCGCTCTTATAAAGAAAAGGAAGATTTTGAAGAAGACACTTTCCTGGATCTGTACATTTATCAAACCGGGCGAAAACTGGGAAAAAGAGGCACCGGTGTTGAGAATTATTTTGAAACAGAAAAAATTGTGATGGAAGCCTATGCCGATATGGCCAAAGAAAAAAAACGGAAGATGATCGACACAGATGGCGAGTCGAGGTATGATATCCTGGAGAAAACACAGGATGCTTATAAAAGAGGCGACCTGGACCTGATGGATTCCTTAGACCGGATGATGGACAGGTCGGATGCCTTTATGGAAAAATTTCTTTTTAAAAGAAATGAGATCCAGGCAAAGTCAATGGATACGATCATGCGGAAAAATTCGCTGTTTGTTGGTGTTGGTGCTGCACATTTACCCGGGCGCAGGGGCGTGATAGAACTGCTACGTAGCATGGGTTACAGCCTGCGCCCCATACAAATGACCGACCGTGATGCAGCGCAAAAGGAAGTGGTTGATAAAATGAAAGTGCCCGTGCATTTCAGCAGGCAAACAGCCGATGACGGATTCTTCAGCGTTGCTATGCCCGGGCCTTTATTCAAATTAAGTGATGAAAATCAACAGTTGGACCGGAGGCAATACTCTGATATGAGCAATGGCTCTTATTACCTGATAACCCGCATTAAAACACATGCTGCATTTATGGGGCAGCATGAAACAGCGGTTTTAAGTAAAGTGGATAGTGTTTTATATGAAAATATTCCCGGTAAAATTTTATCAAAAAAACCAATCAGCAAAAACGGGTATACAGGGTACGATATCAGCAACCGCACCAGGCGTGGGGATATGCAGCGATACAATATTTTTATTACGCCCTTTGAAGTGCTGATCTTTAAAATGAGTGGTAAAGAAAATTATGTAGATGGGGAAGAAGCGGAACAGTTTTTTTCATCCATTCAGTTAAAGGAAGCAACCAATACAGCAGTAGATTTTAAACCAAAACAGGGAGGCTTTTCCATAAAATTTCCGGAACAACCTGTTGAATATGTAGATGAGGCAACTCCCGACAGGATGGACCGCTTTGAATATGAAGCTATAGACAGATCGACCGGTGATGCTTACCTGGTACTTAAAAAATCGGTATATAATTTCAAATTTTTGGAAGAAGATAGTTTTGACCTGGGCCTTATAGAAGCGTCTTTCAGGGACCCGGATAATTTTGATAAACAGCTTAGCCGGGTACAAAGCAATTATAAAGGATACCCCAGCCTGGATGTAAAAGAAAAAATGAAAGACGGGTCAACCGTATATGCAAAGTACATTATAAGAGGCCCCCATTATTTTGTAATTGCAGTAAGGAGCAAAAATAAAAAAGCAGATTTTAATGCTTATTTTAATTCGTTTTCTTTTACTCCATTTCAATATAATACCCCATCAGCCTATGTTGATACATTCATGCATTTTACAGTTAACACTGCAATTGTTCCGGAAATAGATAAGGACATAAGGGAGATCGCTGAAAATGCGGCAAGCGACCAGGCCAATGGAAATAATGCTTCGGGTTATATCAGTTACTGGCCCAAAACTAAAAACGGGCTTTTTAAAAGCGATGCAACAGGCGAGCTGATTGGTGTAAGCATACAGGAATATCCCCGCTATTTTTATGTAAAGGATCCGGCAAAATTCTGGATCGATAACCTTGCTGATTATTATGGAAAATCAGACCTGCAGTTGTACAAAATGGATACCATAAAATTAAAGAACGGGGTACAGGCATTCAGGCTTACCCTGCGTGATACCGGTTCTTCCAGAACCATCACCCGGATGCTGATGCTAAAAGATAATTACAGTTTCAGTATCGTTACTATGGGTGATACCTTATCGGCCGAAAGCAGCTTCATCAGTTCTTTTTTCAACAGCTTTAATCCCGAAGAAAAAAAACTGGGCCGTTCTATTTATGAAAATAAGCTGGATGAATTTTTTGGCGACCTGTTCAGCAAAGACAGTGCAACACAGAAACGGGCGCAGCAATGCATCTCCAATATTTACTATGGTGAGCAGGGCGTACCTAAAATAGCTGCTGCTATTGAAAAGTTGAATTTTACCGACAAAGCATATTTTGATACCAAATCGAAACTGATTGCAGAACTGGGTTATATAAAGGATACTACAAAATCAGTTGTTGTTCCGTTGCTGAAAAAAATAGTTGAACAAACGGCTGATACCAGCCTGTTTCAAAACGAGGTTTTTAAAGCACTGGCCAGGCATAAAACCAAAGCTGCCTATCAATTATTTAAAGAATTGATACTGCAGGATCCGCCCATTTTTTCGGATAGTTATGAGTACAACAGCCTGTTTCGTAACCTCGATGATTCATTGGAATTAGCCAGAACTTTATTCCCGGAGTTATTGCAATTGTCAACCCTGGCTGATTATAAAGACAATGTTTTGGGTATGCTGGTAAGATTGGTTGACAGTAATTTAATTAAGGCCACAGATTACGAAGGCTATTTTACTAAAATTTATTTTGATGCTAAAGTAGAATTGAAACGCCAGCAGGTAAAGGATGAAAAAATAATGGAAAAGGAATTGCTGCAGGCCGATGATGAAAATAAACTGTCCTTTGTTAATTACGGCAGGTATAATAAAAACAACCTGGATGATTACAGTGTTTTACTGCTTCCGTTCTACGAAAAAAATAAGATGGTACCCCTTTTCTTTGAGCGGTTGTTGCAATCAAGGGATCCCGACGTAAGGCTTACAGCGGCTGTTCTTTTATTGCGTAATAAACTGCCTGTAGCCGACAGTGTCCTGCTCAATCTTGCTGCTGAAGACCAGTACAGGAGTAAACTGTATGTAAAACTGGAAAAAATAAAACGGCTTGATAGATTTCCGGTAAAATATAATAACCAGCTGGCTATAGCCAGGAGTTTTTTGGTAGCCGATAAAAATTACATTAAAACAGATTCCATTGTCTTTATAAAAAAACAAGCTGCCACCTGCCTTGGTAAAAATGGTGTTGTTTATTATTTTAAATACCGGGTTAAAAAAACGGATGACTGGAAAATAGGTATCAGCGGCCTGCAGCCTGAGGATGAGAAAAGTATTTATACTGATGATAAATTAACTTCCATGACTGATAGAAAAATAAAAGCAGGTGAGTCACTGGATGACCAGTTACAGGCCCAGCTGAAAAAACTATTGTTTAGTTTTCATAAAAGTGGTAAAGATTTTTATGGCTATGGCAACAATGTGGCGGGTATGGGTGGCCTGGATAGTTATGAAGATTGATGTATGTTGCAGGCAACGGCGACGTAAATTAAGCTAGGATACTTTGTACATATTTTTTCCCGGTATGGCGCTAATAAGTTTTTGGGTGTACTCATTTTCCGGGTGATAATACACCTGGTCTGCAGTTCCTGCTTCCACAATTTTACCTGCATGCATCACCAATATCCTGTTGCAGATATAATGCACAACAGAAAGGTCATGCGAAATAAAAATAGCAGTAAAGCCAAATTCTTTTTTAAGGTCATTCAGTAAATTTAAAACCTGTGCCTGCACACTTACATCCAGCGCCGAAACACTTTCATCAAAAATTAAAAAAGAGGGGTTGAGTGCCAGCGCCCTGGCAATACAGATCCGCTGCCTTTGTCCACCGCTGAACTGGTGTGGGTACCGGTTAAAGTGACCAGGATCCAGGCTTACTTTTTCCAGCAGCTCAATCACTTTTTCTTTGCGTTGTTTGTTATTGGCTAAAAAGGAATGAACTTTTAGTGGTTCCAGGATGGCATCTCCAATGGTAATGCGTGGATTAAGCGATCCGTAAAGGTCCTGGAAAACGATCTGCAGGTCTTTACGCATATTGCGTAAAGTTGCAGCGGGTATTGACGCCAGGTCTTTTTCTCCCAGTAATATTTTGCCAGATGTTGGTTTAATTAATTGTAAGATGGTTCTGCCTAAGGTTGTTTTACCACAACCACTTTCGCCAACAAGCCCAACAATATCGCCCTGCTGTACGGTAAAACTTACATCATCTACTGCTTTAAAAAATTGCGTGGCTTTTCCAAATATGTTTTTCTTAACAGGGAATGAAACAGTGAGGTTTTGAATTTCAAGAATTGACAGTGGATTCTTGATACTGGATTCCTGGTACGGGTTGGCTGGTAATAGCTGGTTGGGTATGCTTTTGTTCGTATCAGGTATTTGTGTTTCCATAAAATCACTCACCACAGGCAAACGTTTCCCCCTGGCATTTCCCGCCGGCCTGCAGGCAAGCAAAGCCTTTGTGTAAGGATGTTGCGGTGAAAGTAAAATATCCCGGGCATTTCCCTGTTCTACAATTTCGCCCCTGTACATCACTAATATCCTGTCGGCAATATCGGCAACAACACCCAGGTCGTGCGTAATAAAAATTACACCCATATTATTTTCCTGCTGTAAAGATCTGATGAGTTCCAATATTGTTTTCTGTACGGTTACATCCAGTGCTGTTGTTGGTTCATCGGCGATCAACAGGGAAGGATTGCAACTTATGGCCATGGCGATCATCACCCGTTGTTTTTGTCCGCCGCTGAGTTCATGCGGGTACCTTTTAATTAAATTTTCCGGGTTGGGTAATTTTACTTTTTCAAACAGTTCAATGGTTTTTTGCCTGGCTATTTTTGCAGATACCTGTTGATGCAACTGTATGGCTTCCATCACCTGGTAACCACAGGTAAATACCGGGTTTAGCGAGGTCATCGGCTCCTGGAAGATCATGGCGATCTCGTTTCCCCTTATACTGGTTATCTTTTTTGAGGATAACTGTAAAAGATCAACCGGCTCTTTTTGATTAAATAAAATTTCGCCGGTAAGTACGGCTAGCTTTGGTAATAATTGTAAAATGGATAATGCCGTAACAGATTTGCCCGAGCCACTTTCGCCAACTATGGCAACAAGTTCCCCAGCCTCAACATTAAATGAATTATTGTTTACGGCAGCACTTAATTTACCATCCTGGTTAAACTGTATGGAAAGATTTTTTATGGATAGTAATTGGGCCATTCATTTTATTAAAATTTAAGATGCCTTACGGTCAATCCATCATTGATCAGTTGTTTCAAAGAATCGATACCGATTTTTAAATGACGCTCAACAAATGTGGACGTAACTTTTTTATCGCTTTCTTCTGTTTTAATACCTTCGGGTACCATCGGGCTGTCGCTCACCAACAACAAGGCACCGGTTGGTATTTTATTATAAAAGCCAACAGTAAAGATGGTGGCTGTTTCCATATCAATGGCATAGGCCCTTATTTTTTGCAGGTAATCTTTAAACACTTCATCGTGTTCCCAAACCCGCCTGTTGGTGGTGTAGCAAACGCCTGTCCAGTAATCGCAGTTAGCTTCCCTGATTGTTGTGGAGATGGCTTTCTGCAACGCAAAGGCCGGCAGCGCAGGCACTTCTGGCGGAAAATAATCATTACTTGTTCCTTCGCCCCTGATGGCAGCAATGGGTAAGATAAGGTCGCCCAGTTTATTTCGTTTTTTTAAGCCGCCGCATTTTCCTAAAAATAAAACCGCCTTTGGTTCAATGGCACTCAATAGATCCATCACAGTTGCAGCACCGGGGCTACCCATACCAAAGTTGATGATGGTAATATTTTCTGCGGTGGCACATTGCATCGGCCTGTCGGCACCAATAATTTCTGCATTATTCCATTCTGCAAACATTTTTACATAATTGCTGAAATTGGTAAGTAAAATATACTGACCAAAGTTTTCTAATTTTTCACCGGTATACCTCGGTAACCAGTTATTTACTATTTCTGCTTTTGACTTCATATCTTTCCGTTTAATTCTATCTAATAATAAAGATACAAAATTCTCAGCCTTCGGTTGTTTAAGCACATGATCAAGATCAAATATCCTGCATATCAACCTAAAATAAAAGAAGAAGCTGGCAAGGAATTTATCTTTGATGAATTCCGTAAACGCTGGGTAATACTTACTCCCGAAGAATGGGTGCGGCAGAATTTCCTTCAATATCTTACCCAAATAAAAAAATACCCTGCGGCTTTAATTGCCATTGAAAAAGAAATAAAACTGGGCGAACTTAAAAAACGGTTTGATATTGTTGTGTACGATGGGGAGACAAAACCATGGATGATCGTTGAATGTAAAGAGATGAATGTTCCATTGGATAAAAATGTGCTTGACCAGGTATTGCGTTATAATATTTCGCTGCATGTTCCTTACCTGGTTATTACCAATGGAAGTTATTGCATGGTATTACAGTTAAAAGATAATAACATGACAGAAATTGTTTCTTTACCCGGACTTTAATTTTCCTCCCCGGTTTTTATTGCTGTATCAATGACTGCCAATCTTTCATTTTTAAATGGCCACTGATTTTGCAATTTTGCATAAATAAAATAAACTACGATACCGGTTCCAAAAACAATTAAAAAAGATTTGATAACCGCAAAGCCGGTCGAATAAAAAACAAATAACCACATGGCAATAGCCAGGATAACCGGCAATGGATACAAAGGCATTTTATAAGGCAAATGTGCTTTGCCATTTCTTCTACGCAGTATCACCACACCAACAGCCTGCCCAATAAACTGCACCATGATACGCATGGCTAAAATGCCGCTGATCACATCGCTCATCCTGAATAACAAACTGAATACAAAACCGAAAGCAGCTATTACCAGTAAAGAAACATACGGAAAATTGCGGCTGGGATGCAGCTTGCCAAATACTTTAAAGAAAGCCCCGTCTATGGCGGCGGCATAAGGCACACGTGAGTAACCAAGCATTACAGCAAATAAAGAAGCGAGTGCAACCCATAAGATCATAACGGTAATGATATTGGCAGCAGCATGTCCATACAGGCGCTCAATAAATGTGCTTACCACAAAAGTATTGATACCTGCATCCTGCCAGTGTTTTATTTCCTGCCAGGAAATTACACTAGCTACACTCGTATTCATGGCAATGTATAAAATGGCAATACCGATAACCGAAATAAACATGCTGCGTGGAATATTTTTACCGGGATTTTTTATCTCGGCACCTAAATGACAAACATTGTAATAACCCAGGTAACTGTATATGGATTTGATACAGGCTTGTCCAAATGCAAAGGATGCTAATTGCCCCCAACTGAAATCTGCATTAATTTCCTTTAATGGCTGTAAAAAATTGCCATGTGCTATTCCACCAATGATTATCCAGCCAATGGTAAGTATTACACCTGTCCACAACAGCACGGCAATCTTTCCGATGCTGTCAATTTTCCGGTATAATAAAATGGTAACCAAAACGATCACGGCTGCCGAAACCAATTTCTGCTGTACAGGACCCAGTTGAACGAGGTAACCTAAGTATTGCGAAAAACCAATAGCAGCCGATGCGGCAACAAGCGGCGCCTGTATAATGGTTTGCCATACATACAGGAAACTCATCATCCTGCCCATGCCATTTTTGCCGTAGGCTTCCTTTAAAAAATTATAACTGCCGCCTGCCAAAGGGTAGGCAGCGCCCAGTTCACTCCAGATCATGGCATCAACCAGGGAGAGAATGGCACCGGCGATCCAGGCATATAAGAACATGCTGCCCATTAATCCCATTACAATAGGCAGGGTTACAAAGGGGCCAATGCCCACCATGTCGATCATGTTTACAACTGTAGATTGAAATAAGCCAAGGCTTCGTTGTAGTTTTGGTGCGCTCATTCAAATGATTGAATTCGGAAATTACAATTTTGGATGATAAAAAAATGAATTGTGAGCGGGGAAACAGGGAAATTCTGCTTTTAGTAAATGCTAAAACTTAAGCATGATAAGCAGTATTATTATTATCAATACCAGGCGGAAAACATTTTGCATATAAATTTGTTTTGTAGCTTAGATCAATACAAACGGAAAAATGAATAAAAAAATTGTGGTTGCGGTAACCGGTGCCAGTGGTTCGATTTATGCCGACCTGTTGCTTAAAAAACTTCAGCAGCTTAATAAGCAGTGGGTGGCATTGAGCCTGGTGATGACTGAAAATGCCAGGGAAGTGTGGAAAATTGAGCTGGATAGCAGCAGCTATACCGATCATAAACTACAGATATATTCCCAGCAGGATTTTAATGCGCCTTTTGCTTCAGGATCGGGACAGTACGATACGATGATCATCATACCCTGTAGTATGGGTACCTTGGGCAGGATCGCTTCGGGTATTTCAAATGACCTGATCAGCCGGGCAGCCGATGTGGTCTTAAAGGAAAGAAGAAAACTGATCTGTGTGGTAAGGGATACTCCCTACAACCTTATTCATATCCGTAATATGGAAACGATCACTTTAGCGGGAGGAATAATTTGCCCGGCAACGCCTTCTTTTTACAGTAAACCAACAACCATTGAAGAAGTGGCAGCCACGGTTGTTGACCGGGTAATTGATCTGGCCGGTTTACAAAATGAATCTTACCGGTGGGGTAAATAAAAACCCGTTACGGTTTAAGTAACGGGCTTAATAATATGCTTATTGAGTTTATCTCAAATCAACCAGTTCCATTCCTGGATAATTCTTCTGGTTAAACAGGAATGTTGCATCTGAAATATCGCTGGTTGTATTCATGCTGCTAACTGTGTAGGTGTAGCGGTTCCCGGCCTTTTCAAAAACCTTTGTTGAAGTAATGGTCTTTGCTGCCTTATTAACAAGCAAAATTACTTTATGAAAAAGTTTGGACTTGTCGATAGGTGTTAATTCAATTTCCTCTACACCTTTTGCATCACTGTTTAACTTGTACAAAAAGTCTTTATCATAAAAATTGGTAAATAATTTTTGTGGTGTTATTGTATTGTTGGAAGCATCAATTTTCGTCAGCGTTATTTCTTTTGCTGCCGCATCTACTGTCCATATATTAACGCCATCACTGAAAATATCCTGTCCCGCAACTTTAATACGGTATTTGGTGCCTTTCATATAAACGGTTCCGGTTTTATTTCCCAAAACTTTATTAGCGGCATTTTCTATTTTTAAGGTAAAGTTTGACTGAACTGATTTAAAAGTCTTGAATTTAGCACTAACTGCATCCAGGATCTTTTTAGCATCCGGGTCACTGTTGCCCATGCCTTTGGGAGCCTGCGCATTTGTTGTAAAAAACATGGCTAACACCAATACTGCCGCACTTAAAATTTTCTTCATTTTCTTTATTTAATATTAAAAATAGACAAGCCTGTTAAACGGCTGCAAAGATATAGTAATAGACGGTTTTCTGGTGGGTATAGTTTCATTCGCATGTTGTAATAAAGTGTTAATGTGCCGGCATTTACAAAATAATGGGATTTAACGGGCGTTCTTTTACTAAAGAATAGCTATTTTGCAACCCTTCAACACAACTCCACTATCGTTACTTTTTACTGAGTACTTAGCTTATCATGCCAGTGGCATAAGCTTCATTTAATTATTTCATATCATGGAAAAAAATATTGCTATTTCCCAAAGGGAAACATATACGCCTTCGTCATTCACTGAATTTTTGTGGTGGTTATCAACTGCAGAGAAAGAAATACTGGCAGATGCTGTTGTTGACCGAAACCGGTATCGCATCATCGGGATGACGGTTCTGGCAACCTGGGCTTTTGCAACTTTTACCTGGACCTATTTTTTCAGCACTTTTGTTGATTCCATTTTTTTAGCTATTGGTTTAGGCCTGTTCATGGGTTTTATCATTCTTACCATCGACAGGGCTTTAATAAAAGGTATTACCAAATTCAATAAACGAAAACTGGCGCCACTTTTATTCAGGGGTTTGCTGGCACTTACTATTGGCACATTTATGGCTCAACCTGCCGTGTTGTATATGTTCGACAAGGAAATAAAACTGCAGACATCGCTCGATAATGAAAAAAAGAAGATGCTGAAGCAGCAGGAACTGGTAACCTTGTACCAGGCACCAAAGCAGGAATTAATAAAACAAAAGACTGCCTTAAAAACTGAACTTGATCTTAAATATGATGCAGTTAATAAAGCCCGGCAAAATTTTATTGCCGAAACAGACGGCAGCGGCGGCTCCGGCAAAGTGGGCATTAAAGATATTGCCATTGCCAAAAGAAATGAATACCAGAAATTAGATGGGGAATATCAAACTTTACTAAAAGAAACGCAACCAAAATTAGATAGTAACGATACTGCAATAAAAGAAATTGATACTAAGATAAAAACTGAAGAAACCAATTTTTTATTATACCTCAATAATGGATTTTTAACCAGGGTAGAAGCGCTGACCAACCTCTTAAAAGATAATCCGGCACTGCAGTTCAGGTACTACCTCATCGTTTTTATTTTAATGCTGATAGAACTGATGCCCGTGATTGCAAAAACTATTTTGCCTGCGGGCAGTTATGATGAAAAGGTAATGCTTCGTGAAGAAATGGAGATTGAAATTGCCCACAGCAATATCCGCAAGGAACAACAACTGAAGGAACTATATAACCAGATGGCATTTGATAATGACTCCGAGGCCATCACCGCATTTTTTGCTTTAACCAAAGATGACCGGCAGGAAAAGATGAAAAGCTTTAGTAAAAAATGGAAGGAAGAGAACCACCAGACCTTTGACGGGCTTTGGGAAAAAATGAAGAAAGAGATATTGACCAAGCAGGAGAATTAATCGCAAAACCCCGCCAACGGTTGCAAACTCTGGCGGCGGTTTAATTGATACGCTATAACCTTATGTTTCCTATTTTTGCCAATTATGGCAAAAGGCGCTGCGGAAACTCCCTTAATGCAACAACACAATGCCATCAAGGCTAAATACCCTGATGCCATACTGCTTTTTCGTGTGGGTGATTTTTATGAAACATTCGGTCAGGATGCCATAACTACAGCCGCCGTTCTGGGTATTACCTTAACCAAACGCAATAATGGAAATCCCGATGCATCAGAACTGGCAGGCTTTCCGCATCATGCACTGGATACTTATTTACACAAATTAGTAAAAGCCGGTTACCGCGTTGCCATCTGCGACCAGTTGGAAGATCCCAAACAAGCCAAAGGCATTGTAAAACGTGGTGTAACAGAATTGGTAACACCCGGTGTGGCTACCAGCGATAAACTCCTGGAGCACAACAGCAATAATTTTTTAGCTGCATTACATTTCCTGGATGAAAAAATTGGCATTGCATTTTTAGATATCAGTACCGGTGAATTTTTTGTTGCCCAAGGAGATAAGGAATATGCCGATAAATTATTGCAGAGCCTTAAACCTGCCGAAGTTATTTTTCAGCGCAGCCAGCAAAAATATTTTAAAGAAAATTTTGGCACCAAATTCTTTACCTACACTTTAGAGGAATGGATCTTTGCCGAAGCTTATGCCACTGAAAGTTTATTAAAACATTTTGGTACACATAGTTTAAAAGGTTTTGGTATTGAGGGCCAGCAAATGGGTATCATTGCCGCCGGTGCCATACTGCATTATTTAAAAGATACGGAGCATCCTAATCTTGGGCATATTACATCTATACAACGGATAGACAAGGAGGATCATTTATGGATGGATCGTTTTACCATCCGTAACCTGGAACTATTTGGCGGTGCCGAGGGAAGTAACAGCCTGCTGCAAGTGTTGGATAATACCGTGTCTGCCATGGGTGCCAGGTTATTAAAACGCTGGATGGTACTGCCTTTAAATAATATTGCAAAAATAAATGAACGGCTTAATACAGTTGAATTTTTAATTAAAGAAGTTGAACTCCGCACTAAAACAGCACAAAGCATTAAACAGGCCGGTGATGTGGAAAGACTGGTAAGTAAAGTACCGCTAAAAAAGGTAAACCCACGTGAGGTTTTACAAATTGCAAAAGGTTTGCAACAAACAGCTTTGATAAAAGATATTTGTGAAAATGCTGATAACGAATATTTAAAAAGACTGGGCGACTCACTCAATCCCTGCAAATATATTTTAGATAAGATACTGAAAGAGCTCAATGAAAATCCACCTGTTGCAGCATCAAAAGGGAATGTGATCGCCAACGGTATACATGAAGAACTCGATGCCCTGCGCAAAATCGCCAGCGGCGGAAAAGATTACTTAGTTGAAATTCAACAACGGGAGGCACAGGCAACCGGTATCAGTTCTTTAAAAATAAGTTTCAATAATGTTTTTGGGTACTACCTGGAAGTGACACATGCACATAAAACCAAAGTACCGGAGAACTGGATCCGCAAACAAACATTGGTAAATGCCGAAAGATATATAACGCCCGAATTAAAAGAATACGAAGAAAAAATTGTTGGGGCAGAAGATAAAATGCTGGCCATTGAAATGCAGCTCTTTGAAGAATTATTAAATGAGCTGCAGGATTATATTGCGCCCATGCAGGTTAACGGCCATGTGATGGCTGTGCTGGATTGTCTTTGTTGCTTTGCAAACAATGCGCTTCAATTCAAATATAAAAAACCGGTACTCCAGGATGATTTTGTGCTGGATATCAAAGACAGCCGCCATCCCGTAATTGAAAGAAACCTACCTGTTGGTGAAAATTATATTGCCAATGATATTTACCTTGATCCATCATCACAACAAATCATCATTTTAACCGGGCCAAACATGAGTGGTAAAAGTGCCATACTCAGGCAAACCGCTTTGATAACCCTGATGGCGCATATGGGAAGTTTTGTACCGGCAAGCGATGCAAAAATTCCATTAACAGATAAAATTTTCACAAGAGTAGGTGCCAGCGATAATTTAAGCGGTGGCGAAAGTACGTTCATGGTAGAGATGAACGAAACGGCCAGCATCATCAATAACCTCACCAAACGTAGTTTGATATTGCTGGATGAAATTGGCCGCGGTACATCAACTTACGATGGTATCAGCATTGCCTGGAGCATTGCCGAATTTTTGCACAACTCCGTTCATCAACCCAAAACGTTATTTGCCACACACTACCACGAGTTGAATGAGCTGGAGAATAAA
The DNA here is from genome assembly GCA_038226715.1 of Chitinophagales bacterium. Taxonomy (GTDB): domain Bacteria; phylum Bacteroidota; class Bacteroidia; order Chitinophagales; family Chitinophagaceae; genus Ferruginibacter. Next base: position 41,110 of record JBBRQF010000026.1, read on the forward strand.
TTAGCCGGCATCAAGAATTTTCATGTTACTAATAAAGAAGTTGGTAATAAAATAATCTTCCTGCGTAAACTGGCGCCGGGCGGTAGTGTGCATAGTTTTGGTATTCATGTAGCACGTATGGCAGGCATGCCGCCGCAACTCATCGACCGCGCCAATGAAATTCTAAAACAACTGGAAGAGAGCAGGGAAGGCGGCGAAGGCATTAACCTGGATGAAAATATAAAAAAACTATCTGCGCCTAAAATGCAGCTCAGTATTTTTGATGCACATTCGGCAACTTTTGATGAGATCAGGAATTTGCTTGAAGCTGTGGATATAAACCGGTTGACACCTGTGGAGGCTTTATTGAAATTGCAGGAAATAAAAGGCAAGGTAAAGTAGGGCATATAATTTTTCTGATGGTTATGTAATTATTCCTTTTTTATCATCAAAGCTGTTAAAACCTTATTAACTCTTGCAGCACTAATGCCATTAAAAGGGTCTTTGTAATAATTTTACCAAACTTATGATTAAAAGAATACCTGCACTCATTGTTGTTTTGTTTTTAATTACTTTTAAAAGTTATGCCCAGCCTTGTTCGCTGCCCGGTATGACACCCGGTAACGCCATTCCTGTGTGCGGCATCTCTGTCTTTCACCAAAGTATAGTAACAAATTGTTCAGGACCAGACGTTGCACAGACCGGTTGCTCCATCGGTGTAACTTCATCCAGTTCTTTTTGGTATAAATTTACCTGTTTTCAATCCGGAACTTTAGGGTTTTTGATCAGTGGCATATCAAGTACAGATGATTACGACTGGGTTTTATTCGACATTACCGGGTACAATCCAAATAGTGTATTTTCAAACTCCTCATTACCCATTTCAATAAATATTTATGGTGCCGGCAGCGGGCCTGCACCCTTTCCGGAATCGCCTACCGGTTGTAAAGCAGGTGCTTCGGGAAGTGTTCATTGCGAAGGTGGTGCCGCAAATAATTCTCCTTTCAATGTAATGCCAACAATAACTATTGGACATGATTATTTGCTGATGGTTACAAACTGGACAAGAAGTACCACCGGGTATGACCTTTCTTTTATGGGAGGTTCGGCAAGCATTACCGACCCTAAAGAGCCGCATATGGAAAGTGCAAGGGCTATTTGTGATGGTGTAAGTGCCAGCATAAAAATGAATAAGAGGATGAAGTGCAACAGTCTTACAGCAAGTGGCAATGAATTTACAATAAGCCCTGCTTTGGCAAATGTTATTTCGGCTTCAGGCTTTGGCTGCAGCAACGGTTTCGATATGGATTCTGTATTAATAACTTTTGATGTGCCGCTTCCTCCAGGCAATTACAGCATCAGTATAAAAAAAGGAATACCGGATGGAAATACCTTACTGGATAATTGTGGAAGAGAGATTCCGGAAAATGAAAGTATTCCTATGATCGTATATCCGCTGGTACCCACACCTATGGATAGTATTTCAAAATTGGGCTGCAGCCCCGATGAAATACAACTCGTGTTTCGCAAAAGAATCAGGTGTAACAGTATTGCAGCCGATGGTAGTGATTTTGTGGTAACACTTATTTCGGGCAGCACTACAGCTAAAGTTATTGGTGCTTCTGGTAATTGCGATGCAGATGGATTAACCAGTATCATAAAAGTAAAAGTATCTACCCCTTTAACTGCCGCCATAAAAGCAAAAGGAACCTACCAGATACAATTGTTTACCGGCACTGATGGTAATACCATTATTGATGAATGTGGACAGGAAACACCTGCCGGCGCTATACTTTTCTTTAACACAAAAGATACGGTTAATGCCGATTTTACTTATGCTTTAAAATATGGCTGCCAGCGTGATACCATCAATTATTTTCATGATGGACGCAATGAAGTGAATTTGTGGAAATGGAATTTTGATACGTTGCGTAGCAGCAGTTTGCAAAATCCAAGAATATTGTATGGCTCTTTCGGACTAAAACATACACAGCTAATTGTATCCAACGGTACCTGTAGGGATACGAGTGCTATCATCCCGATCTTCCTGGATAATGAACTGAAAGCAGCGTTTGAGGCAACAGCTGTTGTCTGTCCTAATGAACTGGCTGTTTTTAAAGATAAAAGCATTGGAAGTATTGTAAGCTGGAGCTGGGATTTTGGGAACGGAATTATCAGTAATTCCCCAACACCGTCTCCGGAATCTTACCAGGTACCATCTGTTACCAGGGATGTTTTTCCGAGATTGATCATACAGAATAATATTGGTTGCTTTGATACAGCCATTCAAAAAATTGTGGTACCCAACAGTTGTTATATTGCAGTACCCAATGCCTTTACACCCAATGGGGATGGATTGAATGATTATCTCTATCCGCTTAATGCCTACAAGGCAACAGATCTTTTATTCAGGGTGTACAACCGGGTTGGACAAATGGTTTTTGAAACCACCGACTGGACAAAAAAATGGGATGGCAGATTTAAAGGTCAGCCCGCCGACCTTGGAACCTATGTCTGGATATTGATCTATACAAATATTGATACAGGCAAAAGAGTTCAGCAAAAAGGAACTTCTATTTTGTTGCACTGATAATAATAAGAGAATTTTTTTTTATGAGATACCAAGAATTAACAAATTAACGGATTAACGGATTAACCGATTAACTCCATTCACCTCCCCAACATTTTCTTTTCATCTCTTTCTTCCCGCAGCATGGCGCCAAAATCCATTTTACGAATCATGGTTTTTATTACCATGGCAATTCGTTTTGTTTTGGTGGGTTCAGTTTTGGCGGTTTCTATCCATTTGGTAAAATAATTGCGATGGCCTTGCGGCAGGCTGTTAAAATGTTTCAATGCTTCCGGTTCGTCCTGCAAACATTCCAGTAGTTCGGCCGGTGGCAGTATTGGTGCATCATCCAGTTCGAGTTGCACTTGTAAAGATGCACCTAAGCGTTTGCCTGTAGCTTTTCTTATTGCGGCATTTACGGGTAAAATAAAATCTCCCTTGCCCATGGGTATCAGGGCTGTTTTTTCAATAGCGTGATCATCCAGTTTACCTTTTACCCGGTACGATTTTTTTACACCGGGATTTAATTTTTTGGCTATTTTATCGGGTACCACAATGTAAGTCCAGCCGGTTTTTTCGCCCTGCTTGCCAAATTTTTGTATGCTGGTACTGAAAGAGATCATTTGTTTATTCGGTAGATGCAAACTTATTTAATTAAGCTCATACTAATCATTTAATCCCTTTCCTTGTAGTATTTGCGGTATACATTTTTCAACCCTCGACTCCCGGGTTTTAGCTTGTTTGGGTGCAGAAAAATGCAACAGGTATCCTCTTTGCCGTCCCGGTGTTAATGCTTCAAAAGCTTTTTTCAACGCAGCGTTCTTATTTAATTTATTTTGAAATTCTTCGGGCATGGAAAATTCAGTGGTCTTTTTAAGCGGCACTTTTAAACCGGCTTTTTCTATTTCAATGGCTTCATAAATATAAGCTTTCAGGATTTTTTTTAGCTTAGCTATTTCCTGAACAGTAGTGAACCGAACCTGCCGCGCCGCCTGTACATTTTCCGTTTGCTGGATCAGGATATTATGGGCATCATGTAACAAGGCTCCTTTAAAAAACAAGAGCGCACAGTATTCTTTAAATACATGTATTAAAACAATGTTAGCTTTCTGCCTGCCCGCCATTGCAGAAAATATATAACAGGGAACGCCCCACTTTAATTCTTCTGTCAGCCCGCAGTCAAGAACGATCGTTCTCAATTGCGCCAGTTCATCCTGCCAACTGCCTTTATTAAAATAAAAATCAACTTTTGGATTCATTGCATGCTGTGTCATAATATGTTATTTTGTTTAAACCTGCCCGCCCAGCGCTACAGAAGTTAGGCGAAGGCGGGCAGGCCACAATTGTATTTTATTTCTTTCAATGTCTATAATATGAACAAATTTTCCATAATCATAAGTTTCAATTTTGAATTTTTTATAGTTATTGTTTTGTGGGACTTCTTACAATGACCGATACCGCTAATGATGTAAAGTAAGAAACGGGCCCGCTATTAATTATATTATTTTTCTTTGTCTCTGGATAAATTTAAAAACATTTGATGATTTTCATTGTAACGCGTTTCAGTCACTTTAAATTTATGGCTACCAACAATTGTGAAGCCTGTCTTAATATAAAAATTTATCGCCCTTTTATTGCCAATCCAGGTGAACAGCCATATCCCGGATTGATTATGGCTTTTGCAGAATTCAATATTAAAGTATAGAAGTTCAAGACCCAGTTTAAGATTGTAAAATTCTTTCAGTAAATAAATGCGGTCTAGCTTCGTTATGTTTTTCTGATTGATATTGGGATGTTCTGCATTTAAGTTGATCTTGGAAAATCCTGCAGCATTCCCGTTATAATTAATAATGTGGTAAATATTTTTACTGTCTTTAAGTTCTTCTCTAACCGCCTCATTATTATAATTTCTTTCGATATACTCATCCAGGTCTTCTGCTGAACAACTGCCTCTGTGGGCTTCTGCTACTGAGATTTTACCAATTTTTGTAATTGAGCTATAATCTTTTTCTGTTGCTTTTATAATTGAAATCATTTATAAACTGTTTTTTTGAAATTTCACTTACCTACCGGCATTGCGGCCAATGGAAAGCATTGGAGACTTGCTGATATTTGAAAAAAAATCCAGTCAGCAGTGAAGCCAATTTTGATCGTAATGTTGAAGTTACTGAAAAGTGATTTATAGAATGGTAGAACCGGTAACAAAACTTAAATAGAATGGCTTCAAGATCTGCTTAAACTTAACAATTTCATGGACATTGATGAACCGAATCTACGAGGCTAATATTTAAATGCTATAAATCAGAACTTATGCATTCTGCAACAGCACAGATACCTTCACGCATAAAACAATGTATTATATCTGCACCAGGCAGGAGTAGAAGGTCGATAAACTTACAATTTTATTTGAGAGCCTATAATGCAAACCTTGTCTGGAGGTAAGCCAAAATACGTTGTCGCCTTAACGGAATTTTTTCCCATTATATTAAAGAGGGTTTCACGGAATGGACTCATGCCGGTGTATTTTTCAACTACTATTGATTCTGTCCCCAGGAAATATGTCACATTATTATGATCAATCGTGAGGCCTTTTTCGTTTAATAGATTCAATGCATGGGGAATGTCGGTTTTATCCAGGTAGCCATAGTAAATAATGACATGTGTTATATATTTATCAAGTTCATAAATTTCAATTTTCTCTAAGAGGTCTGCATGAGGAACAGAAATAAATTGAACAGACAAAACAATTATTTTTTCATGTAAAACTTTATTATGCCTCAAATTAAATACCATTGCCGATGGAGTGCCGGCCGGGTCTCTTCCTAAATAGATAGCAGTTCCGGATACAATGTGTTGAACATTTTCTTCATAATGAGTTTGAAATTTCTTCAAAGGTTCTATAACGTTCTCAAGTTGAATGCTCAACATTCTTTTGCCCCGGTGCCATGTAATCATAATAAAATAAAATAGCCCTGCAACGCCTAATGGAAACCAACCCCCATCCCGGACTTTCACTATGTTTGCCGAAAAGAAAGAAAGATCTATGATTAAAAAAAATACGGTTAATGATACCGCGGCAGGCAGGCTCCATTTCCATAAATGTCTCATCGCAACAAAAGCAAGTAATGTAGTAATTACCATGGTAGTTGTAACTGCAACTCCATAAGCACCTGCAAGGTTCTCCGAAGTTTTAAAAGAAGCAACCAGGCTGATAGTTGCCAAAAATAAAAACCAGTTCAATTGAGGTATATAGATCTGGCCTCTTTCATTTGCGGAAGTATGCACAACTTTCAAAGGCGGCATAAAGCCCAATTGAATTGCCTGGTACGTGAGGCTAAAGGCCCCTGATAAAACTGCCTGCGATGCAATAATGGTGGCTAAAGCTGCAAGTATTACCAAGGGGTATAAGGCCCATGCCGGAGCTAAATAATAAAACGGGTTTAAAATAAATTGATGATTGTCTAAAAGCAGGGCGCCCTGGCCAAAATAATTTAGCACCAGGCAAGGCAATACCAAATAAAACCATCCGATGCGAATTGGCTTTTTACCAAAATGACCCATATCAGCATAAAGTGCTTCTCCCCCGGTCACCACGAGGAAGACAGCTCCTAAAATGGTTATACCACCGAAGCCGTGGCTAATGAAAAAATGAAAAGCATAATATGGATTTACAGCATGTAAAATTGCCGGATGTTTAACAATAGCATTTATTCCCAGGATGGCAAGTGATATAAACCAGGTAAAAATTACCGGGCCAAAGATCATACCCACCTTACCCGTACCCTTTCTCTGAAAGAAAAACAGTATAAACAGAATTATGATTGTAAGAGGAATAATAAACGGCTCAAAAAAAGGTGTAGCAATTTGTAAACCTTCCAAAGCACTTAATACAGAAATGGCGGGTGTGATCATCCCATCTCCGTAAAGTAATGCAGCACCAAACAGGCCCATTGATAAGATCAAGAAATATTTTTCACTTTTTTTTACTGGCAATACCAATTTCATTAAGGCTAAAATGCCGCCTTCGCCCTTATTATCTGCCCGTAAAATAATAATCAAATATTTGAAGCTGATAACCAGGATCAAAGCCCAGAAAATCATTGATAAAATACCATAAATATTCTGGTCGTTTATTGGTATTCCATGCGTGCCTTCAAAACAGACCCTTAGTGCATATAACGGGCTTGTACCGATATCTCCGAATACAATTCCTAATGCACCTATGGAAAGCTTTAAAAGATTATTTTTTGGTTTTGCATTGATCTCACTCATATTTCTTGTTTCTCTTTCAGTAGAAGCCAAAAGCTATCACCTGTTTTTTGCTTTAAAAACCATCTATGGATAAACATGTTGTAAGTTCTGCTTTGTTTCCGATAAAAAAGCGTCTGTTATTTTAATAATCATAAATGTGTAAAGACTGGTTGTGTACCTGCTGCCATGGTTCGTGTTACTCGAAATGCAACTCATTAAAACACGGATGAAAGAGGGGCAGGTTAAGTGGTCGTTTAGCCTTGCTGCCAACGAGCGGCTTTGTGCTGGCGGGTATTACGGCCAGCCTGGAACTGAAGCCCAATATTGCCGATGATTGTTCTTCCGTCAAGCCCCATTTTGCACAAAACCTTATTAGCCGCCTTCAGAGTCTATGAAGGTTTCCTACATCTTTATCAGATCGTCTAGATTTGTATTAGTGCGTGCTTAGTCAGGCTGCCGGGCCGTGTTCAGATGTACTGTGTCTATCTAGAACGCAGTTCGGCGGGTTCGCTTTAGATCTGCAAGCTAGATCACTTGGCAGCAAATTCTGGTTGCGCATACGACTCCAGGAAACCACACACCGAACAGCGGAAGGTACCCACTGGAATGCACTTTTCTGCTGGAGCTGGAACACACGTACCAAACCAGGTGGCCTTACCCGGTGCTCCCTCGACCCAATTGCTGACGACACTAAACTTTGTCCCCTTAAAGTCGATAATGAACCCCTGCACCATTTCGCCGTTGCACTTGGGGCACTGAATGGCTTTCGTACTCATGTTCAAACCTCCTGAAAAGGAATTGGAAGAAGTTGTCATATGTTGAATATATTATTATACTGCCAAAATCTGCATTAAGGCAAATTTACAATAAATTACATCAGTTATTTAGTGAGCAAAGTGATGATGATGCTGACCGAAAAATTTGCAGCCAACGTCAGTTCGTCTAAAAACTCCGTTTTCAGTTTAAATATACATAAAATGTAAAAGCATTAGCGGCATTTTAAGCGGCTTTGAAAAAATGGTGGTTGTAAATGTTCTTAGAAACAAACATCTTTATTTTTGTTTGTATTGTTTTTTCTATACTTGTTTTTTCTAAAAATAAATGAACAAGCTCCTCCAGGAACTTTTTGAACAGGTTTTTATTAATGATGTTCATAAGCCTGCGCAGGTTGTAAGCTACAAACATCAACCCCACATCAGCACTTGCCCGTTTTAACCCTCTTTTTGTTGTGATGTAATAGAATCCCCACTGTCGTTTTATATTGCCCTATGGATGCTCAACGATGGCCTGCCGTTTTTTATAGGTGCTGTTGTTGGCTTCTATGTTTTTTTTATTTTGTTCCATGTAAGGTTGGTATTCGCTTCGTTCCAAAAGTCTTCCTTTTTTATTTTTAGTGCAAAGGGCCAGCGCCGGGCAGTCCTTGCAGGCATTGGTTTTATAATGTTTTACAAAATAGATATATCGTTGTTTGCTTTTTTGATACCAGTTGCCATTGGTAGTTAGTACCTGTTGTTGGGTACAGGTATAGGTATCGGTTTTTTCGGTGTAAATAAATTTATCAAAATTGTATTGTGCATCGGGTGCGAAGGCGGCTACACCTGGGATGGCTACCATAATGTCAATGCCCATTTCTACGGCTTTTTTTAATTCGCTTCCGGTGTGGTATCCTTTGTCGTAAAGAGCAGTAAAGTTGTTATGTTGTAAAATGGTTTTTGTACGACGCAGCATGGGCCCCATGGCTTTGCTGTCATTTTCATTGGTTACTTTATAATCAATTGGAATGTAGTGTTTGGCATCTACCACGGTTTGTACATTGTAAGCCACTTCGGTAATGTTATTTCGGGTGATCATCTGTCGGCTATCGGGGTCGCTGGTAGATATTTGTGTGTCACCATTTTCATGTAGTTGATCTGTAAGGTTGTTATAAAAATCTTTGCGGTTGTTTTGTTTTTCAATTTCGGCGCTTATTATTTTTTTATTTTGTTCATCGGCTGTCTCCATGGCTTTGTTATATTCATTGAGTTTGTTTTCAATGTAAACAAGATGCTGTTCAATTTTACCTTCATTAAAATTATTTTTCTTGCTGTTTTGGGCTCTTAATTTTGTACTGTCGCCTGCAATGAGTTTACCGCCGATTAAATTAAACTGTTTGGCAACCGACACGGTATAGCGGAATATCTGGCGTATAGCTTTTTCATTGTCGCGGCGAAAGTTACTGATGGTGTTGTGGTCTGGTGCCAGTTGTTTCATCAGCCACATCAGCTCAATGTTTCGGTGGCATTCTTTTTCCAGTGTCCTGGAAGAGCGGATGCTGTTCAGGTATCCGTACACAAATAGCTTTAACAGGTCTTTTGGATGATAAGCAGGCCTGCCTTCTGCAGATGATTTTAGTGCAAACTTAAAATCGGCCATGTTAATACTTTCAACAAAAAGATCAATGATGCGTACTTCGTTGTCTGAAGAGATAATCTGATCTAAGGACTGTGGAAAAAGAATGCTTTGTTCCCTGTTTTTCCCTTGTATGTAATGCATAAATAAATTTACAAAATACAGGAGTTTTTAAAAGCAAAACTTATCAAGAGATGTGAATAGTTTTTAGACAGTTTGACGTTTTGGGGCTTTGCGAAGAAGCGGAATTACGGCTTTGCCGTTTGAAGATATTGTTGTCACTTTTACTTTTTTATTTTTGGTCAATTTCGTTTGTAATTATTTTGTCGTCATTTTATTTGTCTAAATGTTGAAGGTTGGTATGCGGTCTGGGAGCAAACGTATTACGTTCGAGTATTGCTGCAGTTGGGGAATTGACCAACTGTCCGCCCGGAACTGAAGCTAAATTTATAACTAAAAGCCGAAGTTTAGAACTAATGCCCAACAGAATTCCGTCCGCCGAAACCAAAGCCTGGATATGCACTGCTGCTGATTGTTTCAACGTCCTGCCCCAATTGCAGCAATACTTTTGTTATGGGCAGTTCTTCTGTCACTTGTTTAGGATTGCTTTGCCATTTTCATCGTAGTCCCAACCTCTACTTGGAAAACCATTTTCGTCATAAGTTTGGTAGTGTCCAAAGTTTACGTCGTTTAAAGAATACATAATGGAAGAAATTGCACCATTGTCGTGATAATAAATTACGGTTCTAAATTTTCTGTCTGGGTCTATTGTTTCCTCTTTATGAATTTTGCCAAGTCGTGTATATTCTCTTGAAATTATTGCTCGTCCATAGCTATCAAAAACTGTTTCATATTGAGCTTGAATTCTCTTATAAACAAAAATTAAGGAGTCTTCTGTTTTATAATGGCTTTCAATCAGCATTTTTTTAATCCATCCGTGTTCTATTGTTGAATCGTAGTAGAGCCTTGAGACATTGCAGGGTTTACCCCTTAAATAATAATCTTCATCATAAATTTGCCCTGATTCATAGAACCATTCTGACTTTCCGTCTAAGGTGTCGTTAATATAAAACTGCTTGCAAAATAGCTTTCCGTTTGGATACCAAATTTTCCTTTCTCCGTTTAACTTTCCATTAAGATAGCTTTCTTCAATTTCAATTTTACCATTTTTGTAAAACTCTTTTCTCGTTTCATTCTGAAATTTATCTGTCGGATGCTCATAGAGTTTTCTTAGTTGTTTTAACTCATAGAAGCCACTGCCATATTTCCAGTCTCTTTGGTCGTCTTTTTCTTTGTATCGTTTATTTCTGTCGCAAGCAACTACCGAAATTTTACCATTTATTGTCTTGCCAAACAAAATCCATTCTTCGCCTTTTGATATTCCTATGTCACAAGAAGAATTTTTTGAGTATTCAAGAATTTTATTGATTTTTTCGCCTTTAAAGAGTTCTATTATTTCAAAAGTTAATTGTCCGACAGTTTCGTAATCATCCTTTGAAGGCTTCTTGAAAATTTGGTCATCAACTATTTTAACGTGTGCAATGAAGTCATACTCTTTCATTTGAGCTAAACTGTCGATTGTGAAAAAATTCATACACATACAAGCTCTTGAAGTCAGTCCTGTGAAACTGACGAAAATTAATAGTGCTAATATTTTAGTGTACTGTTTCATAGAATTGCCCATAACGTTCACGGCTTGCTGCTGTGGGGGATTGTTGCTGTGTCCGCCCCGGCTGCAAAACCTGATTAAAGAAACGAATTTTTATTTAAAACGTAAAACCAAAGAGTAAACGGTCAAACCCATTGCCCAAGCTGAATAAGGGAATAACGCCTGGATTCCCTTCCGTCCGCCCCCATAGCAGCAAACCGCATGTTATAGGGCGTTTTTCTTGCTGTCTTCATATGGGTATGTAAATTACTTTGACATCGTCGCCACAAAAATATGCACTGTCATCTTTCATTGTAAATACTATGTCTTTGTCGTGAGTTACTTCTAATGTTTTGCTGTCAAGCCACTTTCCTGAAATATTTTTTCCTTGTCCAGTAAAATACAAAACCGAACCACCACCTTGTCCCCACATCAAAAGTCCGCTTGTATGGACATATTGTTTGTTTGTGTATTCTTCGTTAACACCAAAAGTTTTTAAATTGTCTGGTGCTTTTGCATCGACAAGATTAATCATTTCAAATTCAAACTTTAGTCTTACTCTACGTTTTGGTTTTTCTTTGTCTACAGAGATTTGATTTAAGAATTTTTCCAGAACAGCCTTTCGTTGTTTTATAGATTTTTCGTCTGCACCAAGCCCTTTCCAAACTTCCAGGTCATTACCACTTTGAATAATTTCTTTTACTTTTTTATAAATTGTCTGGTCAAGAGACTTTGTCTCCCATTGGGCTAAGGCAAGTCCGAACAAGCTATTGTTTCGGTCATCAGAATCTTCAAACATTTCTGCATAGTCGTCTTGAATTTGTTTAGAAATGTCAGCAGGTTCTTGTCCTTGATTGTAAGCGTCAAAGAAGTTTTGGTATATGTCCTGAAAAGTGTCGTTGCCGTTTATTCTGGTGTTCCAAGTTCCCATATCTTATTAGTTAACGGAATGTCGTTTAAAATGCCCTATAACGTTCGAGTATTGCTGCAGTTGGGGAATTGACCAACTGTCTGCCCGGAACTGAAGCTAAATTTATAATTAAAAGTTGATGTTAAGAACTAATGACCAACAGAATTCCGTCCGCCGAAACCAAAGATTGGATATGCACTGCTGCTGATTGTTCTTCCGTCCAGCCCCAATTGCAGCAATACTTTTGTTGCCTGCTGGCTTTCGCCACTTAATAGTCCCGACTTAATCAAATGCAGAGTAAGAACTACATTATACGGATAGCGATCCGAATCCAGTAAATACTAAAGGCTTTTTGGATTTTATAGTTACTGCATTTGTTTTACCAGCTCTTTGAGGTTGGCAAGATGTTGTTCGGAACCTCGACGGCTCCCCATTCGGGTTACAAAATACTGATACAAAAACAAAGCTGAGTAAGCTCCAAACCTGATGAAAGGTGATAACGAGTGCCATTTGTTTAGCATCTGGAAATTCTGAAAGTAGGGTAATACCTCGAGTAAACCTATGAATAATAAAAATGCGGTATGTATTCCAATGAGTTTCTGCCTTATCCTGGTTTCCAGTATAACTATTTGCTGTTCAAGATTCAATTTTACCTTCCCGTCCATTCCTTCCATTTTTTCTACAATTGCATAATTGAGCCGGGCAAAGATTATTACACTTACACAAAACATTATGAAGAACCAGAAGATGGCACTGACAAAGGTTTTATCAATATGCTCCAGGTTGGCAGCGATATAAGCAATAGGTAATACGGTCATTCCAATTATTTGATTCTTAAAAGACCTTTTTAATTCAGCTATAGGTCCATTGCTTTTGTTTTGGATGAGTTCCATGATATTCTGGTTTTTAGGTTTTTGTGTTTTATCTGTTTGTTTCCATTGGTTTTTTAGTTCGTCCAATTCCATATCAATTATTTTTTGTTATTTGACGTAGTTTCTCTTTTATTCTGTTCATTTTTACACGCAAATTTCCCTGGCTAATTCCTAGTATATCTTCCATCTCTTCATACGCTTTATCTTCCATGTATAGCATTACAATTGCTTTCTCTACCTGGTTTAATTGTTCAATTGCTTTGTGCAATACTTTCAATTGCTCTTCTTCTTCTTCTGTACTTGTATTATCGTCAACGTGTTGAGGAAGTGTAGCAGGTTCGTAAGAGACAATGAAATTTTTTTTCTTACGTAAACCAGTTATGGCAGTATTGATAGCGACACGGTATAACCATGTGCTGAATTTTGACTGCCCATTGAATTTAAGAAATGCTTTCCAAAGCTGAATAACAATCTCCTGGAAAAGGTCTTGCCTGTCCGCTTCCGAGTAAGCATACAGCCTGCATACTTTATAAATCAGCAATTCATGTTCCCTTAGGTGCTTTTCAAACTGCTCTTCTGCCTCATGCTTTTGCAACGTCTATCTTTTATATAGTTTAGTCGTAAAATGGTTTTTTTTGTTACAAAAAAATAGAAACTATTTTTTAGCTATCGAAACAAGAGGGTCTTCGAGTAAAAAGTATTCAATATCCTTCCTATCAACACTGTTCAAAGACTTAATAAAACCCGAAAGCTTTCGGTCAGACTACATGTAGATTTATGCTCAAAAGTTTTCAAACGTAACTTTTTGAGGTTGTCATAAGCTTGCAGGCAACGTTCGAGTATTGCTGCAGTTGGGGAATTGACCAACTGTCTGCCCGGAACTGAAGCTAAATTAATAAACAAAAGTTGAAGATAAGAACTAATGACGAGTAGAATTCCGTCCGCCGAAACCAAAGCTTGGATATGCACTGTTGATGATTGTTCTTCCGTCAAGCCCCAATTGCAGCAATACTTTTGTTGCCTGCTGGCTTTTTGTGTCGCACTATTTTGACTGTTCAAGTAAAACAGATGAAATTCCTGCCTGTTCAGGTAATGTTATTGATGAACTACCTTTTTGATAGATGTGTTTTAAAATATCCATCTCTGTCACACCGACGACACTTTCTTTTTTTAGCACAACAAGCATATTGCCTACTTTTAAAATGTTGTCATTTGTAATTGTCATATTGTAGCGTTTCATAACAGCTTCCATCATAGGTTGAACTACTTCTTTGTCGGGAAAACCTTCAAAAGCAACATGAATTACTTCATAAGGGTCTTTGTCTTCAATTGCTGAATTAGATGCAGATGATGAGGAAGGTGTGCTTGTTGTTGGTGCTGTACTTGTTGTTGAACTATTTTGATATTGGTCTGACGATGATGTAGAAACTTCTTTTTTGTCATCGCTTTTTGTAAAATACCAAACACCAAAAATTGCAACTGCAATAATTAGGATTGTCGAGCAACCTTTATTTGCTTTTTTCTTTTCTTCTTCTGTCAATTTTATTGGTTCTGCCATTTTATTTTCTATTTTTTACTTACAATAATTCATTCCAAATACTGTGATATATGTAGAAAGACTATCGGCAATTTTATATTTCTTAAAAATCTTTGTCTTCTCAATTTTGTACCATTTGGAACTATAGTTTGAATGTTCAATACCAAAATCAGGATACTTTTTGTCGGCTTGTTTTATACTTTCTCCTTCTAAGTCATAAAGGGTTTTATAGATGTAGCATAATTCTGTGTTTCGTTTTTTAAAATATGTCTTTAGTTCTTCCAACTTTTTTTCATCGTCTGATTTTGTTTCGTCTTGCATTCCTGCTAACGCAGAAAGTTTCATTTCATCAATACTAACTCTGGGTTCATTGTCTGACGGCGTTTTACTTAACATTCCAATCCACGCCTCTTGCATATTTTTTGCTTTGTCCTTGCTTGTGTATAAGTAAACAGCAATAACTGTCGGTGAGGAATGGCTTTTAAACTGGTTGTAATTTTTTAATGAAGCGTATATTTCGTTAAGTGTTGCTGTCACAGTTTCCTTTGATACATTGTCTGTCTTTAAAGCTGCGTAAGATTTTACTTGTGCTTTTCCACTTGTTTCGTATGGCTCGGTAATAACGATTTCATACGGCAATGATTTCGATGTGATTGTCGGTGGCTGTAGCTTGTCTGTTGTGGTGCTTTGGTCAATCGTTGTTGATTGAGTTGTGTCAGAATTGTTACAAGCTGTCAATGCCAAAATGGTTGTCAGTAGGAATAAATATTTAATCATTTTTGAAATTTGTAGGGTGTCCGCTAAGCTTGCAGTCAACGTCGGGGCTTGCTGCAGTACGGGACGTCCATGTTCCGTCTGCCCAGCCACAAGACTTAATAAAGAAACGAAAATA
>JBBRQF010000027.1:0-54271 GCA_038226715.1 Chitinophagales bacterium
AATTTCCTAACTTCCTAAATCTATCATCCCTTCAAAGGCGCTGATAAAAAAACGGCTCCCTTACCGGAAGCCGTTCTCTCAATCATTTCACAACCAGTATTACCTGATCATAAATATTTCCCCCGCCTTGGTTCGTGTCCCCACGAACCATTCTGCCGTAAACGCCTGTATAATTGTCATTTATTACAAACCAAATTTTACATGAATAAGATACTACAATATTATGAAGGTTTCAGCAACGTTCTCCGCCTTGGATCCCGTCAGAGGTGAATTCATCATCATCCCTGCTGTTACCTAAACAAAAAGTCCCCCATCCGGAGGCTTTTTGTCGCTTTCATATATAACATGGCATGTGCCTAAAACAATAATTTTATTTTGCGGGATCCTTGAACAGGTTATATCCATTTCTGTTAGCTGAAGCTAAATTTCCTAACTTCCTAAATCTATCATCCCTTCAAAGGCGCTGATAAAAAAACGGCTCCCTTACCGGAAGCCGTTCTCTCAATCATTTCACAACCAGTATTACCTGATCATAAATATTTTCTTATCCCTGAAATCGGGATTAACAATAAATAAACTATAAACACCCGGTGCCAGTTTGCCCGGTACAATAAAATTATCATCAATAAAATTAACAGAGACGATCAGTTCCCGCTGGTAAACTAATTGCGCACTGCTGTTGAATATCTGAATTTCATAATGCCCCGGGTTAATAACCTGGTAGGTATAATGCATGTTGGTACCGCGTTGAACAGGGTTATTATAAATTACAAAACCGGCAGGTATGCTCGTGATGGTAAAGCTTTGCTCTGCACCATAGGTAATACCGCCATTGTTAACAGCCCATGCTTTGTAATAATATTTACCACCCTGCACCAATCCATTTACAGTAGCAGAAAAATTGCCGCCGCTTAAATTGTTTGCATTTACTTTAGTACCCAGCCCATTAGCTAGACTGCTGATGCCGCTGTATTCAAAGCCATAAGTTGTAACCGGGCTGCAACCTATGCTTGTTATAGAACCGTTCAGTATTACCGTATTTGGATTACTAACTGTTGCGTTTGCAGTAACAACTGTTCCAACTGTATTTGTACCACTGCCACTTGCCACAACATTAATTGTTGCTGCACCACCACCACCAACCGGTATATTACCGTTGTATGATTGAACCAGGGTTGGTGTGAAGTTTACAAAAATAGTTTGTGTGTATGGACCTGCTGCATGTGTTAAACTCAAAGAAGCAGTATAAGTTCCTGTAGCTGTTGTTGAGAACGTATAACCGATAAGTGGGCCAACGGTAATATTTGCTGCAAGCACGGAATTGCTGTTTATTACAAATGAATTAGGGCCTGCTGTTGCATTTATACAAACTGCACCAAATGCAGTAAGCGGCGTTGCCGTTAATACCGGTGCCGATGTGGTGAACGAACCCTGTGTGCCATAAGTTGTACCACCGGCATTAGTTGCATAAGCATGATAATAATAAGTTGTACCTGGTATTAAACCGCTGAGTGCCGAACTAAAGTTTATGCCACTTAAGTTTGTTGACACAACTGCAGTTCCTGTTCCGTTAGGGAAACCGGTGGTTGTACTAAACTCAATACCATAAGAAGTTACTGCCGTACATCCGTTGGCAGGGATTGTGCCCGCAACTGTTGCTGTAGTTTGTGTGATGGCACTGGCTGCCCCGCTTGTTACCGAAGGCGGCGTATTAACACCCGAGCCACTTGCTGCCACATTAACTGTTGCGCCGCCACCGCCGCCAACAGCAATATTGCCATTATAAGATTGTATTAAAGTTGGTGTAAACTTCACAAATATTTGTTGTGAATATGCACCACCGGGCTGTGTTAAACTTAAGGTTGCTGTATAAGTTCCGGCTGCTGTAGTTGAATAAGTAAACCCTGCCAAAGCAGCAACAGTTACATTAGCTGTGGTAAGATTGGTACCGGTGATAGTAAATGAATTAGGGCCAACTGTTGTATTTAAACAAACATTACCAAATGCTGTAAGTGCAGTTGTACCAAATGTTGGTGTTGCTGTTGTAAATGTTCCCTGTGCGCCATAAGCTGTACCACCATTATTGGTTGCATAAGCATGATAATAATAAGTAGTTGTTGGGGCAAGGCTTGTAACATTGGAAGAAAAATTGATACCCGCCAGGTTTGTTGAAGGCACGGCTGTTCCGCTTCCGTTAGGGAAACCATTGGTGGTACTGTACTCCACACCATAAGCCGTAATTGCCGAGCAACCGTTTGCAGGAATAGTTCCGGCAAGTGTTGCAGAAATAGCCGTAACAGCACTGGCTGCACCGGTGGTAACTGTTGCAATGGTATTAACACCGGCACCTGAAGCTGCAACATTAATAGCTGTTGCACCGCCGCCGCTCACCGGAATATTTCCGTTATAAGATTGTACAAGTGTTGGTATAAACTTAACAAAAATGGCCTGTGCATAAGTACCACCTGGTTGTGTTAAACTTAAAGAAGCGGTGTAAGTACCGCCGGCAGTTATTGAAAATGTAAAACCTGCTAAAGGGCCTACACTTATATTAGTTGTGTTTAATGCCGATCCGTTTATGGTAAATGAATTAGGTCCAACTGTTGTATTTAAACAAACATTACCAAATGCCGCAAGTACTGTTGCATTTAATGTTGGCGTAAGTGAAAGTGTTGTAAATGTTTGTTCGTTACCATAACCTGTACCGCCTGCGTTGGTAGCATAAGCATGATAATAATATACGGTGTTGGGTGTAAGTCCCGCAACATTGGATGAGAAATTGATACCGCTTAAATTGCCCGAAGGAAGGGCTGTTCCACTTCCGTTGGGGAAACCTAAAGTGGTACTGTACTCAACACCATAAGCAGTTACAGCACTGCAACCGTTTGAAGGGATGGTACCGGCAAGTGTTGCAGATACAGTAGTGATAGCAGAAGCCCCACCGGTTGTTACGGTTGGTGCCGAGTTAACACCCGAACCCGTAGCCGCAACATTGATAGCTGTTGCACCGCCGCCGCCAACA
Source organism: Chitinophagales bacterium (assembly GCA_038226715.1). Classification (GTDB taxonomy): domain Bacteria; phylum Bacteroidota; class Bacteroidia; order Chitinophagales; family Chitinophagaceae; genus Ferruginibacter. Next base: position 3,023 of record JBBRQF010000027.1, read on the forward strand.
GCAATATTGCCATTGTATGATTGAACCAGGGTTGGTGTAAACTTCACAAATATTTGTTGAGAATAAGAACCACCCGGTTGTGTTAAACTCAATGTAGCAGTATAAGTTCCACCTGCTGTTGTTGAATAGGTGAACCCTGTTAATGCAGCAACGGTTACATTGGCCGCTGTAAGATTTGAACCCGTTATCGTAAATGAGTTAGGGCCTGCTGTTGTGTTTGTACAAATATTTCCAAAGCCGGTTAATGCTGTTGCTGATAAAGTAGGTGATGCAGATGTTACAAAAGATAGTTGAACACCATAAACAGTATCAGTAGGCGTATTGGTTGCATAAGCCCTGTAATAATAAGTATTGCCTCCGGTTAAGCCACTGATAGCAGAAGTATAATCACCACTGCCGTTGATATTTGTTGACGGCACTTTTGTACCCGCAGTAGAAGGAGGGAAATTATTGGTAAGACTGTACGCAATGCCATAAGCTGTAAGTGCTGTACAGTTGGTAACAGCGTTGCCGGCAACCGTGGCACTGGTGGAAGTAATGGCACTGGCTGCACCTGTTGTTACCGATATATTGATACCTGCGCCGGTTGCAGCCACGTTAATGGAACTTGCACCACCACCGCCAACCGGTATATTACCGTTGTATGATTGAACCAATGTTGGTGTAAATTTTACAAATACCTGTTTTGAAAATGCGCCCGCAGCATGAGGTATGCTAAGCGAACTTACATAACCAACGCCACCAGTAGTATCATAAGTGAATCCTGTTAAAGCACCAACCGTAACATTAGCATTTGTAAGTGTTGTGCCGGTAATAGTAAATGAATTGGGGCCTGCTGTAGTGTTTGTACAAACATTTCCAAATCCGGTTAATGCGCTTGCAGTTAAAGTTGGTGAACCTCCACCACATACATTTAATGCAGTAGCAGTATTTCTTGGATTAGGTGCACCCGTTACAAAATCAGCTGAGTTAACATTCGTATCTGTACAACCATTTAAGAGTCGTAAAATAGAAGTCGTATTACTCGGGGCCGGTGCCGGTCCGGCACCTTCAAAGCAACTTGCTGTAGCACTAAAGCCTACAAAATCCTGTATTCCGGCGGTGGCAGGACAAGCACCTGCCAAAGCAGTTATTGCGTTCACAAGCGCAACTTTACCTGCAGTTCCGCTTACCGCAATTGTACCTACATCATCGGGTGTAGGCAGAGGGGTAGTTCCGCCTGATCCGGCCGCTTCTTGTATAAGGTAATATTGCCCGGGTTGAAGTGTAAAATTAGATATATTCGTAACCTGCCAGCTCGTTCCTGCCGCACTTGCATATTGAACAGACCAACCATTTAAACTTACTGCAACTGTTCCCCTGTTGAATAATTCTATAAAATCGTTTGTATAAGTAGCACCTGCGTTACCACCGCCGCCATAAATCTGGCTGATCACAACCTGTGATTGCGATTGAAAGGATGCAAGTATCAGTAAAAGCGTAAATATTTTTTTCATATTCTGAATTTACAGTTGAATGAACAACCGGTTATTTAAAACCTATAAGAGTCATACTCCTGCATGGCTCTTATAGGTCAGTTTCTGCATTCATTATCTGCTGATCTGGATATCATCAATTTCGTAAGTAGTTGTTTGTCCCAACGTTGTACTTCCGATATACTTAAATGCGATATACACTGTTTTACCGAGGTATGCAGCTAAATTAATATTGCCGCTTGAATTTAGCGAACTAAAAGAACTGCTATTGCTGATATTGGTATTGCCCAGGATACTGGCCGGCAACAACGTCCAGGTGGCCGTATTGGGCGTATTACCTCCATTATAATTGGTAGAGATATAAGCATTCAAAATGGTTGGCCCCTGTGCAAACTGGAATGCTGTTTTAAATGAAAATTGAGGATTTGTCCCGTTCGGGATTGCAATGGGTGGTGTTATTAACCAGGCGGTATCTGCTGCTAAACCGGTTCCAAAAGCAGTTACTTTAACAACTTTACCGGTACCGGTACTTCCAAAAATTGAATTTTTATATAATGCAGTTGAATTGGGAGCTATATTCTTCCAGCCGGGAAATGTAAAGTCAAGATTGTTATCAGCAGTCCTTAGCCGGTAAAAATATTCTTCAAAAATATTGCATCTGGGTCCGGTAAAATGCACATCATCATCACTTCTCAAAAGCAATTGTTTCGTTGTACCAAAGGTTGTATAAATAGCTACGATACTGCCGTTACCTGCTTTTACATTTTTGCCTGCAAAATTTGCATAGGCACTGGTACGAATAGTAACCACATCAGCTACAGGGGTAGCACAGTTTTTAATATCTACATTTTGAGTACTTTTATAAACAGAAGTGTCAGAGTAGGTTAGCGTCGTATCTAAAAATTCATAATTATTAAGTTGTATCAATGCGCCCAGGTATGGATCCTGCATATTTGTTCCTAACTGTGCCTGGGTAACAACAATAGGTGTAACCGGGTTGTTAAGCGAACCGCCTACAACATAATTACTGATAAGGTTTGCAGGAATCCCTTGTACTGATGGTAAACCTCCAACGTTAGCTTTTATACCCAACTCCATAGTGCCGTTATAATCGCTTATACAAAGCCCGTTGCATTTAATAAATATCTTACGTCCTACAGGATAAGTACCATACAGGCTGGCTGCATCTAATAATATCTGCAAACCACCGGTAGAATCCTGGATAAACAATTGCTTGTATAAATTACCGCTTTTATCATCTGCTACCACGGTACCGGAGATGATGATATCTGTAGTTATTACATCATAAGCTCCCGCAGAAATATGCATGGCTTTTAATGCCTTGATAGATTTATTGGCAACCAATGCCGGATCAGAAGGGCCGGGAGGATTATCAAAATTTTTCTTACACGAACTTAATGTTCCTGATGCAGCGATGATGATAACTGCCATTAATAATTTTACGATCTTATTCATAATATTTATTTTAAAAATTTATATACTGTTTGTATTTATTAGAATCTTAATCCTATACTGGCAAAGAAATTAATGCCATAAGCATAAAAACGTTTGTCAGGAAATTTGTCAACATTCTTTTCTGCAAAATCAAAACGCAGTTGCTCATAACCACCCGAAACAATGGTTTTGTTATTCAGGATATTATTCACACCAAGATTGAACAACATAAAAGTTCTTTTATGCAATCCTTTAAGGCGGTTGTTCATCAGCCAGGAATAACCTGCAAAAAGATCAAGTGTATGTTGTGCCTTAAGCCTTGTCTGGTCAAGTATTTCATTCCAGTTAGGCGAACTTGGGTCAACACCACTAACAGCTGCTGCTGTGCGGCGAACCGGGTTAAAATCCAGCCACATCTGGTCAAAGTAATTGAAGTTCACATTTACATACCAGTATTTACGCGACCGGTAATTCAATCCAACTGTATAAGCTTCCTGCGGCGTAGGTACATAATAATTTTTAGAATAAACAGGTACATCCTTTGATAAAATTTCTGAGCTGTTATCCTGCGTAGTGGTTGCCAGTTGCGTGGTATTATAGCGGTACCTGCCAATAGCAGCAGCGGCATTTAAAGTAAGTCCCTTATATACGATCACTTCAGCACCCGCTTCAACACCAAACTGTTCTTTACCAATATTGCTTAGTGCATAATTCACAAAATTTCTTGCATCATCATTATAAAAAGTTAATACATTGGTTTGATGTTTAAAGACAGTGTAATAACCAGTGGCCCTGAATTTAACAGTTGGTGCAATTAAAACATAACCGGCTTCTGCTGAAGATATTTGTTCCGAGCGCAGGTTGGTCTGCACCAGGTCCCTTGTTCTTGGAGCCAGGTAAGCATTCTCAAAATAAGGCGCCCTTGTTTCATAAGAAGCATTGGCGAAGAAATAATTTCCCTGGGTTATCTTGTAAGTTAATCCACCTTTTACAGCATAATTATAAAATTCATGCGCATCCGATTTTCCGTAAGAATTATCCGGGAATAAACCTGTCTTCACATTACCTTCTCTCTGAAACCTGGTATAAGTATGTTCCGCACTGATGAAAAAGTCAACTGCTTTTAATTTCACATTGGTTTGTACCCATGCGGTTGCTTTTTTTATATCGATATTATAATTATATCCAAATTTATCGCCTACTCCGAGGACACGATTGGGATTATTCAGATCATTTTGTCCTGCATCCGGAGAAGTTGGGAAATCCCTTTCACCAAACTGGTTAATATCCAAATAAAATTCCCCGCCTAAAAGATCATTCACTTTTTTATAATAATGATTTTTCTGGCTCTCGTAAGTTAACCCTGCAGTAAGATCAATATGCGAATTGAGCGATGTATTTAACGTGGTATTAATATTGTATTTATTGGTATGAATTACTCTTTCCTCTACAATGTATAAAGACCGGTGCCCGGTTAACGAATTACCAGCAATACCATTAACATTATGGACCGTTTCTACATTTCCGTAATTAGCATTGTATAATGCATCCCAGTTTATCTGGCGTTTGTTAACATCATTTGTCAAGGCATCCAACACGCCTTGCCTCAAAACAGGGTCTTCCTGGTAGCTGGGTAAGTACCGGTAATAATCAGGCCTTGGGTCTGCGGCATTATACCAATCAAGCCCGGTGGTACTGCGGCTTCCGGTTAAGTAAGAAGCTGCAGTAAGTAACGTTGTTTTGGGTGTAATTTTCCATTCATGTGTAAGTATACCTATTGGCTGAAAAGATTTGGCAACACTTGCATTTCTTTTTTTACCATTCTGGTAACCCCAGTAAGGATTATAATAATTGGTACCTGCAATATCCAGCATCTCTTTTACCGAAGCGCCCTGGCGGCCATTTGTAGTTGGCGTAGCAAAAGCTACAAAAGAAAGTAAATGGCGGTCATTTATTTTTTTGTCGATGCCGATATAACCCGACCAGCCATCATAAAAAGTACCATCAGTAAATCCTTCATCAGCCCAGCGGCGTGATCCGGCAACACTGAAAGCCCAACCTTTTTTATTAAAGCCGGTAGAATGTGTAATGCTGAAACGGTTTGAATAGTTACGGTTTGATAGTGCATAACCAACCTGTGTTTGTTTACGTTGTTTTGAGGCACGGGTATCTATAAAAGTAGATCCGCCCATTCCGCCAAATGCAAATTTATTTGATTGCAAACCGGGGGTGTATTGTTTGTTACGCAATACATCATTCAATCCGCCCCACAAACCATACGGCGTAAACCCATTATCCAGGTTTTCCATCGGCACACCATTCATATTGGTGCTGAAAAGATCCGAATCATAACCCCGGATACGGAAACGTACCGCACTGAAATTAAAAGAAGCCGCATTAATAAAAGGATTCCTTCCCGAGTTTAATTGTGAGGAAACATTTTGTGCACTTCCATCCAGGTTATCATTTTCATCAAGTGAAACAACCGGAACATTATCGAGTGCATTTTCCCTGGCATCATTGAGTAGTGTAGAATCAATAGAAGCAATTCCTGTGGTGTCTTTTTTTTCTTTTACCTGCGAAAAAACCACCTGTGCAAAACCCAGTAAAATCAGGGTGGCTAAAAGACTCATTTTTTTGTGACGCATATTATTATTTTGTTAAAAAAGTACGCAAAGCTATTGTTTTTATTGACATTTCATAAAAAAACATATTACCAAATTGATATCAAATCATCATTAATTAAATATGGAATACTTATATATCTGCACAGCATTATGTTGATACAAATTATAATTAGCTTTGCCCAAATTAATTAAAATGAAAAAGGGATTTTCTGCTCTGTTACTCGTAGTAATTTTAATATCCATATCAGGAAAATCTTATGCATGGGGTAAGCGGGGACATGAACTGGTTGCCGAGATTGCTTTTCGTTTTTTAGATGATTCCACTAAATTACTGGTGAAAAAATATTTAGGTAATCTCAATATTGAGGAAGCCGCCAACTGGATGGATGATGAACGCGGAAACAGCTATTACAATTACATGCGCACCTGGCATTACCTTGATATTGATAAAGGCGAAGTGTATACACCAAGCCAGGAAAGAAATATTCTTACCGTTTTACATTCAGCTATTGTCGATCTCAGGCAATACCAAACCATTAAACGAAAAGAAGTAAAAAGAGACCTGCTGCTCATTTTTCACCTGATAGGTGACCTGCACCAGCCACTGCATACCGGTTATACGATTGATAAAGGAGGTAATACTATTGAAGTTACATCGCCTTATGTTGGCGGAAACCTGCATAGTGTCTGGGACACACAGATAATCGAATATAAAAACATAACACTCGATTCCTGTATGCAGACATATGCTTTACTGGATGCTGCTGAAATCACGGAGATAAAAAAAATAAATGAAATGAAATGGATGTACCAGTCACGTTCATTATTAGATACGGTATATAGTTTCCAGAATAATTTCCTGGATAAAAATTATATTGACAGTAATGCACTTATTATAAAGAAGCAACTGGTAATGGCCGGCCTTCGCCTGGCAAGTGTATTAAATGAAATATTTACTTCAAAAGGATGAGTTACTAAAAACAATATTTTTTCGGTGTTTGACAATTGCTGAAAAAATTAATTAATATAGAATAACAGTTAGGTTTAAAATTATTTTTCACAAAATCCGTAATGCCTTTATAATGAATATTGCCTGCTTTTATCAGCAGCAAAAAACAGTATAGGCATACATCAATATCCCTTGTTGAAAACCAACTGATGATTAGATTTATTTGGGCATTTATATGCTTATTCGTAGTATCTGCTTCGTTTGCACAAACGCCTGTGCCCATGATAGCACAGCCTGGTCTTACTTACACGGAAGATTTTTCGGACATAGCAAACTGGGCCAACAATTTTGCTGCTGGCATTGGGGCAAACAGGTTTGGTGGTTTAACAGCAGGAGGAGTTGGAACTATTCCTTCAGCTACAAAAATAACTGTCAGTACTGCTTCTTTTGTATTAGGTACCACTGGGGGCGTACAAAGAGGTTCCGACCAGGTTGTACAAACAGCTTCTATTATTTTAATGTCGGCCGGAACATCTGACAATTCATCATCTGCAGCCTTTGATTTATTTTTAGATTTTACCGGTGTAAATGCGGGTACTTTAAGTTTTGACTGGGCTACAGTTTTCAATGGTGCTGCAAACAGCGACAGAAAAGGATCATTAAAAATATATGCCAGTACCGATGGAACAATTTACACTGATGTTACAGCTGCATTTGTAAACAATTTTACAAATAATGTTGCGGCTTCGGGCAGTATTACCAATGTTGCTTTACCGGCCGCATTTAATAATTCTGCTACTGCAAGGCTCCGGTTTTATTATCACAATTGTTGCGGTGGTACTACCGGATCACGCCCTAAACTTAGTATCGACAATATAGCCATTACGGCTGCACCAAACACAGCTTGCGTAACACCAACTACACAACCAGCTAATTTAGTTTTTGGCACAATAACAAGCAACAGCATCGCAGGAAGTTTTACAACCGCAAGCCCTGCTCCAAATAGTTACCTGGTTATTGTAAGTAACAATAACAGTCTCACTTCCTTACCGGTTGATGGTGCGACGTACAACTTAGGCGATAATGTTGGCGATGGTTATGTGATCGCCAATGGAAGTTCGTTAAGTTTTTCCGCAACAGGTTTATCTGCATCCACAACTTATTATTTTTATGTCTTTTCGTTAAACAATGTTTGTATAGGCAGTGTAAAATATTTAACTGCAAATCCATTGGCAGGCAATACAACAACAGCAGCGGGCCTTCCTCCATGTACAACACCTATAGATCAACCAACCATTTTGAACTTTGGAACAGCTACTGTAAACAGCATAGCCGGTTCATTTACAGCAGCTACAGTCACTGATGGTTATTTGGTTTTAAGAAGTACTGCAGCATCATTAACCAATAACCCGGTTAATGGGGTAAGTTATGCAGCCGGTAACATCATCGGCAATGCTATTGTAGTTCAGCAAAATAATCTTACTACTTTCACGGCAACAGGTTTATCTCCCATTACACTTTACTATTTTTATATTTTCAGTTATAACAACCTCAGTTGCAGTAACGGGCCTGTTTACAATATTAATGCACCTTTAAGCGGGTTTATGTCAACAGCCGACTTATCGCCTTGCAGCATACCTACAGCGCAACCCTCCAGTATTTTATTTACTACTTCGGGCAATGCTATTGCTGGATCATTTAATGCAGGAAGCGGATGCGATGCATATATGTTAATCAGGAGTCTTAATCCTTCTTTATCGTCAACGCCGGTAAATAATACTGATTATAATTCAGGTGATGGAATTGGCGGAGGAATTGTGATATCGAATAACAGTAAAAAAAGTTTTTTAACACAGGGCCTTACAGCAAATACAACATACTACTTTTATGTTTTTGCATTTAATAAATTATGCAGTGGTGGTACAAAATATTTAACGGTAAGTCCACTGGAAGGAAATGCAACTACTACCAACGATCCGTTAAACAATTATTATTTTGGCAACCTGCATGCCCACTCCGATTATTCGGATGGCAACCAGGATAACCCGGGCTTTACACCCACTAATGATTACCAGTATGCTATGGCTTCGCAGTGCATGGATTACCTGGGTATATCAGAACATAATCATTTTACATCAAACAATAATCCGGGCAATAAACTCAGCACTTACCCTTTAGGTTTTACACAGGCAACCAATTTCACGGCAGCTAACCCAGGCTTTCTTGCTTTGTATGGTATGGAGTGGGGCGTTATCAGCAATGGCGGACATGTATTGATCTATGGCGACGGTATGAATAATTTATGGGGATGGGAAAGCGGCAGCGGCGCCTGGGGTGCCGGCAATAATTATAATGAGTTTATTGCAAAATCAGATTATACCGGCGCAAACGGTTTATTTCAAACGGTTAATAATAATACTGCCAGCAATACCTTTGCATCGCTTGCCCATCCAAACGATAATGATTACGGCAATCTTGCTAATATTGCTTACAGTCCTATATTCGATGCTGCCATCAGCGAAACCGCTGTGGAGAGCGGGCCATCAACTTCTGCTAATGTTACCTACAGTAATCCCGGTTCTTCTATGAGTTATTTATGGTATTACCAAAAGCTGTTGGCCAAAGGCTATCATCTTGCTCCAACAATTGATCACGATAACCACAACACCACATTTGGAAGAACAACATATTCACGTTCGGCAGTGCTGGCACCAGTTCTGTCAAAAACAAATATCATAACCGGCTTCCGCAATATGCATGTGTATGCCACGCAGGATTGCGACACCAAAGTTGACTTTACAGTAAATACAAAGATCATGGGCAGCAGCCTGGTTGCAGCGGGTGCACCGGTTATTTCAGTTAACCTTACGGATGTTTCTACTTCCACCGCAGGTGCATTAATTAAAGTAATGTTTGATTTACCGGGCAGTAATATAAATGCCGCAGAAATATATTCGGCTACCGGAAGCAGTTTATTGTATGTTGATGATAATTTAACAAACCTGGCCACCGGTTATTATTACATTGATATTACAAACGGCAGCAGCAGGATAATTACAGCACCGGTGTGGTACACCCGTTTAGACAATGGCGTTTTACCTGTTAGCTTCGGTACATTCACTGCACAAAAATTTAATAAGAGTGTAAAACTAAACTGGACCACCGAACAGGAATTCAACAGCAGTCATTTTATTATTGAAAGATCCGCCGACGGAAGAACATGGCAAACTATTGCCAGCGTGGCTGCAGCCGGTAACAGCAGCAATCATCTTTCCTATACTGCTTATGATAATTTACCATTGAACGGCACAAGTTATTATCGCATAAAACAATTTGATACCGATGGTAAATTCCAGGTATCGGTTGTTAGAAATGTACATTTTGATGCAGGGTATTTCATAACAGTTGCACCAAATCCCGCCAAAGATATTGTTAGCATTACTATGGAAAAGATCAGCAATTCAAATTCGTTGATACAGATTTTTGATGCAGCAGGAAATATAGTAGTTGCAGAAAGAACAAACCTGCCTTTGATCAGTATCAATACATCCAGGTTAACAAGAGGACTATACTTTATTAAAATTACCAACGCCGGTATAGTGGCAACACAAAAACTTTTATTGCAATAAAAATGGGATTAGATTATCTGGAACGTATGTTTGTTTTGTCATACTGAGGAACGAAGCATCTCAATAGATATTCCTAGGTCTAAATGACAAACGGATATTTATTTCACGATCTCAACCTGATTTGCCAACAGCAATGGTAAATTTTTAAACCTCAAAATAATATTACCAGTTGTTACCACATCTTTCTGACAGTAGGTAACAATGCGTTCGAGGTTTTTTTCTTTCCAGTAAACATCACCTACCATGCTGCCATCAATATCATCTTTCGGTGATGGAACGTTTAGTGCGGCGGCAAGTAATTTTAAGGAGGTATAATGTTTGTAATCACCAAAGCGCCAGTATTGAAAGGTATCTACCATATTGGTTTCCCAAGGCTTCATATTCTGAAAATCGAGAAAGGGAGGAATATTTAAACCGTTGATCAATAAACGTCGGCATATGAAAGGAATATCAAACTCTTTAATATTATGCCCGGTAAAACTCCATTTGTTATTGTTGGCTTCCATCTTCTGCAAAGCTGTAATAAAATTTTCCAGCAATAATTTTTCATCATCACCATAAAAAGATTTTACCCGCAACCGGATGGCGTTGTCTTCTCTTTTAAAATAACCGATACTTATACAGATCACTTTTGAAAACTCAGCCATTACGCCCGCACGCTGCGGATAAAATTCAGCGACTGTTACAGCTTCGGGTAGTGAACGTTGAACTTTTTCTTCCCAGAGTAATTTCCAGTCCTCATTTAATTCATTAAAACCGGCATATTCCGAAACAGTTTCAATATCAATTAAAAGCAGATTTTCGATACGGATGTTTTGCATAGTGGTAGGTTATGAAAACAAAATACAAATCCATTTTTATAAATGCAAGAGGGAGACTGGATACTGGATGCCAGATACAGGAAACCATATATTGGATGCTTGCGGTTTGTTTAAAAAAACAAATTTTTTGGTGATTACATCAAGTATCAGCCCATCCAATATCTTTTCTTAAAAAGTAACTCCCACAAAAACCTGTATACTCTGGCTTTTCCACTTTTGTTGATCATCGATATCATTCAAATTGGTTAAACCAATTTTATACCTGGCACCTAGATTTACAAATGGCAACTGTATCCATAAACCACCAATGGCAGCCCACTCCCCGTTCTTATATAAATTACCATTGGTTTTCAGGCTATCCACAGTTTGCTTTAGCAAACCTCCGTACGAAGGGCCGATCTGTAGCTTAACTCTTTTACTTTCGCCCAGATTAATGTTCAATAATAGTGGCACCTCCAGGTAATTCATCTTTGCTTTCTTTTGGCTGCCGCCTAAAAAAAGATCATAATAAATATCGTTGGGATCATTACTGAACTCAGATGATGTTTGCACAAAATTAACTTCGGGCTGCAAACCAAAACGGTTGCTGAAATTAAACTGTAAAAAAACACCTGCCTGGAAATTAAAATTAAATCCCTCTTTATAGGCGTGGCCTGTTATTTTATTGATGTTAACGCCACCCTTGGCACCAAAACGAAAAAAATTTTCATGCTCGGCATCGGCTTTATTACGCTGTGCAAAAGCCGGCAGTGAAATAGCAAGTAATAGCGTTACAAATAGTTTTTGCATGATTTTATTTTTGTGAGGATACTATTTCGTTGCCAAGATTATGCCAAATAAATTTGTTATTAGTCTTATAAATATAAAATTAAAACAAAAAAGCCTGCATAGCAGTGCAGACTTTTCATTATTAACGCTAAAAAATAAACAATGGTTGTTTATCGCCAGTAGCCCGGTACCCAAACCCAACCGCCTCTTCTGTGTTTCCACCTGCCATCAACCCAATAACGGCGATGCTGCGGGGGCCTGGCCCAATAGCCGTCAGTATACACGTACTGGCCACCACGCCAGGTATAATTACCACCCACCCAGATATGTCCGGGTGCCGGCATCACAGGCCTTACTCTAACCACGGGAGCCACTGGTCTTATTTTAACTACGATTTGCGCATCGGCAGTAAACGAAAATGATAATACAACTGCAATGATCATTAACCCTTTTACAATATATTTTTTCATAGTAATGATTTTTTATGCTGGTAAGACCAGCGATTAAAAAAAAGGTTTAAAAAATGCAAAATAAAACCCCATCCTTGCTGGACGGGGATTCATTAAAATACTTATTACTATTTTTATCAGTAGATATTGGATAAAAAATACGTTTAATTATAACTATCAAATTGTACCCCAGTGACCACCTACCCAAACCCAACCCCTTCTTGTTTGTTTCCATTTTCCTTCGATCCAGCGGTGACGGCTGTTTGGGGGCGAAGCCCAATAACCGTTTCGGTATTCATATTTTCCGGCTTTTTTTACATAGCCGGGACCTACCCAGATAAAAGAAGAATTGGGAGGTGCGGGTCTGTAATAAACAGGATCAGCAGGCTTTTCCTTAACTACAAGCCTGCTTGAGCCGCACCCCACCAATATGGTTAATATGGTTACCCCGCATATGGCTATATATTTTTTAATAAAGATCGTTTTCAGATATACAATAAAAAACATGCCAATTTTTTCAACGCCCTATGCTGCAATAAAAGTTGACAAAAGGTTTGCGGTACAAGAGTACGACGCAAGAATGATGACCGTAGCTTTCTGGCACGGATCCAAAAAAATACGCACTAAAAAACCCCATCCTTTTCAGAATGGGGTTGTGTTTAAATATTCGCTTCAATCTCCTCCATGTCCTCCCCCTTCAGGGTTCCCTGAAAGGGAACGAACGAAGTTCAAGAGGGGCGTTACTCTTCTCCTATCTTCACTTTACCTTTTTGTTTAGCTATCACTTCTTCTGCAATATTATTTGGTGCAGGAGAATAATGGCTGAACTCCATGGTAGAAGTAGCACGGCCACTCGATAATGAACGCAACTGCGTTACATAACCAAACATTTCGCTCAATGGCACTTTGGCTTTAATAACCTGTACACCATGTTTGCTATCCATACCTTCCAGCATACCACGACGACGGTTCAAATCACCCGTAACATCACCCATGTATTGGTCTGGTGTTAAAACTTCTACTTTCATTATCGGTTCAAGCAAAACAGGTTTTGCTTTACGGCCTGCTTCACGGTATCCCTGTTTTGCACAAAGTTCAAAACTCATGGCATCACTATCAACCTGGTGGAACGAACCATCAAACACACGCACTTTCATGCTTTCCATTGGATAACCTGCCAATACACCGGTAGTCATTGCTGTTTCAAAACCTTTTTGAATGGCTGGTACAAATTCTTTTGGAATACTACCACCAAACAAACCGTTCACAAACTGGAAATTGCTTCCTTTGTTGATCTCTTTATCGGCCAAAAATTCCGGGTCAGCGGGTCCGATCTCAAAAATGATATCGGCAAATTTACCACGGCCACCGGTTTGCTTTTTCAAGGTTTCACGGTGCTCAACTGAATTATGGAATGCTTCTTTATAAGCAACCTGTGGAGCACCCTGGTTAATTTCAACTTTAAACTCACGACGCATACGGTCAACAATGATCTCCAGGTGCAACTCACCCATACCACTCAAAATGGTCTGGCCGGTTTCTTCATCAGTCTTAACACGTAATGTAGGATCTTCCTCAACCAGTTTGGCTATCGCCATACCCATCTTATCAACGTCGGCCTGTGTTTTTGGTTCAACTGCAACAGAGATAACCGGTTCAGGGAAGGTCATTGCTTCCAGTACAATCGGGTTGTCTTCGTTACAAAGTGTATCACCTGTTTTAATATCCTTAAATCCTACAGCAGCACCAATATCACCAGCTTCAATAAAATCAACCGGGTTTTGTTTGTTGGCATTCATCTGCATAATACGGCTGATACGCTCTTTCTTACCTGTACGGGTGTTCAGAACATAAGAACCAGAATCTAAACGACCAGAGTATGCCCGGAAGAACGCTAAACGACCCACAAAAGGATCGGTCATAATCTTAAATGCCAAAGCACTGAATGGTTCTTTTGGATCTGCATGACGCAGTAATTCTTCACCGGTATCAGGATTGGTTCCTTTAACCGCTTCAATATCCAAAGGACCAGGTAAGTAACGTACAATAGCATCCAATGCAGTTTGTACACCTTTGTTTTTGAAAGACGAACCACACATCATCGGGATGATTGAAATATCAATCGTTGCCTTACGGATAGCTTCATGAATTTCATCTTCAGAGATCGTATCAGGATCATCAAAGAATTTTTCCAGTAATTTATCATCGTAATCGGCAACAGCTTCAATCAAATGTTGTCTCCATTCTTTCACGTCCTCCACCATATCTTCCGGAATAGGCACTTCGTCAAAAGTCATTCCCTGTCCGGCCTCATCCCACACAATACCTTTCATGGTAATCAGATCAACCACACCTTTGAAATTATCTTCGGCACCAATGGGTAATTGTAAAGGCACGGCTTTAGCGCCCAGCATTTCTTTAATTTGCTTTACCACATTTAAGAAATCGGCACCACTGCGGTCCATTTTATTTACAAAACCAATACGGGGTACTTTGTACTTGTTAGCCTGGCGCCAAACAGTTTCGCTCTGTGGCTCCACACCAGATACGGCGCAAAACAAAGCCAGTAAACCATCCAGTACACGTAAAGAACGTTCTACCTCAACGGTAAAATCCACGTGGCCCGGGGTATCAATAATGTTGAATTTGTATTGGTGTGTATCAGGCGTTTTTTTACCATTAACCATCGGAAAGTTCCAAAAGCAGGTAGTAGCAGCACTGGTAATAGTAATACCTCTTTCCTGTTCCTGAGCCATCCAGTCCATGGTAGCGGCACCATCATGCACCTCACCAATTTTATGGTTTACACCGGTATAATATAATATACGCTCGGTGGTAGTGGTTTTACCGGCATCGATGTGAGCGGCAATTCCAAAGTTTCGTTGATAACGTAAATCTCCCATTGTTTTCTATTTGCCCCTATCCCCTAAAGGAGGACAAGGATGTTATTAATTGAATTATTGTTTTAGATTTTAAGCTGCTTTTTTAAAAGCATACCCCTGTAATTAAGAACGCTGCAAGCGAACCGGGGCTAATATGACTGATAAACTCTCATGATATGCTAAATAAGTAAAGCTCCATCCTAATGCTGCCTACCTTTTAGCGCCGCAAAGGTAATATATTTTTATGAAAAATAGTAATGCTTGGGCTTTATTGGTCATTTAAATAAAAATGCCCGGGTATGTACCCAGGCATTAATCTAATTCAATATCAGGAGATAAAAATCCTTATTCTTTAATAACTTTTACTGTTTCGCTCTTCCAGTCTTTTCCCTCAATCCTTACAAAATAAGCACCCTTTGAAAGGGAATTACTGTTGATCAGCATCCGGTTACTGCCTTTTTGAATACTAACCTGTTCGTTGATCATTTTTCGGCCATAAACATCAACCAGTATTAAAAATGCAACTCCTTTTGCTTCTGTTGTATTGAATACAACTTCGGCACCTGCCGTTATAAGTGAAGGAAACACCTGTAATTTTTGTTGTTCCCCGCAATTGAGATGTACAAATTTCACATCACTATACCGGAACCTGCCATCCTTATCAGTAATCTTTAACCTGTAATATCCATTATCCTGCAGTTGGGCAACATTTACTTTATAAGACCCTGAACTTTCGCCATTTGAACTGATTTTGTAAACAGTTATAAATGAAGTGCCGTTTACACTCTGTTCCAATTCGATGTAATCTCCATTTACCTGGTTACTATAGTTCCACTGAACCGAAACAGCACAGTTTTTTGATAATACGGCAAAGTTGGTAATGGTTATGGGCAATGCCCCGCCGCTATTGACCAATATATGCAATGTGGCATTAGCACAGGCTACCGGGGTTCCATTATCGCAGGTTGTGTATGGAAAATCAATTGGCCCGCTAAAAGAACCTACAGGAGCAAAAGTAAAACTACCATCTGTATTTAAGGTTAAAGTACCTTTGCCGGGTATGGTTGTAGTTTGGGCTGTAACAGTTTGAGGATCGCCCTCGGGGTCGGAATCGTTTAAACTTACATTACCACTAACCGCAGATCCCTGTTGTGTATATACATAATCATCTGCTGCGTTCGTGGCATTTGCTGCTCCGGTAGCATTTATAGTAATTATTTGTTGAGCAGTGGCACATTTAACAGGAATACCGTTATCACATACCTGGTAGGTAAGTGTGTCTTTTCCGGTAAACCCCGGATTTGGTGTATAAGTAATATTTCCTGTAGCCGGATTAACTGAGGCCGTACCATTACTTGGGTTTACAGTTACTGCTACACTGGCAGGATTTAGACTACAACCTACATTTGAACACTTATCATTGGAGAGTGTGTTTAGGGTTACCGGGTTACCCATTTTGGTAGTAGCAATATCAGTATTTGCAACCGGTGGCCTGTTACTACTTGTTGCATCAAGTACTGTTATTTTTAATTCAGTTGTCGGACAAGGTGGAGACTGTCCCGGTATGCAAACGGGCACCTGGTAATAGAAAACACCGGCTGTTGTACTGGTGAAGCTATAAGTCCCATCCGGATTCACGGTTATTGAGCCACCTGCAGGATTACCTCCATTTGGTACGGGAGTACCATAAGTTGTTCCTACAGGTACAATATCATTAGTATTTACATTGCCTGGTACCGCTACGTTTATCCAGGTTTGATTCATATCAGGATTAAGGACAAGGCCGCAATCATCAAAACCATACAGGTAAGCTTTACCCAATCCGTTATCCACCGCCAGAAAACTGAATAGTGTTCCAAAAGTAGCTCCTAAATTAAATATGCCTGAACTAAAATCCAATGCAGCACCGGGTGCGCCAATCAAAGCTCTTACCCCATGTGATGGGCCACGTACGTGACGGGCTCCTGCAACACTATACCCTAAAAGGCTACCGGCATTAACGCCAAATGGAAAGTTTGTATTATTTTCCAAAGACCAGAAAGTAGAAGTCTGATAAGTACCATCAGCTTTTCCAAGAAAAATATTTACAGCTCCACCTACTGCGTTCGCATTAATGAGGCCAACCCCTGTAGATAATGGTTCTCCCACAATAATATCGTTAATACCATCGCAGTTTACATCCAGCATATTATCAATAGATGCACCAAACAGGGCAGAAACACTTAGGTTCTGTCCGGTTAAGATGGTTAATAAAGAATTCCCTCTTGGGGATGAGAAAGATTGATCCGGTATTTCTCCGCCCGGAGCAGGTGCAGCAGCAGTACTGGTAAAAACATTAACTGTACCCGTTTTTAACCGTAACCCACCTACTAAATTACTTAATACATGACCAGCCGGAGCTCCTACAAGTACATTTCCGTTTCTTGAACCATCAGCATTTCTTACACCACGAACAGTATATCAAAATAGATTAGCTATATTATTTATTAGTGAAGAAGTATCTTGTAATTGAGCATAGATTGCAGTATTAACACCCGTTCCCGTTGCGTTACCGGTATACACATAAGCACTTCCTCCCAATAAATTGGTAGGCGGTACCAGGTTTAATCCGGCAGGTGCGCCCACTACAACATCTTTTTTCCCATCCTGGTTATAATCTCCAAGTCCATCTACACTAAATCCAAAGAGTAAACCATTTGTATTTATAATTGGAATACCTAACAGTGCAGCAGTAGGTGCCACTAATTGAGTGGGCGTATTAGTTGCAAGATTGGTTGAATAATATACCAACGCTGTTCCCACTCTTACAGGAAGAAGTGGCAAAATGGAGGCAGCTGCATAGCCCGGCGAACCTACTATTACTTCACCCAAACCATCGCCATTCATATCTTCAGTAGCAGCTACAGAAAAACCAAACAATGCATTGATGGCTATATTAGAACCTAATAGCCCTAAAAATCCATTATCAAAAAATGTGGAACCATTTAAATATACTGATAGAAAAGGCGATGGATTTCCTGGTGCTGACATCGTTTCACCACTAAACACATATACCTTACCTGCAGTTACAGTTGCTGAAAAAGGGAACCCGCCAATGGCTGCTGTATAAGATTCCCCGGGAGCACCTACAATAATATCATTTCTTAAATTACCAGCTACAGTAGCAACAACATTACCACCTGCCACACTAAAACCAAATAAAGCATTTGCAACGGGTGTTGTACCTCTCAAAACCTTATCAGGTAATGGAGAAGAGGGGCCAGTAGCAGATCCAAAGTAAACAAACACTGCTCCTGCGCCAACTATAGTTGTGGGGCCCGCTATTATATCTATAGCGCCTGGTGCACCTATCGCTATATCATCAAAACCATCCCCATTAATGTCTCCAAGCGCTGCAACATTGTAACCATACAATGCATCTACCTGTAACTGGAGCGTATTTAAAAGGCCAGGTAAAACAGCATCGGCAGAGGTAGTCCATTCAGCTCCATGTGTCAGCGGATCAATAGTTACCGGGTAAACAGCATCGGCATCATCAACCACAAGCACCAGTTCATTATCATTCCTTAATTCCATTGATGCAGGAAGCAGGTGATGATTTGCATCCCATACTTTCAGGTCGTCATATTTTAAAACATTTTTTTTGTTTTGCTTATCGGATAGCAATAAAATTTTATGATCAGAGACCGATGGATTAAGATCACCGGTAATCTTTAAAAACACTTGCAATTTTTCATTGCCCGCAGGTTTTGAATCGATCAGAAAATTTTGTCTTAACCCAGTTTCATTATTTAAATATTCTATTTTAAATCCTGCATATTTAAATACCAAATGATTGTTGGCCGATGTAATTTCGGGTTCTCCATACATAAGATTTGCAGTACCACCTTTACTGATATTAATTAATTCCATCGAAGAGGCCCATGACTTATTTGCTGATGATGCAGGATCATATTGTATGGGATACGTAATAAGCCTGGTTCCGTTTGCTGTAAAAGCAATTTTTTGCTTCCGGTTTGCTGTCGCATACTTTTCATCAAATGCCTTAAAGAAGTATTCTGATTCAGTAATATATTGCTGTACACTTTTCTCCCAGTCATTTGTTACTGGAATTATCGATTTCCTTTTATCAGCATTTTTTATATCGCTGTTAAATGTTGTTGCTGGAAAATCATTCTTTTTTTGTGATTTACTATCGGGCTGGAAAATAAAAAATAATAGTAAAAATAGTAACGTCTTTTTCATAGAAGGTTAAGTTTGAATTTTTGTAAAATGTACATGCATCTTATAGAAAACAAATACCATACAAAAGACCCAAATATGTTCCAATAAGCCGTCCCCCAATAGACAAAAGAAGTCCCCTGATAAACCAGCGAAGTAGCGTTTTTTCTACATTACAAAAATTAATATTTGTCTAAATTGCACTTATCCAAACTACCCAGCTATGAAATTATATACTCATAATCATACCGGAAGTTCGATGTATTCGTACATGGAATTTCTATCCGGGCAACTTAATTCTCCTATCAATAATAATACTGTTCAAATCCCTGTAACAGTTGGTTCAGGCTTTATTAAGAATTGTATTATTGAGGAAGGCTTTTGTCTCAGATACTACCATTTCTGTCTTAACAGCGACCTGGCGTTTAACTGGCTTGCCGAAACTGAATCAAATGAACCTATATTTAAATTAGTGTTCTTCCTGGAAGAAGTTGAAAATTCAACCATTTTATATTCTACTGATTTTATCAAAACCGGAATAATAAAGAACAATACATTGGTTAACCGGATGGTTTTTCTATTTACAAAAACCTGGCTGCAGGAGAATTTTAATGAGGCTTCAGACCAGATTTTTGATACTGTAAATATGCTTACCAGAAAAAATCAACCAACTTTTATTATGGAGAAAATGAACCGCAGCCATTATATTTTTGCCAATGAATTAACGAAAGAACTGCAACAGCAGAACTTTCCATTAATTCATGTAAAAACAAAAGCCCTGACTTTACTGAATGATTTTTTGAACAGGATAGTTTCCAGGGGCATTAGTAATGTAGAGCAAACTTTATACTATCCCGAAATAACAAGATTAGAAAATACTTTAAAACAATACTTTGACAAACCAATGCCCACCATATCGAAACTGGCTTCTGAATTTAATTTAAGTTCATCAACATTAAAAAGACATTTCAAAATTGTATACGGAAAAACCATCCAGACCTATTACCTGGCAAATAAAATGGCTATTGGTAAGTCTTTAATTGTTGCAAAAGACAAAACAATTTCTGAAATTGCCTATTCACTGGGTTATACCAAAGTAAACAGCTTTTCAAAGGCATTCAAAAAACAATATGGTATTTTACCTAAAGAAGTTAAAATTAACAGCAGCAATATCAATTTATAATGCTGATGAAATTGACATGAAAAAAAGCCTTTCGAATGTCGAAAGGCTTTTAAATATATTGAAACTAAATAATCAGATCCTGAAATGAGCGAAAGCTTTATTAGCTTCAGCCATACGGTGTGTATCTTCTTTCTTTTTAAATGAAGCACCTTCACCTTTGCTTGCTGCAACGATCTCATTGGCTAATTTATCAGCCATGCTGCGGCCATTTCGGTCACGGCTGTATTTGATCATCCATTTAATGCTGAGCGAAATTTTTCTGTCAGAACGAACCTCTGCAGGAATCTGGAAAGTAGCACCACCAATACGACGGCTGCGTACTTCTACACCCGGAGTGATATTAGTGAGGGCTTTCTTCCAAACTTCATATCCATCTTCACCTGTTTGCTTGGCAACTTTATCCAAAGCATTGTAAAATATGATGTATGCACCACTTTTTTTACCAGCCCACATTAAGTTATTTACAAAACGGGTAACCAGTTTATCATTAAACTTTGGATCTGGTGCTAAAGGGATTTTTTTCGGTTGTGTCTTCCTCATTGTTATTTATTTACCCCCCCCGCCCCCCTAAGGGGAAACTGATCGAGGAGAAGATTATGTTTTATTTTTTTGCTCTTTTAGTTCCGTATTTACTACGGCTTTGTTTACGGTCTTTAACACCGGCAGTATCCAAACTACCACGTACAATATGGTAACGTACACCTGGCAGATCTTTTACCCTTCCACCACGTATCAATACGATACTATGCTCCTGTAAATTGTGCCCTTCACCCGGAATATAGGCGATAACTTCAATTTTATTGGTCAAACGAACTTTAGCCACTTTACGTAAAGCTGAGTTTGGCTTTTTAGGCGTGGTCGTGTACACCCTGGTACAAACACCACGGCGCTGCGGACAACTATCCAGGGCTCTTGATTTGCTTTTGGCTTTAATTACTTCTCTTCCTTTTCTTACTAATTGTTGTATTGTAGGCATTATGTACTTTTAATTTTCGGACGGCAAAGGTAGGATTTATGATTTGATTTTGGAAACATAAAAGTAAAAAAAATCAAATTTTATTAACATTAGTTAAAAAAGTGGCTGTAACAGGTGGTTTTGGATCAAAATGATGACCCCACCCGGTTAAATTTTGTACAGCCAGCCATGGTTATCGGGCAACTTCCCATATCGGATCCCATTTAAAGTTGCTTTAACGGCCGGTGCTGTTTTCCAACTATTTACATCAAATTCCATTACATAATCCTTATACCTAAGTTCTTTTATCAGCGAAATGGTTGCCGCAGTCCCAGTTCCAAAAACCTCACGCAACTCCCCGGCTTTATGAGCTTCGATGATTTCATCGATACTTAAACGCCTCTCCTCTACTTCCAGTCCCATTTCCTTTAATACCGTAATCACGCTATACCTGGTTACACCTGCCAGTATGGTCCCGGTCTCCAAACCGGGTGTAATGGCTTTATTACCAATTATGAAAAATACATTCATGGTGCCACATTCCTGCACATATTTATGTTCAAATGCATCTGTCCATAAAACCTGATCATAGCCTTTCTTTTTGGCTTCTGCTGTTGCATACATGGCGGCTCCGTAGTTTCCTGCAGCTTTTGCAAACCCAACGCCCCCGGGTACAGCCCTTACATATTCCTCCTCTACATAAATACGCATGGGTGCGCTGTAATATGGGCCTGTGGGGCTTAGTATGATCATGAATTTATACTTTTCACTGGGCCTTACGCCGATCATATTATCGCTGCTGAACATAAAAGGGCGTATATATAAAGAATGGTCTTCCTGTTGTGGGATCCAGTTCTTATCCAGTTCAATCAACAGGCGCATACCTTCCATAAAGATATCTTCCGGTATCTGCGGCATCTCCATTCTTTCTGCCGAAATATTAAAACGCTTATAATTATCCAAAGGGCGAAAAACGGATATTTCGCCGGCGGCATTTTTATAAGCTTTTATACCCTCAAAAATAGATTGGCCATAATGTATGGCAGCCAGGGAAGGATCTAATAATAAAGGTTGATAAGGCTTTATCTCTGCATTTTTCCACCTGCCATCCTCAAAATCCACTTCCAGCATATGATCTGTAAAATATTTACCAAAAGGTATATTTTCAAGATTGATGTCGTTTAATTTACTCCGCGTTGCTTTGGTGATATTAATATTTCCGGCTGCAATCATATTCCTTAATTTTACTGCAAAGAAACGAAAAAAACAAGAGTTTATAAATTACCATTCATGAGTTTAGATAATATTCACCTGGTTCCGGAAATTATCCAGGGTTTGTATAGCAAATCTTTATATGATCTAAAAACAGGCAACCCTGTTTCACAAGTGATGCAAAAAGGGGATATTAGTTTCCTGGGGACTAATCAAAAAAAAATCGCATTGCTGGTTAATGCCCCCGAAGCAATTTACCTGCCCGATGAAGAACTCAATTTTTTACTGAGCATCTTAACCGCATGCCGGTTAAGTATGGCAGATATTGCTTTAATAAATGTTTCAAAAAAACCGGGGTTACTTTATACAGACATTACGGAACAACTGAAAGCCGAAAAAGTGTTTCTGTTTGATGTTGCAGTTAAAACCCTGCAATTACCTTTACAGTTTCCGCATTACCAGGTTCAGCAATTTAATAACCAGGTTTATCTTTCGGCTGCTTCCTTAACAGTACTGCAAAAAGATAAAGATGAAAAGATGAAATTGTGGAACTGCTTAAAAAATATTTTTTCATTGTGATCATTAAAGAAGAAATGGATACTATCATATTTGCCACCAATAACCAAAACAAAGTTGATGAGGTACGATTGGTATTGGGCAGTTCATTTAACATCATCACATTAAAAGAAGCCGGTATTGATATTGATATTCCTGAACCACATGATACGCTGGAAGCCAATGCTACAGAAAAATCAAAAACCATTTTTAAAATAACAAACAAAAACTGCTTTAGCGAAGATACCGGCCTGGAAGTAGCAGCATTGAACGGAGACCCCGGTGTTAAAAGTGCCAGGTATGCCGGCGATAACAGAAGTTTTGATGACAATATTGAAAAACTGTTAAATAATCTGCAATCTTTAAATATTAAAACAGCGCGTTTCAGAACCGTAATATCATTGATACAGGATGAAAAAGAATATTTTTTTGAAGGTATTTGTACCGGCAAGATCATAAACGAAAGAAAAGGAAGTAATGGTTTTGGCTACGATCCCATTTTTGTTCCTGATGGCAGTGATAAAACTTTTGCAGAAATGGACATGACAGAGAAAAACAAATTCAGTCACCGCAAAAAAGCCATGGAGAAACTAATAAATTTTTTACATAAAAAAGATGGGCAGAATTAAATTAGAAATACCGGAAAAGATTATTGGATCGTTTACGGTTCCTGTTCGCATTGCAGATATTAATTACGGCAACCACGTAGGCAACGATGCATTTGTAAGCATCATACATGAAGCCCGGATACAATGGCTGAAGCAATATGGTTATACAGAATTAGCGATTGAAGGTATTGGATTGATCATGACTGATCTTGTATTTGAATTTAAGAACGAATCTTTTTACGGCGATATAATTGACGTAAAAATTTACACCGATGAAATATCCAGGGTTGGTTTTGAATTATACTATCACCTCTTTGCAGAAAGAAATACAGAAAATATTTTATTGGCTAATGCAAAAACCGGGATGGTTTGTTATGATTATGATATAAAGAAAGTTGTTGCAATTCCGGATAAATTAAAAACTATTCTCCAGGGGTAAAAGATCAATATTCATTCCATATCTTCCAGTTTTCTTCAGCCTGGATGATTAGCATTTCGTAACCATTTTCTATAGCAGCTCCCTGTTGCTCTCCTTTTTTCAGAAATAAAGTTTTAGCCGGTTCATAAACGAGGTCGTATAAATAATGAGCCGTTGTTAATGAGGTATAGGGTATATCTGGACAGGTATCTTTATCAGGCGACATGCCCAGGGGCGTGCAGTTTATGATAACATGGTATTCCCGGATGATATCATTTGTAACCTCGTGGTATTGAATAAATTTTCGGGCTTTGTTTTCATTTCTTGAAACAACTAAAAAATAAACTCCCAGTTTTTTAAGTACATACTGAACCGCTTTTGATGCCCCACCCGTTCCTAATACCAATGCTTTTTTATGATCAGGACTTAATTTTTTTACTAAGGATTTTTCGAACCCGATGATATCGGTATTAAAACCAATCAGTTCACCGGCCTTTATCCTGATACAGTTGGCAGCCCCGATCTGCTTTACCTCTTCAGATAAATGCGTAAGGTATTTCAGCACTTTTTCTTTGTATGGAATGGTAACAGCCAAACCTTTTAGCGAAGGATGGTTACCTAACAATATTGGAAGGTCTTCAATAGTTGTTAAAGGGAATGAATGAAAAACAGCATCTGCCACGCCTTCTCTTTCAATTTTTTCGGTAAAGTACTGCCTGGAAAAAGAATGCGTTAATGGAAATCCAATAATACCATATGTTTTCATTAAACCGTTTCTTTATTCAGGTATAAATGAAATGTGTCACCACGTAAACCAATACGCATCGCCTCCAGCGGAATAACTTCGTTTGGTGCTATATTGCCGAGGTTAACATTGCAACCTATCAGTTCTAAAAAGTATAATTGCTGTGCTTTTTGTGGTGCTTCCCAAATAATTTTTTCTTCTGGTATCTGGGTAAGTATTTCCTGTACCAAACCTTCCCTTACCTCACCGGTACCCCTGTAAATACCTACATTACCTGCTTCTCTTGCTTCTGCAATTACATAGGTAGAACCCGATTCCAGCTCGGCTCTCATTAATTCGATCCATTTATAAGGTGGGATAATATGTGTGGCATCTTTACTGCCCACTTCACTCAATACCACGCCGATCTTAGCCAGTTTTTCGATGTATCCGCATTTTTCGGCATGTGGTATTTCAATGGAACCGTCGCTGACTTCCATATAACTAACACCAAATTCTTTACAAACATTTATATAATCTTCAAACTGGTTCCTGATCAAAAATGCTTCAAACAAAGTTCCTCCAAAATAAATGGGCATATCGTAAGACCGGTAAACTTCCAGCTTTTCTTTTAAATTAGGCGTAACATAAGAAGTACCAAAACCAAGCTTAACCACATCTACATGCGGTTGAGCCGCACTCATAAAGTTTTTGGCTTCCTCCACACTAAGACCTTTATCCATTACCATGGTGATGCCATGGCTGCGTGGCTGTTTGGTACGTTCGGGTATTTGAGTAAGATTAAAATTCATTATTGTAAGTTTAAGAAGTGCAAATATAACCGATGCACTTTAAAAAATATTTTCAAAATGTGATTTTAAGAAAATGCCACCGCTTATAGTGAGTTTCTTTTTTTATAGCGGGCAATGATATCAACAACCTGCTGAACCTGCAATATGGATGGGTTGATCTCTATGAATTTTTTTACAAGTCTGGGATTTCTGTTCATGCCTGCTTCCAGGTTTAACAGTGCTTCTTTTGATCTGCCCATGGCATATAAAACAGCACTTTTATAAAACAGGAAAATTGGTTTTCCTTCAGTCTGTTCAAAAGCAAATCCTGCATATTCAAGTGCATCTTCAAGCATTTCAGCTTTATACAGGCATTTTAATAATTCGATCCAGCCATTCGTATTTTTTGGCCTTACCCTCACCACATTCCCAAAGTAGGTAATCGCATCATCCAGTTTATCCATCTCCATATAACACTGTCCCATAGCCAGGTTATACTCTGGCTGCATCTTATGAATACGCATGGCAATTTCCAGGCTTTTAACAGCACTGCTCCAATTGCCCTCATTCATGTAAGTACAGGCTATTTTATAATTCAATTGGGTATCTTCATTATTTAAATGGCTTGCTTTCCGATAGTTAAACCTGGCCTGGGCATAATTGCCCATCTTATCATAACAATGTCCAATTGCTTCATAAATAACATCCTCGGGCCTGGCAAGTTCCAATACTCTTTCCAAAACCTCTACAGCCTCCTTGTATCGCCTGAGGCGTATATAGGCGTCGCCCATATTACGAAGGGCAAAGTCAAATTTTTCGTCAATAGCTATTGCGTATTCGTAAGCATCAATAGCTTTTTCGTACAATTTTAAACCCTGGTAAGATGCAGCCAGGTTAAACCAGGCAAGCTCGTTAAAGGGAAACTCGTCAATAATTTGCTGGTGCAGTCTTATACTCTCTTCATTACGTCCTGTAAAATCAGTCCAGAAGCAGATTTTATATAAAGCTTCTTCATTATTGGGTTCCTGTTCAAGTATCATTTTTAAACAGTCAAAAACCTTTTCAAAATTCTCATAATCATCATAAACATCGGCCAGTTCAAATAACAGGTCAATTTTTTCTTCACCTTCAAAATCCTGTATCGCATTTTCCAATACACTGGCAGCTTTTTCCTGCATATCCAGTGCGAGGTATGCATCTGTTTTCAAGATGTATAAATTAGTGTCTTTGCTATCTAGTAATTCGGCCTGGTCAAGAATAAATAAAGCTTCTTTATAATGCTTTAAAGCAATTAAGATATCTGCTTTTTTTAGCAGCAGCATAGCTGAATAAGGATATTGTTCAATTCCGTAGGCTGCAGCTTCCAAAGCCTGGTTCAATTGCTCTTTTTCATCAAAATGATCAATGATACGTTCAAAGGAATCTTCTTCAATAAAGGAGTTGGGTTTACCTGCCTTGAGGTTATCAAATTGCTGGAGTAATGCTTTTAATTCTTCTTTGTCCTGACGGTAAGGATATTTACTCATTGGCTGTAGGTTATTGTAAATTAGGAAGTTTTAAATAAATAATCAAGTTTTTGTAACATTATTTAATTAAAAACGTTAAAAGAATGTAAAAAGAATTGATGAATGGTATGGAATTACCAAATATTTTTCAATATATTTGTTCAGAAATCTTAACTAACATGATTAGAAAGGCCAAAATGATACTGATAATTTTTATGCTGGGTGGCATAGGGTTCAGTGCGTCGGCTGATAAAGGAATTGGAAAAAAAAGTAAAGCAAAAGTTACGCTTAACATAAACACTGCTAATAATTCATTAAGAAATTCTATTTCTTTTAACTTAAAGACAGGTTTAAAGTATACCGGCAGTTTAATTGTAAATCAACAACAAATTAACAGTACCACTTATTTAACCAATACCTTACTTACATACCAAAAGGGTAATACTGTTTATATCATTCCGCACAGACAAATCATTGCTGTTCCGGAAATGAAACAGGGATATACCGGGATGAAATTAATAATCAAAACTCACTAATATAAAGGCTTAATTTTAAAAGCCTTTTTTTATTTCGGCTTTTTT
Source organism: Chitinophagales bacterium (assembly GCA_038226715.1). Classification (GTDB taxonomy): domain Bacteria; phylum Bacteroidota; class Bacteroidia; order Chitinophagales; family Chitinophagaceae; genus Ferruginibacter. The sequence goes on from JBBRQF010000027.1 coordinate 30,831, forward strand.
AATTCCCTTTTTTAAGATTCTGATTTTCTTCATAACTCATTACCCTGTAGCCTGTAGTTGGAAAATCAAATAACGAAACCGGTACCGGATCATAATTTATTTTAGTAAGGCTATACTTAAATTTAGTATTACCTGATTCAATTTCATATTCAACAGCGAGTCCGGGCAAGTTAGCGAATGTGGCATCATATTCTTTATTGGCCGGAACCAGGTCTGGTGTATAATAAACTTCAAAAGTTTTACCATCGGCCATTTTAGCAATAGCTTTACGGGTTTTATATCCTGCAATAGTTTTGTACTCATCAGTAAGTTCGAACTTAATATTACTGTTTACTTTGCTTTTAGACCTCCAGTTTTCTTTAGTGAGGGTGATAATTAGTTTTTGTCCGCTAAACTCCTTTAAGATAACCGCATTATCAGTTTTTGAATTAAAGATGGTTATTTCTTTACCCAATGCGCTAACCATTTCTGTACGGCTGTTATTCCCCTTTAGGAATACAGTAGTTGAAGCTCCATTCAGCGCCTGACCTTTTATCTCATACACAAGTGTTGCTTCTGCAATAGTTCTTTGTGCAGTAGCCGGAAAAAAAGCCCCCATCAAAGTAATCACCAATATAAAAGCACTAACCTTTTTCATTAAATTTTTATTTACTTAAAGATAATACAATCCCGTGCCAAGATTTGCCTGCAGGCAATAAAAAACCTGCAATACCGGTTTTGGCTTGCAGGTTGTGATATATTTAACTTTAAAATTAATTTTTATTCCCTCTTTTCTTCTGGTCCTGCAATTTCTTATTGTTTTCCTGCATGGCCAGCATACGTTCCTGGAATTTGCTTTGCTTGACGGGCTTCTTTCGGTTTTCTTCAATCTGTGTCAGAATCTTTTCATGATTTATAATATACTTCTGAATTACGATCTGCAGCAGCAATGTTATTGTATTTGAAACGGTATAATACCAGGTTAATGCCGAAGGAAGGTTATTGAATACCCCTAATAACAACACCGGGAAAATATAAGGCATATACTTCATTACAGGATTACTGTTGTCCTGCATATTACTCATACTATAAATAGATATGATTAAACTTGTTAAGGTAGCAGTTATCGTAAATAAACTTACATGATCTCCATAAAAAGGTATAGAGAAAGGTAAAGTAGCAATTGAATCATAGGCAGCCAGATCCTTTGCCCATAAAAAATTTTGCCCCCGCAAAGAAATATTAGACTGAAAGAAATAATACAACGACATGAATATCGGTATTTGGAACAAAGCCGGTAAACATCCACCCAGCGGACTTACACCTGCCGATTTCCAGAGTTTCATCTGGTCCATGCTGAAAGCCTGCTTATCATCACCGTGCTTTTCTTTTAACCTGTCAATTTCCGGTTTAAGTGCTTTCATCTTAGCACCACTTAAATAACTCTTGTATAAGATGGGGGATGTAATTAAACGGATCAAAAGTGTAAGCAGCAGGATCACCAGCCCCATACTGGCAATGTGCTTTCTTAAAAAATCAAAAACAGGTAATAAAAAGTGACGGTTTATATATTTTACAAATGCAAATACACCACTGCCGTAAGGCACAATATTCTCCATCTGGTTATCGTATTTACTCAGTACACTATAATCACTAGGTCCATAATACAATTGCAAAGGCACGGTGGCTATAGGCCCGCCGGCAAGCTGTATGTTACAGGTGGCTGCTGTTTGAGAAACAATACGTAAACTGTCTGCTGGCACCACCCATTTAACAATCGCACTCTGAAATTTATTCTTTGCAGATATCGCAGATATAAAAAATTGTTGCTTTACGGCGATCCATTCAATGGGTTTGTCAAAATTCTTATCATTACCCGAGCCTAAATATTCAAAATCATATTTGCCATCTTTTAAATAACAAATGTGGCTCTGCTGCCTTTCATACTTCATGTCCTTTTCTATTTGCGGAGCTTCGGTTTGCCACAGCAGGTTTATTGTATTTTGTGTAACTAATTTATCAGCACCATTCATAGATAAATTAAAATCCACCATGTAACTGTCGGGTTTAATGATATACTGGTGCGTAATTTCCTTACCGGTTGAATCTTTTAAAACAAATGAAATGCTTTGTGATTTATCGGCATTAATAATTTTGTTGCTGCTTACAAAAGGAATATCGCCCGTTAACCTTGTATCATTAACACCGGTAATTATTCTGTAAGACAATTTATTGAATTGGCCATTTTCGAGGATGACCGGCTTGCCATCTATTTTTTTATACTTTTTTAATTCTACAATTTTAGGCTGCCCACCCTTATTGGTAAATATCACTTTGATCAGATCATTTTCAAGTGTATCCAAATGTTCGATGGTATCTGTAATAAATACGCCAGTTAATTTTTGTTTAGCAGCCAGGATTGAATCGGTTACCATTAAATCCTTCCGGGCAGCTATTGTATCAACTTTTGGTTTTGTTAATGCAATAGAATCTTCAACCCGTTTTTTTTCGGTTAAATATGCCTGGTTACTGCGGCTATTTATTACGAACATGGCAATTAATAATGCTCCTATTAATACAAATCCAATAACCGTATTTCTATCCATTCCCATTTTTACTTATTTTAGGTTGGCAAAGGTAATTAAAGTTTTATGGCTATTTCATACCAATTTAAAAAGCCTTTCCGGTGAGGGAAAGGCTCGTTTATAGTTAGTTGACAAATATTACTTTTTGGCTTCCGGGGCTTTAGCAGCGGCAGGTGCAGCAGCAGCTTTTGGAGTAGCAGACTCTTCCTGTTTCAATTGTCTTGTCATGGTAACAGAAGCAATTGGAATACGCGGTGAGTTCAAAACCTCCATATTATCCATAACCACATCTTCAACCCTGATGTTTTCATTCAATTCAAGGCCTTCTATGTTTACATCAATATGCTCTTTCAAATATTTGGGAAGCAGTTTCACCTTTAAAGATTTCATTTTAAGTACCAGCTTTCCACCAGCTTTTACACCTGCAGGAACACCGATGTAGTTAAGCGGCAGGGTTGCGATCACTTTTTTACTTTCTACCAACTCTAAAAAATCTACATGCAACAACAGGTCTGTTACTTTATGAAATTGAAGATCTTTTAGAATACAACGGTAGGTATTACCGCCAATAATAACGTTTGCCAGCATAAATTCCGGTGTATAAACGATGTCTTTAAAAGCAGTTGCCGGAGCAGAGAAGTTAATCTCCTGAGAACCACCATAAATTACACCTGGCACCATTTTCTGAGAGCGAAGTTGGCGGGTGGCTTTTTTTCCGCTGTCGGTCCTCAGTTGTCCTTCGATTGTAATTGATTTCATTTTATTAAATTTTTTATGAGGCGCAAAGGTAGAGGAAAATAGGCAATTGGCAACCATCAATTTGCAATTAATGACTGTAATTGCTATACATGTAATTAAAATATTGATTATCAATATTTATCAGGATTATAAATCATGTGGTATAAAAGTTTTCCAATCTCTTCATTTTGAATTATTAATGTATCAAACTCCACTTGGGTAATGTATTTACAGGCAAAAGCGAAATCCAGCCAGCCAGATGTTTCAGAATTTTCCATATCGCTATCAGTTACTTTGGCAACAAAATGAGCCGGGTATATCTTCTTTCGGTAAGCTTCTAATAAACAAATACATACACTTCGGGAAGAGCGTCTTATTTGATCCGTAAGTGAGAATTTTTCTTCTGGGGGGATTTTTTTTGATAACTCAAATATCTGCATAGCCAAACTAAAAGCCTTTTATAGACAGTTGTCTGTTTCACATTTTTTGCACTCATAATATTGAGTTTTAAAAATCAGCTACCTTAGAAAACTATTTTTTAATGCCTATTGCCTATTGCCTATTGCCTATTGCCTATTGCCTATTGCCCATTGCCCATTGCCTATTGCCTATTTCTTATTAGCCATCCTGCTTCTCATAAAAAGACTATTAATACTCTTATTTTCAAAAGCATTACGTATGGTGATTGCAAATAATTCATCGGTAGATACTACCTTTATTTTACTGCATTCGCCCCTCAGTGGAATGGTATCACATACTACCAGTTCCTCTAAAACACTGTTCTCAATATTTTGATAGGCATTACCACTCAATACGGGATGTGTGCATAATGCCCTTACACTTCTGGCACCTTTTTCTTTCATCAAAGCAGCACTTTTTACCAGTGTACCCCCAGTATCACATATATCATCAATTAAAACAACATCACGGTCGGTTACATCGCCAATTACCACCATGCTTGCTATTTCATTTGCTCTTTTACGGTGCTTATCGCATATCACCATTTCGCATTCAAAATAGGTTGCTATTTCACGAATGCGGTTGGCACTACCTACATCAGGAGCAGCAAAAGTGAGGTTTTCCAGTTTTAAATTTTCAATATAGGGAATAAAAATAGCCGATGAATCCAAATGATCAACAGGTATATCAAAATATCCCTGTATTTGAGGCGCATGCAGATCCATTGTAATTACCCTGTCGGCACCGGCAGCAGTAAGCATATTAGCCACAAGTTTAGAGCCTATAGCAACCCTTGGCCTGTCTTTCCTGTCTTGCCTGGCTAAACCGTAATAAGGTATAACCGCGATTACTTTATAGGCTGAAGCCCTTTTCGCAGCATCTATCATTAAAAGCAGTTCCATCAGGTTATCAGATGGTGCATAGGTACTTTGAATTAAAAACACAAAGCGCCCCCTGATACTTTCTTTAAACTCAACATAAATTTCACCGTCGCTGAAACGTTGAATATTAACTTTACCTAGGGGTTCTCCAAATTTTTTGGCAATTTTTTCGGCTAAATACTGTGACCCTGTACCGGAAAAGATTTTTGCATTTGACTCCATATATTTATAAATTGAGGTAGGTGTATGATAATATTCTGCGAAAATATCATTTAGTTTAGATGATTTAATATACTTACAATGGAAAATGTCAACAAGCCATCCACATCTATAAAAAACTGGGCTCCAGATGACCGTCCGCGGGAAAAATTAGTTTTAAAAGGGCCCGAGGCTTTAAGCAATTCGGAACTGCTTGGCATTTTATTGAATAATGGCAGTAAAAATAAAAGTGCAGTAGAACTTGCTAAAGAAATATTGAAGCTGGGCCATGATAATTTAAATGAGTTGGGTAAACTCTCATTAAATGATTTTAAGGCAATCAAAGGCATAGGAAAAGCTAAATCCATAACAATTGCTGCAGCATTGGAATTGGGCAGAAGAAGACATGCCTCCGCAGCGCTTGAAAAAGCTGTAATTAAATCCAGCAGTGATATTGCCAGGTACCTGCAAACCTCCTTAAAAGATTATAATTATGAAGTGTTTGCTGTGGTTTTTTTAAACCATGCCAATAAAATAAACCATTTTGAAATTATCAGTAAAGGAGGAATAACAGGCACTGTTGCAGATCCGCGGGTGATCTTAAAAAAAGCCCTGGCAGCAGACGCCACCTCACTCGTATTATGTCATAATCATCCTTCAGGAAATCTCAGGCCAAGCAGGGCGGATGAAGAACTGACCAAAAAAATTAAAGAAGCGGCAGGTTTTTTAGATATTAAAATTATAGACCACATCATAGTGAGTGAAGATGGTTATTATAGTTTTGCTGATGATGGGATACTTTAATTACTACCTGTTTAATATATAATCTCACGCTTTACCAGGCTGTAATGAACATTTTTTCCACTCAAGGCATAATCGCCTTTTATTTTATTTTCCAGTCTTTTTACCCAGTTCTTATGATTATCATAAGCATATTGCATTACAATATGTTTCAGGGTATCACCATTTGATCCTCTCAAAAGTGAATAGTTTACCGGGTCTCCATTTGCATTATTTACAAAAATTTCTCTCTCCATTAAATTGTCCATTATAATTTTATGTATGCTGTCCAGGTGCCCGACTGAAGAATAATAATATTTATCCAACTGCTTAAAACCCTTATCGCTATTTGTTTCTACCCTTTGAACCAACTCGTTCTGGTAATAAAAATTTACGGTTTTAAGAACTTCATTCTGTTTTAAACTATCTATAATAAATTCTTTCTTTATTATATTTCCTTCATTCATACTGGAAACCAGCATAAAAGCCGGACCAACATTAAAAAAAGAGTGCATCAGGTACCTGTCTTTTGCAAGTTTTGTACTGATAACTTTGGAAACATTCTCAAAGGTCTTCAGGGAATCTTTATTTGAGTAATACCTGGCCTGTAATCCATTCTTATCATAATTCATCTCTCCAATAAACCAACTGCTGTCGCTTTTGTATTGTTCCCAAAATGTGATTTCCCCATCGCTGTTAAATTTGTATTTCTCAAAACCATTTTGTTCTCCGCCGGCATTCAGCGTTGTATCATCAAGATTAATATAAAGGTTCTCCTTTACTTCTTTAGGCTTATCCCTCAGTAAACCAAAATCATAATCTTTTCTGTATTTTTTCCAATTCAAGTGACTATAGTACTTTCCTTCAGATGATGTATGATCACAGGAGATAAAAGAAATTAACAGCAGCAGTAAAATAAATCTTGACATAGTATTCTGATTCAACTGTTTTTAACAGTAATATTTAATAGTTTAACAAAGCAGAAAAGCTATGTTTTTAATAATTAAGATTGTAAAAGAAGCCCGCAAAAGCGTTTAGGCCTGTGCAGTTGGCCCGCCAAAGTTAAATGGAATCTCCACTGCTTCCATATCCTGTATGGTACCATTGGCAGTTTCAAATTTCTTAACATTATCAACCATGGCTTTCATGAAGCGTTTTGCATGAAAGGGGGTTAGTATTATCCGGCTTTTGACTTTACTCTTGGGTGTGCCCGGCATTACATTTACAAAATCAATAACAAACTCAGCATGGCTATGGGTTATAATAGCTAAGTTAGCGTACTGGCCTTCAGATACTTCTTCTGAAATTTCTATATTGATCTGGTTTGGCTGTTCGGGTTGATTACTCATTGTATATTTTTTAAAAAACGAGAGTCATAAAATATGCTCTCGTTAAATTATATTATGTAATAAATTAAAATTATTTACCCCGCTGCAAATTAAACATAACCAGGGAGCAAATATAAACTTTCATTTAAAGAAACTGATTATTTTTATAAAGCTGTTAAGATTTGATACAGAATAATTTAACTTTTCACATTCAGCATCTTAACTAGATTACTTACAAAATTTTCATCTATTCTTTCAGAATTATGTGCACTAAAATAGTTTTTTGCTCTTTCCTGTTTTGACGCATCCACAGCCTTTAAAACAGATTGCTCTTTAAAAGAAATTTTATTTAACCCCGTTTCAGGACAAAATACATAATAAGTGGTATTATCTACATATTCATCACAAAAGTCCCCGCTTTTTACTTTCATCATATCATTCGGATCGGATTTCACAAACTTTGAATCAACAAACTTAAAAAAACTGTAACCATTATCATTCATCTCTATTACTTCATAAAAATGAATAGTTTTTCCAGGGGTTTTATTAAATTTTGTGTCCGGCACAAAAAGGTGTGCTTTATCTGTATTTAAAGTAAAGGAGGCTATTTGCGTTTTATCCGCTGTTAACACCACATCAGAGTCTTTAAGCTTAATAAAAAGTTCATGCCTTACCCTGTCAAAAAGGAACAAATAATTATTGGTTATTGTTTCATTATTTGTGGTAACTACATTACCCGGCGCCCAGTTAGGATAAAAGAATTGTGATCCCTTAACTTCATTATTGGAGTAGCTTTGAATAACTTGTGAACTCGTTTGCCTTGATCCGGATTTTGAAATGGAGTTAAAGTCTTCACGCATGGCTACATTTCCAGGAGTAAGGCTCCCTTGTGCATTTGCCAGTGAAACAGCCATTACAAGTATTGCGAAACTGCTTATTATTTTTTTCATATTATCTAAGTTTAAACATTTAAAAATAAGTTATAATTATTGATCCCCCAACAAAATAGTGTAAATCTCCTCTTTTTAACATTCCTTATTTCATGATGCAGAAACCAGTTAAATTACATAATTAATCTTAAGCTGATTAACATACTACCCTTTTTATTTGCTCCCTATATTTTATGTATATTTTTACCTATTGCACAAAAAAAAGGCACCCCTTGCAGGATGCCTTTTTAAGTAATAATTTATTATTCAATTTAAAACAAATAAAGGTTTACTGATGCGTAAATACTTCATCAACTATACGATCATTTCCTGTACCACCTGCAGCATTATTGTAGGTAGAAAGCATATGAATTTTCTTTGTAACAGGATCATAATTATGTATTATGAAAGCAACGTTTGAAGTACCATCTAAAAATGACTGGGTAAATGTAGCATCAATATTTGTTCCACCAGCAGCACAATCATATGTGAAAAAATAATCTCTTGCTGTACCGGCGCCTAAGTTAGCATAATCAGTAAACGTGGTTGAGGCATTAACAGGTGCAAGTACTTTAACTGCAGGTACTGTTGCAGTACCGGCAGTTGCAGGTGGTATAGGTCCACCTGAATAACCAACAACTCCATTATAATTATAACGTGTTCCTACAACATTGTAAGTTCCTGCCAGGCAATTACCAATAAAATGGTAATAAATAGTACCGAAGTTACCGCTTATAGTAACACCCTGTGCATCTGTAATGGTAATAGGAAGCATATAATTCTTGGAAGGATCAACCTTGTTTGGGAAAACAGTAAGTTTTACCACATCTGAATAAGATTGCCCTGCCTTAACAGTTACCTGTGTTTGTGTAAACCTGTAAATACTATCCGGAAATTTAACATACTGAGCAGATACCGGTACAGTTGCATTATAGGCAGCTAATGCAGCAACATCAACAGCTAAAGTAACAACTATATCCTTTGGAGCTACATTTGTGGCAGCATAATTAGCACGGAAATAAGCAGTATCAGAGACATGTGATGCCGGGAAAAGTAATGCCTGCTTACCAAATTGGTCCAATCCACCTTCTTTAATCTGCATAATTGGAGATAGGCCACTGAAATCCACCTGTCCATTCCTATCTTTTATACACGATACGAAAAAGGTAGATATTAGTACCACAAGTATTGCGATTCGATTTTTGAAAATTAAACTTTGTTTCATATTGTTGTTTTTATTTATAAACATATAATTATCTTTCCAATTAAGGCATCCAGAAGATTTTTGATGTAAAATGATTTATGGATCCCTGTGCAGCAAGGTTTGCCCCATTAGTCTGCGATTCTGACCTCGGATATAAATACCTGTAAGGGATTGATAGTACAGTTGCAAATGAAGACTGGGTGATAGGCACGTCAGCTGGTAAATGAAGCCTCTTGTAATCATTCCAGGCTTCAAATGGCGTTATAGAATTATGCGCTAAATATTGTTGACGTATAATACAGGCCAAACGCTCTGCAAAAGTAGTACATATGGAATAATTGGTCATTTTATTATTTTGGCTTGTATAAGCCGCAGCACTACCTGACCCAAGATAATCAAACGATGCCTGAACACCATTGTTAAATACAGTTTGAGCTGATACAGGTAAAAAACCTCTTAAACTGGCTTCAGCCTGTAGTAGATAACTTTCGGCAGCAGACAGGATAATTGCATCCTGTGATACAGATTTTAAAGTTCCCGGACCAAAAGTAGAAGTTAAACTACCAACAGCATTTCCTGATCCTCCCTCAACAGTACCAGTATATGTGCCTGGAGGAACTCCAGGACCAACTGGAACTTGTGCATACCAAAATTTATATCTCGGATCGTTATTAGTCTGCGACCAAGTTATCTGGTATTGAGCTGCTCTCCAGAAATCCTGTGTAAAGGTACCGGCAGTATTATATGAAAATCCCCAAAAAGGGTTCTGCTTACCGGTTGAGTTGGAATACCCTGGGTTAACGCCTGCATCGGCTACCAAAAAACCGGCGCCATTGGCAACTATTTTATTTATTTCCGTTTGAATGTAAGCTGATCTTCCACTAATTTCTGTTTGACGTAGTAAAAGCCTCAAGCGTAATGTATTAGCAAATCGCGCCCATCTAACGTTATCTCCCTTGAAAAATATATCCTGTGTTGGTGACCCAAGCGCATCAGCCCTTTGGAATAAAGTTACAGCCGTACCCAATTCTGTTGAAAGAGCTTCGTAAATATCTTTACCGGCATCATACTTAGGCGTTAATTTAGCCGTTCCCTGTAAAGCTTCCGAATAAGGAACGTTGTTAAACATATCAACCAATTGAGAAAAACATAATGCTTTCATCGTTTTGGCAGCAGCAACATAAAAGTATTGATTACTGGCGGCAGAAGCTTTTTCTACATAATCATAATCCTCCAGGTTTCTGTAATAGGCTGTCCAGATACCATCACCTGTAAGATCATTCTCGTAGTAACTTGCTCCATCTGTAGCACTCTGGGCATAACTACCACTTGGTGCCCAATATCCCATCCACTCACTAAGATTTGTATAGGCTGTATTTTGGAAACCAGCCGTTACTTTTATTGCATTAGCGATTACCAGGTCTGGAGATGCATTGGTTGAACTGTTAGGATTTTGATTAATATCAAAATAATCCTTATTGCAGCCTGCCAGCATTACCGAAGCAATAAGCGTGAAAATTATTAATAATTTTTTCATTTTTTTATTATTTACAATTAAATAAATTGTTCTTTTTTTATTAAAAAGTAACGTTTAAGCTCACAGATATAGTCTTGGTTGGAGGCAACTGATTAATATCAGTACGTCCCTGGTCATTACCGGTAGAATTAGCAAATTCAGGATCGCTCCAAACATTAGCTTTCGCTTTTTTGGTAAACAGGTTCCTAGCCGATACCTGGAAACTTACTGCTTTAATATAACTGTTAAGAATCTTTGTAGGTATTGTATAACCTAAAGATACTTCCCTTAATTTCCAGAAATCAGCACTATTTACATAGTTACTTTCAGCCTGGTTCCAGGTAGAAGCCCAGAATGCCACATTACCATCCTTGGTGTTTATATTAGTGTTAGGAACATAAACCTTACTTCCCGGAGAAGTTTCATATACAGAATTAGGAATCACAAAAGGCTGACGTCCTGATTGTGCAGAATAAGCTGAAACTCCTGTAAAATCCAGGTTATTACCAATCCCATTATCAATAACTGCGCCAAAACGACCGTCTACTACTACACCTAATGTTAAACCTTTAAAGCTGAGTGAACTGCTAATACCGATTTTATCAGGCGCATTTGTTGTACCGAATTGTACCTGTTGAGGATTAACTGAAGGATATCCTGTTACTTTATTAACAATGATACGTCCCTGGGGATCACGTAACCAATCAGTTGTTTTAAGCGCAGGATAAGCTGATCCGGCAATAGCATAAGAATTACCACCTACCAATACTTCTTTTAAGCTATCTGTAATGAATAATACCTGGTTATCGTTATGCGAATAATTTGCTGACAGATCCCAACGGAAACCTGAACGTGTTCTCACTATCGGAGAAAGTTTCAGATCCACCTCATATCCTTTGTTAGACATAATACCAGAGTTAATGATAGCATTGGTAAATCCTGTAGCTGAAGATATGGTGATAGGAATTGTTTGATTTTTTGTTCTTGTATCATAATAAGCACCGGATAATGAAATCCTGTTCTTTAAGAAACCTAATTCCAGACCAACTTCTTTGTTAGTACTGATCTCAGGTAAGATATCAGGGTTATTATATCTTCCATTAACACTGAAACCAGCTACGTTTCCAAAAGGAAAACCACCACCAGCATTAAAGGTGTTTGTTAATGAATAAGCACCGATACTAACCTGTGCTGTCTGGCTATAAGCAGCCCTGATCTTGGCAAAACTTAAGAATGTAGCATTATTTTTTAATGCAGGAATCGCATCTGTTACTACAAATGACAGATCAGCAGCCGGATAGGTATAAGAGCGATTTTTTTCTGACAAAATAGAATTCCAATCGTTTCTTACAGAACCATGAATGAAAAGGAAGTTCTTAAATCCGATTGTTAAATCACCAAAAACACCAACACGACGTGTGCGGATATAATTTTCATTAACAGCAGGCTCACCTACACGGTTTGATATATTGTAAAACTCAGGTATTACTAAAGAATTAGCAGAAGCGCTCAATATTCTCGATTTATTATCATTTAAAGATGTACCTGCAATAAATTTAAAATCAAAGCTTTTATATGCAGTGTGTGCAGTAGCTAATAAATCGCTGCTGAATCTTTCGTTAAAACTTAATGCGTCACCCTGACTTGGGGATAGCTTCTTTACACTACTTGGTATATTACCAGAGCCTAAAGTATCAGCAATTGCCCATGGAGCAAAAGTGTAACCGGCCTGTGTATATTTATTTGAGTAGTCGTTACGTGTAATACCTGCCCTGTACAAAACATCTAACCATTTAACTGGCTTAACTGATACGGAGAAGCTTCCAAGAAGGTCATTGTTTTTCTCATCAAGCCTTGTCTGGTCAATCTGCCACCATGGGTTACCATAATAAGCATTAAAGAAACCGTCAGGATTTGCATATGGATCATTCTGCCAGTTTTTGTAGTCTCTCAGGTCAACCATTGCTGGTTGGTTAATGATAGTCCAGAAAACAGGCCTGTTCTGGAAATAAGAACCACCACCTGCGAAACCACCGCCATTACCAGCTGTACTAGTAAAAGGAACACCTGTACCAGGAGAAGTATTAGTATGAGTAATAGTATAACCAACATTATAATCTACACGAAAAATACCAGCTTCTCTTGAGCCATTCACACGGATACCGTCTCTGCGGCTCACGTCTTTAGGTAAAATACCTTTTGTATTAACATCCTGGAAAGAAAAATAAAATTTGCTTTTATCATCACCTGCAGAATAAGAAAGGTCATTTATTAAAGTCAACCCTTGATCGAAGAAATTCTTTTTAGCACCTGGTTTTGCTGAGTAATTTGTAGAATCCTGTGCAATAACATAGCTACCATCAGCACGGTAAAGGCGGATTGGAGCCCCGATAGGTACTCTCTGGCCGTTAAATCTTGGGCCGTAGTTCTGATTCTCGTAAGGAGCATAGAAAGTATAAGGGAAACCAGGTATTTGAACCTGTCCCGGATATGAAGCGAACGGAGTTTCACCGCCCCATGGACCAAATTCATTTTGAAATTCGGGTAAATAAGAAATAGTTTCAAAGCTGGCAGTGCTGCTCAACCTGATAACGGGCTTACCTTTGGTACCACCTCTTTTAGTAGTAACAATAATAACACCATTAGAGGCTTCTGAACCGTACAAAGCAGATGCAGAAGCACCTTTAAGTACCGTTACATTATCAACGTCATTAGGATTTAATGAACTGATATAACTGATAGGAAGCTGCACGTCATCAACTACCAATAAGGCCTGGTTATTTCCCAAAATAGAACGGTTACCTCTTAAGGTAATACGTGTATCTGGTTTAACACTGTTGTTTACCAGGTTAACCTGTAAACCTGAAACTTTTGCTGCCAAACCTGTAGCAACGTTTGTTACTTTGGCCTGGTTAAGTTCGTCAGTATTTATTTTTGCAGTTGAATAACCTAATTGCTTGGATTCTCTTTTGATACCCAAGGCAGTAACAACAATCTCTGACAATTGTTTAGATGGTGTTAACTGTACATTGATCACATTTTCATTGCCTCTTACTTTCAATGTTTGAGACTCGTTACCTGTAGAAGATATTTCAAGAATATCTCCGTCTTTTGCCTGAATTGAATAAACGCCATTAGCGTCAGCAGCAACACCTGATGGCGTTCCTTTTATTTTAACAGTTGCAAAAGGCACAGGGCCACCATTAGCATCGGTAACCTTACCGGACACCACCCGGTTTTGAGCAAATGCCAACACCCCACAGAGCATCAACATTGTAAACAGTGATAAGAATCTTCTCATGAGCATTTAATTAAGTTTAGTTTAATGATGTGTAAAAATAAGGATAATTTCTTAACGTCAAAATAATGTTAAATTAATTTTTGTAAATGTTATATCCTTATTAAGGACAATAATCGATCATAAATAGCTGCTTAGTACACAAAAAATGTTAAAATTTATACAACAGTTGCAATTTTATCTCACTCTTTTTGTTGCCGTTTATTTCGTCTAATCCACTACCAATAAGGTTTTTATCCTTAAATAGTGTTTGTGACCATTTTACCCAAAGGCTTAATTTTTTCCCAATATCATAATTAATATTTATATAATATCTGTACCCTTTATCATAAAAAACGGGTATGGAAAAACTATATAAAATATCATTTTCATAAGCATATAACCTGCTATTATAACCATCTGTCTCAAAATATTGTAATCTTAAATTGAATGAATAAGGTTTAAGCATGGGTTTATATATAAAATCAAAATATGTGAGAAACCCCTGCTCTTCTTCAGAGCCTTTTGGATCAAACCACAGAAGTTCTGTTCTGTTTTGTAACGTAATTGCCCTATTTACCTTATAAATAACCTGTGTTCGCCAATTCTTTTTAGGCTGTCTTAATACAGGTGATAAAGTAAGTTGAAGTGGATTTTCATTAATAGCTTTTGCATTATAATGATATTTTGTATAAATTTCCAAGCGCTTACTCGGCTTATAATTTAACTGTATTAAGTAGTCAGTACCGGTTGACGGAGCGTTAACCCGGTAGCGTAACCATGGAAACTTATAAAAATCTGCATAGGCATCTATTCGCCAGGAATTGCCAGGCCTGATTGAAATAGCAGCATAGAATCCTTTTTCATTATTAGGGTACGTATTTTCTGTAAAGGCAGATGCATAGCGTGATTGATAGGATTTTGATATATTACGATATAAAAAACTCAGGTCAACGATTGAAGAAGCACTTAACATTAATCCGCTGATAAAAGCCTGGTCAAAAGCTGATGTAAAAGCAGCTTCACCAAAAATATGCAGGTTCTTAAAGGTATAGCTGTAATCAACGCTGTAATTGCCAAATGCATTGCCAGACAACGCATATATATTATAAGGCTCTGCAGATTTTATCAAAGGCAGTTTAAATTTATACTGCACAGCATTAATACCAAGATGCAATGTCTGGTATTGATAAGATAAATTACCGCCAAATGCAAGTTGCCGTTGAATGCCTTTATCATCCGTCTCACTTTTTGTACGATGGTACCCGGATGTTTGTAACGAAGAAACAAAATCATCCCGGCTTTGTGCCGTATCCGCAACAAAATTGGCGTCAATATTTTTATAAGACCCGAAAACCGTAACCTGCCAGTTATTTTTGGCTATTGTAATTCCTGCTCCCCTGTGAAAATTAGTTTCCCCGGCAGCGTTATAAGGCCGCAAAATATCTGCTTCTCTCTTTATATTTATTACATCGGCACTTTTTGTAAAAGCAAGGCTTTGCCATTGTATTAAACCCTGGCCAAAATTAACCGTGAAATCGCCGATGGCCAAAAACCTGATGACCCCAATTTTCCTGGCAAAAATATGAGCCGAATAAAAATCAAATCCCTGTTTCTGTTTCCCTTTAAAAAACTGTTCCCCGGCATCTTTCTCTGCTGTTATCCCATACTGAAAAAGAGTCTTGTAAATATACTTATACCGGAATAATAATTTTTGCGGTGACCCCTGGTAAAAATTTGTTGCCGATGATGTATCCAATAAATAACCCTTTGAAAGTTCCAACACCTGCGATGCCCGGATAAGGATATTATGATCACCATTTCGAAACCTGCTTTTGAAAGTATTTATGGCACCAGGCTGCGAACTAACGTATATGTATGGCCTCATTTTTTGAATGGTGTTGATATCCCAGCCCGGTACAGCCTGCAGCTCGTACACATCAACCAATTTACCAACCAGGCTACGGTATAAAATAAAGCTTTGAACCTGCATGGGTGTAAGCATCAGCAAGTGATTTAATTCAGCGGCATCAGCCATATTAAGGTTAATGGGATCATTAATATACTGCCCCATTTCCTGCAGGTAAGAATCATCTTCAGTTTCCAGGCCTTCATTCTTCTCCGTAATATATTCAAGCTGCTGCTGGGTATTTAGTGTACCCATTTGTGTTACCTGTGCCGTCATATGCATGGAAACAAAAAAAATAAATATCAATAGAAAGCGTGTCTTCATTCAGCCTTTGATTTAAAATTCATGATCAGTAAAATACCCGGAGAAAAACCAAGCTGCGGATGATAGCCTGAAGAAATATCGAGCCGCAGATTTTTCCAGCCAACACCTGCACCTGCGTAAGCTGATCCCGACTCACTCATGAAGCCTGCCTTTGCAAAAAACTGCCTGGCAAACTGGTACTGAAATCCAGCAATTACATTTACCGGTTTATCTTCTTCCTTTATGATCTCGCTACTGATAAAAAATTTATCCGATGCATCATAACCTAAGCCTAATTTATAGGATGCTGCAAGTTTCTCTGAATTGAGCGAAGCCGAAGTTTTTCCAAGTTTACCGCCCACCGGATTATACACATGTACACCAACATTCAGTTTATCAGTTACATGCAGTATCGTACCTATCTCAAAATTTATTGCCGAAGCATTTCCATAAGCAGGTACCCTGTAACCATAATAATTAAATTGTATTCCAATATCTGCAGCCCGCCCTAATTTCCGTGCATAAGCCAACCCTATTTTATTTTCATTGAAATCCTTAAACCCGGCATAATTCAATTGAACAGCAAAATTGCCCAAACGGGTTGGTAATGAAGCTGCAAGGGTATAGTCACTTGTTTCGGCAAGCATAAATCTCCTTTCGCCATAAACACCAATGCCGGCATTTTTTGTTTGAGCAAGTGCAGCCTGGTTGCCCGTAAAAGATAAGGGGTCATGTTGTTGCAAACTATAAGAAGACAAGCCTATGCCGGGTTGTGCAACTGCGTAACGAAGGGACTGTGCAAATGTGTTATGCACGGCAAAGCCGGCTAACAGTAGAAATAGGGATCCTGTTTTCATAATCAGTTTTGGGTACGGTGGATAACATCCGCTACCAAGATAATAATTATGTTGTTAAATGCAAATACCCCGGCATATATTTCAGCAAATAGTTGATTACTTTTGCAACATGCAAATCCTGGATGGAAAAATTGTTTCTCAGTCTGTAAAGGAGAAAATAAAAGAAAAAACGCTTCTATTTAAAAGAAACGGTAACAAAACACCACACCTGACAGCCATATTGGTTGGCAGCAATGGTGCCAGCGAAACCTATGTGGCCAGTAAAGTTAAGAACTGCGAAGAAGTTGGGTTTAAAAGCAGCCTAATTCGTTTTGCTGAAAATATTTCGGAAAGCCAACTCATCAGCGCTATCGAAAAACTGAACAGTGATGATGATGTAGATGGCATTTTGGTTCAACTGCCATTACCCAAACAAATTGATGAAGAAAAAATAATCAGCATCATCAACCCCGATAAAGATGTGGATGGTTTTCACCCGATGAGTATTGGTAAAATGGTACAGGGTTTACCAACTTTTATTCCGGCAACACCTTATGGAATTCTTTTGATGCTCGAGCATTACAAAATTGAAACCAGCGGTAAACATGCGGTGGTCATTGGCCGCAGTAATATTGTTGGCCGTCCCATCAGTATCCTGCTGAGCAGGAATACTTATCCCGGAAATTGCACCGTAACGGTTTGTCATAGCCGTACCGTTAATTTAAAGGAGATCTGTTTACAGGCAGATATCATTGTGGCTGCATTGGGCATACCGGAATTTTTAAAAGCCGATATGGTAAAAGAAAATACAGTAGTTGTAGATGTAGGAATAACAAGGATTGCCGATGCATCAAAAAAATCGGGCTTTGCATTAAAAGGCGATGTTGATTTTGCAAATGTTGCTTCCAAATGCAGTTATATAACACCCGTGCCGGGCGGGGTAGGATTAATGACCATTGCGGCTTTGCTGATGAACACCTTCAGCGCCTGCGAAAATAAAAAAAATAACAACAGCCCTTCTTTCAGCTTTACACCATGATTCAAACAGAAAATATAAAAACTTTATCACTGCCTGTAATGGAACATTTTTATACCATACAGGGTGAAGGCTACCACCAGGGCAGAGCCGCTTATTTTATCCGCCTCGGTGGCTGCGATGTGGGTTGTGTATGGTGCGATGTAAAAGAAAGTTGGGATGCAGCTAAACATCCCAAATTTAATATTGGAGATTTAATATTGAATATTGAAAAGACTCCGGCAAAGCTTATAGTTATTACCGGCGGCGAACCCTTGATGCATAATTTAGATGAGCTTACTGCTGCATTGCAATCAAAAGGATTTGAAACCAATATCGAAACTTCGGGTGCTCATCCACTTAGCGGCAGTTGGGACTGGATCTGTCTTTCTCCCAAAAAATTTAAGGCACCATTGCCCCGAATATTACCTGCAGCCAACGAATTAAAAGTTGTGATATTCAATAAATCGGATTTTGCCTGGGCCGAACAATATGCCGCATTGGTTTCGACAACATGCAAATTATATTTACAGCCCGAATGGGATAAAGCACCTGTTGTTACACCGATGATCATCGAATACATTAAGCAAAATCCAAAATGGGAATTATCGCTTCAGATACATAAGTATATTAATGTGCCCTAAAAGATTGTTATAATTTCATTCAAAGAATAAATTAAGCATTCATTCGTTCTATCTTTATCCAACGAATTCATGCAAATGCTACATAAAAAGTACTTTATCCGGAAAACAGTTCTCTCTTTCTTACTTTTTACTTTTTCTTTCTTACTTACCAATGCCCAATGGTACGATCCTGAAAAAGTGAATAAAAAGGCCGGCGACATTTACGGACAGGCTTATGAAGAAGCCACAGCCGGAAACTATCCTGCTGCGCTAAAACACTTAAGTGAGGCACTTATTTTGGAGCCAAAATTTGTAGATGTTTTTTTATCACGGGCAGGTATTTATGCCGAACAAAAAAACTACGCCGCTTCGGTTACCGATTTTGAGACAGGCTTAAAAATGGATTCAGCCTATTCAAAAACATATTTACTGCCTTATTCCATTTCGCTGGCCGGCACCGGAAAATTTCAACAGGCACTCAATACGGTCAATGAATTCCTCGCAAATCCATCTTTAAATCAGCAAAGTATCAAAGCAGGTAATTACCGTAAACAGTCTTATACATTTGCGGTAGATTATGAGAAAAAACATCCTGCAAAAGATTATATTTTTTCTCCGCAGAACCTGGGGGATAGTATCAATACCAAAGACCTGGAATACTTTCCTTCATTAACCATTGACGGCAGCAAAATGATATTCACCCGCCGCATTGCCAGTGATGAAGATTTTTATGAAAGCAATTTTATTAATGGTAAATGGAGCAATGCAAAACCATTGGGTGGCAAAGTAAATACCAACCTGAATGAAGGTGCGCAAAATATTTCGCAGGACGGGCAACTGCTGATCTTTACGGGTTGTAACTATCCCGAAGGTGAAGGAAGCTGCGATCTTTATTTTTCTGTAAGAACCAATACGGGTTGGAGTGAACCGCAAAACCTGGGGCCGGTTATTAATACCGATTTCTGGGAATCATCTCCTTCTTTATCTCCCGATAAAAGAGATTTATATTTTGCCAGCAGCAGGGCGGGTGGCTTCGGTGGCCGCGATATATGGGTAACACACCGCTTACTAACAGGTAAGTGGAGCCGTCCCGAAAATTTAGGTGAAGCCGTAAATACGCCGGGTGACGAAAGCTGCCCGTTTATGCACGCCGATAATGAAACACTTTACTTCAACAGCAATGGCCATCCGGGTTACGGCATGACGGATCTTTTCTTAAGTAAAAAAGTAAATGACAGCAGCTGGACAATGGCAGAAAACCTGGGCTACCCGGTAAATACCATTGATGACCAGGGTTCCCTGATCGTTGCAGCAGATGGTAAAACAGCCTATTATGCCAGCGATGGAACCGATACCAAAGGCGGGCTGGATATCTATTCCTTTCAGTTAAGGGAAGACATCAGGCCATTAAAAACATTATGGGTAAAAGGAAAAGTATTTGATAAAAAAACAACAGCGGGTTTACCTTCTTCTGTGGAATTAACCGACATCAAAAGCGGTAACCTGATCAGTAAAATACAAACCGATGAAGATGGAAATTACCTGGTTACCTTACCCGTTGGAAAAGATTATGCTTTTAATGTAAACCGGCGTGGATATTTATTTTATTCTGATAATTTTTCTCTTTCCAAAAACAATACGGATTCCGTTTTCAGGGTTGATATTCCGTTGCAACCTATTGAAAAGGGGGCCAGCATTGTTTTAAAGAATATTTTTTTTGAAACAGGGAAATTTGCATTGCAAAACGAATCAAGATCAGAACTCGATAAACTCGTAACCCTGTTAACCGATAATCCCAACCTGAAAATCCAGATTGATGGCCACACCGACAATATAGGCCAGGAAAAAGACAACCAGTTGCTCTCAACCAATCGTGCAAAAGCCGTTGTTGATTACCTGTTAAGCAAACTCATCAATACACAGCGCCTTACTTACAAAGGTTTTGGATCAACAAAACCCATTGCAACCAACAGCAGTGAAAGCGGCAAGGCACTAAACCGCCGGACAGAACTTTCTATTACCGGTAATTAAAATTTTTATTTATTATTGTTGTGTATTTCAATTCCGTACCCATGCACAACGATCTACTTTACCAGGTAGCACTTACCCTCGTCTCCAATATTGGCGATGTACACGCCAAGGCCCTGGTGAATAGTTATGGCGATGCTCAATCTATTTTTAAGGCGAAGAAAAAAGACCTTGACCATATGGAAGGTATTGGTACCGTAAGGGCAAAATCCATAAAGAATTTTAGCGATTTCAGCAGTGCCGAAACAGAAATAAAATTTATTGAAAAATATAAGATCAGCCCACTTTTTATTACGGACCCAAACTATCCAAAACGTTTACTGAATTGCTACGACAGCCCTGCCTTACTTTATTACCGGGGCAATGCTGATCTCAACACTTCCAAAATAATTTCTGTTGTTGGAACAAGAAATAATTCTGAGTACGGTAAAATTGTTTGCGAAAAAATGATTGAAGACCTGCGATCAGAAAATATTTTAATTGTAAGCGGACTTGCCTTTGGTATTGATACCATCGCACACAAAACGTCTTTAAAAAATAACCTGCAAACCATTGCTGTATTGGCACACGGGCTCGACAGGATCTATCCGCAACAAAATAAAACACTGGCAAAACAAATAACTACGCAGGGCGGTTTGCTCACCGATTTTATCAGCAACACCAATCCCGATAAACAGAATTTTCCAAAAAGAAACCGCATTGTTGCAGGTATGTGCGATGCCATTGTGGTAATTGAAAGCAGTAAAAAAGGTGGTTCGCTCATTACTGCAGAACTGGGAAACGGTTATAATAAAGATGTATTTGCCATACCGGGCCGTACCAATGATGCAAAAAGTGAAGGCTGTAATTATCTCATCAAAAACAATAAAGCCGCCCTTATCAATTCGGCAGCAGATCTTTTGGAAATGATGAACTGGACCTCGGTACCCAAACCAACCCCCAAAAAACAAAGAGAATTATTTATTGAGCTCACGGCAGATGAAAAAATTATCGTAGCTATTTTACAACAACAGGAAAGCATCCAGATCGATGCACTGTATTTTAAAAGCGGGTTAAGCAGCAGTGCGGTGGCAACAGCTTTGCTGATGCTGGAGATGCAAAACGTTATACTGTCGCTGCCTGGCAAAGTGTATAAATTATGCTAACCGATGTTCACCCTTCAGCTTTAATCTTTAATCCTAAATCTTGGTAGAAAAAGCAATATCGACAATCTAATAAACCCTTTTCTACTAAGGTTTTGACCTTTACATCTCCCGGTCAAAAATTATAATTTCTCACACAGAGGTTAGAACTAAAGGCGGATAGCGAACTATCAATCAGGAACTGTAAACTATGAACTAATACTTAATTATCTTCCGGGTGATTATATCGTTATTCTTTTGGACCTGGATAAAATAGACCCCTGCAGGATACCTCTGCATATTTATAGGCATCATGCTTTGATATATTTCAAATCTTTCCATGACCTGCGAGTTGGCGCTAAGAAGAATTGCTGAACTGTTTAACCAGGCAGACGATGTGCTAAGCCAGGGACCATCATGATAGATCACCTGCACCGTCCGGCCCGAATTTCCAATAAACACTTTTTGCACAATACTGTATACAAATCTCCCATCAAGATCAACCTCTTTCAGCCTGTAATAATTCGTGCCATCCATTGCGAACCTGTCGATAAAATTGTAATTATTTGTACCCTGGCCATTTTGAGAAGCGATCTTTCCAACAGTAAAAAAATTCGCTCCGTCACTGCTTCGCTCAATATCAAAATGACTGTTGTTCATTTCATTGTCAGTTTGCCAGTTAAGTGCAATATCAGATTGATTGATCCTGCCGACATTAAAAGATTTAAAGTTGATAGGTAAAATCGCCGTGCAGATAGTATTCCAGGTAGAGAGTACGTCGTTATCTGTACTCAATTGCGGACTTAAGGAGAGGTAACGTATGTGCCCGGCTCTTGCTTCGCACGGCACCGCATTGTCATCCCTGAAAAAAAGAATGGGAGTTGTGCCCCCGGCAGAAGCATAAGTATTAGACGCATCATTATATACGCTGAATACAGCTCCGTTTACATAAATTTTAATCTGGTTGCTGGCGCCATCTCTTACCAGGCTTATCAAATAATAATTCCCATCAACGAAGTACGGGCAGGTACCTACATTACCATTTGGGTAAAAATTCAAACAATTACCAAGAACATACATTCCTGCGTCGCAGCAGCTGTTCTTGAAATCAATTACCCGTGCATATCCTCCTCCAAATGTGTTGTATTTAAAAAACAGGTGAATGGTATAGGTATTACTGATGAAGCCCGCATTGTTGTACTGCAAACCATCGCTTGCGTTAAAAGCAAAAACAGTTGAATTGGTAAAGCAGGTACCCGCTGTAGTTATAATCGGTTCAGTAACATAAGTCCCTGTTGCAGCTCCGCAGGCAAGATTTTCCACCAATGGTGGTACAGCAGCATAAGTACCATTGAGGTTGCCATTGAATATATAATCCTGAATCTGTGCCCCGGCTGGAAATGATATAACCAAAACACCGGTCATTAATAATAAAACCCGCAGTTGTTTCATCTTAAATATTATTGTATTGTTAGAAAAATTATATCTTATAAATGCCTGCCAAAAAGAATGGGGAATCATCCCTGATTTTTTTATTTATTAAATTTAAGAAAAAGAACCGACAATTGCATTCCCGGTTTCCGCAATCCCCGAACCCTCACTTTACCCTGTATAGTCCTGAAATAGGTTGACTCCAAAAAAGTGGATAAGTCAACTAAAAACAGGACAGAAAATGAGTAAAAAACAGAGCTCTAACCGACGGGGAACCCAACAATTATTCTACACAGAGGCC
>JBBRQF010000028.1:0-53585 GCA_038226715.1 Chitinophagales bacterium
ACCGAAAACTGGAGGTTGATATGGTTAAAGCAAAAAAAAATGTCGGAGGTAGCAAAAGCTTTCCTGTTTTTTATACAAAAAAATAAGCAGGCGATTTATCAAAAGAACTTTGCCTGGATAGAGCAGTACGATAAATAGTTATTAATTAGTAGTTCTATTTACGCCTCTATTCACACATATTATTTTTGGAAGTAAAGAATGTATAGCCTGTTACAAATTATAGCTGCGCAGTATCCGGATGAGCCCTGCCCGTCAATAGTTATTGTTGGTTTTGGCAGTCAATTAAAGCCACTTAAATTATTATAAAATAAATGTACGAAAGCAATAATGCATTTTAGGTGGCAAAACTATCTGTTTGTTTTATCAATAAAATATCTAAATAGTTAAAATGCTGTTTCAATAAAAAATTAAGCAATTATTCTGCTCTCCATTTTCCTGCCAAAAACGTCAGCAATGAAAGGGGTTAAACATAAAAAATTTTCAAACAAATTATCTGATACAAAGTTTTATTGAATGCTATTTCAACTATTAAAATTTATACCGGACAAATGCCTCCATAGCTTCGTATTGTGTTAAACCAAGCTGCGCATATAAATCAGCAGTTTGCTTATTTCGTTCTTCGGCTCTTTGCCAAAACTCCCTGCTATCACTTCCCTGGAAGGGTACCATATCTTTTTGTGACTGATGAATAAAAATGCCATGCCTTTTTTTCTGAACCTGGTCGGGGCTCATTGGTATCGCCATTTCAATTTCGTCAATATTCCATTCCTGCCAGGCGCCTTTATATAACCACAACCAACAATCTTTCAGCCATTCATCAGCTTCACTTTTAATTTTTTCAAATGCAGCAAACACTACATCGAGGCATACCTTGTGGGTACCATGTGGATCTGCGAGGTCGCCTGCGCAAAATACCTGGTGAGGTTTTATTTTTTTCAACAAAACTAAAGTTGCAGTTACATCAGCCATACTCATTGGCATTTTTTCAATAGTTCCTGTTTCATAAAAAGGGAGATTTTGAAAATGAATATTTTCATCTTTAATGCCCACATACCTGCAAGTGGCTTTTGCCTCGCATCGCCTGATCAATCCTTTTATGGCCCTGATCTCAGCAGAATCAATATGATTCGTTTTCTTTGCGGCCAGGTAATTTCTAACGTCGGAGAATATTTTGCCCGACTTGCTGGTATCTATCCCTGAAATCTCCTCGAATCCCACAGCAAAATCAATGAACCGTGTAACAAATTCATCAGTAACAGCAATATTTCCGGAGGTCTGATAAGCTACATGCACCTCATGCCCCTGTTGGTGCAGGCGATGGAATGTGCCGCCCATACTTATAATATCATCATCGGGATGCGGTGAAAATATCAATACTCTTTTGGGAAATGGATCCGACCTTTCAGGGTGGTTAGGAATTGTAGCATTTGGCTTACCACCCGGCCAGCCTGTAATGGAATCACGAAGCATATAATACACCTGCAAGTTAATCTCGTATACATCACCCTTCTCCACCAATAATTCGCCCAAGCCATATTCATTATAGTCGTTGAGCGTAAGAGACAGGATAGGTTTGCCGCAGCCGAGAGACGTATTAACCACCGCCTTTTTGATCATCGATGGAGTCCATTCGCATTCTCCTGTTAACCAGGGCGATTTATTTCTTGTTAATTCCAAAGCAGCAGCTTCGTCTAATACAAAATTACAATCGTTGTGTTGTTGAAGTATACTTGCTGGAATCATTTCATTGGTGTATCCTTCAACAGCTTTTTGAATAACACCGGCTTTGCCCGAGCCCCATGCCATCAAAATAATTTTCCTGGCCTTTAATATTGTACTCAGGCCCATAGTGATTGCCATACGGGGCACTTCGGAAATATTAGCAAATTCGTAGGCGTTTGCTATCCGTGTAGAATTTTCCAGGTTCACCAACCTTGTTTTAGAAAACATACCTGAACCTGGTTCATTAAAGCCGATATGCCCATTATTGCCGATACCCAAAATTTGCATGTCGATTCCTCCCGCCAACTCTATTTCATTTTCATATTCTTTACAGTGTGCCTTCACCTCATCTTTGGGCAAACCGCCATTTGGAATATGAATATTAGATGGGTCAATGTCGATATGGATGAATAAAAGGCGGTGCATGAAATGATGATAACTCTGGATGGCGGATCTATCCAAAGGATAATATTCATCCAGGTTAAAAGTGATCACATTCTTAAAAGAAAGTCCCTCCTCTTTGTGCATACGAACCAGCTCGGCGTACAAACTGATGGGAGTAGAACCCGTTGCCAAACCTAAAACGCAAGATTGATGTTGCATTTGTTTTTCTTTCATCAGTTTTGCAATTTCACTGGCTACATATTTTGAACCAGCTAAAGCATCTGAAAACATAGTGCAGGGAATTTTTTCAAAGCTGTCTGTAAGGTCGATTGTTTTTTGTTTACCCGTATTTTGTACTTCTTTAAAAACAGTATTCATAATTAAATATTTTTTCCGTTTTGTGACTATCAGGTTACCTGCCTGGCATCGTCATTGGTTGCAATTGTTCTATAAAAGCATGCAGGTCAGAGGTCCTGCACTTCAGCCACTATTAGATAAACAGGCTGTTTATTTTTCTTTTTTAGTTCGTTGACCCATGCCTGCTGCACACTGGATATTCTTTCACCTGTGTCATTCCATATTTCCGGACTGCATAAACAACCTAAGGATGGAGTATTGGGAAAATATGGCTGCTGTTTATAAAATTCGGGATCAATTGTTGTACCATGAGCAATAATTTCACTCCGGCCTAATTTCCCTGCCTTAAAAGTTTGCCATAAAGAACTATAATTTTTCAAAGGGCCTAATAAATTTTCATAATATCGGGCATATAAAGTATCGTTACCAAAAAAAACAGCGGGGCCATTTTCAAAGGGTAATACCATTTGTAAGTTAGTTGTGGGGCCAATCCAGTTATTGGTGGAAGTATCAAATCCTGTTATTTTATATAACCCTTGAGGCGTATTCCCATTACTTAAATACCAGGGGAGATTAGAAATGGAACGGGCCAGCTGCCGGAATTGCAAAGAACGAAGCTGTTTATCGGTTATCCATTTTCCATTGCCTTGCCGGATCATTAGGTAACCAGGTTGGTTTCTGTTTAAAGACTGAAAGCTGCAAAGGATTGTCTGCCCCGGTAAGAATTTAGCTCTGAGAAAATCCCTTTTAGAAGGAAGTTGCTTTTTTTTATAATGCCATCTTTCATAGTAGGGTAAATAGTAGGCCGAATGAAGAAAAGAATTGGAGGGTTGAATTTGCGGAAAAATTTTTGTTCGGGCCAAATATTCCAAAGCCATTGCTTTTATCTTTTCATTTGCCAATTGGTTCCATATCGCCTTTACTTGCTTTGAAAATTGAATGGGATATAGCGTATATAGCATTTCCAAAAAAGCGCGCTGAAAACCAGCTTCGAATACAGGTAACCGGGAAATCTGCAAGCCAATTTTTTGTTGATAAGCTTTTGGGTGATATAACATTAATTCCATAGCCCAATAGGCACCTGCATATTTCTTATACGTTGTTTCATTTAAAGGCAGTGCAAACGCTTCTTCAATTTGAAAACGTAATTTCTTTTGTATTGAATCCCTGCAATGCCTTGTTGCAAAAGGAAATACTGTTTTTTGCTGAGCAGGAACTTTGCAAAAAAAGATAGCGAAAAATAGCGTAATCAATAACTGTTTTCTCAAAATGTGTTTAGATTATTATTTGGAGTAAAACTTTCCTTTTAACCGGTGCAGGGTTTCGAAATAAAAAAACACCTCGCCGCGGAAACCATATTGCCTGTTTAAACGAATCATTTGGTCAGTCAATTCACGCGATGACTGATATTTACCATCCCCGAGAGAAGTTAAAATACCGGGGAAAACCCTATCCTGCATTTGGGCTGGCACAATTGCTTTTAACTCTTTCAAAATCTTTTCATAATCTTCAATTTTGTACCGGTACAATTGAGGAATGATATAATCTGCGTACCCATCATTGAGCCAGGTTGGCCAGTCTTGTAAATATTGCTCCTTACTCCATGGGTATATACTTGGTGCCCATGAAACGATACACTTCGGCTTAATTACTTTCACCATCGCGTACACGCTTTTTCCAAATGCATTCACTAAATTCGCCTTCCACTGCAGCCACGAAGTATCTTTTGCGTTCATCGGCGCCGATGCCCCATTGTGTTCCTTTGCATATAGTTGTAAAGTAAAGGCATCATAACCGCCTTCTACGGGCATTGCGGGCATGCGGTCATCCCCTTGCACACCATCAACATTATAAGTAGTGACTACTTCACTGATCAATTTTTTTAAAAAGTTTTGCACATCAGGATTTACTGTATTCCACCAAAAGAATTTGTTCTTTTGTAATAATTCGCCCTTATTATTTCTACCTACCCAATCGGGATACTTTTTTCTCCAAACAGAAGCAGAATCATTGTAAGCATAAGAAAATCCAAACTCAAACCAGGCATGCACTTTAATTCCTGCTTTGTGCCCTTCCTCGATAATTTCTTTTAAGGGGTCTCTGTTTCCATATGCCTTTAATTGTTTTATTCCAATATATTCCTGCAGCACTTTGCTTGGATACATGGTTACCCCATCGTTCCATACTACAACGTAAATATTATTAATACCATTTTTTTTGCAAAGGGCTATTCCTTTAATTATATTTTTTCTCGATTTAAGTATATCGCTTGCTACATTTGTAATCCATGTACCTCTTATAATTTCGCTTTTGTTTTGGGCAATAACAACGGAATTTATAAAAAAAACAAATAGGCTGGATAGAATTATTTTATACCTCATTTTGTTATTTCAGTTTTATATTCGGTGTAACGGTTGTATAGATGATGCGCCTGTACATAGGCAGATTGCGGGCTCATGAAGTGTGAAAATTCAAAAGTGATGGCTTTATCATAACCGGCTTTCCTGGCCGCCTCCAGTTTAAGCCGCAATTTTTCGAATTTAATAGGTAAAAATTTTATCGGCATATCCCGATCAAAGCTTTCTGCATTTGTCCAACATTGTAAATTATATTTATCGGCTAATTTTTTATTTACACTAAAAAAATCATCCAGTTCTGCATAATCTATATGCCCGTCCTGGAAAGCCACTGCATCAACAGCACCCTGTATGCCACTGAAAATTTCGTTCCATTCCTTTTCATGCTGGTCCACACTTATGGCATTGGCTTTCGAAAGGCCTGGTTGCATCGCCATCACTGCTTTTTTACCATCTATCCACGGCGAAATAAAAGTGGGTAACCCATTGCTGGCTTCCTTGCACATGATCCCCAAATTCCTAAACGCGTCAATAGCACCAATGGTTTTACGGCTTATTTCCATGCTTAAATACCAGCCTTTAAAAGAAGGGTGATGCCCATATTTCGTCCAGGCTTCGTCAATGACATACTTGTTGCTATCTATTTCATGCATAAAATCTCCGGTGTCCCAATAGTGGCCGCTATCATACAGGCCAAAATAAAAATTCATGTTATGTTTATCTGCCAATGATAAAAATAATTCTACTAAATCTACCGGAGGTTTATAGCAATGGTATTTATTTTGTAAAAACACGGATGGATAGGTAATGAATTTCTTATACCCGCAACGGATCTGTATCACGGTATCTATACCCATTGCTTTCATGTATTCAAAATCTTTTTCCCATTCCTTTGCACCCCAATTTTGATGAGGGATATCGTGACTGATTTCATCAATGAAAGTTCCTGTGATCAGCATAACCAATTAATTTAAAAGCTTGAGTAAGAGCGTTACTTTTTGTTGATAATATGTAGATTCATAAGTACCCTCGCGAACAAGTTGCAAATGGGATACACCTCTAAAAGGCATTAATAAAAATTGCCGGCGCCATTTCATTTATAAAAATTTATTACAGTTACACAACAGCGGTTGTTTCCTTTTCTTCATTCACTTTTTGTAAGGGTACCAGCCATGTTACAATAAAAGCCGGAATGGTGGCTATCAAAACCCAGATAAAAAATTCTTTATAGCCCAAATAATCACTTACAAAACCACTTACCATGGAGGGTATCATAAAACCAAGATTCATCAGGCCGCTGCCGAACGCGTAATGGGCCATTTTATATTTTCCAGGGGCAATATTCTGCATCATAAATAATATCAAACCTACAAAGCCAAAACCGTAACCAAAATATTCAATGGCCACCGCACCTCCAATAACATATAAATTGGATGGAAGTGTTATCGCCAAAAAAGCATAGGCTGCAAACGGGATATTAAAAAAAGCGCAAAGAATTAATAAAGTTCTTTTGGTAAGGCCTTTATTGGAAACAAAATAGCCCGCAATGATTGAGCCCAGAACAAAAGCGATGGAACCAAAAACCCCGTACAAAACACCAATTTGGGAGGTAGATAATCCAAGGCCGCCATCCAACCTTGCTGCCTTAAAAAAAAGCGGGGTTATTTTTATTGCCTGCCCTTCTGCAAAGCGGTAAAAAACAATAAAGCATAAGCTGAACCAAATATTCTTTTTTTGAAAAAACGTAATGATCACATCTTTAAGGGTATCAAAACCCTCTTTAAGTGAGTGCACATTTTGAGAAGCACCGCCAGATGGCAACATTCTTTTATTATACAATCCCAGCAGCACCATAATAATACCATAAGTAAACATCACCGTCATCCAGGCATTGGCTATACCTGCAGTTTTTTCCAATTCTCCTGCAAAATAAATCAACACACCGCCAGATAATACTTTGGCAATATTATAAAATGCTCCTTGCCAGCCTACGTATTTAGCTTGCAGCTCAGCAGAAAGTTCGTTCAGGTACACACCATCTGCTGCGGTATCATGGGTGGCCCCGCTGATGGCGATAATAAACAAAATACCAATGGATATACTAAAGAAATGATTTAAATGAAGCGACAGGCCAACAAGGCCAAAGAGCATTCCTGTAAATACCTGCGTGCTGTAAACAAAGAATTTTTTGGTTTTATACATCTCCAAAAAAGGCCCCCATAGTGGCTTTAATGTCCAGGGTAGCATGATCAAGGAAGTCCAGAAGGCAATTTGTGAATCGGGAATGCCCATGTTTTTATACATGAGTGAACTTGCCGCAGCCAGGGCCACAAAGGGTAATCCCATGGCAAACCAGGTGGTGGGCACCCACCAGGCGGGATGCTTTTTTTCAGTGTTATTTACAAGCAAATTACAATGATTGAATTCAAATAATGCGGTAAGTTAATAAATTTTTTTATAAACAATTGGTATTTTATAAATTTTTTTATTTAAGTTCGTGTTATCATTCCTAATTTTATTTTAAATAATTATGCTTAACATTTCCAGGCTGCATCAATTCATCGCTATTTTTATTTTTAGTATTTTGCCCGCTTTAACATCCTGCAGTAAAAGTAGCGGAGGAGGCGGTTCTGTTACTCCCCCACCTCCTCCTTCGCCGGTATGGGACCCTAACGCCTTGAGAGGTGCCTGGGTAACAACTGCCGCCAGTACCGCATTAGACAGCAAAGACAATATTAAACAATGTGTGGCGACCTGCAAGGCTAACAACATCAATAATATTTTTATGGTAGTGTATAATAATGGACGTACCTGCTATCCCAGCACAGTAATGCAAAATTTAATTGGCAAACCAATCCGGGAATCTTTTGCAGGAAGAGACCCTTTGCAGGAAATGATAGATGAAGGACATGCCGCCGGTATAAAAGTACATGCCTGGTTTGAGTATGGTTTTGCTTCTTCCTATTCGGCCAATGGTGGCGATATTGTGGCCGCAAAACCCACCTGGGCTGCCAGAGATATTAGTGGGAATTTAGTTGTAAAAAATGGCTTCGATTGGCTAAACCCATTTAACATGGAAGTTCAAAATTATATGATTGACCTATTTAAAGAAGTAACAACCAAATATAATATAGATGGTGTACAGGGAGATGATCGTTTACCTGCCGTTCCTTCCACATCGGGGTACGATGCCTATACCACGAATTTATATTTTACTGAAAAGGGTGTTAACCCACCTGCCAATTACCAGGATGCTTCCTGGATTGACTGGAGAGCGAAAAAATTAAATAGTTTTTTAAAGCGTCTACGCACCGAAGTTAAAGCTATAAAACCTTCCATACAATTTACTATGTCGCCCAGCCCCTATCCATTTAGCTTAACAGAATATTTACAGGATTGGCCAACATGGGTAGACAGCAGTTGGGTGGATGCAGTGATGCCTCAATGCTACCGATACGATATTTCGGCTTATACATCTGTCTTAACCCAACAGAAAGGGTATTATAGAAATGCCAGTGTTCCGTTTTATCCGGGAGTATTGGTAAAATCGGGTAGTACTATTCAAAGTGATGCATTTATGACAGATATGATTGCTAAAAACAGGTTGAATGGATTTAAAGGCGAGTGCTTCTTTTTTTATGAAGGCGTAAAAGATAAAACGTCCTGGTACCAGGGGCAGTATCCATTTATAAGATAAATTTTTTTACGCGGTCTGCAAACCAATGTCCACTTGATTGGCAATGCCCTCTGATACGGCTTACCTTTATTGATCCCCACCTGCGAACGCGACTTGAAGTTATTTTTAGATAATTCTACATAGATTAAAATGAAAAAAATAATCTTCGCTACTATCTCTTTAATTACAATACAGTATTGTGCCGCACAAAAATTAACAAATTATGTTGATGTTTTTTTAGGCACCGGCGGCCATGGTCATGTTTATCCCGGCGCCACAGTGCCTTTTGGCATGGTGCAGTTAAGCCCTGATAACGGAGAGGAAGGCTGGGACTGGTGCAGCGGCTATCATTACAGCAGCAAAACCATTGCGGGGTTTAGCCATACCCATTTAAGCGGTACAGGTATTGGCGACTGGTGCGACATTTCTGTACTGCCACTTGCTGATACCTCCCAAATTAGAAATAATAAAATAAAAATTCCTTTCTCTCACAACAATGAAACCGCTAAGCCCGGTTATTATAAAGTAAAATTAGATAATGGTGTTACCTGTGCATTAACTGCAACAGCACATACCGGCTTCCATCAATATACATTTCCTTCGGCAACAGGCTGGCTAAGGTTTGATATGGGTTTCGCCATCAATTGGGATAAAGCAACCGCAGGAATGTTACAATTAGTGGATGAGTATACATTAATCGGATATCGCTATAGTACCGGCTGGGCCAAGGGGCAGAAAGTATATTTTGCTGCAAAGTTTTCATCCCCGGTTAAGCATTTAGTTTTTATTGATGATTCAATTAAAATAAAAAATAAAGCCGAAGGCGATAGGGTAAAAGCAGCGCTACAGTTTAATACCACTGCACCATTGCTTGTAAAAGTTTCATTAAGTACTGTAAGTACCGACAAAGCGCTAATTGAATTATATAAATCAACTACTTTAAATTTCTCAACTGTTGCTGTTGCTGCACTGGCGCTATGGGAAAAAGAATTGCAAAAAATAATAATCAATACCAACGATAAAGAACTGGCCACAAAATTTTATACCTCCTTATACCATACCTGTATGGCGCCTGTAGTAAGTAATGATGCTGATGGGGAATATCAAACTCATGACAACAAAAAATTATTTTTCACCAAAGGAAAAAATAAATACACGGTATTTTCTCAATGGGATGTTTTTCGTGCATTAAATCCTTTGTTTACCATTACACAAAAACAACGGTTGCCCGACATGATAAACAGTATGCTGCAATTGTATGAAGACAATGGCCTGCTGCCTGTTTGGGATCTTAGCACCTGGGAGGCTAATACCATGACAGGCTATCACAGTATTCCTATTATTGCAGATGCAATATTAAAAGGCATAAAAGGATTTGATTACAATACGGCCTATACCGCTATGCGAAAAAGTGCTTTTCAAAATCAACGGGGTACGCCTGATTATATCCGCTTTGGCTACCTGCCACAGGATAAACATGGCTGGAGTGTAACCATGACGCTGGAATACGCTTACGATGACTGGTGTATCGCGCAAGTGGCAAAAAAAATGGGAAAGGCTGATGATTATAATTTATTTATAAAAAGGGCCATGAGTTATAAAAATCTTTTTGATTCCAATACCGGATTTATGAGAGCCAAAGACAGTACCGGAAAATTCATAGAACCCTTTGACCCCTTATTAAGTGAACATGGATTTGAAGGACAGTATGTAGAGGGTACAGCCTGGCAACATAGTTTTTTTGTACCGCAGGATGTTGAAGGCCTGGCAGCTTTGTATGGAGGTAAAGAAAAATTAGTAGACAAACTTGATAGGTTATTTACTGCACCATCGGAACTGCATGGCCAAAATGTTTCAGCAGATGTAAGTGGATTGATTGGGCAATATGCTCATGGTAATGAACCGAGCCACCACATTATATATATGTACACCGCTTTAGGTCACCCGGAAAAAGCAGCTAAATGGCTTAAAATTGTTACCGACAGTATTTATAAAACAGGACCAGATGGTTTAAGCGGCAATGATGATTGCGGACAAATGAGTGCCTGGTATGTATGGAGCTGTTTG
This sequence comes from Chitinophagales bacterium, assembly GCA_038226715.1. Lineage (GTDB taxonomy): Bacteria > Bacteroidota > Bacteroidia > Chitinophagales > Chitinophagaceae > Ferruginibacter. The sequence goes on from JBBRQF010000028.1 coordinate 10,564, forward strand.
GGTATGTATCCCATGAATCCGGCAAGTGGCGAATATGTGTTTGGGTACCCATTGGTTGAAAAGGCTACTATTTTGTTGCCCAATAAAAAACATTTAGAAATTCTGGTAAATAAAATAAAATACAAGGGAAAAGAGGGCATTGCAGCTGTTCAACTCAACGGAAAAAGTTTACCGGTTTACTCAATCAGTCACCTGAATTTATTACAGGGTGGAAAACTCATCATTTATGTTTATCGATAAACATAAAATATTAAAAATAATTGCTGCCTATTTTTTGGTACTCCTCATGCCCGGCGTTTGTTTTTCACAAACCACTATAAGACTTCTTCCTAAAAAGGGTTTATTCATTACAACAGAAAATCTAACCTGGGGCAGTGGTTCTGAAATAAATTTCTTTACTCCGGATAAAAAGAATCATCATTATTTCTTTAACTGGTGGGACCAGGATATTGATTCATCCAAAAAAGAAAAAGATATTTTATTTATTGGTAGCGAAAATACTGCAGTAAATGGATTTTATACCCTAAAAAGAAATAAAGCGATTGCAACTTCCTCATTTGATTGTAAATGGAATTTAAAAGAAAACGCATTAGCAGATATTTTATACGCAAAATTATGGTTACCTTTTTTACAGGAAACTAAATGGGGTAACAGCAAACAACAATTTGATTTAAATAATGCCGGAACCTTCCTGGATACTGTGTTAACTTTGCAAACGCCCTTTGGATTTTTTAAGTTTTCGGCTACTCACCCATTTAAAATAAAGCGAAGCGACCATCCTTCCCCTGGCAAAAAAGACTACGATAAACGATCGCAGTATCTTATTATTTACGAAGAAAATATTTTAATTGAACAGCAATCTGGCTTGCACAGAAATTTTATCATCGAAGCATTGGAAAAAAAAGATAAAATTGAACAGCATAGCGTTTACAAACAAACTGATCTTAAAACAGTTTCTGATATTTGGCAACCGGATTTAAAACCAGGGGTGTTATTACCAGAACCTCAATTTAAAGAACTTAAAAATGAGCTGTATATAATTCCAAAAACGAAATCTTTTACTGTTTCAGCCGCTGTTCAGCAGTTTAGAAAATTGCTTTTACTAAATTGGCAAATTGGTACTGCCTATTATCCTGTTATCGAAACGGAGATCAATAAAGCATTGGCAGATGAAGGTTATCAAATCTTGATAGACGCCAGTGTCATTCGCGTTCAATATAAAACTCCCTCGGGTTTGCAATATGCCCTGCAAACTTTAGTACAACTCACACAAAATAAAAATCAGCAATTGGTAATACCGCAGGGAATAATAAAGGATGAACCATCCGTTTCGTGGCGGGGCATCCATATGTTTACAGGCCCTGCGTCTTGGCAATTACACCGCACTATGTATGACCGGGTTTTATTGCCACTAAAAATGAATAAAACCGTTTTGCAATGTGAACAGGCAGCCTGGAGAAATTTCCCCGAAATACACAATGCTATTTCAGTGCCATTAAAAGATTTGAAAGAAGAATTTAACTATTTAAGAAAAAATAATTGCGAGCCTGTTCCACTGATTCAAAGCCTTGGGCACATGGAATGGTTTTTTAAAGCTAAGAAAAATCGCTTCATGGCAGTTAATCCGCAGTATCCCTATACCTTAAATCCCGATTTACAACAATCAAAACGGGTAATAAAAAAATTATGGGATGAAGTATTTAATTTATTACATCCCAAAACAATGCATATTGGATTTGATGAAATAGGCATGATTGGTTTTAACAAGCCAAGAGAAAAAGAAATTGATTATTGGAAAACACAACTTAACCTTTTAGATAAATATGCAAAAAACAAAAAAGCTGCTTTGATGATCTGGGGCGATATGGGACTTGCCCCTGATGAAGGTCCTGATGCCTGTAATGGTTTAACAAAAGAAAGGGCTTCAATAATCCGGCAGACTATACCTGCCGGAACATTAATAGGCGACTGGCATTATTTAGGCAACCCCAATCCCGAAGTCTATACCAAAAATTTAAAAATATGGAAATCAAATAATAATATTCCTATCGCAACACCCTGGCTTTCGCCAGATAATGTAAGAGGATTTGTACTTGCTGCCATTCAGGAAAAAGCAGGTGTATTGCAATCTACCTGGGCCGATTTTGAAAGTAGTGAAAAAAATATGCTATTAAATATAGAACAATTCGCGGCTTATATCCTTGCCATGGACTATGCATGGAGCGGCAGAAAAGAACTACCGAAAGAGTTACCCTATGATGCAGTACAGGAGTGGACCAATCGATTTTATGCACAATCCAAACCTATCGGCGACAAAAATGGCTGGCGAATTGCTGCACCAATACAATTACAAAACATCAGTTCTGCGGCACAAATGAATTTGCCGGCTGCGTATAATTTTAAATGGAAGCCTATTTCATCTTCCGGTTTTGCATTTAAAGCCACCACTGAAACAATTTTACCCGAAGGAACACCGGTAGCTATGATCCGGTTCCTGGAAAAGGATAATGTGGTGTATGAAAAACAAATACGTTACGGTGTGGAAGTAAGAAGTAAAACAGACCAGCGAACCATCTATGCCTATACCCCCGGCAAAGATGAAAAAACCCTGTTTGATTTTTTTCAAAAAAAATTAACGATTAACGGTGTCCAAATTAAAAATCTGCATGCAGCAAGTGGATTAACTATTGATGAGTTAATACTGATTGAATAATTTTTACCACCGAAAGTAAGGAAGAAGACTTTGTGAAACATTCTGCCGTTGTAACCTGGTGGCAGAACATTTACGTTTTCCAAAACCATTTGCGCTTAACAAAGAAAATGGTAATCAATGAAACAATTCCGGTAAACACCACTCCTTTCATAAATCCCATGAACGGATTTTGATTCATACCATCCCAAATTGGTTTCAATGCAGTGAGTGACAGTAAAGGCAGCAGTAATAAATTGCCGGCCACATAGGCTACCATTGGATTTTTGCCATTCAGTGAAAAATAGTTTATTATAAAAGAAAAATATTTCCGCTTAGCCATTACACTAAAGCAAAGAAGGGTAAAAAAAGCAAGGCCGCTGGTTACAAAATAATAGCTATAGGTAGAACTGTCTTTTCTGATACCGCCTTCGTAAGCTTCAAAAAACAGGCCCAACAGCAGCAAATAAGTTCCGGCTGATACCATTTTTCTAATTAAATTATTTTCATCCGTTTTTCGGGTAAGGTAAATAGATATTCCACAAAGCAGCATTGTTGAAACCAGATTCGGTAATAACATCCTGGTAAACAACCCGTATAAATTCACACCTACCAATGCAACTGCAATCAAGGCCAGAATAAGCTCAGTTTGATGATCCAATTGTTTTTTTTCCAAACCTAAACCTGGCTGCCCTGCTGTGGGGTTAACAATTACCAATTCCTTATTCCCCATCTCATCCAGCATCCACTCACCTGCAATTGTACCGGGAATAATAATAAATAAATATTTCAAAAAATAGAATTTATACATCCAGTCGAATTTAAACCCGCCAATATGATTAAAATTAAACAGCTCTTTTGCCCAACCAGCGCCAGGTTCTTTTGCTGCCAGAAAAACTGCCATGATAAATGCCAAAATACCCATTCGTATATAAGGTTTTTTAGCGGTAAAATAATAGATCAGTGTACCAAAAAAGGCCATATTGCCCAGCACCATAATAATGATATCGCTTTGATAAAAATCAAAGCCCTTGCCACTCCAGAAAGGCAGTTTCCACAATAAAAATATTGCACACAAGAAGGAAAGTATTTTTAAAGCAAAAAAAGCAGTCTTATACTTTTCGTTTTTATTGTTATAAAACTGGAAGAAAAGAAAAACAAAAGCAAGTAACGAAAGCAAGTGTTCTTTAACCCCGGGTGTATCGGATATTACCCACGCTCTCATGTGCTCTGTAAATAAGGCAAAAAAAGTAAGTAGTAAAAAACGCTTTCCTGCAATCAGGGCAATAGTTTTAAATCCGCTTTTATTCTCGATATACTTTTTTAATGAAAGGGGAATGGCTGCTCCCATACTGAATAAAAAGAAAGGAAACACCAGGTCTACCCAGGTGATACCAAAAATAGTTGGATCAAACTTATGCAACGGAGGTGGTACCTGTGCATGAAACATCCAGGCGGGCAATATATCACCATAGGCGATGGTTCCACTCAAAATCATCGTGAGTATTGCGAAGCCGCGTAAGGCGTCAAGGCTTTGATTTCTTATTATCATAAATAACTGGTTTAAAAAACAGGGGTAGCGTTTTACCGCCACCCCGTCTTGCTTGCACTGCTAAATGAAAAAGATTACCATCCTGTATTTTGTTTGAGGTTTGGATTGATGTCAATCTCAGATTGTGGAATTGGCCATAGTTTATATTTTGTACTAACATTGGCCCTTACCTGGTTTCTGAATTTAATCCGCTGGTTTATGCCCGCACTGTAGTCGGGTATATCGTTTGCATCAAATACCGGGTTAGCTGGTGGCACCAATGGATCGAATGCAGCACCTACAACGGGTCCGCTATTTGCTTTACCATAAATATCCCATCTTTGTAAATCAAACAAACGCAATCCTTCACCTCCAAATTCTACGCCTCTTTCCCTGCGAACAACCTGCCTCATTTGAGCCTGTGAACCAGCTACAATTGCCGGCTGCCCGGCTCTTGCCCTTACTAAATTAATAGCATTTACAACTGAACCGTCAATTTGATTTAATTCAATTTTAGCTTCAGCATAACATAATAATATATCAGCATAGCGCATCAGAATATAACCTGTTTTTGTTTCCCAAGAGTATTGAGTGGAGTCAATATATTTTCTCCATACATATCCTACACCTCCGATATTACCGGTGGCGCTTACCTGCCATTGAATACCCGAAGCCTGCGCTCCTATCCAGTCATTATTGCCGGAAACATTATCATATACTCCGGTGGTCCAGTTAAACCTCCGTTTTATGTTACTGTGGATATTAAAAATATATCGTTCTCTTGGGTTAGTATAAGGAGCAACAGATGTATTATTTTGATACGCAATAGTATCACCTGGCATTACCAAGGTCCATTTTAAGCGATTATCCCTATTTGCACTTGGCGTGGCGGGGTTGTATACAGCAGATGCATCAATACGCAAACCATCTTTACCCTCAAACCGATCAACCAGGCTTTGAGAAGGGAAATGACTGCTTTGTGAGTTGGTTGCCTGCCTGGGGATACTAATAACCATCATCCAGTTCTGTGGATCTAATACATCAGTTGGATAAGTTTGATTAAACATAATCTCCCTTCCGGCATTTGTCCTTTGCCCTGCCAATAAAAAAAGGTCAGTATACTTTGGATTTAATCCATAATTACCACTGGTAACAACTGCGTTAGTTGCTGCAGCAGCGGTTGCATAATCTTTTATAAGTAAAGCCAGTTTTGCTTTAAGCCCAAGTGCAACACCTTTGTTAACTCTTCCCATTGCCTGCACCGGTTGTGTTCCGGCTACATCAAATGCTGCTACAGCTTCATCCAAATCTTTATACATATCCCCAACAATAGTGGTTACAGGGGTACGGCTTGCAGACAATACTTCATTTACTTCTGGTGGTCTTCTGTAATAAGGCAGATCACCAAACCAGGTCATCAAATGGAAATAACCCCATGCCCGTAAGATTAATGCTTCTGCTTTTATTCTGCCAAAAATAGCGGCTGAAACATTTCCTTTACCATTTTCCATTCCCACAATCTGTTGGTTGGCACGCTGTACTAATTTATACGCCTGGCTCCAGGCCGATGTTGTAATTGCATTGGATACATTAAAACTACCATCTCCCAAAGCAATAAGATCTTCGGCATTGCCGCCACGTTTCATAGCATTATCAGTTGTAGCTTCTATAGAAAATAACATCGGCGTGTTGTTTGCAATAACCCAGGTTGCTGATGCATAAACACCATTTAGGCCCAATTCCATTTCATCCTGGTTGCTTAAAAAAGTTGTAGCAGTGGATTGGTCAAGTGGCTTTCTATCCAAAAACTTTTTACATCCGTTAAGTGCAAAAAGCACTAAAATAAACGGAAGAAATAAATATTTTTTCATTTTAATCGGTTTTAAATTTTAATTAAAAGTTTACATTGATGCCTGCTGTATAAGTACGCATAAGCGGATAAAATTCTGCATTGGCGTTATTTATTTCTGGATCAAAACCTTTCCATGCTTTAGTAGCAGTAAATAAATTAGACCCACTAACATAAATCCGCACCGATGCAATTTTTATTTTGCTCAACCATGCAGCAGGTAATTTATAACCAACGTTTATATTTTTAATTCGAAAGTAAGCAGCGCTTTTTATCCACTTAGAAGACAATAGATAATTATTCCCGCCAAAACCGGATGGCAGCAACCGGGGGAATGTAGCCCCTGTGTTTGCCGGTGTCCAATAATCTTTATGTATATCCAATAATGAGGCGGCATAATCTGCACTGCTGAATGGTACCGCACCTGTACCACTTAAATAATTATTCCTTTTGCCCACACCCTGTCCAAATAAATTTATATCAAAATTGCTATAGGTTAAGTTTATATTAACACTATACTCGTAACGTGGAAAAGCATTACCTAAAACAGCACGATCATTGGCATCTACTTTACCATCACCATTTAAATCAGCATATTTAACATCACCGGGTTTAGTACCGTTCGCTGTTGTTGGGCTCCAGGCAGAACCAAATTGTACGGGTGAATTTTTAACATCATTAGAATCACTGAAATAACCAACCGCTGTATATCCAAAATAAGAATTGGCAGCATAGCCCGGTAATGTTCGTATGCCATCCCCAATAAAAGGTGTGCCTTCAACAAGGTTAGTAACTTTATTTTTTACATCTGACAACATAAAAGTTGCATCCAAGCCTATTTTATTTATTTTCTTTCTATAATTCAACTGAACTTCCCATCCTTTATTTTCCATATTACCGGCATTTATAAAGGGATTGGATAACCCACCTGCTGAAGAGGGCAGTGTACGGCGAAGTAATTGATCCTTTTGGGTTCTTACATAATAATCAGCAGTAACGCTTAATCCATTAATGAAAGTTAAATCAAGCCCAATATTAGATTGCTTTGAAGTTTCCCAACTAAGATCAGGGTTTGGAAAATCAAGTAATGCTACACCTAAAGTAGTTGCATAATTAAAATAAGCATTAGTACCATTATTAGGATTGCTGTATCCGGACGAAGCATAAAAAGCATCAAAGCCATAGTTTGAGCCGATATTCTGGTTACCATTACCACCGGCAGATACCCTGACTTTACCGAAGCTGATGATCTTGTTTAAATTGCTAAAGAAATTTTCTTTAGAAAAAATCCAGCCTGCTGATACAGAACCAAAATTGCCCCATTGCTTATTTTTTACCTGCGAAAATTTGGATGAACCATCCCTCCTTCCATTTAACTCCAAAAGGTATTTATCTTTATAACTATAATTGATTCGGCTGTATAATCCCACTAAAGCGTTTTCACTGGCACCATCATTATTATCTCTTGCACCACTGCCTAAATTTAAGTAGGGTTGATTAGGATTAATGAAACCTAAACGTGAAGCGCCAAAGAAATAATTTTTATATAATTCTGATTGAGCTCCAGCTAAAACTTTAACTGCATGTTCTTTAATTTTAAAACTATAAGTAGCCTGGCCTGTATAGTTATTGTAGGTATCATTCCTTGTAGTTAGGCCAAGGTTGGTAGTACCAGGCCAAACACCAATTTTATCATACCCAAGCGTGGTTAAATTGGGCTGATAAATATCTGCATTTTTTACAAAAGTTTTTGTGAGCGGATTCGATTTTGAATATCCCCAATAAGCTTCTATATCCAACCCTTTAATTGGTTTAAAATTAAAGCCAAACCTTGCCACCAACTGATTTCCGTTGGTAACCGAAGTTCCTGCAGCTTCTGCCATTGCTAACGGGTTTCTGTTGTTAGACTGTCCAGCAGTACCATACATGCCTTCTCCATATTTACCACCGCCAATTGCCGGTAAGCCAATTGCCTGGCGGATGATGAATTCTGCACTACCGGTAGAAGGATTTATTGATTTATTACTATTATAAGAAAAATTGCCACTAAAAGTAAGTTTATCATTCAATTTAAACTCAGGGTTAAAACGGATATCATATTTTTCAAAACTGTTGTTTGGTATAAGCCCCTGCTGATTAAGATAGCTTATTGAAGTGAAGATATTGACCTTTTCGCCGCCGGAAGCCAATTGCACATTATGATTCTGTAGCAAGCCCGAATTTGTTAATAACAAATCCAGCCAATCTGTATCAATAACATCTAAATTATTAGCAGGTGTACTTTTGTATTTGTCAATTAAAGCCTGGGGGTAAACAAATGCAGTAGGATTTCCTGTTCGGTTTTGTTCTGCAACATTACTTAATTCCATATGGTCAATTGCACTAACCCTTTTTGGAATAGCAGTTGCTTTTTGCTTGGTAAAAAAGTTATTATAGCTGATTTGCATTCCTTTTTTGTTGCCTTTTTTTGTCGTTACCAATATTACACCGCCCGAAGCCCTGTTACCATAGATAGCTGTAGAAGCCGCATCCTTTAGCACAGTAATGCTTTCGATAGAATTGGGGTCTATTTGATCTATTGAACCGGCAGCTAAACCATCAATAATTATCAGCGGAGCACTGCTGCCTGAAATAGAACTATTACCTCTGATCACAATACCGGCACCATCTGCGCCCGGCTTACCCGATTGTTGCTGCACTGTAACACCAGGCGCAAGCCCCTGTAATAGATTACTGGTACTGGCAACCTGCCTTTTTGTAAGTACATCATTTTTTAATGTAACTACCGAGCCGGTTAGATCAGCTTTCTTTTGTGTGCCATAACCTACTACAACCACATCAGTTAATGTATTGTCGGATTTAGTAAGTGTAAGGGAAACAGAAGCCTCATTTACAGTTAACTCTTTTTTTGTATAACCAATACTGCTAATTACAAGGATGGCTCCTTTATTCGCGGTAATTGTAAATTCCCCGGAAGCATTGGTGGTTACACCTTTCCCTTTTCCTTTAACTACAACGGAAGCTGATTCTACAGGTAGCCCAGTAGTAGCATCGGTAACCCTGCCGGTTACTTTCATATCCTGTGCTTCTATACCTATAAAGGTTGCAAAAAGCAATAAGAGCAGGAGCATTGACTTTCTCATAATATTTGTTTTGTTTTTAAAAAATATAAAGCAATTGTTATTTATTTTGGTTTAAGAAAATTGCCATTGTGATCAACCTGTACTGTTTCAAAAGCTGCTAACCATTTATCAAGTATAACGGCTATTTCAAAACGTTTAACTGCACGGCTTAAATTATAATCCAACAACCCCAAATCATTCCAGCTTTTTTTAAAATCAGCTAATGTCAGTGCTGCTTTTTTTTTAATTGAAGAACAAGTTTTTTTTACAATAGCATACAGATCATTAACAGTTAATAATTTATTGCGGGTATTATATACAATAATTGAGTACCCGTTAAAATCTTTAATAAAAGTTGTTGCTTCAATAGTGGAATCAGGATAAAACCAGATTCTGTTAGCCCATGCATTAGGTTGACCGGTGCCTTTTAATATTCCTGTAGCACCGATTTTTTGAATGGCAGTAAAAAATTGATTTGTTGGCTTAACATCATAATAGGGCAATAGGTAAGCCCTGGCCTGTAATAACTCTTTTTGTACATCTCTTACAGCAACCCGTGATGCATTTTTTCCCTGCCGAACACATAAAGCTGCCAATGTTCCTGCAGCTTGTCCTGTAAGCATTACACAGGGCTGCAATCTTGTTGTGCCGTTTACGATATTGCTAACACTAATTCCTTTTTCAGCAATAATAATACCTTCATACTTTTTGGGTATTAGTGCACCCAGCGGAACATTAAATGCAGGAACGGGATAAAAACTGAGGTGTTGCGGCGCAGCCTGGTTTTCTCTATGGTGGTGATCAATAGGGTAATCACCAACCGAAATACCGGTTCTGTATAATGGTGATGTGGAACTAAAAGGAGTAGAAATATTTTGGATTGTAAAGCGAACTAAACCTTTTACTCTTCTTCCTTCCCTGTTATAAGGTATCAGGGGTAATTTGTCTGCTGTAGGAAATTCATCATCAGCCAAACCAAGATTTTTAAACCCAAATTGAGTTTGTAAAAAATAAATAAACCGTAAAGTCTTTGCTTTTGCTTTTTTTAGTTCATTCTGTCGTTGGTCATAATGCATTGCAATAAGATTCAAATAAATATCATTGCCTTTACCCGGCCAGTTGATCATATACTTGCCATTGGGCAGTTTACCATAATCGAGCATTTTTTGTGCAGTAACATTTGAAGTCAATTTTTCTGGCTTACTACAAAATTCATTGCAGCATCCATCAAACTCCATGGGATCATAATTCTCTGGTTTTGCTAAAGTATTATCAGATTGAGGACCGTAATCTTTCAGTATGGCAGCATAAGTGATATCCTGGATGATATTGTTTGTTTCCGGAACATTTACATTTTCACCAGTTACACTATTTGCTTCCATGCCCATATCAAATGGAATTCCTGCACTGGCCATCACATCACCTAATTCTGTTGCATCAATTACCTGTTTTGCTACAATGGTAAGCGTAGAGTTTGACAAGAGATTATAAAAGACCGCGCCCTTAATTATAGTACCATTTTTAATGACTTTAACAAACTGATATTGATATAAAACTTTCAATTTGGGTATAGCTGCTGCCATAACTTTTAAAATACTATCACCCACATGTGGTTCAAATAAGGTGTTACTTACCCAGCCAGTAGCTACCTTTCCCGGGCCGCCATAAACTTTATATAACTGTTCCCTGAATTCGGCCCAAATACCGGAAGGCATATTATGATTGCCATCAAAAGCAGGAACACCAGCAGCTGAAATCATTCCCCCAAGCCATACGGTAGGTTCTGCAATAATTGTATGCACACCCATTCTTGCAGCCTGTAAACCTGCTGCAGTTCCGCCAGTTCCGCCACCAATCACCAATACATCAGTTGCTATTTGCTTTTGCGCAAATAGGGTCAAACTGAATGCAGCCAGCAACCCGGCAAGAATAAAATGATATGAGATTTTATTTATCAAAAGATTAAATTGATTCTAAAGTTTTCCAAACCTGGTATAAGGCTCTCGGAATATGAAAACATCCCTTCCATTTACCCCCTTTTAAATTTAATAACACTTCGCCCCTCCTGTTTAAATAGCCAAACCATTCACCGTATTCATTATCCTTAAAATGTTTCCAGGTATAGTTATGAATTTTATGAAACCATTCAAGGCATTTTTTATTTTTTGTATACTGATATCCTTTTGCTAAAGCCACTAAAGCCTCTACATGCACCCACCATAATTTCTGATCCCATTCCAGCTGTTGTGGCGGCGCTCCTTTTACATCTAAAAAATAAAAAATGCCGCCAAATTCTTTATCCCACCCATATTCAAGGGTATCCAGCATTATCGTACAGGATTTTTCAATTAAAGCTTCATCATTAAGGCGTTTACCTATATCCATTAGAAACCACATGGCTTCTATCGCGTGTCCTGGATTCAATAACCGTCCTTCAAAGCTGTCGCAATAACTACCGTCTTCACAAACATTTTCCAATATCAAACCTAATTCCGGCTGATAAAAAACCTCCATAATTTCATGAATAACTGTTGGAATAAAACTATTTACCCTTTCGGTACCAATAATATGCTCCAGTTCTAATGACAGGTTGCACAAGATCATCGGCAGGGCGAAATTTTTCAAATTTCTTGTCCCGGGATATGCTTTGCTGTAAGTCCCTTTCCAGTTATGCCGACGCTTCAAAATATTTTCAAAAGTATCTAAAGCCATTTTTTTATAGGTATCATTTGAGCTTGCTTTATCCAAAGCTGCAAAAGCCATTGAAGCAAAACAATCACTAAAAATATTATAGGGTTGTATCAAAGGCCTTCCATCGGCTGTTAATGAAAAATACCAGTTGCCATTTTCATCACGTCCATTTTTTTGCATAAAAGCGGCCCCATGTAACGCCATTTTTAACCAATCCTCATTTGCTGCTACATTATTATACATATAACTAAAGCACCAAACTTCACGACCCTGGAGCCACATAAATTTATCAGTATCGTAAACTTTACCTGTTCTGTCCAGGCAAGTAAAAAAACCGCCATTGACATCATCCTTACTATATTTCATCCAGAAGGGTAGAACATTATCTATTAGTTCACTTTTGTATAACTTGCTGTATATGCTGATATCATTTTCTACTGAAGGAACAATTTGATTGGCAAGCATCAGTTTTTGCTTTTATTAATAAATAATAGTACTTTGAAGCGTAAATATAATAAATTTTATTTCTAATTACTAAAACTTAATAATTTTTTTTATTTAGTTGGGCCGGCAGAAATTCTTATCTAATTATTATTAGCTTCAAAATTGAAAACCTCATAAAGCAGCGAACCAAATGACCAGTCGGAATCTTTTTTCAATTTTTAACGACGACAATACTTCAGGAGTTTTGTTTAAAAACAAAGCGCTTAAAAGGTTGATCATTAACCAACTTGACCAAACAGGAAAAAGTACCATCACAGAGCTAAGCAAAGAATTAAACATTAGTGTCCCTAAAATAACCAGCCTGATCAACGAGCTAATCGAAGATGGTTTATTAAAGGATAATGGAAAGTTCGACTCTACCGGTGGCAGAAGAGCCAGCGTTTATGGGTTGGTATCAGACGCTTGCTTTTTTGTTGGCGTTGACGTCAAGAAGTTTTATGTTAATTTAGGCCTGTTGGATTTCAAAAAACACATGGTTGTTTCCAAGGAAAAAGTTCCTTTTAAACTGGAAAACACCCCGGAATCGCTGCAGGCTTTGCTTGAAATTATTAAATCATTTATTAATGACTTAAGTCCTGCAGTTGTAAAGGAAAAGATTCTGAGCTTAGGTATTAATCTTTCGGGGCGCATTAATAATACTACAGGATATAGCTACAGTTATTTTCATTTTCATGAAGAACCCCTGTCAGCTAGTATCCAAAAAGAAATTGGGATACCAACATTTTTGGAAAATGACTCCCGCTCCATGGCTTATGGCGAATTTTGTAATGGCGATGTAAAAGATAGCCGTAATGTTTTATTTGTAAATATTGACTACGGTATTGGTCTTGGTATTTTAATTGATGGTAAACTCTATTACGGGAAGAGTGGCTTTGGTGGCGAGTTTGGCCATATCCCTTTTTTCGACAATGAAATATTGTGTCATTGTGGAAAGAAGGGTTGCCTGGAAACTGAGGCCTCGGGGTCAGCATTGCTCAAAAGGTTCAAAGAAAAAATTAAGCAGGGATCCACTTCCTCTGTAATGAAAAAGAAAAAGGAACCCGATGATGTTACATTAACGGATATCATTGCAGCCGCTCAGAATGAAGATATTCTTTGTATAGAATTACTCGCAGAGATAGGAGAAAAGATAGGAAAAGGAATCGCCTTACTGATAAATATTTTTAATCCTGAATTATTAATATTGGGAGGAACGCTTTCCGAAACCGGCGACTACATACGCCTGCCTATACGCAGTGCTGTCAATAAATATTCTTTAAGCCTCGTTAATACAGATACCCAATTGAGGTTATCGAAGCTTGGAGAAAAAGCGGGCGTAATTGGCGCATGTTTAATTGCAAGGAATAAAGTGCTTGGATTGTGATCGTGTCTTTGAATAACTATCATCAATACCAATTGCAGTTAAAAAAGTTCAGTATCGTCAAAATCATCAGTAAAACCTGGGGGTCATGCGATTATTCAATGAAAAAGTTATTGCAGTAATTCTAAAAAAGTTGCCATTAGGGAGCCCAATAGTAATCTTGCGCTTCAACTGCAAGCCGTCGATATCCGTTAAATACCTTAAGATGAAAATCTGTTACTGTACCGCCCTAACTTAGTTTGAATTAATCATTTTTTAAAATCCAACAACTTTAGGTAGTAATCCCCTAGCCAACCGACGAACTTCTGAAAGTAAATTTGCACGGCAATTTTTTAGTATTGACATTTAATTTAACCTTATTGCCAGGTAGCTTTTTAATTAATTTGAGAGCGGCATTTCTACCTAATTCATAGGCAGACTGGGTAATCGTTGATAAACCAGGATTTAAAAACGCTGATGCTGGATAATGAGCAAAGCTAATTAGCCTGATCTCATCAGGGATATTAATATTAAAATTTTTACAAGCTGAGTAAACCTGGCAGGCATAACTCTCATGAGAAGAGAAGAATGCTGTTGGTGGCCTTTCTTTTTTTGATAATGAAACAGTGCGCTGGTAAATTATCGATTCGTTTTGTGATAATATGATCAAAGAGTTTTGCAACTTTATTCCATTTTCTTTCAAAGCGTTTTTATACCCTTTTAATCTTAAACTGGTTACTGATAAACTTTCTGAGATGCCCACAAATCCAATTCGGCTGGACCCTCCTTCCAACAAATGTTTTGCAGCAATATGCCCAGCTTCGAAATCATTGCAGGAGGTGTTTTCGAAACTGGTCCCGATCGGATACCTATCAAAATATACTACAGGCAATTGCTGATTCAATTCTTCAAAATGCTGAGCTATATTATCATTTTCCGCAGCGGGCGAAACTAAAACGCCATCAACCCTGCCATCTTTTAGGTGATAAAATAAATCAATTTCTACAGCCAACCTTTCGAAGGTCTGGTAAATTTACACATGATAACCATATTCATTGGAAGCTTCTTCAATACCCTTTAAGGCCAGTGCAAAAAAATAGTTAGCAATATCAGGAATGATTACAGCAATAGTTTTAGATTTTTTTGAACGAACACCAGGAGCAAAAGGGTTGGGTTGATACTGCAGTTTTTTAGCTAAAGTCTGAACCCGCTTCGTTAAGTCAGCACTTATTTCCCCCTTATCATTTAAAGCTCTGGAAACCGTAGAAACGGATATTCACAAAATCTTCGCTAGGTCCATAATAGTAATCCTGGTTGACATCTGCTGCGATAAATTAATTTATAAATAACTATTCCATAAAAAAATCCCATCAATCACCAATCTGTAAATTTCTGAATAACATTTTCCCTGATTCCCATTTCCAAACCTCTTAGTTCGGCCAACCCTCTCAATCTGCCAATTGCAGCATAGCCAGGATTAGTTTTCTTTTTCAAATCATCCAGCATCTGGTGTCCGTGATCAGGACGCATCGGTAAATTTATTTTTCGGCGCTGCATCAGCTCCACCATATTTTTCATCACAGCATACATATCTACGTCACCTTCCAAATGATTGTCTTCGTAAAAATCTCCGTCGCCATTGCGCCTGGTAGAACGAAGGTGTAAAAAATGTATCCTGTCGCCGAATGACTTAATCATTTCCGGCAAATCGTTATCTGGCCTTACCCCATATGAGCCGGTACAAAAGCAGAGTCCGTTATTTAATGAAGGAATTGCATCAATAAGTTTGTTTACATCTACACCTGTTTTAACCACACGTGGTAAACTAAATATTGCAAAAGGAGGATCATCCGGATGTATAGCCATTTTAATCCCCACTTCATCTGCCACAGGAATAATTTGTTGCAGGAAATAAATCAAATGACTACGTAATTTATTTTCGTCAATACCGTCATAAGCATCCAATGCTAGCTGAAATTTTTCCAGGGTAAAACTTTCTTCGCTGCCGGGCAACCCTGCAATAATATTTCTTTGAAGCAGTTGCTTTTGCTTTTCGTTCATCGTTAAAAAAAGCTCAGTGGCATTTTTTAATTCCGCTGCGGAATAATCCGTTTCAGCATTTTTTCTTTTCAACATAAACATATCAAAAGCTGCCAATGCTGCTTTCTCAAAACGCAGTGCTTTACTTCCATCTGCTACTTCATAACTTAAATCGGTTCTTGTCCAATCCAGTACAGGCATAAAATTGTAGGTAATTACCTGAATTCCACAAGCTGCTAAATTGTACATGCTTTGTTTATAGCGTTCAATATATAGTTGGTAATTGCCCCGTTGTATTTTTATATCTTCATGCACCGGTACGCTCTCCACCACATGCCATTGCAAACCGGCAGTAGTTATTTCCACTTTCCTTTTTTGTATTTCACTTACTGTCCATACTTCGCCATTAGGCAAATGATGCAACGCGGTAACTACGCCCGAGCATCCGGCCTGTCGGATATCATTTAAACTTACCGGGTCACCAGGTCCAAACCAACGCATGGTTTGTTGTAATTTGTAAATTGTATTTCCTGTCATTTCCTTATTTATTTTATACACCTGAATAACTCGTGAATCCGCCGTCAACTATAATACTGGTTCCGGTTACAAATTTTGATTCAACGCTCAACCCATCAATGACTACCATTACGCAACCCGCTTATGAAATAGGCAGAGAAGCTGCTGCGATATAATTTAAATTGATGGAAAAAAAAGGCACCATTTTCTGTTAGACAAAGCATACTCAATTTAAGATTAATAGAAAGAAATTCAACAAAAAAATAGAATATATTAAACTAAATACAATAACAGTGTTTGGTTAAAGAGTCAGCAAAAATTGCCAATCTAACTGTAGCCGGATTACTAACCGACTATTTAATGTTTTTTGATATGCAGAAAATAAAAACACGACAAACCAGGATAATTCCTGTTTGTCTTGTGAAGTCGGGATGAAAAGATTTCCCGCCGATGGCGGGACGACCCCACGGCCCCCAGACCTGTGCCCCGCTGCAAGCGGGGCTACATTCCCGAAATTAATTTTTTAAACGCCGCAGCTCCTTTCCAACTTTTAATTTGTTTCTCTCTTCGCAAAGCAGCAGTTCTGGTTTCAAATTGTTCTGTCAGAATCATAATGAAAGGAATTCGATTCTTTGTAGAGCGTTGCCTGCCTGAATTATGAAATAATAATCTTGCTTCAACATCTGCGGTTTCGCCAATATAGTATTGGTTATCTTTTTTGCTTTGCAATATGTATACGAAATGGGACATAAAAAAATCTCTACAAATGTAGAGATTTAGTGTGTCGGGAGAGCTGGACAAATTTCGAACATTTTCCTTAATGCCTTGAAAGAAATCTGTAAAAAATCCTATACTAAATATATAATTAATTTGCAGGCAGGAGATCGTTGTAAGACATTGTATTCTTGATTAAACAAATATCAGCTATTAAGTAAAATAATTTTAAAAAATGTTATTTTTAAAGCTGAAAATCAATATTATGCAAACGAACTCGGCAAAAAGAGTTTCGTGTCATTAATTACTGGTCTGTTAAAAACTAATTCTTGAACTTGACAAATACCTCTCTTGTCTCATACTCTGCAAAACTCAGTTTATTGTACAAGGGCAGCAGAAATATCAAAGCATTTTAGAATACATCAATTTATATGAAAAATTCAATTTTAAAAATCTATTTTTAAAATGTTTTCAATACAATATTCAGCTATTGCAGTAATAGTTAAAAAAGGGTTTACACCTATTGTTCCAGGAATAAGAGATCCGTCAGTTACAAATAAATGTTCATATCCATTTACTCTGCCAAAATTGTCTGTTGCTTTACCTAAGACAATTCCTCCTAGAGGATGATAACAAATATCTGCTCCAAATCCACCATTAAAAAGAAGTCCAGCTCTTGTTCCACCATTTGCCTTATTTAATGCTTTTACGAAATATTTTGCATTGGTCAGGGGTTGCAAACTATGCTCTTGTGTCCAATTAACGTCTATATCATTACTTAAACTATTGTAACTTATTGAACTTAATAAAGGTATTCTATTAATTAGCAGGTAGAGGGCAGTATAAACTTCTAGATTCATCGGCAGGGGTGATATTTCAGCAAAAAAGCAATGTAGCTTGTCATTCCAGTTGTCTATTCCTGCCACTGGTATTGCAGATTGTTTAGCATTTGTACCTACACCTAAAAATGAATTAAATGATTTTCTGTCTACCTTGTTAAATATTGTATTAACCATATTCCGGCCACACATTATATTTCCATTATTGCCCCAAAGTTTTCCTACCCACTCATTCAAATCAGGTAAATCATTATTATGTTTTGCTGTCAGTAATAGTTTTGTAGAGCCAATACTACCAGCATTTAGAAAAAGTCTTTTGCAATAAAATGTTTTTTGTTCGACAATATTTCCACTCACATCAATAACATCAATCTTAACAATATAACCTCCATTATTGTCCTTTTTAATTGCTGTAACCTTATGCAAATCATATATAGTTAGCAGGCCGGTACTAAGTGCCTTTTGTAGATAAGTTTTGTCCAAGCTATTTTTTCCATAATTATTTCCGTAAATAACTTCGCCATTTAAAGCTGATTTTGGTACTATCCCTTTTTCTTCCTTTTCCATGTAATCAAAACTATACACATTTGGCACTTTTACAGTTTTAAAACCTGCATGATGAGCCTCAGCTTCGCCCACCCTGGAAAATTTATAGTATTTTGATTTTTGGTAATACTCATCATGTATTTGATTTACAAGCAACTCATGTTTGGCCAAAGGAAAATAATATTCCCAAAATTTATTGGCATCCAATTCAGGAAGTATTTCCTGAAAATAATCTCTGTTTGGTTGCACTGCCATTCCCCCGTTTACCAAAGACCCGCCCCCAACCCCCCGGCCTGCATAGATTTTTATGTTTTCAAAATCCATTCGATCCAAGACTCCTGTAAATTTTTTATTGAAATTGGTGAAATTCATTATAGGAGCAACAGTTGATTTGTGCAGCCACGTTGAATTATTTTTAGGAAATATCATATTTGAAAATGGCTTATACTGCCCCATATTTTTCCCCCAATCAAGCCCCATCTCAACCATAGTAACTTTTTTGCCCGCCTCAGTAAGCCTGAGGGCAGCAACAGCACCGCCATACCCAGAGCCAATTACAAGATTCTCAACTTCAAATTTTGAATGTGAAAATGAATATAAGTTATCAAAGGATTTTGAAAAGGGGAGAATAGTTGCTATACCAAATGTTGATTTTATAAAATTTCTTCTATGCACTGTTTTTAAGATATTATGATAGCAATATTACTTGTATTGCTTTAAAAATTTATTTTCCTTTAGATTTTTAACAATTTATGCAAGACAAAGGTGCCTCCCATCTTACAAATGCTTTCATCGCTTCATATTCTGCTAAACCCAGTTTATTATACAAGGCAGCATTGGCTTTGTTTCTTTCTTTCGCTCTTTGCCAAAATTCCCTAGAGTCTGTTCCTTGAAAAACTACACCATCATTCTGCGACTGGTGTTTGAAAATACCAAAGCGTTTTTGTAAAACCTGGTTGGGACTCATAGGTACAGCCATCTCAATTTCATGAATCTCCCATTTTGCCCATGCACCCCGCTACAACCAAATCCAGCAATCCTTCATAAATTCTTTATCTTTTATTTTCAGTACGGCTTCAAATATTGCATCCAGACAAACCTTATGTGTACCATGCGGATCGGCCAGGTCACCTGCTGCAAAAATTTGATGTGGTTTTATCTTTTCAGTCAATTGTTGAACAATCAAAATATCCTGCTCACCAATCGTATCTTTTTCAATCCTGCCGGTTTCATAAAACGGCAGATCCAGAAAATGGACATTCTCATCAGGTATTCCTACATACCTGCAAGTGGCTTTTGCTTCGCTTCGGCTGATCAACCCTTTTACAAACCGGACCTGTTCGGAATCTATGTCACAGTCTTTTTTATTACCTAAAAAAAATTGCCTCAGCGTATACCTGAATAGCTTCATTTGGTCCTTTATGAAATTTATTATTGAAATCAATGGCGTAGTCGATAAACCTTATCGCTTCATCATCGGCTACTTCTATATTACCCGATGTTTGATAAGCCACATGCACATCATGTCTCTGGGCAACCAACCGCTGAAAAGTTCTACCCATGGAAATTATATCATCATCTGGGTGTGGACTGAAAATGAGGCACTTCTTTTTTTCAGGCGTTGCCCTTTCAGGCCGGCACTCATCATCCGCTCCGGGCTTGCCTCCCGGCCAGCCTGTAATAGTATGTTGCAACTGATTGAAAACTTCTATATTAATATCATAAGCTTGTCCATATTGAGACAGTAAGTCGCTTAACCCATTATCATTATAATCCTTGTTGGTTAATTTAAGAAAAGGCTTATTTATTGTTAATGATAAAATAGTAACTGCTTTTTTTATCAAATGGATGTCCCACAAAACATCTTGAAACACCCAAGGGGATTTAACACGGGCTAATTCTGATGCAGCTCCTTCATCAATAATAAAAAGTATGATGTTATGTGTTTGCAAATAAGAGGCAGGCAGCATTTCATTAACCGGTCCCTCTATTGCATTTTTGAGAATTGCGGCCTTTTTCTCGCCCCAGGCCAGCAATACAATTCGTTTTGCCTGCAATATTTTTTTAATTCCAAGTGTTATAGCCTTCTTTGGAACTTTTGCCAACTGCCCCCCAAATTCTGATGCCGCAGCAACTCTTATAGCATGGTCAAGCATCATTAATCTGGTTCCTGAATTTAACATTGAGCCTGGTTCATTAAAACCGAAATGCCCGTTGCCGCCAATACCCAGTAATTGGAAATCCAGCCCTCCTAATTTTTCTATCTTTTGTTCATAACCAAAACAAAAATCTTTTACTTCTTCCGGTTGGATTGTTCCATAAGAAATAAAATAATTCCCATCAGGAATGTCAACTTGATCAAATAGTTGTTCTTTCATGAACCTTACGTAGCTGTGCAGCGAATCCGCCTTCATTGGATAATATTCATCCAGGTTAAATGAGTAAACATTTTTAAAACTTAACCCTTCTTCTTTATGAAGCCGCACCAGTTCTTTATAGATGAATTTAGGCGTGGATCCAGAAGCGAGGCCGAGCACACAATGTTTGCCGTCCTTATTTTTTTGTTGGATTAACTCAGCAATTTCATTAGGAATAAAAATAGAAGCCTGATGCGAATCAGTAAATATCCTCGCGGGTATTTTTTCAAAAATCACCGGCTATTTTATTAAAACTGTTTCAATCATCATTTTATATTTTATTTATAGTTGAATAAACGTAAACATCCACTTAACAGGGTTTTGCCAGTCAACGCCTTTAAACCCTGCAACCGGTGCTTTTATTAAAATTGTATTCCAGCCTTTTTGCAGATATATTTTTGTTGGAGAACGATACTCATACCCTTCATCTGTCAAAGGTGTTTCACTATCGCCTTTTTGTCCGCCATGTTTCCAATGAGGCGGTTCAATTAATTTTCCATTTACCCAAACCGCAGTGTTCCGGGCATCCCATGCGCCAGCGGGCGGTTCATCAGTTGCGGTTGACCTGGAAAAATTATTAAAGCCGATCCAGAAATCTTTTTCGCCGTCTTCATCAGCCCATATCTTTCTTGTGGCATACCAGGTAGTATTCTCTTTTGGATCTTGCAAATGAGAACTAATCATGGGATGCCAAAAATGCCGCAACCAGATAGTTGCACCAAAGACTGATGGATAATTTTTTAATTGAAAAGTATCTAAAAACTTTATTGTTTCTGGCGAAAAGGAAGTTGCCGTTTTTCCTTTATTATCAAAAGGGCCAATGAGTTTCCATTCAATATCGCTTTGTTTGAAATAGGGAAATGGTTTGTTTGCAAAATACTCTAGTTTATGATCCAGTAAACGATTTTCAAATTTCACAAACATAGTGTAACGCTCTGTTCCGGGTACTCCAAAGTCAGATAAATAATTTTTCCAGCCACCGCCCTGCCAGCATCTTTCAGCAAAACTGAGCATCACAGAATAGACAGCATTCATGGAAATTAAATCTTCTTCTTTACTCACTCTTCTATCGGGCCAGTTACATAAAATGGACCCCAGCCTGTTTTCATCCCCTGCTTTTACATCATCAATTTGATGATTGAATGTTGTTACCACTCCGTCAAATGAATCAAAATGATTCAAGTATAAATGTCTCGAATCAATAGCAGGATAGGTTGGTTTCGGTTTTGAATTTCCATTCCACATTTGCAGGATTGTGCCTTCGGGTACATTACCACCGGGATCCCAGGCCATAACTTTTTTGCCCAATGATTTTACATGAGCTATCATTTGAGGCAGAAATTCTTTATTGGTAATCTTTACTTCATCGCCGCCAATGTGGATATAAGGCAAGTTCAGTTCAGTACATAGTTCCGTTAAAATATTTTTACAGATTGTAACTCCTTCTTCGCTTTGCATATCTACTCCCATTGCTCTCTTAAAGGCAGCGCTGTGACCGGGCATATCAATTTCAGGAACCAACATGATATATCTATCCTTACAATATTGTATCAGTTCCTTCATATCTTCCATTGAATAATATTCTCCTGGATTACGCAACATATTTTTACTTTCCGTCAGTTGCAGATATTGTTTGCTTTGCAACCGCCATGCAATATCTTCCGTTAAATGAAAATGAAAGATGTTCAGCTTATATGCAGCCATAACATCAATCTGTTGTTTCAATTGTTTGACAGATTGATAATTTCTGCCTACATCAACCATAAAACCTCTCCAGGAAAAAGCAGGCCAGTCAGTAATTTCACAAGCATCAATCATGGTGCCATCTCTCATCAGTTGCTTCAGAGTTTGTATGCCATTAAAAATGCCATGAAGCGAATTAGCTGAAATCAAAATTCTATTTTCATTTACTTCCAGCTTATACGCTTCGCTTTGTAGCAAGGGTGCATTCATTTTCTCAATCCGTAATTCAATAACCGGCTCACTGGTCTTTTCTTTCTTACCAATTGAAGCCTGCCATCCCTTATCAGCCAGGTATAGCTGCAAACGAAATGCTTCATTCTGCAAACTGTCATGGGCAATCCTTATCTCTTTGCAATTATATAATTTAAAAGTTCCCTGGTTCCAATTTAGCTGTTGGGGCTGTGGCAAAAGGGAAACCTTTTCTTGCAAATCATATACATAAGAAAATACGAGATGCTTCCATAACAAATAACCCTCCCCTTTCAGATGCAGGCCATCATTACTAAGTTCCGGTTTCAGCTTTCCTTCGTTATTGCAAAAAGAACTGTATAAATCGATATAAGTAAAATGATATGCTGGTGCATTTTTGCTTAAAGCATCATTCACTTCTGTTATCTGCTTTGCTTTATTGGTATGGCCCTGAAACTTATTGTAGATATCATTAACAGGTAAAATACTTTGTGTAAATAATTTGGTAGCCGGTGTTTGCTGCCTTAAATAAGACGCAATTAATAAAATATTCTTAATAACACTATCAGCAGAAATTCCTCTTGCCAGATCATTTACACCAATCATTAAAAAAACTTTGTCCGGTTTCCTTTTAGCTATTTCATCTAAGCGGTTTAACACACCAGCGGAAATATCTCCACTTATTCCCCTGTTCTTAATTTGCAAATCATTAAACATTTCACTCCATTCGCCACCATCGGTAATACTGTTGCCAATAAAAATAATATTGTGATTTGATTTTGGTAATAAGCTAAAAAGAGTAACCCGTTGCTGATAATAGGTAGAGAAAATGCTGTCAGGATATTGCGGCAAGCGTATCTGAGCTGCCGATGCTAACTTTAGCAGTAAAAGAGAAAGTATAAAACTGTATTTTCCACTTTTCATAAAAAATAATTACCTGCCCTGCAAAGGCTGATCAAAAATTTCTTCCGCTTCGGTATCATCATATTTTTTTATCAATTGCAACAATTCGTTTTTAAGTTTTACTTTTTGTTTTTGATATTTCCTTTCATCAATCAGGTTTTTCATTTCCTTCGGGTCTTTATAAAGATCGTACAATTCCCAACTGCTTACTCTTTTGTAAAAACGGATAAGTTTATACCGTTTAGTTTTAATGCCAAAATGCGGTGATACGGAATGTTCGCCATTTTCGTAATAATGATAATAGAGTGCACTCCTGCCTTTTATATTGTTATTTTTCACTAAGGGCAGAAAAGATTCTCCCTGCATATCAGCCGGAATGTTTACACCAGCTGCTTCCAGCACTGTTGGTGCTATATCAAGGTTCATCACCAGGCTATTATTAACACTGCCGGGTTTTATAACACCCGGATACCGCATTATCATTGGCGTCCGGAAAGATTCTTCATACATCCATCGCTTATCAAACCAACCATGCTCACCCATATAAAATCCCTGGTCGGATAGATAAATAACAATAGTATTTTTAGTTAAATTATTTTTATCAAGATAATCCAATGTGCGTCCAATATTTCTATCTAATGATACTGCGGTGCTTAAATAATCCTTCATATACCTTTGGTATTTCCATTCGGTAAGTGCATTGCCCGACAAGTTGAGTGATTTAAAATTATTATAGATTTTTTTGTAGTATGCATCAAACGCTGACCGCTGAGCTGCATTCATTCTCTTGATACTGCCCTCCTTGTTCTCTTCCTCGTCATTGACAAACATTTTTAAATCGTAACCCAGTATCATTGTTTTGGCTATGGTCATATCCTGCACAGCCGCTGCCTGCCTGCCGGCGTAGTCATCATAAAAATTATGCGGTAATGGAAAATTTATATTATCATACATCCCAAGATCAGCCGTATCCGGCATCCAGGTACGGTGAGTGGCTTTGTGGCCAATCACTAAACAAAAAGGTTTTGTAACATCCCGTTTGTCTAACCAGTTTTCTGAAACATCCTCTATTACATTGGACGCATAGCCCTCAATTCTTTTTTCACTTCCATCCATCATTAAAAAATCGGGATTGTAATAACTGCCCTGTCCCGGCAATACCTGCCAATAACTAAAACCCTGTGGCTTCGTTTCCAAATGCCATTTTCCAATCCATGCAGTTTGATAACCTGCTTTGGTCAATTCTTTTATAAATGTATTTTGAGAACCATCAAAGCTAGAATGCTCATTGTCTTTAAAGCCATTTTTATGACTGTACTTACCTGTGATTATTGTTGCACGGCTGGGTCCGCAGATTGAATTGGTAACATATGCTTTTTTAAACAGCACACCTTCTTTAGCAATGCGGTCAATGCCCGGAGTCTGCATCAACTTGCTGCCATAAGCACTGATGGCCTGGTATGCATGATCGTCAGAAATGATGATAACAATGTTAGGCCGCTGTTGCGACAGGCTATTGAAACAATTCAGTATTAACAACCATAAAATATTTTTCATAAGCGATATTTTAATCTGGCTACAATGAATAAAACTATTCAGAACTTTGTTTTTCCATTTTTTTTTAAAAATCTAAAGACATTATTATGAAAAGATTATTTAAAACAAGCGATCATGTTTCCTGGAATTTAGAAGCAGGCCGTGCATAAGGAACTTTTATCAAAATACATCATTCCGATTTCAATTAAAAAGGTTATACACACCATGCCAGCAGCGACGACCCTCAATATGAAATAAAGAGCGACAAAACTGATCATATTGCAGCCCACAAAGGCACTGCATGAAGAAAACTGACAAAGAAAAAACGATTAAAAATTTAATTTTCTTTAATTAAAACAGCTTTTACAGTTTCATTTTAGTTCACAATTATTTCATCCGCAAATATCCATGCCGGTTTCCCTTCGCCGGGATGGCCTTTGGGACAAACCGTATTCATTGCCGTAACACGGATAAACCTTGCGTTCTGCCCCGGGAATGTCGCAGTAAAATCTTTAATAGTTGCATTTCTGTCCTCAACAGAAATAGTATTGTTTACCGTTTGCAGTTCTGTAAATATTTTTCCATCCATAGATATTTCAAACTGCACCGACGAAGGCATAAAGATCCAGTCGCTGTAATGTTGCAGGCAACCCAATGAAATGGTACTTATATTTCTTACTTCTCCTAAATCTAAGCTGGCAATCATATCCTTTTCTGAAAAGCCATGCCAGTATTTTCCAACCGCATTCGTTCCTCTTACACCATCGGTTAAAGAGTTAGGGCCATCTGCCATATAATATTTACTTACCGGGTTGGTATATGTTACATTTTTACCAATGGCTTTGTGCATTACAAAAGATTGTTCAGCAGGTTTTAATCCCATTACTTTACCATGTAAAACCGTTACTGCTTTAATGGTTGTTGATGAAGTAATGGAAACCGGTCCTGTATATTTTAAACTTCCCTTTGTTGGCAGGCTTCCATCAGTGCTGTAATAAATTTCTCCATTCAATGCTTCTGTAGAAAGACCCATACTTAATTTTCCATTTTCAGAAACAGGTTTTATAGCAACAATAAAGTTGCCTTCACAATAGTGCAAACCTTTCTGTTCAAATGCTTTAAATTGCGTTTGCAACCGCTCATTAAAATTTTGCCACTCTCTAGTTTCCTTTGGGCTCCATAAAACCTCTGCCAGTGCAAGCATACGGGGCAACACCATATATTCTACCTGCTCTGTTTTAGTGATGAACTCTGCCCAGAGGTTTGCTTGTGCCCCCAAAATAAATTTTGCTTGGGTTGCATCTAATTCATTAGATACCGGTTCATAATCATACACTTTTTTCAGCGTGTTCATTCCGCCAATGGCCAGTGGCTCCCCTTCCGGACCAGCCTGATAATGATCAAAATAAAGTGGCGAACCGGGTGTCATCACCACATCATGCCCCATCTTTGCAGCTTGAATGCCACCAGTTTCACCACGCCAGCTCATCACGGTCGCTTCAGGTGCAAGTCCGCCTTCCAGTATTTCATCCCAGCCAATCATTTTTCTCCCTTTACTCACAATAAATTTCTCAATGCGTTTTACAAAATAACTCTGCAGTTCATCTTCATTTTTCAGTCCTTCGGCTTTTATTCTTGCCTGGCAACGCGGACATTTTTTCCACGGCCCTTTGTCAACCTCATCGCCGCCAATATGAATATATTTTGATGGAAATAAATTAATGACTTCGGTTAATACATTTTGCAAAAACAAAAACACGCTATCGTTACCTGCACAATAATTAGAAGACATATTTGTGTAATCGCCACCGGTTAAAGGCAGTTGTGGTTGTTGTGCGCAACTTAGCGCAGGATAGGAAGCAATGGCGGATGCCACATGGCCGGGCATTTCTATCTCCGGTACAATGGTAACATTCCGCTCTGCCGCATATTTTATAATATCTTTTATTTGTTCCTGCGTGTAGTAGCCCCCATAAGTAGCCGCTTCTCCTTCTTTTGCCTGCGGCCTGTCGCCCCAAACTTTATCTGTTTCATCAACACGCCATGCCCCAACTTTTGTAAGCCGCGGATATTTTTTTATTTCAATCCGCCAGCCCTGGTCATCCACCAAATGCCAGTGAAATGTATTCATCTTGTATGATGACAGTAAATTGATATACTCCTTCACAAATTCAGGCCCAAAGAAATGACGGCTTACATCCAGGTGCATGCCCCGCCATTTAAAACGGGGGTAATCTTTTACTTCCATGCAGGGAATGCTTAATGCAGCATTCGTTCGTATCACAGGCAGTATTTGAAACAGCGATTGCATACCATAAATAATACCGGATTTTTTATTGGCAGAAATTTCAATTGATGCAGAACTGATATGTAAGAGATACCCCTCATCGCCCAGCTCAACATTGTTGATCAGCTGCAATTGAATTGTTTTATTATTTACAGTATTGTTTAGCAATTCTAGGCCGCTGATATTTTTAATGGCCAATTTAAAAAATACAGCTGCTTCCTGCAATGCTTTATCTGTTTTATTAAACTTTATTGCTGTATTGTTATCAATAATAAAATTTCCAGCAGTAAACTGCAGACTTACAGGCTGCGGAATAATAACAGATTTTTGTGCCATTAAAATTACCGGGAGTAACATAAGCTCTATTAACATTATTTTTTTAAATTTCATTTCATACTTTTTTTAATTCTGGTGAATAAGTAAACGTTTATTTATTTAAATGTTCTTTCAAAATTTGACTGCAATACCATTCCTGTCGTGGTAAATGAAAAGGTCCTTTGTATAAATTTCCTTTCGCTGTTTGAGCAATGGTTCCATTATGGTGAAGATAGCCAAACCATTCTCCATTTTCCTTGTCATGAAAATGTTTGTAAGCATATTCATGTACCTGTTTGTGCATTGCAGCATATTTTTCATTACCCGTCATTAAATAGGCAAGCAGTGTGGCAATGATCACTTCATTATGTGGCCACCAGAATTTCATATCCTGCCAGTATTCCTGAACCGGTTTGTTATAAACATCTCTGAAATATAAAACGCCGCCATGCTCTTTATCCCATCCCCGTTCCCACATATAGTCAAGCATTTTACAACCTAGTTCAATCAGGTGCTTGTCGTTGTTCCTGTATTTTGCTTCATGCAGAATAAACCATGCTCCTTCCATGGCGTGGCCGGGGTTTAATGTTCTTCCGTCAATATGATCAATGATGCCGCCATCCGGCGTCACCTGTTCCATCACACACTTAATATCATCTTTCACAAAATCCCTTTCTATTTCTGCAATCCATTTCGTTATCCATTCATCGCATCTTTCTTCGCCAATGGTTTCTCTTAATTGCTGTGCTGTATTCATCATAATCATTGGCACACCGATTCCCTTCGCCGGTCTGTTGCCGGTAAATTTCGGTTGCAGCAACCCCGTTTTGGTCGCATACTCAATACATTTACCAAAAACAAACCGGGCTTTGTCCGCTGCCTCTTTATCACCGCTTGCTTTTGCGTAGGCAGCAGCGGCAATCACATAAAATGTTTCAGAGAAAAAATATCTTCTTTTGCGGAAGGGCCTTCCATCTCTCATCACATGAAAAAACATTTGCCCATCTTTATCAAAGCAATGGTTATTTAAAAAATCATATCCAAGTTTAGCGCCGTCGAGCCACTCCTGCTTTTTTTCAACTGTGTTATACAAGGTTGCTAACATCCATGTAGCCCTGCCCTGTATCCAGACAGCCTTATCATCATCAATCAAAGTTCCGTCGGCATCTCTCATCAATAAAAAGCCACCATGCTCATTATCATAAGACCGGGGAAACCAAAAAGGAACGGTGTCATTCAGTAACTGGTTGCTGTAAAATTCTTTTAATGCTATAAGTTCTTCATTTGTGTAATTCATTTTTCTTTTGTGTTTATTGATATTGAAAATGTAGATGCAGGCAAACCGGCTTCATTAACAAGATTGGCTCTTGTAAAAGGTTCCCAGCCATATACAACTCGTATAATTTTTTCGTTACCGGGTATTGGTAACCTAATTTTGTTATTACTGATTATTCCCTGGACAGGAATAAATATTCCTTTATAATTCACCAATTCAAAACCGGTTAAAGGCAGTTTACCTGCTGTTGCTATTTTTTTTGCAGATGTAAATTCAAGGATAATATCTTTTCCCTGTTTTATTGCCGAATGCAAAACCGGGCCTGATGCAGCAATACCTTTTTTGTATGAATATTTTTCAGCCAGTAATGCCAACCGTTCTC
The DNA here is from genome assembly GCA_038226715.1 of Chitinophagales bacterium. Classification (GTDB taxonomy): domain Bacteria; phylum Bacteroidota; class Bacteroidia; order Chitinophagales; family Chitinophagaceae; genus Ferruginibacter. The sequence continues at coordinate 39,992 of JBBRQF010000028.1, forward strand.
CAACTTCCTTTTTTTGTTTTGGGTGAACATCCAGAGAGTCGCCCAGATCCGAACTTACCGCCATATAAACATTGGGCACCGATTGTTGCAGTTTGAATTGCATCTCCCGGAAATAAGGCCATGATGGACGATCAATAGAAGACAACTGTACAAAATAAAACGGCAAATCAGCACCCCAGTTTTTTCGCCAGTCGGTAACCATGGTTTTAAATAAATTGGGATAAGTTTCTGCATTGTGAACATTACTTTCCCCCTGGTACCACAACACACCTTTAACAGGGAATTGAGATAATGAATCTATAGCCGACTCAAAATTGTAAGCAGGGTCATAGGGATGCCGCTGATTTGGATTGGCTGAATTTTTCAAATTCATATCAGCTCTTTCACGAACCCAGGGCATAAAAAAATCTGACTTACGCCAATTCAACATATCTATCAATTGCTCGTCCTGCTCGATCGCATAACGGCTTATCCATGATTCGATGGGAGAGCCACCCACAGCCACCTGAATTAAACCAACAGGAATATTTTCATCTACAGCAATTTTGTTGGCAAAGAAAATAGCAACTGCAGAAAAATCTGCTGCTGTATTTGCATCTGCATTGTTCCATGTGCCGGAAAAATAATGCAGCTTGTTTATTTTATCCAGCGTTGATGAATCCCAGGAAACATTATTGGTTTCTGCCAGTTGATTATATTTAAGCAACCGTAAATTTTTGTTTGTAGATGCCTGCAATATTGCAGATAGTGCATTGATTGCATTCTTTAATTCAAATGCCATATTAGACTGGCCGGAGCATAACCATACATCGCCAATTAAAATATTTTTAAAATTGATATCCCTCAGCCCGTTTTTTATTTCTACTTTATAGGGGCCACCTGAGTGCAATGCAGGGAATAAAAATTTCCAGTTGCCATTTTCATCAGCAACCGTTTTTCGTTTCTGCAGATTAAAATTTATTTCTACTCTTGTACTGGCATTTGCCTTTCCATAAAAGTAAATCGGTTGTTGTCTTTGCAAAACCATATTATCACTAAAGAAAGAAGGCATTGACAAACCATCATATTCACCGGTGATCTTCTGGTAAACTGTTCGGGTAATAATGCTTGCTCCTTCTGCATTAGGATGCAAATTATCTGCGAACAGATCGGGGCGGCTGTGCAGGGGTTTGTACAAATCAATTATCGCGGTTCCGTTTGCTTTTGCAATTTGTGGAATCTCTTCCTGTATCTGCCAGTACCAATCCCTGGTACCCGATTTAAATCGTGGATGCCCGCTAAAAATGGGACTCAGTCTGCAGATAAATATTTTTACAGAAGGATTTGCCTGACGCAGTGTATCAATCAGCCAGGAATAATTGGCAGCAAATTCATCCTTGTAATTTGGCCAGTTACGTGGGTCGGTATCATTCAATCCTAAATGAATTATAGCAATATCCGGCTTAAAATAAAGTGCAGCAGCAAATTCCGCCGTTTTATAATAAGGCTTATGCCCTTTTTTTAAAAGCGTGGCGCCGCTATAACCAAAATTTTTTACTTCGTATCTGTCGCCGCATAATTTTTGTAACTGAGCAGGATAAGATTCATGGGAAGCATCATTCAACAGGTGACCTGCTGTAATGGAGTTACCAATACAGGCAATTTTTATTTTTGGTGTTTGTGCAAAACATGCTGTAGTGAAAAGCGTTAAAATAATTGCACATACCCAGCCTTTTGAAAAAAACCTTCCCATTTCATTTCATTTCTATTTTATTATACTGGCAACAGGAATATTTACATAATACAAATCTTTAGAACCTTCATATAAAATACCGATTGTATTGTTGTCTACTTTTGTTAATGAAGAATAGCCATAGCAAGGCCGCTCATCAATCAACAGTTGATTTGCAGGCGACCATGTTCCACCTAAATCAAGACTTGCTTTGATGGTAATATTATATCTGCCTGATGAAGTATTGGCGTTGCTGAAAAACAAAACGTCTTTCATAACTCCTTTTACTTTCATTGTTGCTTTTATTAAGCTCCCCATGCAAACCGGATCGGGTAATGCATTGTAAGAAGTAGGATGTTCTGTCCAGGTGGCTCCCAAATTATTTGTAGTGGCTACGCTTCTGAATGCACCGCGGTTGTCCCGCATGTTCAACATCAATGTACCAGCAGTTGTTTCCACCACCTGACTTTCTGTTGTATTTGATTTTGGCCCCGCAATTTTTCCTTTCCAGGAACTGCCATGATCTTCGCTGTAAATAATTGTTGAGTAAGGCATTTTCTTTTCGTCCCAGTATTGTGCTGCAAAAACGAGTTTACCATCTTTCATTGCAATACCACTTCCGGGCCCCTGGAAAAATATTTTCCATTCCGGGTTTTTTATCTGTGCAGTTATATTAATGGGAGATGACCAGGTTAATCCATCATCACTGCTGTTTACCAAAACAAATTGCCCGGTGGAATCAGGCGACAGTCCGCCGATTGAACCGGCAATGGAATGATTGCCTTTGCTCCACAATGCAGCCACCCATAACTTTTTTGTTACAGGATCAAATAAAACCGCAGGATCCCCGATGCCATTATTTGCATGTGGTGCACCCATATCCATAATCACTTTCATGGATTCCCAGGTCTGTCCGCCATCCACGCTGCGGCTCATGCCTACATCAATATCTTCAGGCAGGTCTTTTGAATTATTGTAACGGATATCATATACAGAGACCAAGGTCTTCTTGTCGGTTGTTGCAATGCCCGGTATGCGATAGGTATTTACATTTTCATCACCGGCTTTTCTTATCGTCACACCAATTCGTTTACTAAAATTTGAATTGCTTTCCTTTACTAAAAGTGCCTTACCATTCGCATCAATTATTTTTTTACAGTGCAATTCAACCATACCATTTATATCTGCATCATTTTTTAAACCGATGCTAAACCAGATAAACTGAATGCCCGGCTGTTGATTTATTGTTACAGGAATATCAAATGCTGATGAAGAAGGATTGATGCTTGCAATTTTATTTATTGTTGAGAATGGTTCGGCACCGGTAAGATATACCTCTATCTTTTCAATATTTTTAATGGCGGTTGCATTTAAGCTGCAATGCAATTTTCTAAGCTGCTGCTCTCTATTTCCCACAGGAATGGACAATGCAATACGCAATACCGGATTGGCTGTTAATCCTTTTAATACCGGTATTGAAGCTGAATATGCAGTAGCCTGTATTTCTCCATGACTTAATGAGTTAGATTTTTCTGAACACTCAAAACTGCTCATTGCAATAAAATTTACAGCACTGAAAAATATAGATCGAAATAATTTCATAAAATCATTTTTAAGCTTTATCAAAATCATTTGCCTTTGGCCGAAGAATGGACAGTTGTATGATCAATGCAACTACCACCACACCTCCCATCATGGCAAAACTTTTTCCCAGGTTGCCTGCATCGGTTGACTTGCCCAGCAAATCGGTAATAAAAGCGCCGGCAAAAACACCTACCATATTCATCAACCCGTAAGCGGTTGCCCTGTATTTAGATGAAACAAACTGGCAAATAATGGGCATATTGTTTGCATCAAACATGCCATATCCAAAACCAAAACAAAAAGCTGCACCTACCACATGAAAAATAGAATGACCAAAGCCAATCAACAGCAACGCCGGAATGGTTAATGCCAAACCAATAGCACTGGTATAAATTCTTCCCCGCAAATTTTTCTGCACCCATTTATCAGAAAGTATTCCGCCAAATATTACACCCAGGAATGAAGATGCCGCAATGGTGATGGTTGACATGGGTCCTGCTTTCGACATATCAATATGCAGATTTTCTGCAAACAAAGTCGGCAGCCAGTTTTTAACTCCCCAACCGGGTAAACTCGGTATGGCAAAATAAAACAGTACAACCCAAAATGAAATATTGGTGAATAGAACAGCAAGGCCTTTTAATAGTGCCGGCTTTTTATTTTCAGGTTGTTCTGATTCCTGTTCAACAGTATTTCTTTTTTCTCTCAAAAAGAAAATCAGAACAACAGAATATGCGATGCCGATTATTCCAAAAGAATGAAAAGTTTGTTGCCATGAAAATGTTGCTGCTATAGTTGCTCCAAAGCCGCCAATAGCCTGGCCCACGTACAAGCCTGTCATGTGAATACCAATGGCCAATGACCTGGTTTTACCAGTGTGATAATCTGCAATCAATGCTAAACCGGCTGGAATATAGAGCGCTTCACTTACACCCATAACTGCCCTTAACCAATACAACTGATCAAAAGTTGTTGCATAGCCCATGGCAAATGTAACGCCGCTCCACACAAATAAACTGCCAACGATCAGCCATTTCCTGTTTAACCTGTCGGCAATGATGCCCGAAACGGGGCTCATAAAACCATAGATCCATAAAAAGATAGCCATCAGGTAACCGAAGTTGATGGCCGATTGCAATTCATGAATATTAATCTGCATGGTCGGCTTCATGGTGGAGAGCATCTGCCTGTCCATATAATTCAGCAAGGCTACTACCCACAATAACCCAACAACAATCCACGGATATTTTTTTGAATTAATCATTTACCTTTTTTACTCAATTTACCAACCAAAATCTGGGGCGTTCTCACGCCAGCTTTTATTTCTCCGCTGGGAATGAAAACACAGTTATTCCAAACTACTGCAGTAGTGGTTGCCGGTACATCAAAAGGAATGTCAGCAATTTGCTTCCACTCGTCTGTAAGGGTATTGTATACCATCACATCATGTTTAAAACCCGGATGAGCCATTTGTAATTTATTTTTTTGCTCAATCAATTCCAGTTTTCTTATTTCATCTTTTTCATCATTAATGGTCATCATTAATGTCTCGGTTTTATTAAATGTAGCCCCATCATCTCCACCAAATAATAAAATATAATTTTTACCAAAGGCAATGCCGGTACCTGCTGCTTTTGCAGAAGGGATTGATTTTTTTTCTTCCCATTTTTTAGTACCTAAATCAAATGCATATACCGAATTGTAAAAATCGCTGACAGCATTTATATTCTTTTTCCTTCCGCCAAGCAGGAAAATTTTATCCTGTTCTCCGTTTAACTGAATTACCATTACGGCATTAGAAACGGCGAAAGGCAGGTCCGGCAACTGTTTCCATCCGTACATTGTATTATTAAGATCAAGCGAATAAAAATTATGTGACACAGCATTCACCGTTTCGCCACCGGCGATATAAATAATATTTTCGTTTATTGTGGCTGAAGCATTGGTAAGTGGGGTTGGCAGATCGGGTAAGTTTTTAATTTCTACTTTTTCTATTTGTTTGTTCCATTGCAATAAAAAAACGGCATTGGAAATTCCGGTTTCATTTTCGCCGCCCAGGTAAACAACGCCTTGTGCTGTACTTACATTTGCTCCATATGCTGTTGCAACGGGTAGTTTGAAAGCTTTTGTATCAAGCCATTGAAACCTGCCCTTTCTTTTATGTAGCAGTACAAAAATCTCATCATGGTATTTTTTCTTTCCCCCATTCCACGGCATTGCATCTGGAAAATTAGCACCACCTGCAACAAGCAGTGCTTCATTGTGAACACCTATAAGGGGGCCAGCTACTCCAATTGAAATATCCTTTCCGTTTTCAGCGGGAAGTTGTGCAGCTATTTTCCATTTTATGGAAGGGGTAATAGTTTGCTGTGCCGATATTTCAGCATTAAAAAACATAGATATTATAAGTAAGAAAATCGTTAAATAATTCATTTGATTGTTACGCTTTAACCGAAGCCGGCTTAAGCGAACAAAAGCTACTGAAATTAATCTGCTCCGTATCTTTTTTGAATAAGAGAAATTGTTCTGCATTCATATTTTTTACCGGTAAGCGGAACTCACCACAATCGAGGCCAAGCAATTTCATATAAGCTTTACCAGTTGCAATGCCACCGTATTTTCCAAGCAAACGGATCATATCAATGGATTGCTCCTGTAATTGTTGTGCTTTTTGCATTTCGCCATTATTAAAAGCATCAATAAGATTATAATACAATGGTGCTGCATAATTAAATGTACTGCCTACCGCCCCTCTTGCGCCAACGGCTAATGCAGGCAACATGTTTTCATCTCTGCCCCAAAGCAAGTCATACTTTCCATTCTTGTATTGTAAACAGGAAAGGAAATCCATAAAATCTTCATGAGTGTATTTGATGCCTGCAAAATTACCCACCTTCCCATCCACTGCTTTTAGTAAATCTATCATTGAAAAATCCACTCCTGTTAACACTGGAATATGATAATAATAAAATGGCAAATCAGGAACTGCAGAAGCAACTTCTATACAACATTTAGCAAGCATCTCAACATTGGCAGGCTTAAAGTAAAAAGGTGAAGTAAGTGAAACTGCATACAACCCAATTTCATTTGCATGCTTGGCTAATTCAATGGCATCAGTAATACTTGTGCCGCCAACTAATGACATTACTTTAAAATCTTTATCATTATTTGTACATGCCGCCCATGCCTCTGCAACTGTCATTTTTTCGGTAGTTGAGATGGAAACCCCTTCTCCGGTAGAGCCACAAATAAAGGCGCCCGTTATTCCATTGCTTTTTAAAAACTTGTAATAAGAAGGTATAATGGCAAGATTAAGTTTACCATTTTTATGCATCGGTGTAAACGGTGCTGCAATTAATCCTTGTAAATGTTGAATCTTCATGCTTACAGAATTTATTTTTTTGCAAATCTAAGAAAAACGGGGGCTCGGCTCCCCCGTTACCAAAACTACTGCTTGCTATATGAAAAAAAATTAATACCCAGTTGTTTGTGTTAATAATGGATCGTTATTCAACATGCCTGTTGATATTGGAAGCAAAAATTTTGCAGTGGTTATAGGCGAAAGGAATGTTGGGTTAATGTTTGCATATACATAACTATCACCAGCACGCCTTAATGACCACCAATGTTTTCCTTCGCCAATAAACTCTCTTAAATCCTCCTCCAATATGGCGTTCATGTTTGCATTAATACTTCCATTTACATAAGGCGTGTATCCAGATCCGTAAGCCCTGTTTCTTATCGCATTAATTTCTGCTGAGGGGTCTTCACCCAATTTAGTTTTTGCTTCGGCCAATAACAATAATACATCTGCATACCTATAAATGGGATAGTCATTGTTATAAACTTGGCTGGTGCCAGATGTGGAACCTAACCATTTTGTAAGTAATACACCCCTAGTTGCAAAAGGAGTAGAGTTAGAATACATTACTTTAAAAGAATTGGAAATACGCTGGTCTGCCAAGCCACTGGTTAACCTGTTTATCATTGTTTGGTTCATCCCTACACGGTTTGCACCACCTACATAAGGATACACAGAAGATACCGTTGGCGTGGCTGCTTGTGCAAAGGATAACGTTGTTGCCTGAATACTGTTTACTTGAAAACTTCCAAAAACTCCGGTTGTAGCCTGGTTTAATTCGTAGTTAATGGCAAAGATTATTTCTGGATTATTAGATTTTACGGCGGGATCGAAAGTTGATGCATAATTTGCATTAAGATTTAATGTTGCTCCCTGCAGATTTCTTACTTCTGTTAGTGCAGTTTTAGCAATTGTAAAATCTGTAGCCCCCCCCCCCATATTTGTGCCTGACCAAATAAATACATCGCCTTTAAGTGTAAGTGTTGCAACACGGTTCCAATAAACTCTTTTTCCAGAAGGAATAATATTAGAACTACCATAAAGTTGTAACGACTTTTCAATATCGCTTTTCACTTGTACAATAATAGAATCTGCAGAGGTTCTGGCTTTATATGTTTCGGCTGTATTATTTATTGTTTGGACAGGAACAATAGATAATGGAACAGCGCCCCATGTTTTAAGCATGGTGTAATATATGTATGCCCTCATACCATAGGCATCTGCCATCATTTTGTCTTTATCAGTTTGTGACAAAGTTGTTTGTGGAAACAAAGTAATTACACTGTTTAAATTAAAAATTAAATTGTAAAAATCGCCCCAATTTGTAAAAGGCACATTTAATGTACTAATATTATGTCTATACAAATTTTGTAATCCGCCATCAACCGATTCTGTAAACAAACCATCCGTCCAAATATCGGATCTCATTTCGCCCAATTGAAAAAGAGTGGCATTTGAAGCCCTAAATCTTCCATAAAGGCCAGTGTATAAAGTAACAGCTGCGTTGGGGTCTGTTAAAATTTGGTCTTTGCTTATTGCATCCTGTGGCTTAACTTCTTCTAATTGTTTTTTGCAAGATGACAACTGAATTAATAGTATTGTACTTGCAACAATTGGCAATAAATATTTTATCTGTTTCATTGTAATAATATTTTAATTTAAATGATAAATTTATAATGTTACTCTCGCTCCAAATGTAAAGCGACGTGGTAATGGATATTTGCCATTATCTACACCCCCAAATTCAGGAAAGTTGCCACTATATTTTGTAAAGTAAGAAAGGTTAGTGCCTGTTAAATACACATTAAAACCTTTGATTTTATTTTTCAAATATTTACCAATTACAGCCGAAGCTAAGTCGTAGCTTAAAGTAAGTTCTCTTAAACTAACGTAATCTCCTTTCTCCCATAAATTAGCTGCAGGATTATTGCCCGACGCATCTGTTGCATAATTACGCCCCTGATTTGCCCAATAAAAACGAGGCATAGTACCGCTTGTATTTGTTGGCGACCAAGAATTTAAAACCTCGGTAGTTGAATTTTGTGAGCCTTGTACCTGGCTTAATCCTCTTACTATTTCATTATTTAATACAACAAAACCAGTTGCATAGTCAAAGCCTGCGTATAGGTGTATGCCTTTGTATCCTGCATTTAAGAAGAAGCTACCTACAACCTGAGGTGTTGTTCTACCAACATAACCAAACTGCCTGCTATCTATTGTATCATTCTTATTCACTTGGTTCCATTGAGCATCGCCCAATTGCTTTATTCTTTTGTTGTTATAAGGCAAATAGGCGTTGTAAACATTTGCATCTTTGGTTATATCGCTTGCATTAGTATAAATGCCATTCCATTTAGGCGCCCATACTTCATCAAATCCTGCTCTTTGGCCTTCAATAAGGCCATTTACCTGCATTAGCTGACCTGGATTATTTGGATCCCATACCTGAAAGGTTCCCGTTCTATTACCAGGTAGGCCATTAAAAGGTAATTTAACTACAAAGGTTTTTGCGGTAGATAAAGTACCACCAACATTTAAACTTATGCCACCCTGAATTTTAGGTACTAATACTTGTGCATCAACACTTAACTCAATACCACGGTTTTGTAATTGTGCAAGGTTAGTAGTATAACCACCAAAGCCTGTTTGTACAGAAATACCTAAAGAAGATATTTTATCAAATACATTCCTGCGGAAATAATCGAAACCAACTCTTACTCTGTTATCAATAAAACCTACATCAATACCATAATCCAGCATGTTGGACCGTTCCCAACGTAAGTTTGGATTTATATAACTGGCGGCATAAGTTCCACCTGCACCATTATATATTCCTGCATTATTATACACTTGCGCTGTCGAGTAAAAGCCAAGTGCAGTAAGATTACCATTTACGCCATAACTAACCCTTGGCTTTATAGTGGTAATGTATTTGGCTAAAACACTGTTTGCATAAAAATTTTCTTTATGCAAATTCCATCCTACTGATACGCCAGGGAATGTGCCATAAAAATTAGAGGAGTTAAGCCTGCTTGAGCCATCGTAGCGTACAATACCTGTTACAAGATACTTGTCCTTATATGAGTAATTAACCCGCCCGATTAATGATGCAAGCCTTTCCCAGCCAGAAAAATTAGACGAAGCTCCTGAAGGATTTACAATGGTATTATTAACCACACTTGGTGATGTGGAGCCAGTTAACCAAGGAATTAAATCTGTTGGTGCACCTTGTGCAAAGCCAGAACTTACATACCTTTTAAATTCAAAATATTCTCCTCCAAAAAGTGCGGTTACTGAATGGCCTTTAAAGTTTTTATTAAATTGTAAAAAGGCATTGGTAGTATATTGTACATCTCTTGTATTATTAAATGATGCAGGTCTGTTATTATTGAATGCTCCGTTATTACCTAACTGAAAAGATTTACTAAAGAAATTATTGTTAGTATATAACATGTAGCCGGAGCCGCTTGTTAAAAATTTAAGATAAGGTAAAATAGCATATTCAATATTTACGCCCCCTAAAAAACGTTGCTGATTGGTACTATTAATATTTAAAGTGCTCCAATATTTTGGATTACCCAAAGTAGCATCGTTAGGGCCAGGTAGTAAAACGCCAGAAGTATCGTTGGCATACCTAACCGTGGGAGCCACGCCAATAAAACGTTGCATTAAACCACCGGCTGATCCGCCCGCAGGGTCGTTATAGGGTAAAGCCTGGTTAACTGAGTATGCGCCAATATTTGTAGATATCTTAATTTTTTTTCCAACATTAAGGCTGCCATTAAAATTCATGTTCCAGCGTTTTAACCATGAGCCAATTACCATTCCCTGGTCATTTACCGTACCCAGGCTTAATGCAAAACCACCTTGTTCGTTTGCACCAGAAAAACCAAGGCTATGCTCTGTTGTTGAATTTTGTTGAAGTATCAAATCTTCTCTTGTTCTTACATTCAAATCTTGATATAATATACTATCCGTTTGGCCTGCAATAAATGGATTAGCATCTATAAGTAATTTCCAATTGGTATTATTAAGATATTGCCTGTTTGCATTGGTAACTAATTGTGTTGTATATAACCCAGCAGCATTTGTCCAGCCACCGTTAACTGCCCAACCCCATGAACCAAGCAGTTGCGTTTTGTCGGTATTCATTGCGGCTATATTATTATCTAATGAATCGCCTCTAAATCTAGCCTGAATTCCCAGCCTATTCATGCGGATATAATCTGCACCAGAAAGATACTCGGATGAATTTCTCCTTATTTTATTAGAAGTATTGCTGTATGAATAAGTTACCTGAGATTTGCCTTTTTTCCCTTTTTTTGTGGTAATTAAAACTACTCCATTAGCGGCCCTTGCGCCATATATTGCAGTAGAAGCCGCATCTTTTAATACATCCATTGATTCAATATCGTTCATATCTAATCCATACAAATTGGGTAGTATTACTCCATCCACTACATAAAGCGGCGTGCCATTTCCATTAAAATCTATACCTCCTCTAAATACAATACTTGGCGATGAACCAGGCTGCCCTGTAGATTGCTGCACCCGTAAGCCAGGTACAGTGCCTTGTAAAGCAGTGGCCACATTACTACTAGGCGAATGCTCGAAAGCTTGAGCGTTTACCGATGAGGATGCACCTGTAAAAGTTTTTCGGCTTTGAGTGCCGTAGCCAACCACCACTACTTCGCTAAGTTTTGAAGCATCTGTTTTCATGGATATTGAAATGGTTGATGATAAACCAACAACTATTTGCTGTGCACCATAGCCAGTAAAAGAAAAAAGTAACACATCGCCTTGCGATGCATCAATAGAAAATTCGCCGGCGCTGTTTGTTTGTGTGCCATTAGTTTTGCCCTTTACAATAATGTTTACACCCGATAGCGGTTTGCCATCATCTTCCGAAATAATTTTACCGGAAATAGTTTTGGCTTGAGCCAAAAGTGATGTACTAATTATTGTAATTAATAACAGTAGTACCATTTTTTTTAATGAGGGAATCATAAAGCTGTTTTTACGTTAGTTTTATTATGTATGACATAATAAAACTAAAAAAATATTATCATTTATATTTAATAAAGTTATCCACAAACTTATTTATTATTGATAATCAATATTTTACGATTAAAATTTTTAGTTATTAAAAAAATAGTACTTTTAAGAAGAATTTTTAAATGCTACATAATATATGATTTCAGTAAGTAAGGATGATTTTGGGATAATTGATAATAGCTCTCTTGTTGATAAAGTAGAAGCAAATCTGGTTCAATTACTGCAACAGAAAAAATTAAAAGTTGGGGATTCTATACCTAAAGAATTGGAGTTGGCAGAGCGGCTTGGTGTAAGCCGTACAGTAGTAAGAGAAGCATTATTAAGGCTTAGGATGATGGGGCTAATTGAATCGAAAAAGAAAAAGGGTTCGGTAATTACAAGCCCCGATTTATTTGGTAATATGAGTAAGAGTATGAACCCACATATACTTACACCAGAGACATTGAAGGAAGTGTTTGAAATACGTTTAGTGTTAGAAATAGGCATGGCTGATCTGCTCTATTATCGAATTACTAAACAAGATATTATTGAATTGAAAAAAATTGTTGAAGATGAACCCCCTGCAGCCCAATATCATTTATTTAATGTAGAACATGAAATTGATTTTCATGGAAAGCTTTATGAAATAACGGGCAACGAAACGCTGAAAAAATTTCAGAAATTATTGTTACCTGTTTTTGACTATGTGCATAAAAGCGGATTATTAAAAAAACAAACATTGTTACAAACATTTGTATCTCACAAAGACTTAGTTGCTATACTAGAGAATGGCACCCCAGATGATTTCAGAATGGGTATGCGAAATCATTTGGAGAATCACTTTGCAAGGATATTTGAATGATTGGAAAATCCAAAAGGAAATTATTTTACTTTAATATGTTTTGTATTTTTTATTTTTAATCTACGAATATTTGCTTTTCATTAATTTCAGTTTTAAAATTTCAAATCACTAAAACCTGGGAGTTCTTCGTTTTGTCTTTCGCTTTTTCTTTGGTAACAAAAAGGAAAGTAATGGCTCATTTATTAGCGTAGATTTTTAAAAATGCATTCAACAGATTTTCTCTGGCTGGCGTTTTCTTTTTTTGCTCTTTCATTTTATCTATTCTGTTTGAAACTCGGATGATTAATTTTTCCGGCCTGTTTGTAGTTTCTAATTGCTCCGGCTTTGACAATATTCTTTGCCAATTCCTGACGTAGAAATCCCGGTTAATTTCACTGCCTTTGTATTTAAAGTTCTATATCTTAAAACTTGTACCCTGCAACTCATCAGTCTAACCTTTGTATTTATACAAAGTTTCAATTCCAGTTTTTGATAACCCTGTTTCCAATTCTTCAAGATTTTTGGATTGACGTAGCTGTTTTAAAATAGCCTGGTTAATGATGTACGGGTAGGCTTGTTTTTTATTTATGTTTTGGAGGTTGGTTTTATCGATGTGCTTGCCTTCGGCGTGTATGAACCTATAATCTTTGGTGAGCTGCTGTGCTGTCTTCTTACTTCTTATTCCTATTCACCGACCTTTGATTGTTTTCCCATTATTGTTTACAAGGTCGGCAATAATATACAGGTGTTGACGATTCTTATCGGTATGTTTAGTAATAGTGGCAAAGGTTTTAGCGGAAAATAAAAAGGACAACCTTTTACTAGATTGTCCTTTTGGAAGTAATGTCGGGATGACAAGATTCGAACTTGCGACCCCACGCCCCCCAGACGTGTGCGCTACCGGGCTGCGCTACATCCCGAAATTTTTAAACACTAACTTATACAAATATCTTTAATTGAGATGCAAACTTGCTAACCCATCCCGCCATCGGCGGGACTACCGGGCTGCGCTACATCCCGAAATTTTTAAACACCAACTTATACAAATATCTTTAATCGAGAT
>JBBRQF010000029.1:0-52610 GCA_038226715.1 Chitinophagales bacterium
CTTCTGTTTGGCTAAAGAAGGTGATGGGTGGCACAGAACTAAAAATTACCCAGGAAGGTATCCCTGATAAGATCCCGGTTGAGATGTGTTACCTGGGTTGGCAGGATTCACTGGATAAACTGGCCAGGTTAACAGAGCCTGATATTAAGGATGCTTAAATGAAAATGGGGAATTAGACTTAGCCATCGAATATTCATCCTCCCATTTAATGTGTTATAAACATACGATCAGTTAAAAGCAATTATGGGAGATGCTAAATACAAAGTATTTAAAGCAACCCAAAAAGCCAGAAAGAAGCTGCAGCAATCAAGACAGAACAATAATTTTGTACTTTAACTTTTAAGCAGCCCATTGGGCTGCTTTTTAATTTCTGGCACAGTTTTCCTGTAAGTAATAAAAAACATATCATGAAAAAAAAATCAACAGAAGAAGATATAAAAACAGACCTTAAGCATGACAGCATGGAATTTGCTGCATCCACTGATGGAGATGATGTGCTGGACACTGATGATAGCACTTACGAGGAAGAAGAAATTGATGGGGAAGAACTGGATGCTATAGCAGACGATGCTGATAATGAAGCCGCCGCATTAAATGCAACAGAAACAGACCTGCAGGCAGATGATGATATACTGCCCGAAGAGGATTGGACCGATGATCTGCCGGATATGGAATCAGAAGAAACGGAAGAAGATGATGAATATCACCGTAAATAAAATAATCATTTAACTGCAGGATAGCCTTTTTTAATTACCTGAAACTGTGTGAATAATGTAAAATATTTTAAAGATCTTACAACATTAATGAACAAATACTCCTCAATTTTGTTTCTATAACCAGCCCTTATTCAATAATGCTTAATTAGTTTTCTGTTTATGAGAAAAAATGCTCCCGGCAATCAGGAAGACCTTCTTTTGGTAATGGCCATCAGAAGGGGCGATCAGCAGGCACTTGGCAGGTTGTATGATAAATATGCGCCGGCGATCACGGGAATTATCAGCAGGATTGTTTATACTGATAAGCTGACTGATAAAATTTTACAGAAAATCTTTACGCATATCTGGAATGAAGCCGCTTTATTTGATGCTTCCAGGCACTCCCTTTTTACATGGCTGCTAAAAATTACGCGGCAAACGGCTATTGATGAAGCAAGATCAGCACAATCAGAAATCCCTGCAAAAACGCAGTCCGTATATGCATACACAAACAACAAAGATGATGGCACAGTCCTTACTACAACAGTTGAAATGCAAATGTTTCACCTGTTGTATTATAAAGGGTTAACTTGCACCGAAGTTGCTACATATTTGCAACTGCCGGCAGATGAAATAAAAAAACAGGTCAGGATGGCCATAAAAAACCTGGAGCATATAAAAGTTTAATGTCAAGCGCAAAAGAATATATCGAATCAGGGATACTGGAACTATACGTTCTGGGATCTGCCAGTGCCGAACTCTCAAAAGAAATTGAGTTGATGGCCGATACAAATCCCGCTGTGCGACAGGAAATAACCGCCATCGAAGAAACTATGGAAGCCTTTGCCATGGAGAATGCCATAGCACCTAACCCGGTTGTAAAACCATTTTTACTGGCTACCATTGATTATACAGAAAGATTAAAAAAGGGCGAGCCCGTTACCGAGCCACCATTGTTACATGAACATGCTGTTGTTGCTGATTATGCAGCCTGGCTTAACCGTGCTGATATGGTTTATACAGGTGAAGAAAATATTTATGCAAAAATTATTGGCTATACTCCCAAAGCCATCAGTGCCATCATATGGGTAAAAGATCAGACACCTGCAGAACTCCATCATGATGAATATGAAAAATTTTTGGTGGTAGAAGGCAGTTGTAATATAACTGTTGGAGATAGTATGCACCAACTTAACCCCGGCGATTATTTTGAGATACCACTGCATAAAAATCACGTGGTGCAGGTAACTTCAAAAACTGCCTGTAAAATAATTTTGCAAAGGGTAGCTGCCTGATCATAGCAATTTATTTCTTTATTTTATTCTTTTCCTTTTCTACATTTTGGTTCACCCTGAACTTTACAATCCTGGTTATCAACTTTAAAGGCAATGGCAGGTTAATGGGAAATTGCACTGAACCTTTTGCTCCTTTATAAACAGACAGCTCTTTTTTAAATTCACTATTAGCTCCTGCACCCGGATAAAAGCCAATATGGTTTTTATAGGCTGCAAAATATACCAGCATACCATGTAATTTGTAAGCAGGCATCTGGTAACTGATCACTTCTTCGGCAGCAGGTGCTGCTTTTGCAATAGTTTTACGTAGTTCTTCCAGTATTGCCTGTTCATTTTCCGGAAAGCTGGTAAAATATTCTTCAAAATTTCGGGGTATGGCTGTTTTATTTTTCATGAAAAGAAAGTTAATTGCCGGTATATGTTGTTGCGCTATTGCACTTTACTTTTTTCATAGTTCAGCAGCCAGTGGTTACCATATTTATCGGTAAGGTCGCCAAATGTAGCGCCCCAAAAAGATTGTTCCAACACATGATCTTTACTACCACCTGCCGAAAGAGTTTCGTAAAGATGCTGAATATCTTCTTCGCTGCTGCAATTAATGGCCATGGAAACATTATTGCCTTTTACCAGCCCTTTATCACTAACCATATCAGAGCCCATCAGTACCAGGTTGTCTTTAATAAGTGTAGCGTGCAAAATAAATTCCTTCATTTGTGCAGGCATTTTATCTGCCAGCGGCGACTCGCCAATAGTTTGTAAATTAAGTTCGCCACCCAGGCAGTCTTTGTAAAAATTCATCGCCTCACGGCAGTTGCCGCTAAAACTGAGGTAACTATTTATTTGTGTCATGTTAATTATTTTATGTAAGCAGGCTTATTATTTTTTTTTGCTTCATGAATTTTGCTGCAATGTTTATTATGCTTCTTCCAGTTTTTTAATATCCAGTTTCCGCATCTTCATAATTTCCTGCATAACCCTGCGGGCTTTTTCGGGGTTGCTCATTAGCTTGCCAAGATCAGCCGGTATGATCTGCCAGGAAATTGCGAATTTATCTTTAAGCCAGCCACACATACTTTCGGCACCGCCTTCGGTAAGTATGTTCCAGTAATAATCTATTTCCTCCTGGTTTTTACATTCTACAACAAAGGAAACGGCTTCGTTAAAATTATAAGCATGATTGCCGGGGCCATCCATAGCGATCACATGGTATTGGTTTAATTTAAATTCAGAAAATAATACCTTTCCGGCAAAGGGAGTTTCGGCCGGGTAATGTTGCAGCATAGTAACAGCAGAATTGCTGAAAACTGATGTATAGAAGTTAAGCGCTTCTTCGGCTTTACCAAATCTGTCGCCTGTAAATATAAGCGAAGGGCAAATCTTTTCTTCTGTACTCAACATGATCTGCCAGGTTAATCCGTACTTATCTTTTATCCAGCCGTAACGTTCGCTCCAGTCGTATTTACCTATGGCCATTAATGCCGAACCGCCATCGGCAAGTTTATCATATATCTCATTGGTTTCAATTTCTGTTTTACAGGTCACAAAAATGGAGATGGATGGATTGATTGTAAACATGGGGCCTCCATTCAGTCCCATGAATTTTTTACCGTTCAGTTCAAAGTTTACTACCATCGGCGTATCTGTCGTAATTTTTGAATCTGGAAAAATACTGCAGTAGAATGTTGCTGCTTCTTTTGCCTTACCGTCGAACCAAAGGCATGGATGAATTTGATTGTTCATTGTTTATTTTTTAAATCATCATTAAATTGGTTTCAGCTTACTCAAAAGTCTTATTTCATCTTCTGCATAAGACCTTTTTTTCTGCCAGCTAAATAAAATCTTCCGGTGTTTTACAGGTCTTTATTTTTATATTATCTAAAATAAGCCTGGACATGTTAAACTGTTTTAAGTGGATGTTGTATTTTATGATAGCAATAATAAGATACCATCAGCACAACCAACACGATCAGTGGAAAAAATGCTTCGCCACCAATACCATCAACTGTAAAGAGGGATATAGCTGCAAAAATAAAGTCAAATGCAAAGCCTGCATAAGCCCATTCCTTGATACGGCCTTTAAAAAAAGGTAGTATAAGTATGATTGCCCCGGCTACTTTAAAAACAGTAAGTGCAATCCTGAAATAATCGGGATAGCCCAGGTGGCTGATGCCTTCTTTGGCAAGTTCGCTATTAAAGGTAAGTGCAGGCATTACGCCTTCAAAGGCAACGATCAGCCCGGTAAAGATCCAGTATACAATTTTTGTTGTTTTCATGATTTATTTTTTAGTTGTTTGATTCAGTATATTTTTTAAAATTATCCAGGATAGCCTGCCAGCCTCCTTTTTGCAGTTCTATTGAATTCATATCTTCTGCTTCAAAAGTTTCAGTAATTTTTGTTTCATTACTGGTTGGTAAAAAACCGATACGCACTTTTCTTCCATCATCAAGGGTATAAGCGATCAGTTCATTTATTTTCACGTCATCATAAATACCTCCAAAATCAAAACCCATGCTGGCATCTTTGGCCTCCATTCTTGTACTGAATTTTCCGCCCGCACGCAGATCATTTGTTGCATGGGGCGAATGCCAATCATCCGATGCATTATTCCATTGCGTGATGTGTTCAGTCTTTGTCCAGTTTCGCCAAACTTTTTCAACAGGTGCATTTACCATAGCTTCTACAGTAATGGCAGTTTTGGCTTCTGATAGTTTTTTTATCTGTCTGCCTGTTGTATTGTTTCCGGGTTTCATGTTATAATTTTTTGCTGATGATCTGTGGTTATTTACCGTACAAAGATGCACAGCAATATCGGTATTTAAAATGTGTAATAACGACATTGTAAGGGGTTGATTACGACAATAAACTTCTTTACCTTAGCTGCATGAAAAATGTATCTATCCTTGTGCCTGAAACGGCTGTTATAGAAGCAGTCGCCGATCCTCATTACATGTTTAAAGCCGTAAACCAGTTTTTAATGGCATCGGGTAAAACGCCTTTGTTTAATGTAGAACTGGTTGCTGTTACTAAAGAAGTGAAACTGGAAAACAGTTCGTTTAGTGTACACAGCGACAGGCTGCTAAAAGATGTGCAGCAAACCGATCTTGTTTTTATACCGGCATTGAGCGGAGACATGAAAACCGCACTGGAACTTAATAAAGCATTAGTGCCCTGGATCGTTAAACAATATAACAGCGGCGCCGAAATTGCTTCACTTTGTATTGGTGCTTTTTTACTGGCATCAACAGGTTTGTTAGATGGAAAGAAATGTTCTACGCATTGGAATTCGGCAAATGAGTTCAGGCAAATGTTTCCCGCAGTGGAACTGGTTGATGGCAGCATCATCACCGAAGAACAGGGCATTTACAGCAGCGGTGGTGCAAACTCTTACTGGAACCTGCTTTTATATCTCGTTGAAAAATATACCGACCGCGACACAGCCATTCTTGCCTCAAAATATTTTGCAGTGGATATTGACCGTGAAAGCCAATCGGCCTTTATGCTCTTCCAGGGACAAAAAGGCCATGAAGATGAAGCCATTTTGCTGGCGCAGGATTTTATTGAAACCAATTATGCCGATAAGATAAGCGTGGATATGCTGGCTGATAAATTTGCTGTTGGCAGAAGAAGTTTTGAGCGGCGTTTTAAAAAAGCCACCAATAATACCGTGGTAGAATATATACAACGTGTAAAAATAGAAGCCGCCAAACGTAGTTTTGAAAGCAGTCGCAAAAATATCAGTGAAGTGATGTTTGATGTCGGTTATACCGATACCAAGGCTTTTAGAACGGTGTTTAAAAAGATAACAGGCTTAACACCGATAGAGTACAGGAATAAATATAATAAACAGGTGTTGGTGTAAACTTATTTTTTACGAATGGCAAATTTAGCTAATAAATTAAAACCGCTGTCAGCCGAGTCTGTGGAAGGTGGGTTGTAAATAAAAATGGCACAGGTTTCGACAGGCTCAACCTGACATTCCTTAATTTAATGACATTGTCCGCCTCGCATTAAAAAATTTGTGTCCTGGTAGTTTCATTAACTACGTTAGCTGGGTTTATCAGGTTCATAACACTTGATCGTATAACACCAATGCCCCGGGCAAACCATCTTTCTTCTTCGGCTACGGGGATATCGCCCAGGCCAATTACGGTAGCAGTGTAACTATATTTTACCCGGATAACATTATTATACAAAATAGATGCAACCGTTTGGGTTTCACCTTTACCCAATATTTGAGCATCTACCCTTATATTGGAAAGCGGAAAACCCATAGCTACGTTAGGCCCAAAATTGACCGTCCATGTTGCATTCACTGCTAAAGTAGAATCCAGTACCAGGTATTCTTTATTGATAGGGTTAGTTAAAACGCCCAGGGTCCCATTAATGTATTGATAGTATTTACCACCGTTTTTACGGTTGAAAAGGGAATCGGTTGGTACACCCATATTTTTAACCTCAAAAATTTTATAACTATTGGATCCAAATGTTTTTGAGTTGGTACTTACCTGCACAAAAGTAGTATCTGCGGGAGTGCCGCCAACCAATGCAGAACTCCAGTTACTGAATGATGTTTGAGGTACATAGTCTGAATTAGGCGTAACAGGTGCGGCAGCAACGGTGATTGAAAATGAACAGTTTGATGCCCCATTCGTTACTGTGTAATTATATGCAGGTGGACTTGCAAGCACAGGCGCACCGGCAGCCGTTAAAGTAACCGTGGAAAAACCCGTCATAGTAAATGTACCCGAACCAGAAAAAGATATGCCGTTTACTGATGCAATATTAATTGACCAGGGACCCGCGGAGGTTACAGCTACGCTGAGTGTAACCGTATGCTGTGGCCCAACAGGTGTACCCGCTGTGTAAACGCCGGTACCGAAAGTAGTAGTGGAGCAGGTAAAAGTATAGGCAGTAGGCGGTGGTGCCGTCGAGCCAACGAATACATATATTTTACAGGAACTGCTGCTAAATGAAATCGTAAAGGTCTTGGTACCTGCGGAAGTTGGTGTGCCTATGGCTGCCAATCTTATCGTACTTATTCCCGTTCTGGTTACCGAACCGGTTCCAATAAAATAAAAACCATCAATGGAATCGCTTTTGACCTGGTAAGTGCCGGTAGCAGTAATATCCACAGCAACTTCTATAACCTCCGATGATTTTAAAACTGAATCTTTAATATAGTTACCCAAAACGAGATTGGGTAAACAGTCACCGGAGGAAGATTTTAATGTACCGATTGCTTTTCCGTCACCGGGAATTGCATCAAAGTTTAATTCCTTTTGGCAAGCTGTAAAAAAAATAATTGTTACAACCAGCGATACATAAGGTAATAAATTTTTCATATCATGTTTTATAGCTGCTAAATTTACAGTTTTTCTGCTTACCAATACTTAACCTGTAGATAAAAAATGAAGAGCAGTTTTAAAGATGAAACGTTGCTTAAAAAGAAAGAAAGCATTTGCTTTGCTTAGTAAACCAGAAAGAAGATCGAATATTTCAGCCTGCTTACAAAATCATCTTAATTACTGTATCATCTAACAGTTCTGGCAGTAATACCATTTTTGCTTTGTACCCTTTAGCTATCCTTCCCAATTCTCCATCCAGTTGCATCACACTGGCAGGGTAGAGGCTGCACATTCGAATGGCTTCGCCGGTTTCTATACCAACTTCTTTTACCAGGTTCTGTAATGCTTTATACATGGTTAATGCCGAACCACTCAGGATATTACCCGCTATATATTTATCTCCATTGGGTTGATGGGGATAATGTCCTTCTGTTGTTGTGGTAACCGCATCGGTAATGGCGAAAAGCCGCTCCTGCATGATCTTTTTTGCAATTCGTATGGCTGCGTAATCAACATGAAAACCATCGGCAATAATACTGGCCATTATTTTTGGATGATCGAGTACAGCCCCTACCAATCCGGGGCTGCGGTGTTGCAAAGGGCTCATGGCATTGTATAAATGTGTTACAGCAGTAATGCCGTTATCAAAACTTTGCATCGCTTCTTCATATGTTGCATTACTATGTCCTGTAAAAATTTTAATACCGGCTGACTGGATAAGGTCAATAATTTCTTTGCTGCAAACCTCGGGCGCCAGGGTAATAATTTTTATAACATCTTTTCCATGATCTAATAAGTCTTGCACTTCTTTTAAAGAAGGGCTATGTATCAAAGATTCTATATGGGCGCCTCTTTTCAATTTGTTTATCCACGGGCCTTCGGCATGCAGTCCTAAAATACCTTTTCCACCCTGTTGCCAATACAACCTCACTGCATCAATGCATTTATTAAGTATTCCCGGTTGGTTGGTAGCCACAGTCGGCATACAAAAAGCTGCGCCACCATTATTACTGTAATTGTTTAATAATTGTAAAGAATCTATAGTGGGGGAAACTGAAAATAGTTTTTCATAAGCGCCATAAATCTGGAGGTCGAGAAATGCCGGGGCCAGTATGCGCTCTCCAAAATGTTCGGCATCAATCAGCGGGTTCAAAGCAGTAACAGGAAGAACATCTGTTATCATACCATCTTCAACAATGGCCGCATGTTCATGCAGCCATTGTTCGCCTGTAAAAATAAGTTTAGCTATATAAGCTTTTGCTGCTGCCATAAATTATTTATATGCAACAAAAATAGCAAAAGACAGCCAGGCTTATTTTAATTTCAAAATAACACCCGCCTGTACTTGGGTAATATCATAACCGGCTTCCACATTAAAACCAAATGTTGGCGTAATAAAATAAGAAGCACCCACAAAGCCACCAAAAACCGGTACAACTTCATTTTGCTTTATTTTACCGCCATCATCATAACTAAACTGGTTAAAACCTGCACCTGCAGCAAGCCCCGCATAAGTATCCAGTCCTTTTACATTCCAGCCATGGTGCCATGCCGAGCGGCCTGCAATTACGAAAGTGTGGGCTTTGTAGTTATCAAAACTGGACGGGCCGCCATGAGAGAAAGTGCCACCAGCTTCAGCACCCAGGGTAATTACACCGGGACCCGCCTGGAACAAGCCGACTTCAATAGCAGCCTTTGTTCCAAAAGCATTGTTGTAATAATTACTGTTGTATTCATTGCCAATACCCACACCGGCATTAAAAGTTATACTGCCTTTTTGCACCGGCGATACCGGGCTTTGTGCGTTACTGACTGTGGTAAGGCTTGTTGCGATACCAAATAAAATTGCTGCGATTAACGTTTTTTTTTTCATAACTAGCTTTTTACAAATGCTATGCCAACGGTTTTTTTAATAAACGCATTAACGTTAATTTTTTTAAAAAATACAACATATCAAAAGAGAAATATTAAGCCGCTTTGGAATATTTATTTTTTTGAATTGATCTTTTTGCAAAAGGAATTTCCCTAACTTTCCTTAATGAAACATTTTAAATTTTATTCTAAAGAAGATATCTTATCCATGACCAGGGTGCGCCGCTTTGAAACCAGGATGGGAGAACGGGTTCTCTTTTTAAAACCGGATACAGAGTGGCCTGAAGTTTTGCAGGAATCTGCATCTGAATATGTAATATTGGGTATTCCCGAAGATTTTGGTGTTAAAGCCAACTATGGAGTAGGAGGAACAGAAACAGCGTGGCTTTCTTTCCTGAATGCGTTCTTAAATATACAGAGCAATGATTATTTAACAGGAGAGAATACGTTGTTATTGGGCCATTTTGATTTTGGTGATATTAAATTCCTGATAGAGAACAATGCCTATAACCCGGAAGAAAAAGTGGATGCTTACCGGCATGCTTTGAATATAGTGGATGAAGAAGTGGAAGACCTGTTGAAAGTTATTGCATCTGCAGGAAAAATACCCATCATTATTGGTGGCGGACATAATAATGCTTATCCCATTATTAAAGGTGTTGCCAAAGGATTACACAAAGCAGACAAGATACCACTCTCCCAAATTAACTGCATTAACCTGGATGCACATGCCGATTACAGTGTTGCAGAAGGGCGGCATAGCGGAAACGGGTTCAGGTATGCCGAGGAAGATGGTTACCTGGGCAAGTATTGTATGGTGGGCTTGCATGAAAATTATATTTCGCAGAATGTGTTGATGGATATTCACAACAATCCATTCATTGATTATATAAGTTTTGAAGAGATCTTTATTCATGAAAGAAAGAATTTTATACAGGCGGTTGCACATGCAACGGGCTTTACCGAAGACAGTTATACTGGTATAGAAATTGACCTCGATTGTATAGAAGATACTTTAAGCAGTGCTATTACACCTTGTGGTATCAGCCCTTTACTGGCCCGCAAATATGTAACCTTTACAGCGCAGGATGCAAAAGTGGCTTACCTGCATATTTGCGAAGGTGCCACCCAGTTAGCCGATGGAAGAAAGAATGATTCAACCGGTAAACTGATCAGTTACCTGGTAAGCGATTTTATTAAAGAGTTAACGCAGGACTAAATCATTTGTAAAATGAATGAGCGTCAAATCAAACTGCCTTCTTTTTATTTAGCCATACTGGCTATTCTTGGTTGGTTTGCATTAATAGCACAGTTATATCTTATCATCCAGAACCGGGTTGTCTCCGTTTTTGAAACCATCATTCGTTACTTTAATTTCTTTACCATTCTTACTAACCTGATCGTTGCCATTGCTGTTACCGTTTTATTTTTAAAGCCCAATTCAAAATGGGGTAGCTGGTTTTCAAGATCTGCAACCTTAACAGCAATTACTGTGTACATAACAATTGTGGGCCTCGTGTATAATCTTATACTACGTTTTTTATGGCAACCACAGGGAATGCAATTTGTAGTTGATGAATTATTGCACACAATAGTACCTCTATTATTTATTGTGTTCTGGTTCTTATTTGTACCCAAAAAAGACCTGCATTATAAACAGTTCTTACCCTGGCTTATCTATCCCCTGGTTTATGTGATCTACACGGCTGTATACGGAGCTATAACCGGTTATTATCCTTATCCTTTTGTAAATGTTACTGAGTTGGGTTATTCCAGGGTGCTTATTAATGCAGCGGGATTACTGCTGGCCTTTTCTGTGCTCTCCTTATTCCTCATAGCGGTGGCCAAATACATAAGCCGGCAAAAAGTATAAGTTTTTATTAAAAAGATTTCTTCATTTTTTTTTTGCAAGTAATTTATCTCTAAGTCTTAGAAAGGGTTTCTCTATCACATACCGAAGCAATATAGCACCAAGTAATGTAAAAATAACAGAGAGTAATAACATCCAGTAGCTTTCTTCATCAACCTCCATTTTACCAAAATAAACAAAACACAAATGCCTTACTGCTTTATGAATTAAGTAAATAGAGTAGGAGAGTATGGCAATGGATGATGTTAATTGTGATTTTAATTTATATAAAATACAACCCGGGCTTATTGCAGCTAAAACCATAAAACCAAAGCCTATTGCTATTACAGGGAAGCCAAAAACGTTTGCATTAAAACTATGCCTGGAAAAAGAAAGATGATAGCCGCCAAATAATATTCCCACTCCGGCTAAAAATAAAAGGTTGGGATATTTTGTTATTTTTTCTTTTAAAGCGGGGTAAAAAACAACCAGGCCTGCAATGCTGATACCTGTTAAAAGCCCATCCAGCCTGGTATAGGTAGGATAATAGAGCCAGGTAACCCAAAAATTTCCATCACCGCCTTCTGTGCCAATCAGTGGCTGCATATAATGATCCCAGATATACAGACGTATCAAACAGGTAAAAAGAAAAAGACCAAGAATAATGTAAACTCCTCTTTTGGTAATTTTGAAATAAGCTGTTGCTAAAATGATCAAAGGGAATAAAAGATAGAATTGTTCTTCTACACAAAGTGACCAGGCGTGTGAAAAGGTACCGTTAATTGATGGATCTAATCCAATGTTCTGCGTAAAAGTTAAGAACCTCCATAATGGAGGCAAACTTTCTCTTTCCCTAAACACCGGAACTAAAAAATATATAGTAACAACAACCAGGTAAACCGGGATGATCCTGAAAAAACGTTTTATAAAAAACTGTTTTACAGAGATGCTCTTTGTTGCTTTTAATTCTCCGAAAAGTTGCTTCGCAATCAGGAAGCCACTCAAAACAAAAAAAAGGTCAACACCCGCCCAACCAAAATCTATAAACTTCCAGGCCCAATTGGGCAGGTCTGCTACTCCAGGGTAATGAAACAGGAAGACTATAATTATTGCAAATGCCCTTAAATGATCAAGTCCATACAGTTTTTCGGGTACATTATTTTGCAGTTTGTTCAAGTGCCGTTGAATAATTCGCTTAAAAATCTATTTCATTTGTTCAGCTAATTCCTGTTCGGTTGCAATGCCATCCTTACGCCAAACCTGTTTACCATCTTTAAAAATAATGAACACCGGCAGGGCAGTAACTTTATATTCCTTTACAATATCCTGATCGCGTCCGCCATCTACTTTTACCAGGGTAAATTTTCCTTTATTGTTTTCGGAGAAGCTTTTTAATACGGGTTCCATTTGTTTACAGGGTGGGCACCAGCTTGCGCCAAAATCAACAAGCACAATTTTTGACTTATTGATGCCGGTATTTAGTTCCTCGATACTCATTTGCTTTTCGGTGCTGTTGCCTTCCAATGGCTTATTGGCAGCACGCCAAGCATTGATGCCGCCTGATAATTCATACACATCCGTATAACCCATTTTACGCATCTTGTCTGCTGCTGCAGCGCTTCTGCCACCGGCCAGGCAATACACATACACGGGCTTGTTCTTGTCAATAAAACTGAGGCGGCGGTCAAATTCTTTTTTATCATTCCAGTCGGCCTGCAGTGTATTTTTAATATGGCCTGTAAAATATTCTCCGGGCGTTCTTACATCCAGCACCTGTATATTTTCTTTGGTTGTTATTTCTTTTTCAAACTCATCTGCTGTTAAAACAGTTTTTGTTTGTGCCGTGCAGGAAAATATGGCAAGAGAAAATAAGATAGGTGTGATTATATTGTTCAGTAATTTCATCTGTTTTTTTTGCTAAATTACTTTAATAATAATTGTAATTCTGTTTCTGTTACGGTTAATAAATTAACTTTTGGTAATCTCCTGGTAAGTTCCCGCCAGTTGGCATCTTTTGCATAAATTTTTTGTAACAATGCCGATGCTTTAGCAACCTGTTTATTATTGGCGAGGGTAATGGCTGTCCAGTATTGCATTTCCAGGTTTTCTGGAAACATTTTCATGGCTGCACCATATTCTTCCATCGCCAGTTTCATATTATTTTTTTCCGTTGCCAGGTCGCCTTTATCCATGTGTTCATAGGCACGGTATAATCTCAACAACCTATCCATTTCCACCAGTGGTGCAACGTTATCATCAACCCGTAGATCGATCAGGCGTTCATTCCAGGGTTGGCCATTAGCTTTTCCCGCAACAACTAAAATAGCTGCCGATTGTTTACCCCGGATATCACCACCCGCAGCCTGTGCAGCTTTTAATGTAAGTAAAACCCGTTCTGCCAAAGGTTTTCCTTCGCTGCCTTCAAATGCTTTCGACATAGCGCTGTTAACTTTATCAGTCAGCATCATATTGCTTTGCACCGAATAATTTTTGCCCACAATATTACCAGCATGATCGATACAGTTTTTACCTGTATAAGCATTTACATTTCCGTTGGCATCGATCATCGCAACCTGTCTTACTTCCCGTCCTTCATCTGCGGCAAGTAATTCCTGTAAGGCTTCCGGGGCGGTCTTACCATTTTTCATGAGGCCCAATCCTTTTATGCCATAACTTTTATTTACAAATGATTGTGTGGCCACCACACCCACACCGGCTTCGCCCCAACTTACTGCCGTACCTACGCTAAACCAATGGCTTTGTACGCCCACAGCCATTTCTCCTGTTACCGGGTCACGGGCAACGATAGAAAAAGTATGTGCCAGTCCAGCATCTTTTTTAAAGAACTGTGCGTTGGAATGCTGAACAGTAAATAATACCAGGCCGGTGAAAACGATCAATTGCTTCATAAAAAATAATTTGCATTAAAGCTACAAATAAAAAAGCCATCCCGTGTTTACGGGATGACTTTGTATAATTTTATATCAACTAAGCTTCGGGAGAAAGGTATTGTGCATAAGCATATCCTTCTTCACCATCTTTTGTTCTGATCTTCCACCAGCTATCATCTGTTTTTTCAACAAGCGTAACAATTTCATTGTGCGCAGCTTTTCCTACGATCTCGCCTTCGGTACTTGGCGTGCTCCTGATGTTTAAATTGGTAGAGTCGGTTGTTACTTTTAATTGAGCACCGGCATCTGCTTTGATATCAATATTCATCATCAGGTCGCCGCTTGCCATATCGGGGTCAATTTTTGCATACAATGCCCAAAGTGCATCATAATCTGCTGTGCTTTTTGCAGTACCACTAACGTGTAAAACGCCTGCCTGTTCTGCTGAAGCCAGGTTAGCAACGCCCAATGTGGTAGCGGTTTGCAATAACTCAGCGTATTTTTCCTGTAATGCCATTTTATTTATTTTTTTAGTTGATTAAATTATTTTTTTGTGGTTAAACCGCTTACATCAGAAAGTACTTTTGCAGAAGATAGCATTTGCATGATCTTCATCCTGTTTGCTGCGCTAACTTCGCCTTTTAAAACAGCTTTGTCTGCCGAAAATTCAACCGTAACGCCCGGTATATCTTTTAAACCATCTTTTACTTTTTGTTGCGTAGCAGCATCCAGCATTGTTGTTAAAGAAGCCGGGGGAACAACAACAACTGGTGGCGGGGTAACATTACAATTGTTTACAACATCTTTTACCCCTTTAACAGCTTTTGCTGTTTCGTAGCAATGAGTTTTGCAGGCATCGTCCTTACATTCGCCGCCGAGAGTAACAACGCCGTCTTTTACATCAACTGTAGTGTTCATCATCATCGGGTCGGCTTTTAAAGCTTTTTCAACATCGGCTTTAATATCCGCATCCTTTGGTTTACAGCTTACAAAAAACAGGGTAGCAGATACTACGACTGCCATTAACAATTTAGTCAGTTTCATTTTTTTTAGTTTTTAGATTTAAATTCAGAGATTAAAGGAAAGCTTTTAAAATGAATTAAATATTAATTTTTTTATTCGAAATCACGTATTATTATTTAGTTAAATTACCCGCTGTACAAAAAATATACTGGTAAAAGGAACAGCGGTTTATTATCAAAAACCGTGCAGGGTTTATTTAGCTGAAAAACTCAGTTTCAGTTTATCTTTCACAGAAGTAATTACTAATTTATCGGCTTTTAATTCGTTAATATCCTGTGGTTCAGCCTTACTATCTCCATCACGTGTCAGGAGTAAGGTTTTTTCATCGTCACTTACGGTATAATTGCCGGTCTTGGGTGTTTCGCCCATGCCGGTCATAGATACTTTACCATCCTTAGTTAGTTCCAAGATGAATTTTTCTGTCATTTCTTTTTTTTCTGCGTCCGACATGTCTTTTACACCTTCGCCCGAAACCTCGGTTAGTTTCCATTTGTTTACGATCAGTTCTTTTGCTGATTTACCCTTGCATCCCGTAAAAAATAATGCTCCCAGCAGCAATACCACTGATGATAATCTGATTAATTTCATTTTAGTTGAATTTAGTTATTTAATGGCAGCAAAATATTCAATATAATTGCTAAAATGAAATTTTATTAAATATCTTTTACACACATTATTACAGGCATCCCAGCCTGCCTCCGTCAACCGGAAGGTTAATACCGTTTATATAAGCCGCTGCAGGTGAGCATAAAAATGCAACAGCAGCACCAAATTCTTCCGGTTGGCCAATCCTGCCTGCGGGTATCTCGGCTTCCAGTTGCTTCATCACTTCCGCTTCACTTATATTACCCGCTTTTGATTTTGAGGCGATCACATAATCAGCCCTCACGGTCTTGGTAAAACCTGGTAACACATTGTTTACGGTTATACCAAATGGGCCAAGTTCTGTTGCCAGGGTTTTTGCCCAATTGGCAACCGCAGCCCTGATAGTATTGCTAACGCCCAAACCGGCAATGGGGCTTTTAACCGAAGTAGAAATAATATTGATGATCCTGCCAAAGCCGGCTTGTTTCATACCGGGTACTATCGCCTGAGTAAGGTTATGGTTATTAATGAGGTGGTTATTAAAAGCAGTTAAAAAATCTTCGGGTGTTGCCGTTAATGCAGCGCCACCTGGTGGGCCACCGGTATTGTTTACTAAAATATGAATGGTATTATTTTTTATAAAACCATCAATGGCCTGTTTAACCGCATGGTTATCTGCAAAATCGGCAACAAGGTATTGGTGTTGCTGCCCTTTTGAAACATCAAGTGTTTTTAATGCTTCTTTTAATTTGTCTTCATTACGGGCCATTAATACTATATGGCAACCCAGTAAGGCAAGCTCAACAGCGCTTGCATAGCCAAGGCCCTGTGTGCTGCCACATACCAGGGCAGTTTTGTTGGAAAGATCAAGATTCATGTAAATGATTTGTATAAAGCTACTATTAAAAATCATTTACTGTATTACTGCTGCCGTCAAATTGTATAAAATTACTGATCTGTGGCCGGTATTTTGTCAACGATAATTTTTTTCTTCAGCATATCTTTTACAATGATCATCCCGTTTTCATGTGCAAGCCTTTCTGCTGATGATGGGTCAAATGATTTCGTTCTTGCTGTATATACCAGTTTATCTGCAGCCACATCAAAAAAATTACTTTCCCAAAAATAATTTGTTGTTGTTACATAATATCCCGGCTTAAAAACCCTATCGTACACAGATGAATAATATTTCTCCATATGATTTAGTTCCATACCGTTATTTACGATACCAGCCGGAACAAATACCTGTTCTTTTTCTTTATTAAGCAATGCTATTGTAATGACGGCATCCACACCGGTGTTTTTAAATTCATCCACAACTTCCTTTTCTGAAAGTTTTTTAAATGCCCTGTTTTTATATACTTCCATAGATGAAAATGCCCGGTATCCTTTGCCTGACAGATCATTAACCAGGTGCGTTTCCATTTTCGATCTCAATACGCTGTCTTTTTCAGTTAAAATACCCCATACCAGGATCGTTTTATAGGCTTTTGTCGGTCCTGAGGCTGCCTTACCAGATGAGGTGATCTTTGTTGAATTGCAGGAAAACATCACAATTGCCATGATCACTGCCACTGTAGGTTTACTCATTTTCATAATGTCAATTTTGGTAAAACTATGCCTAGCATTCAATCCGGCCTATGATTTTCAACAGTTAAAAAACCAATTTTTGTCATATAAAAATTAAAGTTGAGGACAGATCATCTTTTGCTAACATTTTTAAAATAATTGTGGATAATTCCCTCCGCAGGAAAATCCATCCATTCAGTTATATTCGCAGCGATAAAATGGTTGATCCGTATATCCGTTTAAACGTATTAACCAATTAACGGATTAACGTATTAACTAAATAATGGCAGAGAACGAAAAGCATGATTATAACGAAGAGTCCATTCGCAGCCTCGACTGGAAAGAGCATATAAGGTTACGCCCCGGTATGTATATTGGTAAACTCGGCGATGGCAGCAGTCCTGATGATGGTATTTATGTGTTAATGAAAGAGGTTATCGACAACTGTATTGATGAACACACCATGGGTTATGGCAAACATGTGGATGTAAATATTAAAGATAAAACAATTACCGTCAGGGATTATGGCCGTGGTATTCCGTTGGGTAAAGTGGTGGATGTGGTTAGCAAAATAAATACCGGTGCTAAATACGACAGTAAGGCTTTTCAAAAAAGTGTAGGGTTAAATGGTGTTGGTACGAAAGCCGTAAATGCCTTAAGTAATTATTTTAAAGTTACCGCTTTTCGTGATGGAAAAGAAAAAACTGCAGAGTTTGAAAGAGGTGTTTTAACTACGGAACACAAAGAAATAAAGACAACAGAAGATAATGGAACTCTTGTAACTTTTGTGCCCGACGATAAGATATTCAAGAACTTTCATTTTGTACAGGAATACCTCGATAACCAGTTTTGGAATTACTGCTACCTGAATGCAGGTCTGGTAATGAACCTCAACAACAAAAGATATGTAAGCAAGAACGGTTTGCTTGATCTGCTGCAACGCAAGACCAATGAGGATGAGATCCGTTACCCCATCATACATTTAAAAGGTGAGGACATTGAAATTGCGATAACGCATGAGAGTGATTATGGCGAAGAATATTACAGTTTTGTGAACGGACAGTTTACCACGCAGGGAGGTACTCACCTGGCTGCTTTCAGGGAAGGGTATGTAAAAACCATTCGTGAGTTTTATAAAAAAGATTATGATGCTTCTGATATTCGTGGAAGTGTTTGTGCAGCCCTGAGCATACGGGTACAGGAGCCTGTTTTTGAAAGTCAGACCAAAACAAAGCTTGGCTCGCAAACAGTTTATGAAGGAGGCCCCAGCATGCGGAATTTTATTGGCGACTTTTTAGGGAAAGAGTTAAATAATTTCCTGCATAAAAATCCAGAAACTGCTGAGGCTCTTAAAAAGCGCATTGAACAAAATGAGCGTGAGCGTAAGGATATGGCCGGCATTAAAAAGCTGGCTAATGAAAGAGCCAAGAAAGCGAATCTTCATAATAAAAAATTAAGAGATTGCAAGTTTCATTACAATGATGAGGCATCAGGTAAAGACAAAGATAAAAGTGCCGAGAAACAAAAAGAGAGTACCATTTTTATAACCGAAGGTGATAGTGCCAGTGGTAGTATTACCAAGGCAAGGAGCGTGGATACCCAGGCTGTGTTTAGCTTACGGGGCAAACCATTAAATTGTTACGGGCTTACTAAAAAAGTGGTTTATGAAAATGAAGAGTTCAACCTTTTACAACATGCGTTGAATATTGAAGAAGGCTATGAAGGCCTTCGCTATAACAATATTGTATTTGCCACAGATGCGGATGTGGATGGTTTGCATATCCGTCTGTTGCTGATGACATTCTTCCTGCAGTTCTTCCCCGACCTGGTTAAGAACGGGCACGTGTATGTTTTGGAAACGCCGCTGTTCCGGGTTAGAAATAAACAGGAAACTATTTACTGCTATAACGAAACAGAAAAACAGGAAGCAACCAAAAAACTTGGTAACAAGCCGGAAACAACAAGGTTTAAAGGCCTTGGTGAAATAAGCCCGGATGAGTTTGCCAGATTTATAGGAGAAGATATGAAACTGCAGCCCGTAATGCTGTTGCCCGAAACGCATATTCAGCAATTGCTCGAATATTATATGGGCAAGAATACACCCAGCAGGCAGGATTTTATTATTGAAAATTTGAAGGTGGAGATAGATTTAACAGAAGAAGAAATTAAAAATTAAAAGTAAAAATTAAAAATGATCCATATCGTATTCCAGGAAGCAGACATTGCTGCGTTAGAAAAAAGTTTTGACCTGGACGAAACATTAAGGGCAGATATTATTCAGATAAAAGATGATTATGCAGTTGGACCATTGCTGGATATTTATTCAGCCGAAGGTATTGAAACCCGCAAAAAATGGTGGCATGATGTTTTGGCGGGCGGAGATTATGATGGACATGTTAACAACGGCGAAGTTAATGATGCTAAAACAGTAGAAGCACTGAAAGAACGACTCAATAATAACCCTGAGGAGATCATCTGGATATGGGCTGCACAAAATAAACATGATGTCAGCAGTTACTATTGGCTGATGGGCCAGTTAAAAGATTACCAGGGCCGGGTATTTATCCTGTACCTGAACAACCTTCCTTTTTTGAATGAAAAAGGCAACCTGTTTTATCCCGAAAATTTATTTGAGATACCGGCAAGAGAATTTGTAAAAGCAAAAAAACTGGAGAGAGAAATAACCCCCGGTGAGTTTGAGGTTGATCCGGATGAATGGACAAAACTCTGTAATGAGAACAGGGGTGTGCGGTTATTGGAAGGCGGAAAAAAATTAGTACAGGAAGGTTATGATTTTTATGATGTAGAATTAAAAAAGCTGGTGACAGGCGATTGGCAAAAGGCATCCAAAATTATTCATACACATCTTACCAAAGTAAAAAACACAACCGGTGATATGTATTTGTTATGGCGTTTAAAATTGATGATTGCGCAGGATATTTTTGATGTGCAGGGAACAGTAGGTAAAATGAAAGAATTTGAGGTGAAGCAAAAAGCCTCATAGAGGCGATATGTCAGTAGAAAAAAAGGAAAATATAATAATGATAAAAGCCCCATCGGGGCGATATGTTAAAATTGGTTCTTAAAATATTTACACAAAGTAAATAGTAACATTATGTCAAACACCTATTCTCAATTATACATTCAAATTGTATTTGCCGTAAAGGGCAGACAGGCATTTATTAAAGAAAATTTCAGAGAAGAATTGCAAAAATATATTTCGGGAATAATTGCCCAAAAAAAGCAAAAATTGTATACCATTTATTGTATGCCTGATCATACACATATCCTGGTTAGTATGAAACCGGATATTGCAGTTTCTGATTTGGTTAGAGATATAAAATCTAATTCCTCAGCATTTATTGAAGACAGGGAATTTGTAACAAAATTTTCCTGGCAAACAGGATTTGGTGCGTTTTCTTATTCAAAATCACAATCAAAAAATGTGGTTGATTATATATTGAATCAACCACAGCACCATAAAAAGGCAACGTTTAAAGAAGAATATTTAGAGTTTTTACAAAAATTTGAAATAGAATATGATGAAAAATATTTGTTTGAATTTTATGATTGATGTTTGAATTAACATATCGCCCCGATGGGGCTGTGAATGATAAATAAAATAATATCTACAAACATAGCGCCCCGATGGGGCTAAGAAGATGGCAAACAGTAAAAAACCAAAAGAAGAATACGAACACACCGATAACGGCATTGGCGGGCAATACAAAACCTGGTTTTTGGATTATGCCAGTTATGTTATCCTGGAAAGAGCCGTGCCTGCCATTGAAGATGGTTTAAAACCGGTGCAGCGCAGGATCCTGCATGCCATGAAGGAAATGGATGATGGCAGGTTTAATAAGGTTGCCAATATTATTGGGCAGAGTATGCAGTATCATCCGCATGGCGATGCCTCTATTGGCGATGCGTTGGTAAACCTGGGGCAAAAAGACCTGTTGATTGAAACCCAGGGTAACTGGGGCGATGTACGCACCGGTGATGACGCTGCGGCCCCAAGATATATTGAAGCAAGGCTTAGCAAATTTGCTTTGGAAGTGGCTTTCAATGCAAAAACAACCGATTGGGCTTTAAGTTACGATGGCCGGAAAAACGAACCTGTTACCTTACCTATGAAATTTCCTTTGTTACTGGCACAGGGAGCCGAAGGTATTGCAGTAGGATTGGCTACTAAAATTTTGCCACATAATTTTTGTGAACTCATTGATGCGTCTATAAAATATTTACGTGGAAAAAAGTTTGAGATATTACCCGATTTTCAAACCGGTGGTACCATGGATGCCAGCAATTACAATGAAGGCGTAAGGGGTGGAAAAATAAGGGTAAGGGCTATTATTGAGGAGCAGGATAAAAAAACATTGCTCATAAAAAGTGTTCCTTTTGGCGTTACCACAACGCAGTTGATGGAAAGCATTGTAAAAGCGAATGACCAGGGAAAAATAAAAGTAAAAAAAGTAACAGATCATACCGCGGCTGATGTGGAGGTAATTATTGAACTGGCCCAGGGCATTTCGCCCGATATTACGATTGATGCATTGTATGCATTTACCGATTGCGAAGTAAGTATCTCACCCAATGCCTGTGTAATTGTAAAAAACAAACCGCAGTTCTTAAAAGTAAGCGAACTCCTGAAAGCCGCTACCGACAATACGAAGAACCTGCTGCAAAAAGAACTTGAAATAAAACTGGCAGAGCTGCAGGAAAAATGGCACTACACATCGTTAGAGAAAATTTTCTTTGAGGAAAAAATTTATAAAGAATTAGAAAAAAAGCATGAGACCTGGGAGAAAGTACTACAGGGAATTGACAATGCCTTTATTCCTTTTAAAAAATTATTGAAACGGGATATTACCCGTGAGGATATTGTAAAACTTACAGAAAAACCTGTACGGCGTATCTATAAATTAGATAT
Source organism: Chitinophagales bacterium (assembly GCA_038226715.1). Lineage (GTDB taxonomy): Bacteria > Bacteroidota > Bacteroidia > Chitinophagales > Chitinophagaceae > Ferruginibacter. The sequence continues at coordinate 22,056 of JBBRQF010000029.1, forward strand.
TGATGAGCTTAATAACCAGATCAGGGGCTTGGAAGATGATATCAAACAGGTGAAATATGATCTGGCAAATCTTACAGATTATGCGGTTGCCTATTATGAAAGCCTCTTGAAAAAATTTGGAAAGGGCAGGGAACGTAAAACAGAAATTAAACAGTTTGATGTTATCCAGGCCAAATCGGTTGCCATTGCAAATATTAAGATATATGCAAATTTTGCTGATGGATTTATTGGTACCGGTTTAAAGAAGGATGAACTGGTGGCCGAGGTTTCTGACCTGGATGATATCATTGCTTTTACAAAAGGCGGTATCATGAAGGTTGTTAAAGTATCTGATAAGGTATTCATTGGAAAAGATATTTTGCACGTGGCTGTCTTTATGAAAAATGATGAAAGAACCACTTACAATATGATTTACGTAGATGGTAAAACAGGTGTAAGTTTTTCCAAACGGTTTAATGTAACGGGTGTTACCAGAGATAAGGAATACGAACTTACAAAGGGTTCCGAAAAAAGTAGGGTACATTATTTTACCGCCAATGCCAATGGCGAAGCCGAAGTAGTGAAGATCGTATTGAGCCCGAATTGCAACGCACACAAAAAGGAATTTGATTTTTATTTTGAAGAACAGGATATCAAGGGTAGGGGAAGTATAGGTAACCAGGTTACCAAATACCCCATTAAATCGGTTAAATTTAAAGAAGCCGGTAACTCAACACTGGATGCCAAAAAGCTTTGGTTTGATAATAAGTTTGGCCGTTTAAATACAGATGAAAAAGGAGATTACCTGGGCAAGTTTGAAGCAGAAGACAGGTTACTTGTTATTTACACCGATGGTAATTACCAGGTAACCGACCAGGAATTAACCCAGCGTTTTGATACTGAAAAAGTATTGCTGATAGAAAAATTTGATACGGAAAAAATTATAACAGCCGTATATTTTGATAAGGAAAAAGTACAGTATAGTGTAAAGCGTTTTAAAATTGAAACGTCTACCTTACACAATAAATTTTTATTTATTAAGGAGGGCGATGGCAATTACCTGGAAGCTGTTACTACGGATGCTGAGCCAATACTGGCCATGCAAAGCGGCCGGGGAGCACAATTGCGTAAAGCAAAAATTAAAATAACAAAAGTGGTGGAAGTAATGGGGTGGAAAGCGCTTGGTAATAAACTGGCCGACTTTAATAAATCCATTGAAATGCAATGGGAGCCACCAGCTTCAAACAATCCGCAGGCAGCGTTGTTTGAATAAAATCAATTAAAATATTCATTATGCGGTATCTAATTATTTCTTTTCTTATTGTTTTTAGTTTAAGTACGACAGCCCAGGATAGCTTAAGCTATACAAAAACTGAAATTATTTATGGCCGTAAAGATGGTATGGCATTAACTATGATGAGGCTTACGCCAAAAGGAAAAACAAACGGAAAAGCCATCATAAGTGTGCTCAGCGGTAACTGGGTTTCTTCAGAAAGAATGAGAGAAGGTTTTTCCAACAAGACAAATATGTATGTTGAGAGTGGCTATACCGTTTTTGGTGTAATGGTAGGCTGCCAGCCACGTTATGCTATTCCTGACGAGGTTATTGATTTGAAAAGAGCAGTTCGGTTTATAAGATTTAATGCAAAGGAATATGGAATTGATCCAGATAAGATCGGTATCACCGGTTCTTCATCCGGCGGACATTTATCATTGATGATTGCAACAGCAGATGAAACCGTAACGCCAAAATCAACAGATCCGGTAGATAAGGTTTCCAGCAGGGTACAGGCTGCTGCTGTGTTTTATCCACCTACCGATTTTATAAATTATGGCGGGCCAAATGCAACCGGTACTATAAACCAGCAAGCATTGATTTTAAGCGGTGTGGCAGCAGCATTTGATTTTAAGAGATGGAATGATACCACCCGCACTTATGTATCCATAACTGATATAAAAAAGAGATTGGAAATTGCCGCAGAAATTTCTCCGGTAAATGCAGTAAGTGCAGATGATCCGCCGGTATTGATCATTCATGGCGATAAAGATATGTTGGTTCCCAAACAGCAGGCAGAATCGATGATTGCAAAACTTAAAGCAGTACATGTTGCCTGTAATTTAATTATTAAAGAAGGTGGCAGCCATGGCTGGCCTAACCGGGAAGTAGAAGAAAAGAATTTTGTGGATTGGTTTGATAAATATTTAAAATAAGTCTTCAGAAAACGTTTCCAGCCTTTCAATGATCAGCAATTGTAGGGAATGCATTTCAAATTGTCACCCTTATTTCGGTCGGTGGGGACACCGACCGAGGTGGGCCGTGGTTGGTGTCTCCACCAACCACTTGCTGCTCGACAATTTGAAATGCATCCGTGTTAAGCAAACTTCTTTTCCTTATACATTTAGTCTTACATTCGCTTTGAAAAAAAAAAGCAAAACCTGGATGATTAAACTGGAGCCTTTTGAACAAAACGATTTTCAACAATTAATTGACTGGATCGATACCGAAGAATTGTTGATACAATGGTCGGGGTCCTTATTTAGTTTCCCTTTAACAATAAAAAGCCTGGAATGGTATATCAGGGATACCAATGTGCTCAATGAGTCTGACGCCTTTGTATATAAGGCTCTTGACATGGATACCGGCGATGTAGTTGGACATATTTCATTAGGCGGCTTAAGCTGGAAGAACAGGTCGTCACGCATAAGCAGGGTATTGGTTAACCCTGCTGCAACACAAAAAGGAATTTGTCAGCAAATGACCAAAGCGGTTGTAAATATTGGTTTTGAAGAACTGGGCTTGCACCGCATCAGCCTGGGTGTTTACGAAAATAATAAAGCAGCATTGAACTGTTATTTAAAAAGCGGTTTCAGTATTGAAGGTGTTTCCCGTGATGTACTTTGGTTTAATAATGAATTTTTAAGCCTGGTTGAAATGGCCATTTTAGAAAATGAATGGCGGGTGTTTAGTCCTTAAACAATAAAAGGAAGTACAGCTTTCCTCGCTGCCGGATATTTCTCAAAATTTTTCTTATACCAGCGGTGATGCGCCATGGCCCTGGGTAGCAGGTTTGCGGCTGTCCAGATAAAAAAAGCCAGGGCAGGCATGTTCCAGCAGAGTATTGCAAAGCCGGCCCATTCAATTAATTCACCCAGTAAATTCGGGCAGCTCACAAAATTAAATAACCAGCCTTCAGGTATTTTATAACCTGTTTCGCCGGGCTTGCGTAAATGAATTAAGATATTATCTGCTTTCCAGTTGATCCACAGTCCGCAGAAAAATATAATCACTCCTCCAATAAACCTGCTGCCTGTTAGCCAGCTCATGTCGTAGTTTGCAAAATGAGTAAAATAATATCCCAGTAAAAAAGTATTGCAGAAGTTAAAGAATATGCCGGAAGCCATGATCAGCACCGGCATCTTTTTTCCACGAGTATGCAACCTGAAAGGAAAAATAAAACTGCGGTTAAAATAGTGCAGGCAAAATAAACCGATCATCAGTTCAATGGGTACATTACCTGCAGCAAAATTCTTTGTAAAAAAAAACAGCATGATCAGCAATGCCGGTAATTCCATCAGCAGCCAGCCAAGATGATTATCAATTTGTGGCCCCCATTTGGTAGTGGTATGCCGGCCATAGGGCGCAACAACCTGCTGCAGTAAAAAAAATATGCAAACTGCAATTCCGATCCATACATAAAAAATAACCTGGTAAGTTGAAAAGGAGATCAGCATAGCAGAAAGCAGTTCGGTTTGGTAGTTTTAATTTTAATCAAGATAACCATTATTATTAAACCAATGGAATGTATCATGCATGGTTTCTTCAAAGGGCCGAGTTGTGTAATGTAAAGCCGCTTTAGCTTTTGCACTACTGATCAAACGGTTGCCGGTAAACAAGGCATCCAATGCTTCAACTGTATAAAGGGGCTCTTGTTTTTTTATGACTGCAATACCTTTTATAAATGGTAATGCAAGCTTTGCCATAAAAAGAGATAAAGCAACGGGTTTTATTTTTTTTGAAGCTGCTGTTGCTAAAAACTGAGCAAGTTGTTTCAGGCTATACCATTTTCCGCCAAGCAGGTAGCATTCTCCCGGATCGCCCATGGTTGTTGCATTTACAATGGCTTTTGCCACATCCCTGCAATCGCAAAAATCAAATCCACCATTAAAAATAAATGGCAGGCGGCCTTTGCATAAATCTATAATTACATTCCCCATGAGCGAGGGTTTAAAATCGTATGGGCCGATAATTGATGTTGGGTGAACAACCAATACTTCCATACCCTGCTTATTAGCCAGTGCAATTTGTTGGCCAGCCAGTTTTGAGCGGTCGTAAGCAAATCCTTTTTCAGTAACAGGTACACGCTGCTCATCCAGTATTTCCAAAGAAGGCTTTTGTTGAAAAGCATGAATAGAACTGATGTGAATAAATCTTTTTATGCCTGCCTGCAGGGCATTGTTAACAACCAATTGTGTGCCTTCCACATTTGTTTTATGAACAAGGCCACTGGGATCGCCATTTACGGATATCAACGCAGCACAATGAATTACGGTGTCACAATCCTGCATAAGTATAGAGAGCACGGCAGCATCCATCATATCGCCTTTTACAATTTCAACTGGTAAACCAATGCAGCAACGGGTATCGTTGCCTCTTATCAATGCTTTAACCGGGATATCCCTGTTAGCAAGTTCCTGTAATATAGCAGCGCCTAAATGGCCTGCAGCACCGGTTAAAGCTACTTTCATTAAAACTTTATTAAGAAGAGAAAGTTACAGGTAATGCCTCATAAAAAAACAGCAGAAAAGATCTGCTGTTAAAATATTTTTTCAGGCAACGATGCTCTTTTATCAATCTTAATATCCCCTGCGGTTTCCGCCACCGCCGCCGCTGTAACCTCCCCGGTTTTGTCCACCTGGTTTAAACCCGCCACCACCTGGAGGACCAGACTTTTCTTCGGCTTCTTTTACGATCAATGGTTTTTTTCCAAGCGAAATGTCTTTCAGGTTTTCAATGGCATCTTTGGCTTCTTCTGCATTTTGCATATCAACAAAACCAAATCCTTTGCTTTTTCCAGTATCCCTGTCCATGGCTACTCTTGCAGTTACAACCGTTCCGAATTTTTCGAATATTTCCATCAATTCGGCATCGTCTAAATCATAAGGTAGTCCGGCAACAAAAAGTTTCATAAAGGTAATTTTAATCCGAAAATACTAAACTTATTCTGGTATTTGTATTTTGTTTTCAGACTAAGCTTAAATTTAAAAAATAGAGCTGTTTTGCAGGATTAAATTAGTATTTTTTCATTTTTCTGTAAAAAAGATAAGGTACAGAAAGATTTCCGTTAAACAGGCTACCGATTGATTATGGTTTCTTTCACTAACTTCAATCAAAGGTTTATATGCGCTTTATAACTCTAAGTTTTTTATTTGTTTTTTTTATTACTGCTGCATTGGCCCAAAATTTTGGCGGCAACCCGTCTTCCGTTAAATGGAAACAGGTTAATACAAAAAAGGCCAGGGTAATTTTTCCGGCAGGGTTAGACAGCCAGGCAAACCGTATCGCCAATATCATGAAATTGTTGGGTGATACTACGGCTAAAACAATTGGCGGCAAACAAAGGAAATGGAACATTGTTTTGCAAAACCAAACTACCCTTGCAAATGCTTATGTAAGACTGGCGCCTTTAATGAGCGAATTTTATATGATTCCGCCACAGGATAATTTCTCCACCGGCAGCCTGCGATGGGATGACAACCTCATCATTCATGAGAACCGGCATATGCAGCAGTTCAGCAATTTTAATAAGGGTTTCACTAAAGTGTTTTCATTTTTCCTGGGACAGGAGGGACAACTACTCGCCAATGGTATGACGGTGCCGGATTATTTTTTTGAAGGGGATGCTGTTTGGCAGGAAACGCTTGTAAGTGCGCAGGGTAGGGGCAGGATGCCATCATTTTATAATGGCTTTAAATCTTTGTGGCTGGCTGATAAAAATTATTCCTGGATGAAATTAAGGAATGGTTCTTATAAGGATTTTACGCCTGATCATTATGCTTTGGGATACCAATTAACCGCGTATGGTTATGAAAAATATGGCCAGGATTTCTGGCATAAGGTTACTAATGATGCAGTAAGATTCAGGGGCGTATTTTATCCTTTTAACCGGGCTGTTGAAAGATACTCAGGCAAATCTTATAAACAATTCAGACAGGATGCCATGCAGTATTTTAAAGAAAAATCTTTTACTGTTAAAACAACTTCAGCAACAGGATTCACCTTTCTTACTAAAGAACAAAAAAACAATGTAGTTGATTATGAATTTCCAAATTATATAAATGATGACAGCATACTGGTAACAAAAAAATCTTACAAAGAAGTAAATGCTTTTTATATCTTATCAAAAGGAAAAGAAACAAAACTCGGGGTAAGGGATATTGGCATAGATGATTATTATGCTTACAAAAACGGAAAGATCGTGTATGCTGCATACCAGTCGGATGCCAGGTGGGCAAACAGGGATTACAGTGTAATAAAGATACTTGATATTTATACCGGCAAACAAAGACAGGTTACGTATAAATCCAGGTATTTTTCGCCAGATATTAATGCTACCGGAACAGAAATACTTGCGGTTGATGTACATACAGATGGCAGTAATAACCTCTGCCGGCTTGATGTTTTAACTGGTAAACTGATCCGGAGAATTCCTAATCCCCGCAACTATTTCTTTACACAAACAAAATATATAAATTCCAATACGGCTGTTTCTGCAGCAAGAAATCCACAAGGCAATATGGTGCTGATGAAAATTGACCTGAACACAGGTGGAATGTATAATCTTACTAACTTTAGTTTTAATGTAATTGGTTATCCATGTGTAAAAGATGATACTGTTTTTTTTACTGCTATGAATGACAATGCTGATAAAACTTTTGCAGTATCGTTATCCAATAAAAAAATATTCAGGGTTACTAACAATAATAATGGTATGTATGGGGCGTCGGTAAATTCACAGGGAGATATAGTGGTAGCTGCTTTTACAGCCAGCGGAAACAGGATAGTAAAAATTGCCGCTTCGCAGCAGGAATGGAATCAAAACGAATTCAGCCTGGCAGTAAGCAATCGTTATTATACTGATTCAATGAGCAGTTTTAAAGACGAAGGCGCTTTATATACTTTAAATGACAGTAGCTTTGAACAACAGCCAACCGGCAGCATAAAAAATCAAATAACCCGATACCGTAAATCATTGCATCTTTTTAATTTTCATAGTTGGCGGCCCGTAATTAATGATCCTGAATTTGGTTATACTTTTTACAGCGACAATGTGCTCAGCAGTTTCAGTAACAATATTACCTACACTTACAACCGGACAGACAGGAGCCACACTTTTGGTTTTAACAGTGCATTTGCGGGTTGGTTCCCCATATTAAATTTAGGTGCCGAAGAAAGTTTTAACCGCACGGTAGATACCGCTTTTGGTAAAACAGTAAGCTTTAATGTGGCAACTGTAAAAGCTGGTATTTCAATTCCATTGCGTTTTGTTGGTGGACAAACAAGTAAGTATATAAATTTTGGTGGCGGTTATAATGTGGAGCAATATTATTACCGGGGCGTTGGTAAAAATGTGTTTACCAATAAGGCCATTGATTATATGAATGCCTTTTTAAATTTCAGTAATGTTAGCCAGCAGGCAAAGCAACATATAAATCCACGCTGGGCCCAGTCGCTTTCTTTAAACTACAGGGATGCATTCAATTTCAGCAACAGCCACAAATTTGTGGCGCATGCATCTTTTTATTTTCCGGGTTTATTTACCACCCATAGCTTGGTAATCAATACAGCTTATCAAATAAGGGATACGCTGCCAGACCTGTTCAGCAAAGATTTTTCTTACTCCCGCGGTTATGAGGCTTTAAGTACAAGGCGTATGTATAAATTGGGCGTGAACTATCATTTTCCCATTATTTACCCCGACTGGGGTTTTGCCAACCTGCTCTTTTTTCAACGGATAAGGGCGAATGCATTTTATGACCATACCAGTGCCAAAGCAAGGGTAAATAATATACTTACCGAAATAAAAAGCCGGAGTACAGGGGCCGAAATTTATTTTGATACCAAAATATGGAATGCACTCCCGGTAAGCTTTGGCATCCGATTTTCACATTTACTGGATACCGACCTGTTAAATCTGCTTGTTAAAAACAGGTGGGAGATCATTATTCCCATTGGACTGATACCAAATTAGATTTTGTAACTTGTTAATAATTAATACTATTAATTGTTAACTCAATGTAGAAATTACTATTTTATGACCGTATAAATACTTGTTTATTTCAATAAAACCATATATTTGGTTCTGAAATTAAAACAAGTATGAAAAATTCCGGGTTATCTAAAATTGACCAGGCTGGTGAAAATCATGTTGAAAAATGGCTGGTAGAAAATGGCTATTCCAATATATCAAAAGTATCCCTGCAGGCAAATAAAGAGGGCTTGACGGCAACCGGCCGGATGGAGCATATCCTGGTACAGGTTCAAACTTTTATAAATCCCCACAGGCCTTACAAACTCAGCGATTTTGAAATTGACCTGTTGGTAAGAAGGGCAGCTAAACTGGAATCAATAGCTTATGCTGCTTATGTAGTGCTGGATGATGCGGGTACTCTTGCAGAGGAAATTACCTGGGAAAGGCTAAGTTGAAATTTTCAGTATGCCTTAGCAGCCCTGCAACTTTATAAATGACTTTTGTGCTATACGCCCTGCATAATCATCCATCTCAAAAATTAGCTAACTTCCATTTTCAATATGCTGCCTGTTGTCTTTGAAAACAGCTAAGTATAATTTTTTTTTAGCTAAAATTATAATTCAATGAAGTACTTTTTTTCTGTAACCCTGATTGGGCTCTTATTATTTACAGCATCTAATGCAAATGCCCAGACAGATAAATCCAAACGGCCAAGTCCGCCCGCAACAACTACACAAAAAGTAGGAGAGACAACTATTATTATTAATTACAGTCAGCCTTCGGTAAAAGGAAGAACCATTGGTACAGACCTGGAACCATTGCCTGGCAAGGTTTGGCGTGCAGGTGCCAATGAAGCCACTGTTTTTGAAGTAGATAAAGATGTAACCGTGGAAGGAAAAAATTTACCAAAGGGTAAGTATGGTTTTTTTATCCTGGTGCAGGAAAATAAATGGGTCATCATTTTTAATAAAACCTGGGATCAGTGGGGTGCATTCAAATATGAGGAAGCAGATGATGTACTGCGGGTTCCGGTTAGCGAGCAGGATGTTAAAACGGTTTCGGAGCAACTGCAGTATGGCATAAGCAGTGATGGAACTATAAATATATACTGGGGTTATAAAAAAATAACTTTTTCTGTAAAGGAAAAACATTAGCTATCAATAGGCATTGTAATCAATATTCTTGCCCATAGTGCCCCTCAACCGCTTCCAGAAAGATTCGCGTTCTTTAAGAGTTTTAAAATTACTATTGTACGCCTCTTTATAATCAATTTCTGGATTAATCATGTAAGGCTGTATTTTTCTCAACGTATCAAATACAATGGGTATTAGGCCTACATTACTATTAATCTTAATCCTGGCAAACCTTTTTAGCTGTTTTGCCTGAAAGGGATCGGTAGCAAGGGCTATATTGCTAAAGCCCAGTTTTTTTGATTTTAAATACACGTAGTATAAATTCTCTGTACTGTGCTCGGCCTTTGTTTCGGTATAAATATGCGCTTTGGGAATGCCAATGGCAACAGCATATAAAGCCATTATTTCTCCTTCGTAATAGGGACTGTAAACCGATGAACCTGAGTACATGATATTTTTTGCAATGCCCTTATCATACAAATATTTAGACCAATATACCCTGGCTTTCATGGTACTGTCCCAGCCTGCTTCAGTAAATGGTACACCCGGTACGGCAATCATGTCATAGCTTTTATTACCTGCTTCTTTTAAATAACACTCCGTTGTTTTTTCACTGAAGGAACAGGCATTAAGCAGCACAATGACAGGCAATAAGTATAAATGGTATTTTTTGATCTGCATATAGTATGTGTATGACTTCAAAAACAAAACAAAATGGCTGTTGAAATGTTTAAAATGAATTTTGGTTCAACAGCATCTTACTCAAAGTCTTGTTATTTTATTGATAGTTATTTTTTCATCAAATTTATCGCCATGGCTTTTTTTAGCCTGAATTTTTCTAACAATATCCATACCTTTAAATACAGTGCCAAAGGCCGAATACCCTTGACCATCTTCAGTTCCACGCCGGCCATAGTCAAGCGGACTTTGATCACCAATACAAATAAAGAATTCGGTATTGGCCGATCCGGGCGTTGTTCGTGCCAATGAAATGGTTCCGGATTGGTGGGTTAAGCCTGTTTGTTTAGTTGTTTCATGCACAATACCTGGGATGGTAATTTTTTTTGTTGGATTAGTTTGCCAAAGCCCTCCCTGGATTATGCCGGTATTATTGTCAGAAGGTAATTCATCTCCTTTTAAAACACGGTAAAAGGATGTGTTGTTATAATAGCCCGAATCAATATATGATAAGAAGGCTGCTACTGTTTTAGGTGCCTGGTCCGGAAAGAGTTCCACTTCAATATCTCCAAGCTGTGTTTCAATTAAGATATGCGGGTTTTTATACACCGGCTGGTTACAGGAAATGAAGCATGCGGCAATAATTAAAATTCTATACATGATTAACTGCTTAGGTTTGTATTTAATAAAGAACCAGGTAAAAATAATCAAATCTCCTGCTTTAAGATAACCGAAAGATTACAATTTTTGTTTGTATAAAATCTATAGTATCTTTATAAAGTAATAACTGAACATTTTTTATGAAAAAATTAATCCTTGCCGCAGCTACAATCCTGGTACTTAATACAGCATTTGGTCAAAACATTTCTAAAATTACTATTACCGGCAGCGGTAATTTTGATGTTTTTGCTTTTGGTTTAGATGAAAATGTGCAGGTATATGTAACTAAAGAGGGCAATATAAGCAAATGGGGATTTGACAAATACATCGGTTACCAGGAAAATTATAATGGCGACCTGGTTCCTTATGTTGGCAGGGTAGAGTACTATACTCAAAATGATGACGAAGCATTACGTGGCAAAGTAAAATATATTGGAAGGACTTTGCTGACCTATTATACTTCTTACGAAAATGAATCACTTAAGGGAAAACTAAAAGCGATTGGGTCACAAAGCCTGGATTATTATCTTTCATTTGATGATGCGGCTTTCCGTGGATTTGTTAAGGCTATTGGAAGGGAGGCCGTTACCTGGTATGCTTCCTACGAAAATGCTGACCTGCGTGGTAAATTAAAGAATGTAGGATCAACAACACTTACCTACTACGGATCTTTTGAGGATAAAGCCTTTCGTGGAAAAATTAAAAGCATCGACCGTTTTACCATGACCTATTATTCATCATTTGAACAGTACAGTGGTAGTATGAAAACCGGTTCGCAGATAATAACCGCAAACGGAATTAAATTTTTTGCAAGGGGGTATTAATATTTTACCTGTTCGGGAAATTATTGAACTACGATCTCTTCAGGCCTTGCAATAACGATCTCAGGCTTTTCTTTGTATAAAATGATACGACCGGTTATACAAATGTCTTTCTCTTTCATATCCTCAATTTTTCCGGTAAATAATTTCCTTGTTTCACCCCAAATAACCAACGTAAGCTGTTGATCAGGATATTTGTCACCTATGTTTAAAAAAGTAGGCTGTTTAGCACTATTTTCAAAATAGCGTATATCAGATACTTTACCGCAAACGGTTACACTGTCGCCAATATGGCTGCCGACTTCTGATAATTTAATATTAGTTTGAGCATTCACCAAAGCTGTATTAAAAAATATAAACAGCGTAAAAATCAGTTGTTTCATGATAAGCATTTACCTGCAAATGTAAGACAATTCGGTATGGTAAACTGTATATAACAGATACCTGTTATGCAAAATTCTTTTGCAATAACAAAGTACTCATACAGCGAATGTCATCAACATTTGTTGTTTTAAGCGGCTCCACAAAAAACAGGTTATTTTGCAGCATACAATCAACCAGTAAAGACCTGGTTAGCAAAAAGCGCTTACTGCCATCTGGTAGTAGATATACGCCTTCACCCACAGGCACTATTTTATCTTCGATGCCAATATCAGAAGTCATCCTGATAAATAAAGTTCCACCTGGTTTTAAAACACGAACCATTGATGACAGCATATTTTTAAAAGCTCCAGTACTGTTTGCAAAATGCAAGACAGCACTACAGATGATATGATCAAAATGGTCATCCGCAAAACTGTTTGCCTGGATGGTTGAAACCAATAGATGGTCTGCAGCTATGTTCGGGTAAGCTTTTTGTAAAGTATGTATTACTGTTTCATCAGGGTCTATGCCGGTGATAAGGAAGCCATTTTGTAAAAACCAGTGCATGTTTCTACCACTGCCACAACCTGCATCTAATATTTTTTCAGCAGGGTGGTAGCGCTCTTTAATAATCTGGTCTATAAGATAAATGTCTGTTTGGCCAAGGAATGTCTGTATAGAATTGGGTTGATTCATGTATTAAATGTAACAGAAAATCCAGGTAGAAGCAATTATGAAAAATTAAAAGATATAAATAAAAAAACCAGTTTAAAGCACATTCCAACCCATAGTACCTGCTTTGACGCAGATTAAGTAGTTCCATATATAATGAATACAACTGTTCTTTTTACAGCATTTATTTGCAAAAAGTATAAACGGTCTTCCTGATATTAATTTACCTGCATCAATGATTTTGCATGCGTCCGAATATACTATCCAAAGAAGATCTTAATTTATCAACAGCAGCAGCAACTGCCAGTTCATAATTTTGTGCTCCTGCAGAAACGGCTACCGCCGGCCTTCCTTCTACCTTTGCTTCCAACAAACATTTTTTATCATTCAGCCCGGTCTTGTGGCCATTATCATCAGAAAGATGTACTTCCAGCCTCGTTATATGTTCGTTGAACCGGTTCAGTTTTTCTGAAAGATGATTGCTTAACTTATTTTTGAAATCATCATGTACGGTCAGATTGTTGTCTGTGTTAAATAGAATTGTCATAGTTATTAACGGGTTTAGTTTTTTAATAATCGAGCGCACCAAATAAATCCTGCATAATTATAATGTCGTTTGCATTTTTATTAACTGTAGTATTATACATTCTTTCAGCAGCAAGATAAGTGTTACTGGTAATTATAGCATCATTTAAATCACCTGGCTGTATGAAACAGGTAAATTTTGTTTTGTTATTGTAATTTCCCCTGATGTCAATGGGTTTTACTACCTCAGTCTGATGCATAACGAATGTTTGTTGTTGAAAGATCCAGGTAATGAAATTGAGCAAATAAAATTGAAGACCTATTACATAGTGCTTTAAAATACTTACATGATTCACATATTAATGAACAAAAAGTCTGGCCGGAGACTTCAATAACTTTTATACTGACCAGGACTAAATTTTACTTACACAAAAGCAATCGTAGCAAGATTTTTGATATATTAGTTCATTAATTCCCGATTTGCACTTTGCGTAAACTTAAATAAGCTTTATGAAAAACTTTCTTTTAGTTTTTATCTTCATGATCATTTCCGGACAGGTAATCATAGCCCAGTTAAAAACCACTGTAGTATGCCCACCATTTTCAGCAGATGTTATGGCTGGTACGGTAAATGATCTTTATCCAAAGTCTGCCATTGGCGAAATACAAACCACACTTCCCTGTTTTACAGAAATTATATTACGGGATTCAACTTCCAGGTGTGCAGGTGTGTTTTATACAGACAGGGATATTATTTTTTATACAGAACGGCGTTACATAGAGATAGGGGAAAAATTCAGGGGTAAATTATCCCCACCGTTAATGGGTGCAAACCGTAGCAGCCTTTTCAACTTGTTGGGATATCCTAAATTAAAGGATACAAACTGGGATGCTTTTCAAATGGGATATGGCACACTCATTTTTTATTATAACAAGGCCGGAAAAATAAATAAGATATTGATTAGCAGCAAGACCACAGATACTATAAAACTTTGTGAATGATCAGTTATAAAAAACTATTCCTGTTATCAGCATAAGTATGCTTCTCTTCGGTGAATTTTATGAGTTTTATGTGCATAAAACCATCTTTTCAAACGCTCAGGTTTGAAAAGATGGTTATTGGTTTTATCCTTTTTTCTTAAATTTCGGAAGAGGTGGAGGCGGTGGTAAAGGAGGTAAGGGCGGAGCCTTTATTACAATCTTTCCCGGTGGCGGAGGTGGAGGAGGCAGAGTTACTTCAATTACTGCATCCTTTTTTGTTTCTACCCGTTGCTCCTTGATTGCTTTTTCATCTTTCTTTTCACTTTAATTATTGCAGGATATGGCTGTACATCCAACCAAAACCGACATTATTACCATGATCTTTTTCATAAAAATTATTTTTGGTTTAAGTGATCTGTAAAATACAAATCAATTACCATGCCTTTTTAAAAAGCTGCTTTCATGTTTTTCAATAATATGCTATGAATAGGTTATTTAAATTGTGGCAGCATTTTTATAATGACACTTCTATACCTGTGCTTAAGTTATAGGTATCTGTTGGCACACCTGGAGCAGGCGAGGCATCGTATTGGTAATTCCAGTTGATAACCACGGCAATTCTTTTACTGGCAGCTATCTTAAATGTACTTTGATTCAACAGCCTGTAATCACCAATATCAAACAATACAGGCTGGTAATAAGTAGTTGTGGTAAACTCTGTTTGTTTGTTTGGTAAAAAGGTAAGTGAAAGATAACTGCTGTTTCGCCAGTCATGTACTGGGTTAGGTTTGTCTGCCTCTTTATCTATTTCATACATGGATAGTGAACCAAAATATAATCTTAATTTTTGGCTGCCAATTATTTTAAATCTTGGACCTGCACCAATAAGATACCTGAACTGTATTTTAGTTATTACATTCTGCTGTATCTGTGTAAATGCTTCCAGCCTTACTACATTGGTAAGTTTATAATTATAACGAAAATGAAGAAAGCTGTGATCAACAAAAGATTGGTTATCTCCTTTTAAAAAACCGTAACCACCCAATAAAAGATAAAGGCTTTTTTTGGTTTTGTATTGTGCATGCACATTAGCGTCAACATCATACACTTTCTGACCGTAATTGGTTAGGGCAAAGTTTCCGGTTGCGCTGCCGGCCCAGCCGGTGGTATCAGTCTGGTAGCGCTTGCTTTCCATATTTACGATCTGGCTAAAACTGCATTTTACCAGCATGGTAGCGGGCAGCATGATCAATAAACGCAGGAAATACTTTTTCATTTTAGTCTACAGTTAATTTTGATACTACAATATAAAATGCATTTTTCAATTTTCCTGTCATTACTATTTTGTTAGGTAATGTAGAGGTTGCTGCCTGACGTACATTAATTTATGCTGACAAATTATAAACCGGCTATCAATTCAGTAGCCATTTTTACATAATCATCGTTCTTAGCTTTTGTAGCCAGTTCTATACAGGCAATAGCTGCAGCTTTGCTGGCTGTTTTATCACCTAATTTTTTATGAATGCGTGCTTTTAACAGGTACATATAAAATGCATCCTTGTTGGTTTCCAAAGCTTTATTTACCCAGCTTAAAGCCTGGCTCATGTCTTTACCATTATCGTAATAATAAGATGCCGCATTAAAATAAGGTTTGTTATCCTTGTTCATCAGTTCATCTATCTGCTTCATTACTTTGGCATCGGTGCCGGTGGTAATAGCAAATTGCAGGTAAGTATTCTCCCACATCAATTCCAGGTTACAACTGCTGCCTGTAATGTCTGAAAAGTTGATCGTAAAATTTTCAATGGTAAAAGGCGTGGCAACGGCATCGGCCTGCACACGTACTACATCATTTTCGGGTTTGTACAGGGAAGGCTGGTTCACATTAATATCTTTAGAAATAATGATCGTCCATTTGCCTGCATCGGGTATAGTTAATAAACCATACTTACCTGCTTTTATTTCTTTACCGCCAATAGTTACATCTTCGCTGAAAGTTAGTGTGGTGGCGGAATTGGCACCGGTGCGCCATACTTTACCAAAAGGCACCAGGTCGCCCATTATTTTTCTGCCTTTTTTTGCAGGACGACTGTAACTTAATTCAATAGACCCAACGCCAAAATTCTGTTTCACTGTTTGCGTAGGTGATGGTTGAGGCGTAGTTAATGTTTGTGCATTGCCCAGTGACACTGCGAGTAAAGAAGTTAAAAAGAATACCAATGTTTTCATGATGAGTTTTTAGACGGCAAATGTAAGTAATAAGAGAATAATGTAACCCAACAACTGCATACGGTCAAAACAGACTATTTTTGTTAGTGTATCAGTTTGAACTAGTCGAAGACGGGTTTGTCTAATAAAGCCCCGGTTTCGCCAGGCTCAACCTGACAACTTTTCAAAATGAGACACTACGCTGTTTTTGGTTACCATTTTTTGTAGTTGATTTATGTGAAACCTACTGTTAAGAACCATATCTTTTGCATTATGAAGTTTTTAAAAAGGCATGTTAAGTTTTTCGTTTCGGTACTGCATGGTATTTTTTTATTTATTGCTTTATGGCTCATCACAAACAGTTCTTATACTTCTGCCGCTGATGAAGGTATTTTAAATAAGGTAAATTCACTGGAAACAAGCCTGTTTAAAAACAGTGCCCGTATTGATCAGGATTTTGTTTTTATAAATGTATCACGCGATCAGAAGTTGGTAAGTGATCCTGCCGAATATGGAGAAATTGCTATTACAGACAGAAAGAAATTAGCCCGGTTTTTTAAAATACTGGCCGATAATGGTAATGCACATACATATGTAATGTGTGATATTTTTTTTGAAAACCCTGATGAGGATGATTCCTTGCTGACAGCAGAGACCAGGCGTTGCCAAAAACTTTTATTCCCCTGTCATATCACTGCCGATACGCTGCAAAAGCCCTGTATTGATGTGCCGGTGGCTCTTTCCGATTTTGTGACCTACACGGGTAATTTCTCGAAATTTAAACTGCAGTATAACCACAACATACAAACCACGCCGCTGGCCCTGCTGGAAAAGATAGATAAAAAAAAATATCCCGTATCATTCCTCAGCTTCCGGTCAATCTTTCCGCAATATTATATTGAAGGTCCCGATATTTTAACTGATAAAAAATACCCTTATTACAATTTGGGTGAACTGCTTATGCTTGCTGATGTTGATTCTTTTTATACAAATTTTTTAAAGAACAGGTTTATCGTTATCGGTAATTTTGATACCGATGTACATTTGAGTGCTGTTGGAAAAATTGCAGGACCGCTTATTTTACTCAATACCTATCTTACACTGCATAACAACAATTATGTAAGCTGGTGGTGGGCCTTATTTATGATTACGGGACTTAGCTTCATCAGCTATATTTTATTTTATAAAAAAATAAAGCCACCAGAAGTTTCCAAACATGTTTGGCTGGATTTTATTTTACAAATGTTCATCAACAAGTATATTTCTTTTTCGGGTATATGCCTGTTACTCGTTATACTGTCGTCATTTATTTTTTCTGTTCAGCTTAACATATCAATTTTGCTCAGTTACCTGCTCTTGTTTAATTTTACAATGGAATTCTATAAAAAACATAAAAAAATAACAACATGAGAAAATACCTGTTAAGCTTGCTTCTGTTATTTTGTTTTGTTGGTAGCTATGCCCAAACAACTTATTATGTAAGTGTTGTAAAAGGTAAAGTATCTAAAACAGGTGGTACTGCTATTAAGTCCGGCGATAAACTTACACCTAAAGATAAGATCACTTTTTCTTCAAAGGCCGACCAGCTTATTTTGCTTGATCCCGGTAAAGGCCGTTTATTGCTCTCTCCTCCAAATGAACTGGGTGATAAAGGCGCTTCGCTTACCGGATTCATTAAAGATTTCCTGGAACTGAGTTCACGCCAACAACGGTTGAGTGCCAATACAAAAAAGCCGGTTGATTCTACAAAGAGTCTTAAAAATTACGGGGCCAGTGCCGATTCTATAAAGAGTATTATGCAGCGACAATAATGCTGTTTGGTTGAAATATTTTCTGCCGGTTATTTATCACAATAACTTTAAGCAAAACCGGGCGTAAAGATAAAATTTATCCTTAGTTATATAAACAGGCCCCATTCATCTTCAAATTCATCTTTTTCAAAAGTGGCTATCCATATTTTAAATAATTTCCTGAATCTGTCTATCTCTTCTCTAACAATGCGGCGATGTTCCTCTTCCATCAACCCTTGAGCCATAAACCCGTTGGTAGATATTTTGATATACTGAGCATGTTTCCTGATGATAGCGGCATTCTCCATTCTTAAAATATACATTCCGGCTTCTGAACTTTTAATTTTTACTGCCACCTGGAATGCATCCCCCATAACCATGTCAACCTGGTCCTGTACCATTTCTTTATTCATCAGGTCATCATCGGCTGGTTCTTTCATGCTTTCAAATGCAGCTTTCAATACGATCATTACTGTATTCCATTGTACGTACATGGCTTTACACGCATCCCTGGTGGGATTAGGTTTCCATGACTCGCCATCCTCATTACCAAACGCATCATCATCCCAATCGGGTAGTTCATTCAGGTTTTCAATATTCATATAATAAATGTATGCATATTATTTTATTAGCAGCGCATGAAATCTTAAAGTATACAGTGTCATTAATCTGTTATTTTTTTGAGGATAAACTGTTTTGGTACAATAATGGTATTAGTGTCATTACACGGTGGTTCATCCTGCCGGTTATTGTATAAACTAAATTAATTACCATGAAAATTTTAAGATCAATTGCTGCTACCTGTCTTGTTGCTATATTAGCCATCAGCATAAGTTCCTGTAGTAAATCCGAAGTATATAATGCACCCGATGTTGTAACAGACTCCGCTATGGTTCAAAAAATAACTATACAGAATATGCAGTTTCAGCCAGCAATAGTATCTGTGATGATCGGAACAAAAATAACCTGGACGAACCTGGATGCAGAAGCACATGCGGTTACTTCGGATGACGGAACAAGCTTTAACAGTGGCAATATACCTGCTGGAGGAAGTTTTAGTTTTACCGCAACCAGCAATGGAACATTCACCTATCATTGTAATCTTCATCCTGCCATGACGGGCACCATTTATGTACTTACCAGGTAAGGATTGCAAATGAATTTGTATGATGAACGGCTTTTAAAAGTTTTTTTATAATTCATCTTTTTTATGGCTGTATCCTGGTTATTGAGCCATATGGGGGCGATGACAATAATAACTATAGTTTCATTACGCCGTGGTAAATTTTAACAGGAACAAATACATAAAAACCGGTTATAATAATCGACGGGCGTAATTGCGGTATGTATTTTGTAATTGATAAATAAGCAGTTTTTTTTAGATATAATTCATGTGAATTTTGTTACTTATTTCTGTAATTATGTAACATTAAAATACAGCGTGAATTGACCTTTACAAAGCGATATTGAAACATGCAGTAAAACAACAGTTATGAAAAGCAGCATAAAATTTATTGTCATTTTGTTATTTCTTTTTGCAGGAGCATTAGTTGTACCACAAAATGCAAGATCCCAGGGGGCTGTAAGCTTCCAAATTTTTTACGATGACCTGAGTCCTTACGGTAACTGGGTAAATTATGACCAGTATGGATATGTTTGGGTACCTAATGTAGGTCAGGGATTTTCGCCTTATTCTACTAATGGGCACTGGATATATACCGATTACGGCTGGACTTGGGTTTCAAACTACTCCTGGGGATGGGCACCATTTCATTATGGCCGCTGGATGTACGAATCTTATTATGGGTGGTTATGGGTACCCGATAATGAATGGGGACCTGGATGGGTTAGCTGGAGAAGATCAGATGATTATTATGGATGGGCACCGATAGCGCCGGGTATCACGATCGATATTGCTTATAGCAATGGTTACAGGGTGCCTAACAATCAATGGACATTTGTACGAAACCGCGATTTTGGCCGTACCAATATCAATAACTATTATGTAAACCATTCCAATAATGTTACCATCATCAACAACACAACAGTAATTAATAATGTGCGGGTAGATAACAGGCGGAATACAAGGTACAATTCCGGGCCGGTCAGGGTAGAGGCTGAAAGACGTGCCGGTAAAAAATTTACACCGCTTACTGTAACAGAAACGAATATACCTGGGCAAAGGGTAAATAACAGGCAACTCGATATTTTAAGGCCCCAGGTGCAAAAGGACAAGGATAATAACAATGGGCAAAAACCTGCTCCGTCTAAAGTTGATGATATAAAAAACATAAAAAGACCGGGTCAGCCTGCTATTGATAATCCACTAAAAGGTCAGCAACAAAATAATCAACAACCATTGGGGGTAGATCAACAGCAACAACAGGAAAAAATACTACAGCAAAAGAATCAACAACAAAGGCAACAAAGAATAGATCAACAAAAGGTACAGCAGCAACAAAAAAATCAACAACCACTAGGGATAGATCAACAGCAGCAACAGGAAAAAATACTACAGCAAAAGAACCAACAACAGCAACAAAAGATAGATCAACAAAAAGCTCAACAGCAGCAACAACAGGAAAGAATACTACAACAAAATCAACAACAGCAACAGCAACAAAAAAATCAGCAGCAGCAACAGGAAAGAATACTACAGCAAAAAAATCAACAACAACAACAGCAACAAAGGATAGATCAACAAAAAGCTCAACAGCAACAACAGCAAAGAATACTACAACAACCACAAAAACAGCCACAGCAACAACCCCCCATTAAGCAGGAAAACAAGCCTCCTCTAAAAAAAGGGAATGGTGGATAAAAATAAAGAGCGGCCCAAAAGTGCCGCTCTTTATTTAAAAGTTCTTTTAATTATGATGAAATATTATTATTGTGTCAATGTATTCAACACCAGTTGCCAGTCGGTAAAATCGTTCTCTGTTTTCTTTACTAATTTAATGCTGTTTAGATAATTGCTGTTAAACCAGGCTGCAAGGGAAAGGGTAGACAATCCTTCGGATGGCTCAAAATTACTCCCAATGGTAAAACCTTTTTCATTATTCTTTGCACGGGCAAGGTCAAAAGCTACCTTGCTGTTTACGAATTCTGCATGTGTTTTCTCCCCGGTTAAATAGGGTACAAACCAATCCACTGATCCTTTGATAGAAGCTCCTTTAGGCGAAACATAATTAAAGTCATCGGCACCGGTTGCTCTTTTGATGATGATGGCCAGGGTCAGCATGGGCTCCAGGTCGTAGGCATGATAATGCAGGGCATCCCTTTCCAAAAAATCCCAACTGCTTCCATCTTTGTTCAGGTTGGTATCGATCTGTATCAATAAGCCATTGGTTGCAAAGTCGCGGTATAACTTATTATCAAGCAGGTAACCAATTTCACCAACCACTTTTAAACGATGTGAGTGCCAGTTGTTAGTAGAACTGGCCTTGCCTTTTTTAACTGTTCTTATTTCGGCATCGGCCATGCTGTTGAGCCAGCCATCAATATTGGTCTTGTCGGCCGCACCAATTTCCGGCCGCAACATATCATAGGCTGCAAAGACCCTGTCAAATTTGGTATCATTGATAGGATTTCCCAATGGGTGGTTTACCGTTGCCCAGGCATTTAAAAAAGCTGTGACTTTATCAAAATATTTTTTTTCTCCGGTTACTTTATATACAATTGCCAGGGTATATATTTTATTAAAATCACGCATAGCCAGCACAGATGAGATCTTATCGGGGTGCGTATTGAGGTGCCCCTCCGAAACAATAGTGTCCCTTGGGTTGGGAACTTCATTCAACGATTTATTTGCTGTTTTTAAAAAGCCCGCAAATATTTTTTTTACAGCAGTATCTGTTTTGATCAGTTTTTTCAGTTGTGATATCTCTTTAATATTGAGCCCAACATATTGTGCATGGCTCGCAGCAATATATATGAAACTTAAAAACAGGAGTATGAGTTTTTTCACATGTGGTTGATTGAACTGTAAGTTAAGCTATTAAAGAAAGAATAAAGTTACCGGGCATTGTATTGTGGAGATAACCGGGAAGGTTAGCCCACTATAATATAACTCACTTTTTGAGGTTTGGTTGGTAACTTTTAGACACATGACAACGGTAATTTTTATTGATACCGAAAGAGTTATTTTTTGTCATTTTTTTACAGGATTTATTGAATGCGGTTTAATTTTTTTCATACTTCTCCATTATATATTGGTATACAGACAGGTTTAACAATCCCTCTTGATATAGCGGATTCACAAACTAATACAGCTCCGTTTAAAGTAGTCTTCGGAAATAAAATTACTTTTGCTGTTCATCGCATTATGTATGAAGTGGCACCTGCTTATTAAATGTTCCCTGGTTTTTATTTTTTTTAATTCCTGTAACGCAGGAAACAGGCAAACTAATGGAATTGGTACAATAAATACAACAGTTACTACCGAAACAGCAAAAACAGATACTTTTCCAACAGGCAAACTCATTCCTGGTATTATTTGCCGGGCAGATGCAAGTCAATCCTATGCCTTATATATTCCTGCAAAAAACAATCATGTTTCTTTGCCGGTAATTTATTTCTTCGATCCGCATGCTGATGCTGCCGGGGTTTTAAACAGGTACGCCAATCTTGCAGAGCGTTACGGGTTTATACTGCTGGCAAGTAATAATTCGAAGAACGGTAACGATTGGTTAACTGAAGATAAGATATGGAACAGTTTGTATGATGATACCCAGGAACGGTTGCACATAAACAGCGCCCGTATTTATGTGTGTGGTTTTTCGGGTGGCGCAAAAGCGGCTACTTATTTTGCGTTACAGCATAACTACATAAGCGGCGTGATTGCCTGTGGCGGCGCTTTACCGGAGATAAGCCAGCGGGGTAATTTTAATTTTAGTTTTACCGCCATTGCCGGAGAAGGGGATATGAACAGATCAGACCTGGTAGCGATTGATAAAAGTCTTGATAATACCACAGCCAGGCACCGGATCATTTTTTTTGATGGTATACATGAATGGCCTCCCAATGAAATTTTGGATATGGCTTTTGCTGGTTTGCAGTTTGATGCGATGACAAAAAAAATAATTCAGGCTGATAGTACACTTATAAATAGTTATATCAGCAGTAGTCAAAAAAGAATAAACAGTCTTTCTGAAACAAATAACCAGTTAAGGGCAGCAGCAGAATGCACGCTTTCTATAAAACTGTTGACTGGATTAACCAATATGGTAAATTGGTTTACGGAAAAAAGCACAGCTATTAAGAACAGCAAAACTTATCAACAACAACTGGCTGTTAGCCAAAAACTGTTACAAAAAGAACAGGGTATGAAGACGGTTTACGAACAGCAGTTTCAGCAGGACGATATGAATTACTGGGTAAATACGATCAACGATATCATGGCCAGGGCAAGGTTGACCGGTGCCGAAGCTGCCATGTATCAAAGGTTGAAGGCTTACCTGTCACTTGCCTTTTATTCTATAAGTAACCAAAGTATAAATACCCGGCAGGATGTAACCGCAGGGCATTTTGTAAGCCTTTATAAACTGGTTGATAGCAGCAACAGCGAAGCCTGGTATCTTTCAGCCATACTGGATGCCCGGAATAAAAATGCTGAGCTCACCCAATCAGATCTTTTAAAAGCAATCAGCAATGGTTTTAATGATAAGCTGCGGCTGATGCAGCAGGCCGAGTTTCAGCAACCGGAATTGACGGTTAATGTAAATGAAATGATTGGTAAGATGACAAAATAAATGAACTTTATAAATAACATCCATTCCTGAAATGGAGTATAATGTTTTAAGCAATGTTAATACCATGGAACAATATAAAACAAAATAAGCCGGCTATATTTGACTGGCTGGTATTTACATTCAGTTTATCCATTGGTTTTATTTTTCCTTCTTTAAGAGACCTTATCACTTCGCCCTTCTTTTCCAATTGGATGTTTGGCGGCCTGTTGTTGTATGTAGCCGGTATATGGTTAAAGCACCGGCCACTTTATTACCGCCTAGCCCAGTCCGGCAATAAACAAATTGGAGGGCCTGCTGTTTTATTTTTGATCATTGGCCATTGGGTCATCATGTTAGTAGTAGTCATATTTTCCGAAGGAGCATTCAGGCAGATTGTACAACTGGCGCCATTACCTGCGGATTCAACCGGATCAGGTATCAGTATACTCATCTACATATGTATAGCAGCTTTTATAACCTGGCTTGCTTTCAGGCCGGGTGGTAAAAACAGGAAGGTTTTATCTGAAAAATATTTGTTTGGTATAGAACTGGCCGCCGATATATTACTCATCAGCGGTGTTGCCATGTTGTCTTTTATATTTTGGGAAAAGAGTTTATTTGCAATGATGCTGCACATGCCCTTACGAAATGTTGGGGATATATGCATGCTTTTTGTTTTTTTGTCTTTTGCGTATATGCTTTTTTACCTGCCGTTGAGTTACCTGTATTTAATTGAGGATCATTTTAGCAGTCAGGCCTGGAAACGTTTATTGCTGATATTTATGTTGATACTTGTACGGGCCCTATTTACTGCGTTTAGTTCTTAATGATCCCGAAAGCTTATTAACACAAATAAAAGAAAAACCGGGTTACATAAAAAAGGTGAAAAAACAAAAATATATTTTGTGTAGTGGTTGGGCGGTTTCAAACATATCTCCTTACAAACGATCAAATACCCACGGATGAAGAAAACTATTTCCAGGAAATTACCTGTTTGTATAAAATATTTAGTTGCAGCAGTGCTTCAACTAACCGCACTCAATGTCTATAGCCAATATTATGAAGAAAAACCAGAGCCCGAGATAGCCATAGGTATTAAGATCGCAAAAGCTAAGATAATATATGGCCCAAAGTCTTTTTACATAACCGATCCCGCCTCAGTACCTCTGCAAGCCATGATAAGATACGATGCACCGTTTAAAATTTCCAGTTTAAGTCCATACCAACACCGCTATTTTAACTATGTACTTGAAGGTGGGTTCCTGTTCTGCAAAGCAAAGGTCTTCGACTCTGTTTTAATTGACCCAAATACGAATACGATTACCCACGACAGGTCGAAAAATGCCACTTACCTGCCTTTATATGTGGGACTCAATAACAGGTCTGCGTTTTCTGTTGGGGTAGCAATGTTTTATTGGAAGGGTTTGGGCGCAAAGGATATTTGGGGAGCAAAATTCCTTTCGCTTGGCTACAATGCAAAACGTTTTACAATAAATGCTGCCGGCGAATGGTATTCACAAACTAGGAACATCAGGAATAACGGTGTCTTTTTTTCTTTTAATTTTTTGTGGAAGCTCATTATAGAAGAATAGTCATCACCCTGTTATTTTTCAACAGCCACACGCCAGATAACATTGCTTGCATCATCTGCAACCAATAAAGATCCATCGGGTAGTACAGCAAGGCCAACTGGCCGTCCATATACTTTATCAGCAGCAAGGTCGGCAACAAAACCTGTCAAAAATTCCTGCGGCCTTCCAGTTGGTTTACCATTTTTAAAAGGTACATACACAACTCTGTAACCAGCCAGTACAGCGCGGTTCCAAGATCCATGTTGTGCAATAAAAGCACCGCCCTGGTATTGCTCCGGGAAACTTTTTTTATTGTAAAAAGCAAGTCCCAGTGATGCAGTGTGAGAAGCCAGGTCAACATCAGGTACAACAGCTCTTTTAACCAGGTCGGGCCGTTGTTCTTTTACACGTACATCCACATGAGCACCATAATAGGAGTAAGGCCAGCCATAAAAAGCGCCCTGCTTAACACCAGTTAAATAATCTGGAACGAGGTCATCGCCCAATTCATCGCGTTCATTTACGGCGGCGTATAAAGTTGATGTGCCCGGCGCCCAGCCCATGCCCACAGGGTTACGCAGGCCGCTGGCATAAATGCGCAGGCCCGATCCGTCGGGATTCATTTCGAGTATATTGGCACGAAGCCTTTCTTTATCAATACCATTTTCTGCAACATTGGAACTTGAACCTACTGAAATATAAATTTTAGTATTTTTTGCGTTGCTGATGATATTACGTGTCCAGTGCCTGTTAGCCCTGAAACCTTTACCACCGGGAAGATCAACAATCTTTTGTCCCTTACCCATAATTTTTGTCTGCCCTTTTTTATATGGAAAACGCAACACGGCATCTGTATTGGCCACATACAACCAGTTACCGATGATCAGCATACCAAAGGGTTGGTTTAATCCATTGTCTGCTGTAAGCAATGTATCTTTTTCGTCGGGTATACCATCTTTATTATTATCACGCAGTAAGGTTATTCTGTCTGCGCTATGCGAAAGGTCATCAGCTTTACTGGCACCCTTTATAATTGCTCCTGCTTTTTCTAACAGGTTATAATTAGAATTACTTTCGGCCACCAGCACATCTCCATTGGGTGTAACATACATCCACCTTGGGTTTTGAAAACCCGTGGCATATTGCGACACCGCAAAACCTTTTGGCGCTATAGGCATATTCCCATCCTGCCAGCCAATTACTTTACTAAAGTTGGTAGCTGATTTTGTAGCGCCTGGCAAAGGCAAAGTATCTTTTTGTGAAAACCCCTGAATTGAAATGCTGCTTACTGCCAGGCAGGCGAAAATTATTTTTAAATACATGGTATAATGATTAAGTTTTAAAATATTAACTGCTTATAAAAAATTGATACAGGATAACTATAACAATTTTGATTCCAAATTTAAAAACAGGACTGTCAGTAGCTTGCTGCACCGGTATTGCGGGATATATTGCTCAGTTGAGGTATGACTATTGGTAAGGATGAAAGTAAGGCAGATATATCAAAGGTGCGGCAAAGCTTTTAGCCCATTCATAAGATATATCCTTTGCTCGGGTCTATTTATTCCAATTGTGCTGCGCTTGGCTTTTCTGATATCCTTTATTAATTACTGATGTTATTTTCTTTTAAAATTTCCGAAAACCTTGCTTCCTTTCCCTGTTTCTTCATTTCACCGTATATTATATTTATTATTTTCTCAGCATCCGCTCTGTAAGGAGATTTTTGTTTTACATACAAATTGTACGCCTTACACATACTATATAATCCTTTTTCAAACTCCTGCAGATAGTTTGCATATATATTGCCAATTCCGTAATAGACCTCCGGGTTATCTTTATCGATCTCAGCAATTCTTTCATAAGCTTCAATCGCTTTGTTGTATTCTTTTTTATATAAATAAACCACGGCTATATTTTGTAATGGCGTCAGCCCTTTAGGATCAATTTCCAGCGATTTTTGGTAGGCTTCCAATGCCTTGTCGTAGTTATCCAGTCTTCTGTAACATATGCCCATATTGTCCCAAGCAAATGCAAATTGCGGATCAATTTTTAAAGCCTGTTCATAATAGGTAATTGCTTTTTTACAATTTTCTTTTTTTGCTTCATCCAACCCTTTAGAATACATATCTAATGCTTCCTGGTTTGAAGAATATGATTTTTCACTTTTCCTGTCATTTGTTGCCATTTTAGCTTTTACAGCTTTGCAATTCTCCACCATGTATCTTTCCATTTCGTAGTAATAATGTTTATATTCATCCGACTCCTTATTCATATTTATCGAAATGTTTATTTCCTTTTTACCATCTTTTTCTTTGGCATCTTTTTTTAAGTTTTCAATATTTGCCAGTTTAGCCCCAAGTTGGTAAGCAGAGGTTTGCTCGTCTATACATTTATTTATTTCATTTGCAATCTGAGTTTTTGTCTTATCAGATAAACTGATTGAATCAACACATTTACATGCGTTATCCGCCAATTCTTTCAGCAGCTGTTTGCTGATCGATGTATCTGAGTTTTGACTAAAACTTACCTGGCTCAGCAGTATTGTTATGAATAAGAGTACTATTTTCATTATTGAAATTTTAGTGATATTGATATGTTATTTAAACAGTTGTGTTAAACACAATATGCTTATGCACACGACAAATGATGTATAGGCACTTGTAGCTACAAAATACCAGTTTATATTTCAGTAGTAGCAAACGCATCCTTCAAAACCTTCGCCACTTCATTTCTTAATTTATTCTGTGCACCCGAGGCTATCAAAAAAGCGATCAAACCACCTAAGAAGGCACGAGCCATGGTAGATGGAATAGTTTTGATAAGCATAACCTGGTTCTTTTTTTCAAACACACGGATCCACGTGCCTACGTATGTCGATTTATAAACCTGTATATACTCAAACCTGGCAACGGGATTCTTCTTCAATTGAATTTTGTAAGCAGGTGATTTTTCGCTCAATACCTGTTGCATGGCACTAAAGGTCATTGAATCATTTAATACGAGGTTCATAATAGTTAGTTTAGTTATTACGAATATATGCTAAAGGGGCGCTATATTAAAAAATATGTTTATAACTTACTTCAGAGCAACAAAAGCCGAAGCGGTTCACTAGTGGCAAATGAATCGGCGGCAATAAAGCCACCTACGGCGGAAAAGATGAGCCTGTTTCGCTAATAAAATACCCTTGGGCGGGTATGGCTATGTTTCATCTTTATGGCTAATTTTATTTTGAATAATTATTTAAAGTTTAAAACCTGAGCTCATGAAAAAATATATCAGTTTTTTAAGTATAGCAATATGTTTGGCATATACTGCCCAAAGCCAAAACATTACCCTATTCAAAAATACCAAAGCGCTTTGGGGTTATAAAGATAAAGCGGGCAATATTATAGTGGAGCCAAAATACTACACTAAGCCAACTGATTTTGTTGAAGGAAGGGCCGTGTTTACAAAATTAAACCTGAAAGGTTTGCTTGATGAAAAGGGCTCAGAAATTCTTGCGCCCACTTATTATACTATTGCGGACTTTAAGTACGGTTTTTCCGTGGTATCAAAAGAAGTGATTGATACCGCCTACAAACCCGTGAATGGCAAGCCAGTAAAATATACTGTTAGTGGAATTATTGACCGCAGCGGAAAAGAAATAGTACCCGTAATGTACAGAGAAATGCTCGGAGATTTTAGCAATGGCTGGTTTGTGAAAATCGGCAATAAACCGGGTGAAAAAATATTTTACAACACGTCAGGTAAAATATTTACAGTACCCGAAGGATTATTGCTGATGCAGGAAAGGGTTGATGGTAAAAAACTGGTTGCCATGAAAGGAGGTAAATAAAGTATAATTGATCAGCAGTTTAAAGCATTACTTCCTTTTGAATATGCAAAAATAAGGCCTGCTGAAAATGGATTACTCATTATAGGGCAGGATAATCTTTACGGGCTGATGGACAGCAAACTTAAGTGGATAATAAAACCAACTTACAACAGTATTTATAATTTTCAAAATGGTTATGCCATCATCAGCAATGAAGAAAAACTGCTGGGTGCCATTAACAGTAAAGGCTTGGTAACCACAAAGCCGCAGTTTGAAAACCTGACACGCATTGATAAAACAGTTACTGCCATTGCGGTGTACAAAGATATCCGTAACGACAGATCGGGACTTGTTGACCTGGCTACCGGAAAAATAATTACGCCTGCAAATTATATGTTGGGTGCTTATGATTACGATTATGGCTTGATAAAATTTAGAAAAGATAATAAAAAAGGTATGATGGATTCAACCGGTAAAGAAATATTTTTTGATGCCTATGATGATTTTTCTCCGGGCTTTTTAGATAACCGTGCCTGGGTTACAAAACAGGGAAAATATGGATTTATAGATAAGACAGGAACATTGGTAATACCAACGCAGTATGATATTGTGAATGGCTTCAGCGAAGGATTGGCCAAAGTAAAAATTAACGGCAAGTGCGGCTTTATAAATACAACGGGCGATATGGTTATACCATTAAGTTTTACGGATGCCGGTAGTTTCGAAAGCGGCATAGCCTGGGTTAAAGATGAAACCAACCGCACTTTATATATTGATAGAACGGGGAAGGAAGTAAAATAATCACCAATTCAATTTGTAAAAACAAGAGGCAGACTCTCAAAATTTTTTGCCACCCACAGGGTGAATCATAGACCATGCTATT
This sequence comes from Chitinophagales bacterium, assembly GCA_038226715.1. Classification (GTDB taxonomy): domain Bacteria; phylum Bacteroidota; class Bacteroidia; order Chitinophagales; family Chitinophagaceae; genus Ferruginibacter. Next base: position 52,112 of record JBBRQF010000029.1, read on the forward strand.
AGGCATTTTAATCTGGTGCAGAACTTACAAAAGATACTATATGCCACTACAATTAAAACCAGATACTTATGGGTGAAGTAAAAAAAACTGAAAGTAAATCCGTGAGACAACTACAATATACCCACCGCAGGGTATTTTTATTTCAGCCCGTCATAACCTGCCGTACATACAATATCTTCATGTTGTAAATATTAATTGTAAGATTATGAAAAAAATATTAGTTGCATTTTTTTGTCTTTTTATCACCACTGCCTTTGCGCAAAAAATAGAGCTTGTGATAAAAACAGGCCATGAAAATAGCGTCACATACGCAAATTTATCGCCAGATGAAACTAAACTCTTCACCGTTGACAAAAAGTTTTTCGGTATCCTGTGGGACATCCCAAGTGGCAGACAGCTTCGCACTTATACTAAAGTGGTGAACGGCGTTTTTGAAAAAAACGGGCAAACTTTACTAATTGCATTAAACAATGAAATGTTTGAAGAAGTTGATTTAACA
>JBBRQF010000030.1:0-51096 GCA_038226715.1 Chitinophagales bacterium
ACACTGCGCAAGATACCGGCACATCCAATTAATAAAATAGAAGAATTACTTCCGCAAAATTTTATACTCAACAACAATAACTAATAGCAAAATTAATTCAACTTGCTATTGGTAGTTGATGCACTTCGCCGGTGGGATACGCCGCAAATAAAGCCATGTTAGCCGGCGAAGGCCTAAACACTCCCCCACTTACCACAAAAGAGCTTTGCGAGTATTTACGTGTTACAGAGCCAACTATTATACGTTGGAAGCAAAAGGGGAAGATCCCGTTTTTAAACATCGGTACATCAGTCAGATTTAATCTAAAGGACGTTTTAAAAGCCCTGGGCAAATAATGAGTAACCCTGTAGCAAATAAAACGGCTTTAGTCCCCTTCACTGTTTCAAGTATTATGGAAGCGGTGAAAAAAGATACAGTTAATATAGGGCCTACAGTAAAAATAACAGGTAAAAGCCTTGAAGATTTTGAGGAATATCGGATTACCAAGGAAAAAAATATACCGCATCCAAAACCTGTAATTAAGATAGGTCAAGCACCGGTGGCCGCCGCTGGAAATATAACACCCATTACTGCAGAGGGTAAAGGAGGTAAGACAGCATTAGTATCAATAATCCTGGCGGGCGCTGTTTCTACTAATGGAATAATAGAAGGTTTCCCTGGGATATCGGTTGAGCCTAATGTATCTGGTCAAGCAGTTATTTCAATCGATACAGAACAAAGTGAAAGTGATCAGCAATACAATGTAAAAACGGTTCTTAATTTGGCAAACATAGAAACAACACCTTCCTATTTTTATTCTTTCAACATCAGAACACTTTCTTTAAACGAATACAGGGAATTCACAAGCAGTGTATGTGAACTAAGCTATAAAGAACACAATGGTATTCACCTAATTGTTTTGGATGGCGGGGCAGATTATATAAGCAGTGTCAACGATGAGGCGGAATCAAATGAATTTATTGCTTATTCAATAAGTCTTTCAGTAAAATATAGTTGCCCAGTAATGCTTGTGATTCACTTAAACGAGAATGCAGGCAAAAACGGAGATACAATGCCAAGAGGACATTTGGGAAGGCAGGCGGTTAGAAAGGGTTATTGTCAATTGAATATAACCAAGGAATCAGATATATCCACGCTGCAGGTGCTAAGAGCCCGTAAAGCTGGATCTTCTGAAACGCCGCTAATACATTACCAATACTGTAAGGAAAAGGGATATCATATATCAGTGGATCCTGAAACGGTTATGACTGCAAAGCAGGACCAAAAGAATATGATCGCAAAGAATAAAGCCGAAATGATCGCTGCCAAAATTTACGCAGCGCCAGCATCTTTGACACATAAAATATCTATTTCAGAGATTATGAAAATGACAGGTAAAACTGAATCAACAGCAAAAAGATATTTGAATGATATGCTTGGATGGGAATTTATTGAAAAGGGTGCAGATGGAAATTATAGATTGAAAACCTGATAAATCAAAGTATTTAAAAATGCTAAACAAAGTTAAGGTTCAAAAGGGTTCAAAAGGGTTCAATAGACCTGTAAAATAAGGGTTCATATTTCCCCCCTTATAGGGGAATATGAACCTAAACCTAAAATGTGAACCTTGAAATAAAATTAAAAATGGCCGTAAGCACAACATATAAATTTCAACTCGATAAAACCAGCAAAAAGGTTATTTGTCCAGGCTGTGGTCAGAAAAGAGCGGTCCGGTACCAGAATATTGAAACAAATGAGTTCCTGCCTGATCAGGTTTGCCGTTGTGATCGGGAAAGTTCATGCGGTTACCATTACGCACCAAAACAATATTTAACTGATATTGGCGCCGGCCTGGTTCCTCTAACTACAAAAACGATTCATCAGCCTATTGAAAAACCCATTGATTTCATGCCTATTGAATACGTTGAAAAGTCAATGACAGGCTTTGATCAGACTAATTTTGCAGTTTATATCTCCTCTTTATTTGGTGTTGAAATTGCCGACAGTGCATTAAAAAAATATTTTGTTGGTCGGTCCAGGAATGATGGCGGTAAAGCATGCATATTTTGGAGAATTGATAAAGCAGAAAAACTAAGTACCGGCAAAATAATGTGTTATGATCCGGAATCGGGTAAAAGAAATAAAGAAATAAACCCAGCATGGGTACACACTCAATTTCAGAATTACAATTTCAGGCTTTGCTTTTTTGGTGAGCACCTATTGAATGAATATCCTGATAAAGCTATTGGTCTTGTAGAAAGCGAAAAAACAGCCATTATAGCTTCACTATTCTTTCCCGATATGGTTTGGATTGCCACCGGAGGAAATAGCGGTTGTAAATGGCGGGAATGGTCAGTATTCAAAGTTTTACAGGATAGGGATATCGTACTGTTTCCGGATTTTGGATATTTCAATAAGAAAACAGAAAAAACCTGTTACCAGGAATGGAGTGATCGGGCCAATGCCATTAAGGAGCGAATGAGCTGCAATATAAAAGTAAGCAGAGTTTTGGAGGATATGTTACCGGTTGAAGAACGGGCCAATGATTATGACTTGGCAGATATGCTTATTAAAACAGAAAAGTCCGGGGGGTTAGCAATGTCAGAGATACCAGGTTACCCGGTAATTTGGGATTTACAACATGAGTTCAAGTCGCTCTTGCTCTGCAATAAGTACTTGTAAAAAACTATGTATCAGTAACTAGTAAGATGATGTATTAAAAGGTAGCAATTCAGGTAGCAATTCAGGTAGCAACATTTACATAAATATTCAGTAACAATAAAAAAACAGGTCATGTCACAAACAAGAATTTTATCAATTATCCCCGAATCACTTCATGAAGAATTATTTCAAGAGGTGCAGGCGGTTATAGACGCAAGGTCTAAAGCTAATGACAATATTATAAGCCCAGATGTAAAGTCCTTTGTAGATAAGCAAAAGGCTTTTGAAAAACAAGCGGGCAAAATTGGAAATAAAACTAAGTAAACAATAAAAAATAAAAATATGGAAAAGATTATCGTAAAAGAAAACAAACAACAGCAGGATGCCATAATAAATCACATTATCCAATTCATTTTGGCATTAAATAAACCAATTGCCGAATTCAAAAAAGCAACCTTTTATAGCTTATCCAGTGACGACGTTTTAAGGTTAATGAACAATCACAATGGAGCGGTACAGGTAATTAATGAAAAACTGAATCTGTTCTTGGACAAAGAACTGGATAGGCAAAAAATTACTATCCCATTAATGCGATCAAATTTCAAAACCGGTTATCAGGATATAGTCAGTTCACTTTCGTCAGAATTAAGAAAGCACATAGCACAACCCGGGTTTAATTATTTGTATATGTTAACTATGGAAAATAATAAATTGGTTCTAAACAAAGAAAATGAGGAGATAATAAGAGAATCTTTCAGAAACATTATAAACTCTGAAGCAGCAAAGAAATTATTTGACCTGCAGAATGAAGTAGCAGAAAAATTGCAGGAATTTTGGAAGTTTATTAATGAAAAGACCTCTTTGCAATACTTTACTATGGCTCAGGTAACCGAAACATTTTTTTATCTGGATGTAGAAACCAAACAAATTGAAATCGACACGGATATAGACTATGAACGAATAATGAAAAAATAAAATGAAAGAGAAGACGGATAAAGGTGGAGCTCCTACCAAATACAAACCCTTGTATGCTACCCAGGCAAAACAACTTTGCTTACTTGGGTGTACTGATAAGGAGCTCGCCAATTTCTTTTGTGTCACCGTTTCAACCATCAGTAAATGGAAGGTAGAAAATAAGAGGTTTTCGGAGGCGCTATCGGCCTCTAAAATTCTAGCTGATGGAAAGGTAGCTGAAAAGCTTTTCAATCGTGCAATCGGCTTTTATTATGATGAGGTGACTTATGAAAAGGTATCTATAAATAAGGTAGATCTGGAAAAGGAAAATATAAAAGGGGATGCCTGGAAAAAGAAAGTAGTCACAAAATATGTGATCCCGGATGTAGGCGCCCAAACCTTGTGGTTGATGAACCGTCAAAAAGATAAATGGCGAAATAAACAATTGGATGATTTTGACAATATGCCTGAAGAGGTCTTGGATGAAATTATAAACCGTTTAAAAAGTAAAATGAAATGAGTAATCGTAATGCAAGAAAAAGCAAAATAAAATTTCTTAAAAAAATTTCCAGCGGAGAAATATATACCAACAATGCATTTGGTAAAAGCGGATACAGGAAGATTATATTCAGAACGACAGGACAGGCTGATACTATTCAATACATTGACAAGTCAACCGGGAAAGAAGTGAGTCAGGAAATTTATGATAAGTGGGTTAAGAAAACAAAGCCAGCAATTAAAACAATTGTTTTTAAATAATTTAAAAATACCGCAATGAGTAAAGGTCGCATAGATAGTATAATTGATAGGGAAGCTATTCTTAAAGAGAAGACTTTAATGATAAATGTTTTGGATGATATCGAGGCAAAGCTTGGCGATATTAAAGACATCAAAATAAGCATTGCCGGTGCGCAGAACTTTAAAGACCTCGGTGCAGCCACAAAAGAATATAATGATATCATCGCCAAAACAAAGCAGTCAACAAAAGATCTTGCTGATGTGCAGGCGCGGTTAGTAGAAGTGCAAACTAAATTGGCTGATTCACTTGTTAAGCAGGAACAAGGTGTCAGCGATCTGTCCGCCGCCCAAATAAAATTACTCAGCATTAATAAAGAAATTGATGCTGCAACAAAGAATGCGCTTACAATTAACTCAAAAAGGAATGTATTAAGTACTGAATACGGCAAAGCTTTGGTAGAAGAGCGATTTGCTTTACAAAAGGCAAATGCTGAAGCTAAAACGCAGGTACAGATCAATCAATCTGGCACCGGTAGTCTGGACAATCTTAATGCAAGGTTAAAAAAACTGAGGGCAGAAAAAGGTAGTTTAGTACCTAACACTGCTGAAGATATTGCCGCGATTGATAAATTAAAAGGGCGTATTGATAATCTGGAGCAATTGCGGGCCAAGCTGCTTGATAAAAGGCAGGCACAGGCTAACAATGTTGGTAATTATGCCGGATCACTGGCGGCGCCATTCGAATCCCTCATAAACAAATTGAACGAATTAAAAGATGGCCTTAAAAATGGAAAAGGTGCGGGCGGTAAAACTGATCAACAATCTTTATATGATGCCAATAAGGCTATAACTGTCATTGAAGCAACATTAAATAGATCATCTGCTGCAGGCACCACTTCTGTCAAGCAGGTTAGAAATCTTACAAATGCATATAAAGATTTAAGCATCACCCTTGGCAAGAGTGGAAGTGAAACTACATTTTTAAGCACTTTTGGTGAGGGTGTTGCTAAGGCTAAAAATCAGGTTACTAATCTGAATACGGAGTTAAGGCTTGAATCGAGTAATACAGTAGGAATTGATCATGTGGCTGAATCCCTAAATGCATTAGCTGGGATTGCGCAAATAGCGGCTGGTAGTTATGCATTATTCGGAGCAAATGAAGAAGATGCGGCTAAAATAACTTCAAAGCTTATTGCCGTACAAGGTATTGCTAATACTGTTCAGCAATTTGGCCAGGAACTAACAAAAAAAGGAACTGTTGTAAACAAAGTTTATGAAGGGTCATTAAATCTGATGTCATTGGCTTTCGGCAAAGGGGCTACAGCAGGGCAAAGGTTTTCAGCGATACTTAAATTAACCGGGATTGGATTACTGATTACTGGGGTAGGTTTCCTAATAAGCAAGTTTTTAGAGTTATCATCAAAAACTGATCTTGCCACTGAGTCATTTAAGGCATATGGTGAAGGGGTTAAGGAAGCCACATTGCAACTCAACAAAGTAAAGTCAGCATTCGATGAAGCTAAGGAAGGCGTTATTTCAAAAAAGGAAGCATTAAAAACTTACAATGATACGCTTGGCGATACATTCGGTAAAGCAAAGTCATTAGAAGAGGCTGAAGATAATTACACAAAAAAAGCACCTGCCTACATTAAAATAATGGGTTTAAAAGCTCAGGCAAATTCTCTATTTGCTGCAAGTGCTGAGCAGGTTGCCAAAGGGGTTACCGCATCCACAGAAGACCAGACTGGATTTTTTGATAAAGCTAAGGCAGGCTTTCTTGCTTATTTTGGTGAATATAATAAAGCTGCGGATATCTCGGTTAAAGCACAACAGGCAGGCATTAAAGATGCCCAGGATAAAGCACAAGAAAACGCTGATAAACTACTCGCAAAAGGTAATGAAATAGCAGCGCAGGCATTACTTCTGCAAAAACAGTTTGGTATAAAAACTGATAAGCCTGAAGGTGGCCAAAAAACTGATAAGCCTAAAAAAATTGCAGATAATACCTCCGAAGAACTTCTTAAGGCTCAGTTTGAAACACAGAAAATTCTTATTCAGCGTGAACTCGATGCTAACAAAGCTATCCTGGATGACGATACTAAAACATTCGCTGAAAGGCTTGATGCAGCAAAACAGTATTACGCCAATAATACTATTATTCAAAATATTTCCACCCAGGAAGAACTGGCAAATGAGGAACTAAGATTCCAGAAAGTTAAAGCCGGTTTACTTGATCAGGCAAAACAAAAAGGTGCTGATAAAAAGGCAATTAATGATCAGATTGCTAAAGAGGAATATGCTTCCAGTGTAATTACTGCCAATATTGTTCTTAAAGGACAGGACCGTATTATAAAGGCAACTGAAGATTTCAATAAAGACCTGAAGCGACTGAAAGATGCCCGACAGGCACTTCGTAAAGATGAGCAGGATCAGATAGATGAATACGAAGCGTTTACTCAAAAAGCGATTGCTAAAGCTCTTGCTGGAGTAATAGAAGGGAATAAGAAATTAGAGGCAGAGGGTGCTAAAGCAGCTGACGACAAAAAAAAGGCAATTGAAGATATTAATGCTTATGCAATAAAAGCCGCTGAAGAAACACAGGCTACCATACTTGCTTTTATTACTAATGGGATTGACAAAGAGAACGCAGCATTAGAAAAAAAGAAAAGGCTTTTAGATGAGGATACTGCTCGCCGAATAAACCAGATTGAATTGCTGGGGTTAACAGAAGAAGAGCGTGTAAAAAAGACGGCCGAGATCAACAAACAGGCAGCCTATGAAAAAGAGCAGATTGAAAAAAGGCAGAGACAGTTAGCTGTTCAGCGGGCAAAATTTGAAAAAGCGGCAAGTATTGCAAGTATAATTGCTAATACAGCTGTTGCAGTAGTTAAAACCCTTTCGCAAGGTGGCGCTTATGCAATTCCTTTGGCTTTGCTTATAGGAGCTTTAGGCGCTTTACAACTAGCCAGTGCGATTGCAACCCCTATTCCCCAATACAGGCTCGGTACGGACAATGCAAAAAAAGGTTTGGCTTTAGTATCTGAGGAAGGTCCAGAACTGATGAAAAGAAACGGCCAACTCTTCCTCACCCCATCTACACCAACCCTTATGGAAATGGCCGGCGGTGAACAGATCACGCCTGCAGGTATTAGCAACGATATTTTAAAAACACTCGCATTCAGTAAGCAAATGAGAGCAGGCGGTGTCACAGCCCTTCAACCAGTTGGTATGAGTGCTCTGCAGGCTGATGAAATGATATCGCAATTAAAACAATTTAATAAAGATGGTAACAGGCCAAAGATTGCATTGCATGTTTCAAACGACGTTCAGTGGCAGGCTTATTATATGAATAACATAAAACGATAAAGTTAAGCTTGGGGTAGTGGCATATAGAAACAATGTAAAATGAGGACAGGTCAATAACAAAAAAAGATTATTTTAATTAAAACCCTCCTTATCCACAAAATAGATCTAAGGCTGATTTATAAGTAAAAAATCTAAGGCTATTTGTCCATTTGACATCAATCATTATCTTCGACTTATAAAACAAAAAGAGCAGTTCTTTACTGACAATTCAACCGGGATTTTTAATGGTTTGGACCCATACCCGTTTCAGCTTAAGAACCACTCCCTTTGTACCTGAGCTCGCAACTTAGGATCTTGAAAACGAACTTTTGGAAGGTCCATTTTCATTTTCGTCAATCGAAACACAATGATAAAATAAATTGTTAGTTATTTCCAAACCGTATCGTAACCATATGAAATAACCTCAACTTGTACAGCAGTTATCAACACGGTTGTCCACTAAAAGACTGCCTTGTTCACACTATACAACAGTTATAAACAGGTAATTAACGTTACAAATACCGTACATAACGGGCATCTGTTATACTTTATACACTTTTACAAAATAGCTGTAATTTTATTTGTCCACCACTGCGCAGAAAATGAATATCAGTACCCTATAATTGTACCCTGAAAGAATAATGCAAACGTGAACAGGTATTTACAAAGGTTGAGTTAGATTCTTTCCGTGACCAATTTTATTGTATACGAATGGGGTTGAAGTAAAAACATCTTCTCCCGTCGTTTTTATCTCTTGATCAGTACATCACTAATTACTTTTTTAGCATGAATAAAAATAATAGATTAATACCTACTTTTCTTTATCCTTATCTTTTTTAGGAGTGTATCCCTCTTCAAAAGTGATTTTAAGTTTATCCAATTGGGCTTTTATATCTTTATAGCTATACCGCCAAATCACACCCGTCTTTGTTCTGACATTAGCAACATAGGAAACGCACACCAGGTACTCACTTATATCATTCTCTGAAGCGTACCAGCTTGAATATCGACCAAATTCCTTTCTCCCTTCGATATCCGTAATTTCTTCATTGGATAATGTTGTCATGTGTTCACCAAACACGTTATACAAAACGTGATGTACTTCATATGCAACAATAGCTTCAGTAGTACCGAAATTCCCTGTAGGTTTATATCTATATCCTGGGTCATTGTATATTGTTGTTACCCCAATATCACCTAATTGCATTGGGCACCCGGTGGCATTAATAGTAATGAACTCCCTTTTTAATGAAGACCCCTCGTTAACCTTGATACCCATACTTAATTTGGTTATTACGGTTCCTCCATCGGATTTTGTAACAGTTAATTGAGTGAAACCTCTGTGAGTAAATGCAGAAAATAAAAGGATCAAAATAAGCTGTTTCATTATAGTGTTTTATTTGATTAAAAAATTGAGTTTAAAAGTAGGCTCGATTTATTATAAATAAAAGTAATGAATTATATAAGAAATAAAGACCCCGCTTTTGAATGGCAATCTAACATCAGCTAGGAACCTAGCAATAATAAAATAGGGGGCAAATAAAAGGGCCGTGTAAAAACACAGCCCGATAAGTTAAAATTGCCAATTAATGGCTTTGTAAATTTAAAGCTTTAAGAGCAATAAAAGTAATGAAATATGCTACCTAAATTGCTACCTAACGGTATAAAAAAACCTGTAACATAGTACAGGCTTTCATTCTATAAATTTAAAAGCGGAGAGCTAGGGATTCGAACCCCAGGACCTGTAACAGTCAACAGTTTTCAAGACTGCCGCAATCGACCACTCTGCCAGCTCTCCGCGGTAAAAGTAAGACTACGGAGTTTTTAATCCAAAAAATTTATAAAACTATTTGTTCGGAGCCCTTGTCTTTTACCAGCACCAGATCCTTTAACTCAACAGTGATGGGCATTACGCCAACCTGCAGCACAGCTTTTTTTCCTCTAATTTCTTTTACAATGCCTACCTGCCGGTTCTGTTTCATCCTCACTTTAACGCCAATTTTAATTTCTCCATCTACTTCTTCAAACTTTTCATTCATCTTTTTCTGCTGCTTTTCAGTGGTCATTTTTTCTTTTTGCTGAAACAGCAGGGCATGTATCATTTTTACCACTTTATCCTTATCATCGGTCTTTCGCCATTCAATCACCATGGCTTTAAGCCTTCTTTCCATGTCTTTCAGGTAAATGAGTTTATCCGCAGCAATATTGTTCTGTAATTTCAGCCTTTCCATTTCCTGCTGGTGCTGCTCTTTGTTTAAAACCCGCTGCATCTCTTTTTTTAAAACTTCGTTCTCTTTTAGTAAAGTTTTTAAGTCTGCTTTTTCCTTATCAATATGCTGCAGATCCTGCTCGGTGCGGTTTAATAATTTATCAAGGGTAAAATGATCGTCATCTACCAGTTTCCTGGCTTTTTCTATCAGCCTTTTTTCAAGCCCTATCCTTTCTGCAATAGAGAATGTGTAAGAACTGCCCGGTTTACCCACAACCAGTTTATACATCGGCAGCAGGTTCTTTTCATCAAACTGCATGGCACCGTTTATAATACCAGCTACCTTATTTGCCATTACTTTTAAATTGAGGTAATGCGTAGTAACAATACCAAAACTATGTTTAACAGCAAGCTCTTCCATGATCACTTCAGCAAATGCACCGCCCAGGTTGGGATCACTTCCACTGCCCAGCTCATCAATAAAAAATAAAGTCTTGCCATTGGCATTTTCCATAAAATGCTTCATGTTCTTTAAATGAGAGGAGTAAGTACTCAACTCAAATTCCAAACTCTGCGTATCGCCGATATGGATCATGATCTGTTTAAAAATGCCCATTTCACTATCCGGGTGAACCGGCACCAGTAAACCACTCTGCAACATCAGTTGTAATAAACCTACCGTTTTTAAAGTAACCGTTTTACCACCTGCATTGGGCCCGCTGATAACCAATATCCGTTGCTTTTCATTCAATGTAAGATCAACAGGAATGGTTGGTTTTTTATTTGCTTTGTTGTAGATGTACAATAAAGGATGATAAGCCTGTATTAGTTTTACATGAGCCTTATCCATCACTACCGGGTAATTCCCATTGTATTCAACTGCAAATTTTGCCTTGGCCCTTATGAAATCAAATTCACCGGCCATATTGAGGTAGCTTTTCAGCAGCTCGGCATACACACTTAAATTTTGTGTAAGCTTACACAGTATCTTATACACTTCTTTTCGCTCGTCATTCTCCAGCGAGAAAACAGCATTGTTGAGTTCGGTAGTTTCTTCGGGTTCAATAAAAGTAGTGCGACGGCTGTCGCTTTCACCATGCAGGATGCCTTTTATCATGCGCTTTTGCTCTGCAAAAACCGCAAGCACCCTTCTTCCATTTAAAAAACTTTCTTCAATATCGGCCAGGTAACCTTGTTTATTAAGTTTGCTTACAATGCGGTCAAATACCTTTCGCAGTTCATTCCGCTTGCGGTATAAATTCATACGAATGTTGGCTAACTCCTCGCTGGCACTGTCTTTTACCTGCCCGGTTTCATCCAGTATGTCATCAATCATTTCCACAATTACTTTTTCATAGTAAGCATCATGTATCACTTTGCTTAATGCCGGGTAAGCAGTGCGGCGTTCATTATCAAACCAACGGAAAATATTATTGGTATTTTCGGCAAGCCGCCTGATGAGGAGGAACTGATCCCCGGTTAAAACGGCACCTGGAATCCCAAGCAGCTTTAATTCTTTGCTGATATTATGGGTAAACTCATTTGGAAAAGGCTGCCCGTTTTGCAGCAACAATTTAAATTCATTACCCTGCTGCAGTTCAGTTTGTATAAATTCTTTTTTGGTGTGCAGTCGCAGTTGCTCAGCTTTATGTTTTGCAAATTCGGTACGGCAATGCAGGGCCAGTAAGGTTTTTACCTTTTCGTATTCTAATTGTACTAATGTCGATTCCGGAAAAAATTTCATGCCTGCCTTTTGTTTTTTGTTGACAGGCAAAGGTACGCAAATCATCATCGTTGTGTCTCTCACTTGTACAGCATACCATTATGGCACTTTTATCAAACTGGTTTTTAATTACTTTTTTTATTAAGAAGCTTGACAACAGTGTACAGTATAAAAAGTAATTGTATAATAAGAAATGCTAAAATTAGTGCACTTGAAAGGTTTTCAAATTGCCTGTATGCTTTCCATGATGAAAAATCATAATCCTTTTTTGATTGGATTAATTTAGTATTTGATAGTATGAAGAAGCATGTCAACAGCAGGTTTGTAACCAAAACATGCATAAAAAGTATTTTTTTGTTGCCCTTTCTTTTTATTCGTATTAAAAGATGACAAGAGAACGGAATTAAATTCAAAACAAAAAATGCAATACCTATATAAAAATGTGCAACTACAAAATAGGTATCATGCAAATGAAGATCAAAGGTTGAATCTCCAAAAAACATTACTTCAACCAGGGTAAAAATACCTGGAATTATCAGCAACCAATTTTCAATGCGTGATATGATTTTTTTCACCTAATTCCCAATTACAAATAACTAATTCCCTTTCTTCACCTCTTCCACCTGCAACTCCTCCCACGGCGTAGTTCCATCCTTTTTTCTTTTAAAAACAAATTCATTGCTGCTGAGGATAACAATTTCGCCAGTAGTATAAATTTTACAGCCTTCCATCAAATGTCCGCCAATGGTTTTACCCGTGCTGTCGCTGATGCTGATATGCAGGTGCGAGCCATTTATCGAAACCGTTCCGGTAAGGCTTACGATCTCAAAATGGCCGCTGTCGCTGCTGCCATTGGGCTGGTTTGCAAAACGAATTTGGTAATTTGTCAGGCTGCCGACACCCGTACTGATCCATCCTGCTTTAATTTGCTTCTCGTTCACCAGTTTCTGAATTTCAGTTTTCAGGTCTTGTCCCGGTTTTAAGCGAAAAGCATATGAGGTGCAATTATTCATGGCTTTTTTTTTGCTGACAGGAAAATAAAATCAGCGATGTTAAAATAATATAAGTGATTCGCATTATTGTAAAATTAAATATTCTTTGGGTTAATATTGATTGTTAAACTTTTGTTGCAGGAAATTGTTGTACAATCTATGCCAATTACCTTTGCGTAAGTAAATGAAAAAATACAAACTATGTTAAGATTTCTATTCATTTCGGTTGTCAGTTTCATGGGCTTAAGCTCCTATGCTCAAAAGAACAACAATTCTGTAAAAATAAAAAAGGAAAATAATCCAATGACGAATTCTACAACAAAGCTGGACACAGCCACATTCGGAACCGGTTGCTTCTGGTGTACCGAAGCTATTTTCCAGGAACTGGAAGGCGTTACAAAAGTAACCAGTGGTTATAGTGGTGGTACAGTTCCAAACCCAACATACGAGCAGGTTTGCAGTAAAACAACAGGCCATGCAGAATGTTTGAATATTATGTACGACCCTGCAAAAATAAGTTTTGATGACCTGCTGGAAGTTTTCTGGCAAACACACGACCCTACAACTTTAAACCGTCAGGGAGCCGATGTGGGTACTCAATACCGCAGCGTGGTTTTTTATCACAACGAAGAACAAAGAGCAAAGACAGAAAAATATAAAGCAGAACTTAATAAAAGCGGTGCGTTTGATAATCCTATCGTAACTACTTTAGAACCATTCAGCATTTTTTATCCTGCGGAAGATTATCACCAGAATTATTACAACAATAATGGAAGCCAGCGTTATTGCCAGTTTGTAATAAGACCCAAGGTTGAAAAATTTGAGAAAGTATTTAAGAATAAGTTGAAAAAGCATTAAGCGGGTTTGTGTTCCTTGTGGTAAAGTAATTAACCACTAAGTACACAAAGTCTGGCACTAAGCGCACAATCAATATTATTAATTTACAGCCTGCATAAATTTTATGCAGGCTATTTTTTTATTTCCGCTGCTTTTTCAGGTATTGGCTGTCCCCTATGACAGGTAAAGCAGGTTACTGCCTGCACCTGGTTGGCCGTTACGGTTTCATTGAACTGAAAATATTTTTTATTGAGGTCAGTCGTCATGCGCATCATCTTACGGGCAATTTCCTTTTCGGATTTGTCATCTGCATCAAAAATTAAAGAATCGGCCTGTTTATCCCGCACATGACAATACTTACAATTTACACCCAGGTTTGCATTAAACCCATCCATTATTTTATCTAAAGAATCGGTGGTTATGTCTTTTGGCAACACCTGCAGGTTTTTAAAATTTTTATTAACCGGTTGTTTAACGGCAGCAATGCCAATAAAAACAAATGCGGCTAAACCAGTAATCACTTTTAATTTTTTAATTGATCTCATAATTCATTTTAAAGATTCTATAATTTTTTCACCCTTCTCAGTTCCAGCAAATTTAAACTGTTGGGATAAAAATTCTGAATATTTACATGAACAAGATGAATTGCCATATCGTACCATAACGGCACAACCGGTGCATCATTGATGACTATACGATCCATTTGCTGGTAAAGTTTATAACGCAGGGAATCATTTTTTTCTGATAAGGCTTTTTCGTACAGCAGATCAAACGCTGGATTTTTATAACGGGTATAATTTGGCGGGGCGGGGTTTTTACCATAAAACACACCCAGGTAATTTTCTGCATCGGGATAATCTGCTATCCAGCTACCCCTGAAAAAAGCTGCCTGCGATTTAGAGGTTTGCTCCATCAGCAAACTTTTCTGAATCACTTCCACCTGCACTTTAATACCAACCTGCAATAATTCATTGGCAATATAAGTGCCCAGGTCACCATAAATGGGAATGGTCAATAATTTTATCTCCGGCAAATTTTTCCCGTCCGGGTAACCGGCTTCTGCAAGTAATTGTTTTGCTTTGGCCACATCGTAATGGTAACCGGGCACTGCTATAGAATCAAAGGAAGGCAAACCGGCCGGCACAAAACCACTCTCGGCTGCAATACCAATACTATTGCGCAGGTACAGCATCATTTTTTTCCGGTTAAAACCATAGTTGATCGCTTGGCGGATTTTTTGTAACCGCAAAGGCGAGTTTTTAATCAATTCGTTTTCGGTATCAACCAAAATACCGAGATATTCAATATTGAGGTAAGGATGTTTGTGCAATTCAATTTTGCCCTGCCATATTTTTTTAAGATTGCCGGTCTTGGTAAGCACTTCATCTTTAAAAGAAGGATCAATATCATCAATAAAATCCAGCCGGTTTTGCTGAAACTCCAAAAACTCAGTGGCTTTACTATCATAGAAAGAAACCCTGATACCATCTAAATAAGGTAATGGATTTCCAGCAGCATCTTTTTCAAAATAATGTTCATTCTTTTTTAAAATTAGCGCCTGTCCTTCTTCCCAGGCAACAAAGCTGAAAGGCCCGGTACCAACAGGATGACGGCGAAAATCTGTTTTGTACTTTTCTACCGCTTCTTTTGGAATGATAGAACAATACTGCATACTTAAAATGCCGAGTATGGATTGAAAAGGGCTGACCAATTTCAGCTGAAATGTACTGTCATTAATAGCTGTAAACCCATTTGCCGAATCTACCCGGTTATTAAATATCCATGCACCGGGACTGGCGGTATTTTTATCAACGATCCGTTTAAAACTGTATTCAACATCATGTGCGGTAAGCTTTCTACCCCTGCCATTTGCAAAGCAATCATCATCGGTAAAAAAAACATCATTTCGTAAAAAGAAAGTGAATGTGAGGTTATTATCCGAAATAGTCCAGTGTGTTGCCAGTGATGGCTGCATCTGCAAATTGCTGTCAATTTCAATTAAAGTATTGTACAATTGATGAGCCGCCCACATCACCTGTTTGTTCTTGGCAAATGCCGGATCAAGCGAAGCCAGGCCACTGCTTTCATTGTAATGGAATATTTTTTTATCGGGATGCTGGTGATTTTTACAGGAAGAAAAGAGAATGAACCACGAAGACACAAAGACACAAAGGAAAAGGATGAGTGGTTGTTTGTATTTGTATTGTAATGCCATAAAAAAACTAAATTAGCATTTATATACAAATACAATGAAACAACTTCTTAAAGCCCTTGCGGTTTTTACTTTTTGCTTTTTACTTTTTACTTCGGCAGAAGCGCAGCCATTAAAACTCATGCAGGCTTTTACCCATGCTGATACTTTGCGTGGTACATATGGGCCTAGCAGAGATTGGTGGGATGTGTTGAAATATGATCTGCATGTGAAGTTTAATTTGAGCGATAGCTCGATTAGTGGGAATAATTCTATTCAGTTTAAAGTTTTGAAAAAGGGAGATGTTATGCAGATTGATTTGCAGGAACCGATGATTTTAGATAGTATACAATTGAGTCTTCCATCGTATTTATTAAATCCACCACACAGAATTGCTTTTCCAATTGGAGGGAAACTGTTTGCTAATGATCTTAAAAAAGACGGGAATGCCTATTTTTTTTACATGCCCAACTACGAATTACAATCAATTAATCAGTTAACTGTTTACTACCACGGCAAACCCCGCATTGCCATCCGTCCGCCATGGGATGGCGGCCTGATCATGAAAAAAGATAAGAACAATAATCCCTGGGTGAGTATTGCCTGCCAGGGCCTGGGTGCCAGCGTTTGGTATCCCTGTAAAGATCACCAAAGCGATGAGCCGGACAGTGCCGAAATGCATATTACCATACCGGATACATTAACCTGTGTTGGTAACGGCAGGTTTCGTGGTAAAATAAATAATGGTGATGGCACGGCAACATACGACTGGGCGGTTGTAAACCCTATCAACAATTACAATATCATTCCATACATTGGAAAGTATGTTCACTTTGGAGAAGTGTATGATGGCGAAAAAGGAAAGCTGGATATGGATTATTGGGTGCTGGATTATAATCTCGATAAAGCCAAAGAACAATTTAAAGATGCGCCCCGCATGATGAAGGCATTTGAATACTGGTTTGGTCCCTACCCTTTTTATGAAGATGGCTATAAACTGGTGGAAGCACCGCATCTGGGTATGGAGCACCAGAGCGCAACGGCCTATGGTAATGGATTTAAAAATGGTTACCGTGGTAATGACCTGAGTGGCAGCGGCTGGGGATTGAAATGGGATTTTATTATCGTACACGAAAGTGGCCACGAATGGTTTGCCAACAATATTACCAGCAAAGACCTTGCAGACATGTGGATACATGAAAGCTTTACCAACTACAGCGAAACTTTGTTTACCGAATACTGGTTTGGCAAGGAAGCCGGCAATGCTTATGTGCAGGGAACCCGTAAAAATATTGTAAATGATATTCCGATCATTGCGCACTACAATGTAAACCAGGAAGGCAGCGGCGACATGTATTACAAGGGTGGTAACATGCTGCATACAATCAGGCAGGTTATTAATGATGATTCCCTGTTCAGGCAGATATTAAGAGGATTGAATAAAACTTTCTATCATCAAACAGTTACCACAAAGCAAATAGAAGATTATATCAGTAAACAAAGCAAACATAATTTCAGTAAGGTCTTTGATCAGTATTTAAGAACAACGCAGGTACCGGTTTTAGAATATAAAATAGATGGCTACAAACTCTCTTATCGTTATACCAATTGTGTTAAGGGATTTGACCTGCCTTTAAAAATAAAGTTCAAAACCGAACAGTGGATAAAACCAACCGAACAATGGAAAACACTAAACTTATACCCCGAAGGAGATAACAGTTTTACTGTTGATCTAAATTTCTTTATCAAAACAAAAAAGGTAGAGTAATTATTTGTCATTTCGAGCATAGCGAGAAATCTACCTTGCGTCAATAGATTTCTCCTTCGTTGAAATGACAAAACCAAATGACAAAAAACAAAAAAGGTAGCCTAATTTAGCAGCAAACAAAGCTATGTCGCAGATCCGCAAGCAAAGTATTATTTCTTCTATGGTGGTGTACATTGGCTTTGCTATTGGCTTTTTTAATACTTATTTATTTACAAGAGAAGGTGGTTTTTCCCCGGCGGAATATGGGCTCACGGGAATTTTTATGGCTGTTGCCAATATCATGTTCTCGGTTGCCAACCTTGGGATGATATCTTATATCTATAAATTTTATCCTTATTACAACGACAACCTCCCTCCTCAAAAAAATGACCAGTTAACCTGGGCCATTGTTTTTTCTTTATTTGGATTTTGCCTGGTAATTATTGGCGGCATCTTATTTAAAGACCTGGTGATCAGAAAATACGGGACCAATTCACCCGGCCTGGTTAAATATTATTATTACATTTTCCCTTTTGGTATGGGACTCACACTTTTTTCTATCCTGGAAGCGTATGCCTGGCAGTTAAAAAAATCTGTACTTACCAATTTCTTACGGGAGATACAGTTCCGGCTTTTTACAACTATCCTGATCCTGCTTAGTCTCACCGGCATCATCGCATCTTTTGATCTCTTCATTAAACTATATTCTTTTACTTTCCTGGCGGTAGCCATCATATTACTTGCGTACCTGGTGTGGACCAAACACATTTTTCTTACGCTTTCCGTAAGTAAGGTTTCCAAAAAATTCTTTAAAAAGATCATCACTTTAATTTCTTTCGTATATGGTGGCGGACTGGTATTTACTATTTCGCAGGTTTTTGACACCATTATTATTGCGGCTGTATTGCCCAACGGGCTTGCATTGGCCGGGGTTTATACATTAGCACAAAATATTGCCAGTTTGATACAGGCACCACAAAGAGGAATTATTTCTTCATCAGTTGGTGCTCTATCGCAGGCCTGGAAAGATAAAGACATGAAAAGAATTAACCGCATCTATCACAGTTCTTCCATTAACCAGTTGATCTTTTCGGTGGGCATGTTTGGATTGATCTGGTTGAATTTTTCTGATGCCGTGTTCACCTTTCATTTGCAGGCAGGTTATATTGATGCCATGTGGGTTTTCTTTTATATTGGCTTAATGCGCATCATTGATATGGGCACAGGTGTTAACAGCCAGATCATCAACACATCAACGTTCTGGCGCTTCGATTTTTTTACAGGCATCATTTTACTTTCCTTAACCCTGCCGCTTAATTATATGCTCACCAAATATTATGGTGTAAAAGGCCCAGCCATTGCCAATCTCATCACTTTCAGCATGTACAATGCGATCCGTTACTGGTTTTTAATAAAGAAGTTTAAACTACAGCCCTTTACGGTTAAAACTTTGTACACCCTGGTACTTGCTGCAGCAACATTTTACTGCTGTTATTTTCTTTTTAATAATATACACGGCTTTGGCGGAATGGCAGCCAGGAGTATTGTCTTCCTGCTTTTATTTGTAGCCGGAACTTTCCTGTTAAAATTATCGCCCGATCTGATGCCCGTTTTAAAAACTTTTCAAAAACGCCTGGGCATAAAAAAAGGAGATCAGTGATCTCCTGTATATTTTTTAAACAATTTGTTATTCTGTTACCGGTGCGATAGTAATTCTTCCTCCGCCAATAAATTTTTTACTCCAGTATGTTTCGCAAAGATTGCTAATGGTTACGCCAACACTGGTACTGGAATGTGTAAAATAACCATTGCCCAGGTATAAGCCAATATGGCTCACGCCTCTGCCGCTTTTAAAAAACACCAGGTCGCCCTGTTGTATTTCTTCTTTATCAAGTTTTATAGTGCTTTCATACTGATCACGCGATGTTCTGGGAAGCGTTATCCCATATACACTATGCACAAGGGTACCAGTATAGGCACTACAGTCAATGCCGTCTTTTGTTGCGCCACCATACCTATAATGTGTTCCCCACCACTTTTCAATTTCGGTAAACAAGATCATATTGCTTACAGATTCTACATCCACATCCAATAACTGTGCATATTTAAATTGTAAAGAAGTAAAATTTTCTATGGAGGTAACTTCCGTATTTTCGGCTGGTATTGATACCCCTGTGACTGTATTGGGTTTGGCCGCTTTTTCAGTGACAGATGCGGCCCCTTTAATTTCTATGCCTTCAACAAACCTGGCCGGTTTCTTTTGTACAGCCGAATTATTCACCTGCTCGATGTTGACAGATGATTGTGCATTGACCGTTAAAGTTGTTCCTGAAAAAATGCCGATGGCTACAGAAACAAGAAACAAGTTTTTCATACGTAAACTTTTGGTTTAAAACGTAAGTACAACTTAGTCTTGTGTTTTTTATTCTCCTTTTATTCCTTAAATCTTTCCGTTTATCTTTTCCTTTCTATAATTCCTGTCCTACAAACTAATGATTATATGATCTTTCTAATGATGTGCAAAGGTAACTTTCAAATGCCGTAAATGCAAGCTCTTAACATTTTATTAAATATGTAGCTAACCTGTTGTGGAAAAACGGATTAGCCATGCAACTTATTGTTAACGATATTTGTACCCCAACCCCTAAAGGGGCTTTTCAGACTCTTAATTTTAAAAATATTATTTAATTTAAAAGATTCAGGGCCTGAATAAAAGGGAAAATGTTTTATTCATCTTAATCTAAAAGTCCCTTTAGGGATTTAGGGTATGAAATTTTCGCACCTACACGTACATACACAATTCTCTTTGCTTGATGGAGCCGCCTCCATCAAGAACCTCTATAAAAAAGCCATAGATGATGGTATGCCCGCACTGGCCATCAGCGACCATGGTAATATGTTTGGCGCATTCGAATTTGTAAAGGAAGCATACAATCATAAAAATAATGATGGCACATTAAAAGTTAAACCCATTGTTGGTTGCGAATTTTATATCACCACAGACAGGCATCGTAAAACCTTCAGTAAAGAAGAAAAAGATCCACGGCATCACCAGATACTGCTTGCTAAAAATGCGGAAGGATATAAGAACCTGGTTAAACTTACCTCTCTTGGATATATCGAAGGCCTGTATTCAAAATATCCGCGTATTGACAAAGAACTCATTCATAAATACCACGAAGGTTTAATTGCAACTACCTGTTGCCTTGGCGCCCTGGTACCACAAACAATTTTAAAAAAGGGCGAGGAAGAAGGCGAGAACGAATTTAAATGGTGGTTGAATATTTTCCAGGAAGATTATTATGTGGAGTTACAACGGCATGGAATTCCTGACCAGGAAAAAGTGAATGAAGTATTGCTGCGGTTTGCCAAAAAGTACAATGTAAAAGTTATTGCGAGCAACGATTCGCATTATGTAGATCAAAAAGATTTTAATGCACATGATATTTTACTTTGCATTAACACCGGCGAAAAACAGAGCACGCCTGCCCTACGTGAATTTACCGATGATGATGTGTTTGCAAAAAATAAGCGCTTTGCTTTCCCTAACGACCAGTTTTATTTAAAGACCGGTGCCGAGATGAGCAAGGTTTTTGAAGACCTGCCCGAAGCCATTGATAATACCAATGAAATTGTAGATAAAGTAGACCTGCTGAATTTAAAACGGGATATACTGCTGCCGCATTTTACGGTGCCGGCTAATTTTAAAACGCAGGATGAATACCTCGCCAGTTTAACCTGGACAGGTGCAAAGGAAAGATATATGATCCTTTCTCCGGAAGCTGAAGAGCGGATACAGTTTGAACTGGGCGTTATTGAAAAAATGGGATTTGCCGGTTACTTTTTAATTGTAAGTGATTTCATTAAAGCAGGCCGCGATATGGGCGTATTCATCGGTCCGGGGCGTGGTTCTGCTGCGGGCAGTGCGGTGGCTTATTGTATCGGCATTACCAATATTGATCCCATAAAATATAATTTACTGTTCGAAAGGTTCTTAAATCCCGAGCGAAAGTCTATGCCGGATATAGACACGGACTTTGATGATGAAGGCCGGCAGAAAGTATTGGATTACGTGGTACAGAAATATGGTAAGAACCAGGTAGCGCAGATCATCACCTATGGTACCATGGCTGCCAAGTCGAGCATTGCCGATGTGGCCAGGGTGATGGACCTGCCGTTGGCAGAAAGCAGGGCCATTTCAAAATTAGTTCCCGAGCGGCCAGGTATCAATCTAAAGAGATTATTGCATGCGCCTTTTACCATTAAGGAGGCTAATGCTTCGACAGGCTCAGCAGGAGAAAAATCACTGGAAGAAAAAGAACAGTTGCAGGCAGAGGATATTGAAAATGTAAAAAAGCTTAGAGAGATATATAATGGTGATGATCTGCCAAGTAAAATATTGCATGAGGCAGAAATACTGGAAGGCTCGGTTCGTAATACAGGCATTCATGCATCTGCTATCATTATTGCACCAAAAGATCTTACTGAATTATTGCCCGTAGCAACTTCCAAAGAATCAGAACTTTGGCTTACACAAATTGAAGGCAATTCCATTGAAGAAGCCGGTGTAATTAAAATGGATTTTTTGGGATTAAAAACCCTCAGTATTTTAAAAACGGCCTTATCTCTTATCAAACAAAATCACGGCGTAGTAATAGATATTGATGCCATTCCTTTAGATGATGAATTAACCTACAAACTTTACCAGCAGGGCGATACAAACGGAACGTTCCAGTTTGAAAGTCCGGGTATGCAAAAATATTTACGGGAACTAAAGCCCGATAAGTTTGATGACCTGATTGCGATGAACGCACTCTATCGCCCCGGTCCAATGGCATACATACCTGAATACATCGACCGTAAACACGGCAAAAAACAGGTTGAATATGACCTGGCAGATATGGAAGAGTTTTTAAAAGAAACTTATGGCATCACGGTTTACCAGGAACAGGTAATGTTGCTCTCTCAAAAACTGGGCGGCTTTAGTAAAGGGGATGCTGATGTATTGCGTAAAGCTATGGGTAAGAAACAAAAAACTGTACTGGATAAAATGAAAGTGCAGTTTGTGGAAGGCGCAACAGTAAAGGGGCATGCAAAAGAAACACTGGAAAAAGTCTGGACAGATTGGGAAGCATTTGCACAATACGCTTTCAACAAATCACACTCTACCTGTTATGCATTTGTGGCTTATCAAACGGCCTATTTAAAAGCGCATTATCCCAGCGAATATATGGCAGCAGTGCTTAATCATGCCGGCAGTATTGATAAGATCACTTTCTTTATGGAAGAATGTAAACGCATGGGTTTAAAAGTACTTGGACCCGATATTAATGAATCGCAGAACGGTTTTGCAGTAAATGCAAAAGGCGAGATACGTTTTGGTTTCAGTGGTTTAAAAGGTGTTGGCGAAAATGCCATTCAGCATATTATTGAAGAAAGGACCAAGCATGGCCCCTATTCAACTATTTACGATCTGGCAAAACGGGTTAACCACCGCAATGCCAATAAAAAATCGCTGGAGAGTTTAGTTTATTCTGGTGCCTTTGATTGTTTTAAAGATATTATCCGTGCGCAATATTTTTACCAGGCACCGGGCGATGTACAGGGTTTAGATAAAATATTAAAATTTGGGTCAGTTTTTCAAACCCAAAATGCCAGTTCGGCAAATACGCTTTTTGGCGATATGCAAATGCCCGAGATCGTTCCGCCCAAATTATCGGTTTGCGAACCATGGCCATTGGCTGTACAATTAGATTATGAAAAAGAAGTGACGGGTATGTTTATGAGTGGCCATCCGCTGGATAATTACAAATTTGAGATGCGCCATTATAATATTACGCCACTAGCCGATTACGTTGAATTTAAAACTGCAGTAAATACACATCCCAACCCCTCAAAGAGTTTCAGACTGGCCGGTCTTGTTGTAGATGCACAACACCGTTTAACTAAAAAAGGGAAGAATTTTGCTGTTTTAAGTTTAGAGGACTACAGTGGCAAAGCCGAATTTATGCTTTGGAGCGAAGATTATGTGAAATACACGAATTATCTGGAAAAGGGCCTGATCGTTATGATCGAAGGTGCTTTCAGGCAGCGGTACGATGGACAGTCGTATGATTTTAGTTTAAATAAATTACACCTGCTGGATACAGTAAAATCAACCTTAACAAAACAGGTTATCATTGATGTAGAGCCTCAGTTCATTAACGAAGAGATGGTGGAGTTTATTGATGCAAATGTTAAGGCAAACCCGGGCAAGACTTCACTAAAATTCAACGTCATTGATAGCCGGAACAAGTTTAAAGTAGGTATGTACAGCCTGGAAAAAAGCGTATTAATGAATGATGACCTGGCTTCTTATTTAAATGAGAATAAGGATATAGATGTGAGTGTGGTGATGGGGTAATTGTTTAAAGGTTGAAAGGTTTAAGGGTTAAAGCATCAAAAAATTACAGGTATACAGTGGTGAAAACCCTTAAACGACTTAAACGTTCCCACCTTTAAACGCCTAAAAAGTGCCGCGGTGGCATATTGATTCTTCCATTGTCAGATTCACACCCTGTGGATATGTCATAACAGCATATTAAGGTATTTGGAACTAACTTTGCAATTCACTCTATAATAAATCAAAAATTTTAAAATAAATATTATGGCACTAGAATTCACAGACGCGAACTTTAAAACAGACGTATTAGACTCAGATAAATTATCGGTTATCGACTTTTGGGCAGAATGGTGTGGCCCATGCCGTGCAATAGGTCCGGTTATTGAAGAATTAGCCAAGGACTACGATGGCAAGGTTAATGTAGGAAAAGTAAATGTTGATAATAATCCGCAGATATCAATGAACTACGGTATCACCAGTATCCCTGCCATACTTTTTGTAAAAGGCGGACAGGTGGTTGATAAACTGGTTGGTGCGCAACCAAAATCAAACTTTGTAAAGAAAATTGAGCAGCATAAATAATCGCTGGTTAAAAAGTGATTTATCTGATTTAGCAGATATAAAAAATCCCTCCATGCGGAGGGATTTTTTATGCAACAGTAGTTGAGTTGAATAATTAATGTTGCAATTATTTCTATTCATGAATTACAGGTTCGGGATGCGTATCGGTAATGGCCTTGGGATCATGCTTGTATTTAAACAATAATAAAAATAAGCATGCTATTACCAAGGCGTATGCTGCAAAAGAGAACCAAATATTTGGCCAGTTTTTCAAACCCGTAGCATCTGTAAAATGATCTACTATTTTGCCTGCAAACAAGCCTCCAATAATTGCTCCCAAACCATTTGTCATCAACATAAAAAGCCCCTGGGCACTAGCCCTCATACTTGGTTTAGATTCTTTGTCTACAAATAATGATCCCGAAATATTAAAGAAATCAAAAGCCATTCCATAAACAATCATTGATAAAAGCAATAACCATAATCCCGGGCCCGGATTGCCTAATCCAAATAACCCAAATCTAAGTACCCACGCAACCATACTTATAAACATTACCCATTTTATACCGAAGCGCCGTAAGAAAAAAGGTATGGCTAAAATAAACAAGGTTTCAGAATATTGAGATATTGATATAAGGATATTGCTGTGTTTTACAGCAAAGCTATTTGCATACTGTGGCATACTTGCAAAATCACCCAGGAATGGATTACCGAACATATTTGTGATCTGCAACGCGGCACCCAAAAACATAGCAAATAGAAAGAATTTAGCCATGATAGGGCTTTTAAACAACTGAAATGCATCAAGACCAACACGGCTGGCAAAAGATTTTTTTTCTGTTGATCTGCTAACTTCTACAGCAGGCATACTAAAGCAATATAACCCTGTGCATATTGCAGCAACTGCCGCAAAATGAAACTGATGATTATTTTTAGTCCATCCCAATAAATCAACAGCCGTTTCCGCAACAATAAAGCCTACAGTTCCAAAAAAGCGTATGGGAGCAAAAGATTTTTGTATATTATAATTATTCTTGCTTAATAAACTATACGAAACAGAATTGCTTAAGGCAATCGTCGGCATATAAAAACAACTCACGAAGAAAATAGCCCAATACATATCACCTGCATTAGTGACAGTACTTGCATAATACAAAGTGGCGCCGCCAAGAATATGGCAAATACCTAATACAATTTCAGCCCGCAAATATTTATCAGCAAGAATGCCCATTAAAGCAGGCATAAATAAAGATGCCCAACCCATTGTACCATAAGTATTACCTATTTTGGACCCAATATTTATTTCGGTGCCAAAATTTACGAACATGTATCCCCCTAATGAAATCAGCCAGATACCCCAAACGAAAAACTGTAAAAAACTCATTACTGTAAGACGAAACTTGATATTCATATAGTCTTGTTTAGATTTGGACTTGGAAGATAGGGAATAATTAAATTAAGTAACAACCGTTTTATCTTGAAACCATAAAAGTTATTGGCTGTCTTCTTTTTACTGCCTTAACCTTGCCATACATTACCTGGGGCAACCATTTTGGAGAAGCTTGCATAACTCTTATCGCTTCAGCTACCATGCCATAGCCGGGATCATTTTCTGCTTCTAAATCAGTTAACGAACCATCTTCCTTAACAGTAAATCTTATTACAACTGAAAACTTACCAAATGGAGCATTATTATTAACAGGAACAGATGGATTAAGATTTGATCTTAAAAAAGTTCGCCATGCCTTTTCTCCTCCAAAAAATTCGGCTTCTTTTATTTTTCTTGTATAAACTGAATCCTCCTTAACTATTCCAGTTTTATCATATTGTTTTAGGAGGCCCCTATCTCCTGTAAAATTCACTTCAAATGTTGTTTTAGGTATTCCATTTGTTATCCAAACTTCCTTTTCACTAAGAGTATTATTCACGCTATCTGTGAATGTCAAATTAAAACCTGTTAAATATTTCCTTCCATCTTCAGATCCCTCAGATGTAATTCTTTCTAAAGTAAGCGGCAATGAATAATATGTATACTTCCCATAAGCCGTTTTTATCCCTTTATCGTAAAATACCGAATCAGTAACCAAAAAGTTATCATCCCAATATTTCCATAAGCCACTCATCTCATTTTCAACATAGCTTCCTTCAGATGAAACGTGTCCTTTGCCATT
The DNA here is from genome assembly GCA_038226715.1 of Chitinophagales bacterium. Classification (GTDB taxonomy): domain Bacteria; phylum Bacteroidota; class Bacteroidia; order Chitinophagales; family Chitinophagaceae; genus Ferruginibacter. Next base: position 26,491 of record JBBRQF010000030.1, read on the forward strand.
ATAAGTTCTATAGAGCCCGTGCAAAGTGTTTAAAGAGGAGTCTTTAACCGCTGCTGTTAATAAGAGTTGGTCATTTTTTTTTTGGAAGCAGTTTAGTATTAAATAGTCATCCTGTTCGTAAGCCTTACCAATGATTGTAGCATCTTTTTTTGAAACTGGCCTATAGTTATCGTCTAAATAATAAATATACTTATACTGTTGAGCTTTTAATTGAGAAAATAAAAAAATAAGTGATATAAGAGTAATTATTTTTTTCATTGATTTAAATGTATTTTAAAGTTATATAATTATTTGTTATAATCATCCTTGACATTATTATTAAATTTAGCGTTACAACATCATTTATCATCGTAAATTTGCATAAATTTTTGTGATGACAGATTCTATAGATATTTTAATTGCTACAGCGGCAGATGAAGGGCTTAAAACCATTGCCCAAAAAGTAAAACATAACGAACGGATCACAGACGAAGAATGCCTGCTGCTGTTTGAAAAAGGAAGTCTCGGTTTTGTAGGTGCAATGGCCAATTTTATCCGTGAAAGACTGCATGGCGATAAAACCTATTTCAACCGGAATTTTCATATCGAGCCAACCAATGTTTGTGTTTTCAGTTGTGAATTCTGTTCCTACTCACGCCTGTATGCCCATAAAGAAGAAGGCTGGGAACTGAGCATTGAACAAATGCTTGACATTGTAAAAACCTACGATGGTAAGCCCATTACTGAAGTACATATTGTAGGCGGTGTTCACCCAAAAATGAACATGGCGTATTTTATTGAGCTGATGCAAAAGATAAAAGCTCACCGGCCGGAATTACATGTAAAAGCATTTACTGCCGTGGAACTGGATTATATGTTCCGCAAAGCCAAACTTACTGTTGAAGAAGGCATGAAGCAATTGCATGAAGCCGGGCTTGACAGTTTACCCGGTGGCGGAGCAGAAATTTTTCACCCGGACATAAGAAAGCAGATCTGTGAAGATAAGGTTGATGGAGATGGCTGGCTGGCCATTCATGAAACGGCTCATAAATTAGGTATGCATAGCAATGCAACCATGCTATACGGCCATATTGAAAAATACAAACACCGGGTAGACCACATGAAACGTTTGAGAGACCTGCAGGATAAGACCGGCGGCTTCAACACATTTATACCACTTAAATTCCGCAACGGCGATAATGCGATGAGCCATGTGCCAGAATCGGTTACCACAGAAGATATGCGGCTCTATGCCATTGCCAGGATCTACTTAGATAACTTTCCACACCTGAAAGCTTACTGGCCTATGCTTGGCCGTCAGCATGCACAATTGAGTTTATCTTTTGGTGTGAATGATATTGATGGAACTATTGATGATTCTACCAAAATTTACAGCATGGCGGGTAGTGAAGAACAAACTCCTGCAATGAGTACAGAAGAACTGGTTACCCTCATCAAACAGGCTAACCGTAAACCTATTGAACGGGATACTTTATATAATGTGGTAAAAGATTACAGCGATTTTGATTTTAAGCCCGCAGGTTTTGATGCATCATTAAATTGATATATCAATCTTCAAAATAGAGGTGATTGTGATTACTGCATTTTGGATTAAAGGCACTATTACAAAACGGGCAATGATAGTTGCATGCCTTATATTGATTGATGGTCATGGCTGTTTTGCAAATGCCGCATAGGATCGCAGGAGTTTCAAATTCGTTTTTTTGCCAAAGTTCAGCTTCATGCCCGGCTTCTTCTTCATGACAATAATAACAGGGATAATAGCTGTTACAGCATTTGAATTTAATGGCAATCACATCCAGCGCTGAATGATAATGAACACATCTTGTTTCATCATCTACAGTTTTTCCTTTTACAATAATGGGCATAAAAAATGGCAATCTGATACGATGACCAAATTACCATTTAATAAATCAATTATGAAAGATCAGTTCCTGGTTAAAAGCCTGCTGTTATTGAACAACTCAACTGCTGCCAGTATTTTTTTTGATTTGGGTGAAATTTTTGATTTGTTGTTAAAATATTCCAATGCTTTTTCATCTTCCTTTAACATGTTTTTCATGGCTTCTTTTGAGTAAGCAACGATATCGCCTTCATTGCCATCCTGCAAAAAGAATTCCTCGGCAGCATTGGCTCCATTATAATATTTACGACTGTACAGGTTAAGTTTACCCGACAATAATTTAACGGCAAAGCCCGGCAGGATCTCTGTTGCAATATATCCTTTCTTCTTACTGGTAAGCATTTTTGCAGAAACGGCATAATGGTTATTATCCTGGTAAGCCAGTATATCATTCGCATTTATCACCACTTTATTATCCGCCACTAAATGAGGCGTTGTTAATACACCGGTAACTAATTTTAAAGAAGAATACTGCCGGGTGCTGCCATCGTTTAACTCCACAAAACATGTAGTAGAGGAAGTGCCGGTACTTTCAAATTCCGGTTTTTGAATAACCATGGAGTTTTTGCTGACCGCACAGGCGCTCAATAGAATTGATGCGCAAAAAAATACAGCAATAGCTGGTAGAATACTTTTCATAGGGTTGGGTTTTTCTTAGAACGAAAATTCGTTAAAATTATTATATGAAGGGATATTTATTTATTCACCTCAAACAGGGCTATTACGATTTAGTTACAAAACTTAAAATGAACTAACTATTATAAGTACTCATTTACTGTTTAATAAAAAGTACGATAACAAGAATCAAGGCAACAAATAAAAGTGTAAGGCAACTGACAGCCAGGTAAGTGATGGTTCTCATAATGATGAATTTTATTCAATAAACTTCACAAAAAATATACCACAGGCCTGTATTGTTAGTAATTACCGGCGATATTTTTATACTTAGTATTAATACGGATTGAACACTTGCAGCTTGATATGCTATTTTAAAGAACAGGATTACCCGGAAAAAATTGTCTTTTGATATAATTATTTACTGACTAAAAAAACAGATTTATTCTGTGCTAGTTTAAAATTCTATAAATTGTATACAAATAGATACATATGAAACATTTTAAAATTTTATTGATCGCAGCATCAATTGCAGTTGCAACGGTAGTTTCCTGCAAAACAGTTGGCCGTATTGCAGCTAAATACTGGTTAAACCGGGAAATTAAGGAGTTTGTATCTAATTGTGAGAATAAGGCCGGCAAGCTGATCGGCAGCGAAAAGGCACATAAGTATTGCGACTGTTCTGTTGACCTGGTAGCCGAGCAATACCATAACTACCAGGATGCGAAAAATATTTCGGTAATGGAGATAATAGACTTCATCAATAAATGTAAATAAGATCTTGGGATTTATTGATACAATGGTTCTTATTAATTGGTAACAACCACATCGATCAACTGTTTTTTATCAGGACTCTCCCACCGGTAACGCACCGTGTAGAGTTTTGAAGTATTTGATTTTAAACGGTAGGGTATTTTTAAAGTATAATTTACCGTGTTATTTTCCATGGCTCCATTTACTTTTTTCAAAAGGATGTCGGTAATTTTTACTTCATTCATATCACTGTCGTAAACCCAAAAATTTTCTTTACCCTGGAAGATCTCAGATAAGCTTGATCCTTCTATATTTGAAATATCAACACTGGTATAAGCCATTTTTGGCGATACTTTGATGGTTGTATCCACATTAACCAACATGCTTTTAGCCTGTAACCCATTAATAACGCCATTTGCTCCATTATTGCATTTGATCTCTTTTACTGTTTTAGAAACAGGATAAGCCTCCCCGGTTTTGGCAAAACTAACCGGGCTCTCCAGCCTTAGTTGATTTTTACCCTTCAGATCGTACAGCCTTATTTTTAAGGTACCAGCAAAATTATTCTTCATCAATTCGGCTGCAACAATAAACCTGATATTAAAGCTGTTCAGATCCTTTTCATTAAACCCATTGGCGTATGTTTTTAAACAGGCATTCTGGTCCATAAATAAAACATCTCCTTTGGGAGACAAGACCGTTACCTCAGCCCCGGCATACATTTTTTTATTATTATCTGCTGTAAATCCCAACGGTTGCTGAAACCTGATCTCGATCTCCTTATTCAAAGGTATCCTATTGGCCATCAACTGGGCGCCATCAACCCTTACGCTTATTAATTTTGCAGAGATTCCTTCACCATAAAATTTCATACCTGTTAATGGTAAAATACCGTTCTTTTGAGCAGCGGCTGAATTTATTATTAAAAAAGCAACTGTAGTTAAAATTGCCAGTCGTTTGCGAATGCTGAACGGTTTTTTCATTATAAAATGATTAAGATTTGAAGAAACTGTTTGCCTAAGTTAATACAAATACCCGGTATACAAATTCTTCATAAATTAACGTAAGCCACTACAAATTAGTATCCATATACCGGCATGTTGATAAATTTTGTGCTTTCATTATGCTTTAGCCGGGAATAATGCAAATTTCAATCCATTGTTTTAAAGCCTGCAACCGGCATGGCATCTGTTTGCAAAAAATCAAAAATTATTATTTCATTTTTGCCCTTCTTTAACCAGGATGCAGGGCAATACAAGCGCTGTTGCGGGCCTATGTTCCAATACCTCCCAAGGTTATGACCATTAATATAAACTATCCCTTTAAAATAGGTATGCATGTCAAAAAAAGTATCCCCTGTTTCGTTAAGGCTAAAACTACCGGTAAAAAAACTACAGGGTTTATCATTTTCACTTTTTTGATCAATACCTGCCTGCTGAGTTTTAATGAATGTTTCATCCATCGGCATTAGCTTAACCTCCCAGTTCATTAAGGTCATGCCGTTTAAAGTTACCCTGTCGGTGATCCCTTTTCTGTCGATCATAAATTGGGCAAAATTAATATGCCCCATGCCCTCTACTACAATTTCCAGTTCAGGATATGCAACATCAGTTTTTGGCAACATCACCTCCCATTTTCCACCATCACGGAAAACGGTATCAATAAATTTTCCATCCAAAAACACCAGTGCATAATCGTGCGGTTCCCAAATTTTAAGTTTGCCGCTTTTATGACCAACCAGTTTTGTTTTGTAAGAGATGATGCCCTGGTTCTGACCATAATATTCCATGGGCCTGGGTTGCGGAGAAGTTAATGTTGGTAATTTGAAATTCAAAAGACTATTCGTTTTTGTCAGTTTAATTGAATTTACTTCAATTGTTTTTATTGGTGCAGGAAGCTCGGATATTTTATTACCGGTAAACTGCGAGATTAACCTGCGAAGCATAAAAAATTTAGCCGTTGGTAACCCCTGCTCATTAATAGGTGCATCATAATCATAGCTCGTTAGGTCTGGCTGGTATTGCGTTTGGCTAAATGCATTGGCACCGGCAGTAAAGCCAAAATTTGTGCCGCCATGTACCACATAAAAATTTACCGACTTTTTATTCTTTAATAAATATTCCACTTCTTTTTTCAGATCGGCCGTATCCGGCCTTGCCCATTTTTCGCCCCAATGCGTTAACCAGCCAGGGTAAGTTTCACTACTGAATGCTGGTACATCCGGATTTCTTTTTTTTGCCTGGTCAAAATCTCCATCACTGCTGCCGCTATCTAAACCGATAGCCGCACCATCTATATTCCCTGCCTCAAGCATAAATGCAGTTGCACCATCTGCTGTATAAAATGGAACTTCAATACCATTCTTTATCCAAAGCTTTCTTAGTGTCTCCATGTATTGACGGTCATTTCCAAAACTCCCATATTCGTTTTCGACCTGTACCATTACAATGGGACCGCCTTTGGTACATTGCAGCGGTGCCACCTGCTTTGACAACGCCTGTATATACCTGGTTACTGCAGCCATGTAATGTATATCCATACAGCGGATCTTAATATCCGGCACCTTCAATAAATACGGTGGCAATCCGCCAAAGTCCCATTCGGCACATACATAGGGCCCGGGTCTCAGTATTACCCACATGCCCTCTTCCCTGCAAATTTTTATAAAGTCGCTGATATTATGATTTGAACTGCTGAAATCAAATACCCCTTCTTTGGTTTCATGATAGTTCCAGAAAACATAAGCAGCAATGGTATTACAGCCCATAGCTTTTGCCATTTGAATGCGGTGCCGCCAATATTCTTTTGGAATGCGTGCAGGATGCATTTCACCGCTGATGACCTGGAATGGTTTACCATCCAGTAAAAAATCAGTCTTCCCCAATGTAAATTGCTGTATTTTATTTTGTGCGAATAAAAGCGGGGATGTAAAAAACAATATCAAAACAAAGAATAAAAATTTCATGCAATTAAGGATTGATCAATTTTTAATACCCGGCAATTCATCCTGCTTCTATAAACTGAAGCATAAGTTTCATGGTCAAAAGGTAAACTTAAATTTAATCAGACTCCCCTATTTTTTAAAAGGATAATAAATAAAATAAAATCATTTTTTACCATTAATTTTAAGCATAAATTTTACTGCAATGGGAATGAATTTTATCAATGCCGGATGGAAGACCTGTGTAAGCTATTGCAGCCTGTTATTGTGTTGTACTTTGATGAACAACAGCATTTTTGCCCAAAAAAATAAAGTTGACAGCCTTTACCAGTTACTTGACAAAGAAAAAACTGATACAAACAGGATAAAATTGATGTGTGACATAGGGTATGAATCGAGGGTATACAACCCCGAAAAAGCATTATTCATTTCCAATGAAGCACTTTCACTCTCCAGGAAGATCAGGTACACAGACGGCCAGTCAAAGAGTTTGGGTACCATGGCTATTATTTTCAGGCTGATCGGTAATTTTCCACTTGCTTTGGAGTATAATTTGAAAAGGCTAAAGCTGGTTGAAAATACAAACAACCCCGAAAAGCTTGCTGGTGTATTGAGTAATATAGCCCTTGTGTATGTTAACCAGGAAGAATATAAAAAAGCCCTCACTTATTATTATAAAGCAGATTCAGTTATTAGACAGGTAGATAGTTTTGATGATGTGAAATACAAAATAGCTTTAAATATGGGAGATGCCTACGACAGGCTTAATATGAATGATTCGGCCTTCAATTATTTTAATAAATCACTCAGTATTGCCCGGCAAATAAAGAATAATTATTTTGAAGGCATGTCGATGACAGGGCTAGGGAATAATTATTTAAAAACAGAACAGTATCTTTTAGCGATGGCCAATTATAAAAGTGGCATCGTTTATTTAAAAGAGGCCGAAGATGATGACCTGCTTTGTGAAGCATATCTTGGACTTGCGACTTTACTTAAAGACCTCAAACAAAAGGATTCTTCCTTGTTTTATGCAAGGCAATCATTTATTATTGCCGGAAAGGATGGTTTTTTACCCAGGCACCTGGATGCTGCTAAATTTCTATCCGCTCATTTTAAGGATGAAAAAAATATAGACAGCTCATTCTTTTACATGAATTATGTTCAGAATTTAAATGACAGCATTAACAGTAAAAGCAGGATCAGGGAATCGCAGGTGCTTTCAAGTAATGAACAGGTAAGGCAACTCGAAATTGCAGAAAATTTAATGATCTCAAAAAAGGAAAGAAAACAGCAATTACAGATGCTGTTCATTGCCATATTTATTCCCGGCTTTTTTATATTTACGCTTTTATTAAGCAGGATAAGACTTCACGTGAAGCTGATCAAAATATCAGGTGTTCTTTCTTTGCTGATCTTATTTGAATATTTAACCCTGCTTCTTCATCCTTATGTAGCAGAGATCACACATCATACGCCGGTTTATGAAATGCTCATCTTCGTTACAATAGCTGCTGTACTTATTCCTACCCATCACCGGGTTGAAAACAAGCTGATAGAATGGTTAACAAAAAACCGACCTTTATATGCCGGTAATAAACTTAAAATGAAACGAACTAAAATAATAAAAAAAATTACTGAGGCTTAATATCAGATCCTGGTGCCACATGCGCAGAATCCATAGAATCCTTTACTGCAGGTGCGGGTACCGGTGTTTTTACTTCCGTAGTAGATTTTTCATCTTTGTCATTATTACAACTGGTTACTGCAAATGTTACCAATAAAATGGCACCGAGGATAAACGGCAGTTTTGTTTTGATCTGTTTGTTCATTGTTTAAGGTTTTAGAATATAATTTTACGCTTATTATTCCATAAAACAAAACTTATCTGAACTGATGTAAAAAAATTTATATAATTTGTTATAAATTAAACAGTATGAAAAATACACTGACATTAATTTTTTCAATTCTTTTTTTCGTTGCTGCATCAAAGGCACAATCTGTTTATGACTTATCATTTACATTTTCTGCTGGCAATAATACGGTTACCTATAAAGCCTGTTATGTTGATGCTGCTGATGGTAAAGGAAAGGTAAGGCTTAGATTTACCGCACCAAACAGCTCCGACAGTATATTGGCAGAGATGGATGCTGTAGAAGAACTCCCCGATATTAATAGTACTTGCTTTAACAAGAACAGGGCTTATTATAAACTGCAAAACCCAAAATATATAGAAAGCAAAGACCCGGGCATCATGCTTCCCAAATACTTTTGTTTTCAGAAAGATACAGCCACGGGTTTTTTTGAACCTTATGGTATTGCCGATTCTTCGGCCGGTTGTAAAACTGAACCCGTTAAATTCAACAATGTAGTTTTTATTGAACAGCAAAGTTTAACCAAAAATTTTGTGCTTACCTACTTTAAGCCTTATGATTTATTTTACCGCAATCTTTTTGTAACCAACAACCCAAAAGCTTTAACTCCATTTGAGCGTAATGTGAAAATTTTTTTACTGATTGTTGCTAATGTAGATGATCCAAAAATTGGTGAGGCCGACAGGAAGAATATGAATGATGCCATCGCTTTTTTTGGTAAAATAAAAGATTTTTTGGGCATCGGTGATTTTATATACGATACTATAACCGGGAAAAGATTAACCAAACCAAATGTAGAAAATGCGCTGAATACATTTTATGCTCCTGCCGGGCCCAACGATATTATTATTTTTTATTACAACGGCCATGGTTTTCGTAAACCAACCGATGGCAGGCCGGGCCCCTATATCGATTTAAAAGATGCCAATAACTTTAAAATAATGCAGGCCTCTGCAAGCATGGAGGATATTTATGATATCATACGTAAAAAAGGTGCCCGGCTTAACCTGGTTTTGGGAGAGTGTTGTAATGCACTCATTACTGATACCAATCCATTAGCAGAACCACCTGCAGCAAAGAAATCATTTGGCATATACTGGAGTACGGAGAACTGCCGTAACTTATTTTTAAACAGTACCCCAATGTCTATCCTTGGCGCTGCAGCCTCTCCTAGTATGCTGGCCGCCAGTAATAATAACTTTGGTGGATTTTTTTCTTACTTTTTCAGAACTGCATTGGAAACAAATTTCAGCTTTGTAAAAAATAATGTAAGCTGGGACCAGGTTTTTAAGCAAACAGCAGATCAGACAAAATATAAAGCCGATCACACCTATTGCGATAATGTTACAAAAAAGATATGTAATCAATTGCCTTATTATAGAATAGAAACGGGCAGGTTCTGATACTCATTTTTAATTTACAGGTTTATTGGTTTTATATTTTTTCATAGAAATACTACTGATCATTGTTTGCCATTTGGCAGTTTTGCGTAAGCGCTCCATATAGTTGTCATTTACTAACACGTAAGAATAATTAAACCCAAAATCTATTGCATACTGTAAATACTTCCAGGCTTCCTTTATGTTGCCCGTACTGGCATATAACCGGGCTAAAGAATAATTATTAAACCAGGGATCAGTTTCCTGCGCATTAATACTTTTTTTATAAGCAGCAATGGCCTCATTTGGTTTATTGGCCAGCATGGCTGCCAGGCCACGAAAGTTGTTAATTTCAAAAATTGTATAAGGTGTGTAACTTTCAGTTTTGTTTAATGACTCATTTGCTTTGTCAAAATTTCCGGCACGAATATCAAATTGAGCAAGCAACAATCTTTTTTCTGAATTTATCTGGCTGCTATCATACAAATAGTTGAGTTGATCCAGTGCTGCCCTGTTTTTATATAGTGCTTTATAAATATCAACAAGCTTAAGCCTCGCATTTGCATTGCCCGCTACCAACGATAAGGATCTTTCAAAGTATGGATAAGCCTGCTTTTTTGAACCTGCCCATAAATAAATATTACCTGTTTTAAAATGAATATCGGCCAGTGATTCCTTTTCAGATAATAATTCCGCTGCTCTTTGCAGGTATGCAATGCCATCTTTACGTGGCATATAAATAGCATCAGCACTAAGTATCCATTCTCCTGTACCTGGTACCAGGTATGATGTTCTTTTTACATGTACTTTGTTCTCATCTATTTTTACTGTGGCAATGGAACCGGTTTCCGATTTATCGTATAAAGCCAGGGAATCATCTGCATAAAGCCGCAAATAAATAGTAGAATCAATAAACAGCTCTTTATTCAATAAGGGGAACCTGACAATCGAATCCAGGTAAGTTAGACGTGCCGTAGCAGGTGCATATTTATACAATAGGTTTCCCAATCTGTATGGCCAATCTCCATTATCCGGAAATCTGTCAATCATTCTTCTGTAAAATTCATTCAGTTCCCTGTCAGCGTTATTTCCGGGAATAGTGATAGTTCCGTACCTATTTATTATTCCTTCCGTTTCATCATAACGCCCCTGTTTTTCCAATAATTGCCAGAGTTTTACATAAGCTGCAATTTTTTCGTAATCAGTTATTTCTATGCTGTTTTTGTCATATAGCTTAACTCCATCGTGATCGTATATTACGTTTCCATCAAACCTGGTTATTATTCTAAAATATTTTTCTGCTTCTTCAATATGTTTCCAGTTTTCGTACAGGGTACCTAAAAAATAATAGTCATCAACCTGGCGATAATATGCAGCCGTGAAAAATTTCTCAAAGCAATCATGATCGTATTTGTATTTTTTTGAACTGATCACTGAATCAGCATACAGATCAAATTGGTGTTTATTTTTTGAATATGCATATGCCAGTTTAAACATCACTTCAGCTTCTTCCCATTTTTGCTGGTCGTAATAGGCTTTACCAAGGTAATGATATACCAATGGATTTGTTTTATCAATGGCCGCCACTTTTCTTAATATACGTATGGCATTGGCATATTTTTTCCCACGGTATTCCTGCACACCCCATGTAAAAAAAGCAAAAACGTCTGTTGGCTCCAGTATGGAGCTATCTACATTGCAAACTATAACTGATATTGGGGTAACGGATTCAATGTCAGGCCCGAATTCCCAGTCGTTACCTTTAAAATGATAACCTTTTTTACGCAAGTCAGCTTCATAAAAAAAAGAATCCGCCAGGGCATAATTTGCTGTCTTCATATTTACATAGCCCAACCTTTCAAAAGGTATATAGTGCCTTGAATTGATATCTATAGCATTGTGGTAATATTCTTCAGCAAATAACAGGTTTCCCTTTTTCTCATTAATAAAGCCACGGTTGATGACTACCGATTGCAGGTTTTTCTGTAAACTATCTGCATTATCTGCATAAGCCAATGCTTTTTCATAATTTTTTCCGGCTATAAATAAACCAGATAAATTAGACTGTGGTATTGCCCATCCGGGCGATAATTGCGTAGCCTTGATATAATATTTTTCTGCTTCCGTTATATTTTTCTTTAGCTGATACAAAATGCCGAGCTCATTATAAATATAGGCGGCGTACTCTTCCAATGCCAGTGCTTTCTTTTGTTCTGCCAGTGCCTTTTCAATTAAAGGGCCGGGGTTTTCTGTAAGCGGAATTTTTAGCCGCAGTACAAGCCCCGAAAAATAGTGTAAGAACACTTCAGCTTTTGTGCTGTAATATTTATCTGCCTGCGATAGCTTTAAGGCAACCGCAAACATTCTTGTATAAACATCGTATCCGTTGTTATTGCTATTGTAATACCTGCGGCGCTCCAGTTCGGCCACATCGCCCCTGATGTAATTTGCAATTACGTTTTGCCCAACATCAAGAAAAGCACTTGCCAGGTCTAAATTAAAACGGGCAAGTTTTTCCTTATCGTTCTTTAATGTATTTTCAAGTTCAAGTAATTTATGCTTACCGCTTTCTGTAATTGAAGCATCCTTAACTGAGTTTATTAAAGTAAAGACGATTGTTTGGGTTGCAAGTGTATTTAATTTTAAGCTGTCTGTTATGCCTTCCAGTTTTTGCTTTTTAAGCAAGCTGAAAAAATAATCAGCCGGTTCAGCCATCTCATCTGTATTAGCTCCGGGCATGGCACTCATCACCATAACTATATTAACAGAATCCCTGCTGGCCTGTGCTTTAATTTTTTTTGTTTCAGAATCAACAACTGTAGCAAGCTGAAAATCGCTGCTGCCGTTGATTACCGGGGTTTGTACATCTCCATCATTTTTAAGAATGAGGTCACCTGCCATTTTATTTTCCAGGTAAGTTTTAAGTTCTCCCACACTTACAGTTCCATCATGATCTGCATCTGCCAGTCCGCCCTGCAACCCGTTGACCAGGTAATAAGAAAAAACACCTCTTCCCCCACCCCAATCTTCTTTTTCGTTGGACAACTGATCTGGTTTGCTTGATGCCATCCTGATCTCATTTTGCTTTTTCAGCATTAATTGCTCACCAACAAAAAAATTGCCTTTGAATCTGTTGCCATTCATCGCACCCGAATGGCATGCATCAGTAATAACAATAACTTTTGCTTTTGTTTGCACCGATAAAGTATTTACAATATCATTCAGGTAATCGATACTTAAACCCATATTCACAAAAGCAACGGAAGGTGTGTTGTAGCAGATGAGGTAACCGTTCTTACTCATGGTAACATTCTCCATTTCGCCATGGCCCGAGAAATAGAAAAATACTTTATCATTTTCGCGGCAATTGTTCATCACCCAGCGAATGGCCTTATCCACTTCGCCAATAGTAGCCATGGAATCGGTGAGTAATTTTATATTTTGTTTTGGTACAGAGCCGCCCGATGCGGACATCAGGAACTCCGAAAAAATGGTAGCATCCCTGCCGGGAAATGAAAGTTTTGGTATATCAGGATCCTGGTAAGAAGAAATGCCGATCACAATAGCATAGGTATTGCCCCCTGAAGAAACCGGTAATTTATTTTGCAGTAATGGCTGCGCTGAAACAAAAATGAAAAAAAACAACAAGCTAAAAGAGAGAAAAAAATATTTCATTTGTTGCAGTTGAGTTTTTTGTAAAAGATACTCAATAAATTGCATTATTCAGTTCTGTCACACAATTAAAAACGGGTTATTGAACATACAACTGGTTAAATAAAAGCTTAAATGTTCCCCATGATTGTGCCCTGAAAGTGATCTCCGGTGTAAAGGCATACAACTTTCCTTTACCCACCGATGCTTCAAAAGCAGTAACACCATTTTTTAAATAAACTTCGCCCCAACTCCAGCCACTGCGTAAAATTTTATCGGTACCAAACCAGGCCAGAGGCTTGACGATACCGCTGCTGACCGCATCCGGATTCAATTTAAAAACCGGGCTGTTGTCAAAATACACATCCGTTTCGGTTTTTAAACCCGAAGTTGCCACCTGATTATTATCAACAGTCATTTGCAAAATACTACCAGGGGTATAAAATTTATCGCGGCCCAGTGTTTTTTCTTCACCATTAACAATTTCAACCATGGCGTTGCTGACAGGTAATTTTAAATGATAGGCAAGTTGTGTGCTGCTGCCGATTGTAACAATATTACCACCCTCTTCCATAAATATTTTTAATTGTGGAATTGATTTGCCGGCAGTAATACTGCCAAGCCTGTTGCGGAATGCTGCCGGAATACTATCCGGGTTTGGATTATTGAATCCACCTACGACATTTTCGCGGCTGCCCATAGCCGGTATGGCTCCGCCAACAAAAACTATTATATCGTATTTTGATCTCAGGTTCCCGGTGTCAATATCTTTTGGATAAATAATATCAAAAGCATAATTAAATTTTTCCAGTATCAAACGTACCCAGCCCGAGGACATAGAACCACCATACGTATCCCACAAAGCAATTCTTGCTTTTTTTATTTTAGTTGTTGATAGTGGCTTTTGATCAACAGTTATAAACTGAACATTATTTTCAGTAACCGTTTTATCAATTATTGATCTTGCTTTTGTATTTGATGGAATATAAAATGAACCGTTGCTGTATGCTGCCCCATTGGCAACATGGGCCATTCTGTACACATCAACGCCGGCATTTATTAAATTGTTTACGGCTTTATAAGATTGATTGGCCCTTGCATCGAGTACATAACCTGCCGGTGAATTTTTTACAGCGGCACCTGAAAGCTGTAGTATCTGGCCAAGCGGATTTTTTTCAAAAGGGCCGTCAAAACCATCCATGATGCGGTCAAACTGAACACCCATCTGGAAAGCCAAAGTCCAGCCTGCAGCGTCATACGGCGGTACAGGAGGGCCGCCGGGATATTGAAAATCATTGGGATGATCCTGCGGTTCAAACATATCCAATACATGCGGCCTGAAAGCCTGGTTTGTTTTTACGACATAAGAACCGGCAGGATATTTTTTTCCGGCAACGGTAAAGCCGGTTGTTGCTTTTTGTACAACCACCCCGGTTCTTATCAATGCATTTAAAAATTCAACAGCCGTGGCAAAGTCGGGTTGATCAGATGGGATGATATAACCACGTGGATCTTTATAAACATTGTTGTGCATCACACTGTCGTAAAATTTAACAGGCATATTAGCTCCGTTGCCACGGTTGGATTCTGTATTTGTTTTTATTCTTTTTAACGAGTCCTGGTAAAGTTTATCTATTGCTGCAATTTTTGAAGGCGACAGCGTCCAGGTATCGGTATTGCCTTTGGCGATCGCATTTTTTCCCATCAGGTATATATTCATCAGCAACTCATCCCGGTTTCGTGATGCATAGTTTAATACCGCATAGTTTAATGAAACTGAATAATCAATAGACTGCCGGAATAACCATTTTTGTGGTACTACCGGGTTGGGCGTAGCCGCATCGGGTATAAGTCTGGATGTTACCAAAGGCACTTCTGAGGGTGTAGGACTTCCTATAATTTCTGTAAGTAAACCAACCATGTTGTGGAAGTACGTGGTGGTGCGCAAACCACCATTATACCAGGTCGAGTAAACAGAGCCATCTTTACTGGTAAAGCCTGGTTTGTTTTCTGCATTTAAACGGTTTTGCATGGCAGCACCTATCGCATCCAGGCTGGTTATTATCAGCGGATCAAATACATAATTAAATGGATCCCTGTATGGGGGGCCGGCCAGAACAGAGCCTGGAGGACCTGCCTGGTGATGGTTGTACATGATCTGCGGAAGCCATTCAACAAATAGCTGCCTGCTGATATTTTGAGTTTCTTTAAGATTCATCATATAAAAATCCCGGTTGTTGTCATGTCCAGCATACTTTTCGTACAGCCGTGGTAAATTTGAAGTAGATCTTTTTTCTGAATTGGGTTCCCGCATGTACCAACTGCTTACCAGTTCCTGTCCATCCGGATTTGCATGTGTCATTAATATGATCACATCATTCAATATCCTTTTTGTTTCCTCGTCATTGCGGCTAAGCAATTGATAGGCGGTTTCAATAAGCTGGTGAATGCTTACCGTTTCTGTAGCATGTAATCCACCATCTATCCATACTACTGCCTTTCCTTCTTTGGCAAGTTGTTTAGCTTCTTCAAGACCTATCGCTGCATTGCCCATTTTTTGGGATATCATTTTGTACTGCTCCAGTTTTTTTTGGTTTTCGGGAGAAGTAACGATCAGCATGAACTGATCCCTGCCTTCTTCCGTTTTTCCGATCACGGTATATTTTGCACGATCTGATGATTGGGCCAGTTTTTTAAAATAGGCTTCTGTTTGGGTAAAAGTTGCCAGTTGGTAATTATCGCCAATATCAAATCCAAAATGCGATTTGGGAGTTGGTATTGTTTGGCCAATTGCAGTGCTTATAATGAAACAAAAAATTATTAATAGTAAGTACCGATTTTGATAACCCATAGTTTTTTGATTTTTATATATCTAAAATAAACTTTTATTGCATCAGACGCTTAAATAGGTAAATCAAATATATTTTTTATCATGTTGTCTATTAGTGGTGATAATCAATTTAGAATTCACAGCATATGATTTAATATGCATATTTAAATTTGAAAAACCTCAAATTCTTACCAAATGCCGGTATAATTATTGCTATGATTATATTGATATCCTATTAAAATGCCCCATACCTTGAAACTAAACCCTGCTTATTTTACCAGAAAGAGAATGCTGCTTGTGGCACTTTTTTTTTCACTGATCATACTTGGTTCTGCAGTTTACTGGTTTGCCCCACAAAATAAATGGCTGATAGCTGACTATCATAAACAAAATGAAATGTCTGCCGAGCAGGATAAATTTGAAGACCTGTTCCTCGATATTCAGACTGCAGAATCGGCTTTAAGGGGATATGCCGGTTCAGGAAATCCCAGGTTCATCACCAATTTTCAATCACTGATCAATTCTATCCGTACCAATTGCAGTCAACTTAAAAAATACCAGGACATCGGCCATTCATCAATTGATCCGGTTCTTTTTGCAAAGCTTGATAAGCTTACAATGGATAAGATCGAATTCATGCAGCAGGTAAAGAAGCTGTGCGAATTGAATGACTTTACTGCAGCCATGTCATTAATTGCAACAGAAAAGGGATTAGTGCTGTCGGACTCTATTGTAGCAGTTCACCAGGCTACCAATACTTTAATGCTTCAATCCCTAAAACAATCAAAAAGAATATTCAACCTGGAAAATAATAAATATTACAACATCGCTTATTGGGTAATCATTGGTTCTATGCTTTTTATTGCTTTAGTTGTTTATCTATTACTGAAAGAGATCAAAAGAGTGGAAAGCATAACTGATGAGTTGGTATTACAAAAAGAACATCTTGGAATAACACTTAAAAGTATTGCTGAAGGATTAATTACAACCGGCAATGATGGAAAGATCATCTACATGAATCCTGCCGCAGAAAATTTAACCGGCTGGAGCAACGGGGAAGTAAAAGACAAACCTTTACAAGCCGTTTATAATGTAATTAATGAAGAAACGGGTTTGCCATTTGAAAATATTATAACCAGGATCATACAGGAAGGTAAAACTGTTGCCTTGGAAAATAATACCATTTTGCGATCTAAAACTGAAGAGAACAGGATTATAAGTAACAATGGATCGCCGTTGATGGATCTGGATGGAAATGTAATGGGGGCCGTGCTGGTTTTTAACGATATCACAGATCGTAAAAGAAATGAAGAAAAAATAAAAAAGGCTATTGAACGCTACGAGATACTTTCGAGGGCTACCAGTGATACCATCTGGGATTGGGATATTACAGATGATACAATATTGTATAACGACAGCATTACGCAAATGTTCGGGTATCAAAAAGCAGCAATAGAAAACGGGGCTGCCTGGTGGAAAAATAATCTTCATCCTGATGATTACGAAAATATCAGTATTGTTTTAGCGGAAGCATTTAAAAAGAGATCACAAACCATTCAGTTTGAATACCGGTACCGGTGTGCTGATGATTCGTATAAAAATATTTTAGACAGGGCTTTTGTTGTTTATAATAGTGAGGGATCCCCTGTACGTATGATCGGCGCTATGCAGGATATTACAAAAGAGAAAGAACATGAACGGCAGATAGCTATAGCCATAACAGATGCGCAGGAAAAAGAGAGAAGGGAGTTGGGAATGGAATTGCACGATAATGTTAACCAGTTACTTGGTGCTACCCTCCTGTACCTGGGCGTAGCTATAAAGTCGGGGAATGTTGGAAAAGAAGAAGCCAAAGCGCTGAAAAATTGTGTTGGCTATATTAATGAAGCTATTCATGATCTGCGAAATCTTTCCCACCGCTTAACACCATATACCAAAGAAGAAGTATCCCTGAAAAATATTATTGAGATCCTGATCGAGCCGATGCAAAAAGCAAAGTTGTTTGAAATTAACCTGCATGTTGATGCATTTGAAAATGATGTTGTAGATAGCGATATCCAGACCAATTTATACAGGATCGTGCAGGAGCAACTGACAAATATTTTAAAGCATGCCCAAGCCAGTAAAGTTAAGATCAATGTAAGGTTAACTAAAAAATTAATCAAATTAAGCATATCGGATAATGGAAAAGGATTTGATCCCGCTTCATTAAAAGATGGCATAGGGCTGGAAAATATTAAGAGACGTGCAGAAATGTTCTCGGGCAAATGCAAACTCAGATCCTCACCCGGCAATGGTTGCGAATTATTGGTGGAACTGCCACACAAAATACTTTCTGAAAAGGTTACCGAAAAGATCCATGTAACGGCTGGTTTGTAACAGTGATATTTTTAACTATGTTATGTATCTGATATCAGGTAAATTTGTGGCTGTAATTATAAAAAACAGGCGCCATGACTCAACATGATATTTTGCAATTATCAATTTATATAGTTTCGGGTTTTTTAATTGGTTTACTGCTGCATAAACTGGTGATGCCTTTAATTGCAAAACTGGCTGCAAAAACTGCTATTAAATCTGATGATCTCATCATTAAAACTATTCGTGCATGGGTGATACCCTGGTTCCTGGCGCTCGGCATCTACCTTGGATTAAAACAACTGCAACTGGAAAGCCGTTTTTATTTCTGGATCGAAAATGGCCTGATGATATTTTATATTTTTTCAGGTACTATGATCATTGCAAGGGTTGTTTCGGGACTTATTAAAATTAAAGCAACCGGAACAGATGCGGTTGTCCATTCCTCATCCATCATCAGCAATATTGTAATTATCATTATTTACTGTCTTGGATTATTGATCATCCTGCAATCGCAGGGCATTTCCATAGCACCGGTGCTTACTGCTTTAGGTGTAGGCGGCCTGGCTGTAGCACTGGCTTTGCAGCCAACGCTTTCTAATTTATTTGCAGGCCTTCAAATAATTACTTCGGGTAAATTAAACCCCGGCGATTTTATAAAACTGGCTTCAGGAGAAGATGGCTATATTGAAGATATTACCTGGAGAAGCACCTCCATTCGGGGAGAATCAGATCACCTGGTTATTGTGCCCAACTCAAAGCTGGCCGATATGGTCGTTACAAATTACTACCTGCCAAATAAGGAATTATCTTTTTCAGTAGAACTCGCCATTAGCCCCAATAATAATCTTGATGCCGTTGAAAAGATCACAAAAGAAATTATAAAAGAAACCCTGTTGGAAACCGCTGGCGGGATAAAGAATTTTGAACCGGTATTCCGCTATTCTAGCATTGGTGATAACCGGGTAAATCTTAATGCCGTATTACGGGTGAGCGAATACGCACAAAAAGTTCCTGTCCGCCACGCGTTCATTAAAAAACTGCACAACCGATTTAAACAGGAAGGCATTAAACTGGCCCTGCCGCTCCAGATAAATTATATGATCAACGAAAAAGAGGCCTAAAATACTTTTTCAAACAGGATTTAATACAGTACTGCCATTCTAATGCAGCCACCTTTCAAAAAATTCCCAGGTACGCAGCATCTGGTCAATACGCTGGCGGTTATTACCGCTTCTTGTTATTTCATGTGATGCATTCGGGTGACGTACATACTCAACAGGACGGCCCAGCACTTTTAAACTGCGGTACATCATCTCCCCTTCTACAAAACCGGTACGCCTGTCATTGTCGCCATGAAAAATAATATAGGGTGTTGTAATATTTTCTACATAATTAATAGGCGACTCTCTTTGTAATATAGCCTTCGTTTCGGGCTGCCATGGATAGCCGCCAAAATAACCGGCTACTAAACGCCAGGCATTACCCTCTCCAAAAAATGTAGACAGATCGTATACGCCGCGTTGCGAACAGGCAGCTTTAAAACGATGATCATGCTCAATGATCCATGCAACCAGGTAGCCAGCATAAGAACCACCGGTTATTAGTAATTTGGAAGTGTCTGCCCAACCTTCGGCAACTGTTTTATCTAATGAGGTTAATACATCGCTTGTAGGGCCATTGCCCCAATCATTAATATTAGCTTTTAAAAAGTCTACTCCATAGCCACCACTGCCACGTGGATTACAATAGACAACGCCGTATCCCTTACTGCAGAAGAACTGGTATTCGTGCCACATGGATGCTTCACCCGGCCCCCACATAGCTGCCGGCCCGCCGTGTATCTCCAGCAACAAAGGATATTTTTTTCCGGGCTCAAAACCAATCGGTTTCATCACCCAATATTCAACGGTCTGGCCAAGGCTGTTTTTAAAACTGTGTTTCTCCGGCATTGAAATTTGTTTCTGCTGCAGCCAGTTTTCATTAAGGCTGGTTATTTGTTTTGGTTTAGCCGCATTTGCATCGGCAATATATAATTCAGACGGATCGGTAACATTTGTTTGAGCATAAATAACCTTATCATTCACCATATCAAAACCCAATACGCCGGAATTTACATCAGTCAATGCTGTTACTTGTTTTGTTTTTACATCCAGGCGGTACAAAGGCGTACCGCCATTGCTTTGTGCATTAAAATAAATAAACCGATCATCTTTATTCCATACCAGGTTGCCTACACTTCTGTCGAAGGGAATATTGATGATATCTTTTTCCGATCCATTCACCGGCATCAATGCCAGGGTTGCAATGGTTACCGTGCCGGTCTTACCGTATTGCAAAGCCACCCATTTACCATCATTAGACAATGCCGAACTGCTATAAGACATACCTTCTTTACCAATAAGCATACGAAGCTGGCTGCCATCTGTATTGGAAATAAATATTTCGGATTCCTCGGATCGGTCGGGATGTTGCAAAGGGTCAATATCACCGGTGATGATAAATTGTTTACCATCAGGCGTAAATTGAATATTGCTGAAACGATAAAAACCATGTGTTACCGCCACCGGGACAGCACCCGGCTGCACATCCACTAAAAAAAAGTGAGAAAAATTCATCTCCGCAGAAACATCCGTTTCGCTCTGAAAGTTTAATTTATTTAATACCGTTGCTTTTTTATCAGTGGCATTCATGTCAAGATAAGCCCGCACTTCATTCAAAGAGCCATCAGGATTTGGTTTGGCAGCAGTGGGAACTAATTGTTCATTCTTAACAAAGCCTGGTTTTTCCAGCCACCAGTCAGGAACTGTTTTTCCGGGATTGAGCAAAGAATCGTTAAGTAGTTCTTTGAACTTTACTGACGCTGCAAAAGCGATCTGTTTTCCATCAGGGCTCCACCGGGGTGAGGAAGCGCCGTATTTAAATTTTGTAAGTTGCATGGGCTCACCGCCTGCCAATGGCAAAATGAATATTTGTGCTTTACTATCAACGGTTCTTACAAAAGCCAATTGCTTTCCATCGGGGCTCCATGCCGGTTGCGAAGCGCCTTCCTTACTGAATGTTAATTGCCTGGGAACTGCATTTGCATCTGTAGCTGTTATCCATACCTGGCTGGTATATTTATATTCCCATTTGGAACTATCCGTTTCGGGTTCGATGGAAGTTACCACGAATGCTGCGGTATTGCCATCATTGGTAAGTGTAATACTGTTAGCTGTTTTTATTTTCAGCATATCTGTTACCAATACCGGTTGTTTGGTATTTTGGGCGATGCCTGTAAGGCCCGCAAAAAGAAAAATTGGAACAAATAGATACCGCATGGTTTTTTAAATTAATTATTGAGTATTCAATATTACAGTTTTACTGCCAAATATAATTCTTGAAGTTTATCAATATATTTAGGGTCTTAAATTCTCTTCTTTATTATGCAACATTTCGGTTCGTGGGGACACGAACCATCTCTGCCTTGGTTCGTGTCCTCACGAACCATCCCACCACACTATCACTAATTTACAAGCTCTTTTTATTATGCAAGATTTCGATTCGTGAGGACACGAACCGAGGCGGAGCTATTATTTTATTATTTGATTGTTTTATATTCCCCGCCTTGGTTCGTGTCCCCACGAACCATTCTGCCGTAAACGCTGGTATCATTAACATTTACTGCAAGCCTGTTTTTACATTAATAAGATACTGCAATATTATGAAAGCTTTAAAACTCATCCCTTAAATCTTTTAAAAATGAATACTGCTTTTCTCCCTGCATATAATACCTGGCAGATGAATAAATATAATCGCATGGATCCGATACGAGCTGCCAACGAGCTGTACAGGGATTGTAATGAGTATAATCTAATTTCTGATACGCCACTTCTTTGGTATATAAATGCACAGCTAATGAATCTCTTTGCCAAAACTCATAACTTTTATTTGCCGCATCTACGGCATAGGAAACTAAATTGTTGTCCATATCATTTTTCAGCAGCTTTTTAAATGCATGTGCTGTATATTTTAAAAAAGAACCTTGAGCTGTTTCTTTACCATTCATTTCATTTACACGCCATAGTAAATGAATATGATTTGGCATAATTACAAAACCAAATACATCTACTTTGCCTGCATCACTTAAATATTGAAGCGAACTGACAACAATATTTTTATACTCATCTTTACACAATAATCGCTGCCATTTATTGATTGTTGCTGTCCAAAAATATATTTCACCTAATGCAATGTAATTTTTTCGCCTTAATGTAAATAAACCTTTATCCATTGCCAGCCTTTTTAATTTTATTAGTGTAGGTTATCACTAATTTACAAACTATTTTTTTTATGCAAGATTTCGGTTTGTGGACGAACCATCCTGCCATAAACGCTGGCTTTATATTATGCAAGATTTCGGTTCGTGTCCCCACGAACCATCCCGCCCGATTGTTGCTGTCCAAAAAAATATTTCACCTAATGCGATGTAATTTTTTCGCCTTAATGTAAATATATTTTTATCCATCGCAAGCCTTTTTAATTTTATCAGTGTGGACTATCACTAATTTACAACCTCTTTTTTATTTTGGAAAATTTCGGTTCGTGGGGACACGAACCGAGGCGGAGGTTTAAAAATTAATTAGGTGATTATTGATTATTCAATATTACAGTTTTACTGCCAAATATAATTCTTGAAGTTTATCAATATATTTAGGGTCTTAAATTATAACTATGCTACGATCCATTATTGCTGTGTTGCTTTTGATAGTATCTCCCGTTGTTTTTTCACAACAAAAGCTTGATAAATTAACGGTTGAAAAGATCATGAGAGATCCTGTATGGATGGGCACGTCTCCATCTAACCTGCAATGGAGTAATGAAGGAGACTATCTTTATTTTAACTGGAATCCTGAAAAAAATCCCGCAGATTCCCTCTATTATATCACCCTCAGCAATAAAGTTCCGGTTAAAGCAAGCCCGGCGCAAATACAGAATTTCAATGTTACAGGTAACTTTGTTTATAACCTGTTGCGCACTGCCTGTACCTATAATAAAGATGGGGATGTTTTTTATACAGAATTAAAGACAGGCAAAACAAAACGCATTACACAAACAACAGAGGCGGAAACAAATCCGCAGTTCTCTTTTAATGAAACAAAGATCGTTTATAACCGCAACCAGAATTTATACGCATGGGATATTGCATCAGGCGAAACCCTGCAACTGACCAACCTGAAAGCAGCTGATGCTACACCGGCAGCTCCTGTACCCGGAAGAGGTAATAATAATGCAGGAAGGTCTAACCGGGAAGCTGCCAATCAAAATCAACAGGAAGACTGGCTTAAGAATGACCAGCTGCAGTATTTTGAAGTGTTACGTTCACGAAAAGAAAAAAGAGAAAAAAGCGAAGCATTCAATAAATCTTTGCCAAAACCAAAAGAACTCAGGAGCATTAATATAGAAGATAAATCTTTGCAGGGCCTTTCGGTAAGTCCTGATGGGCGTTTTATCAGCTACCGTTTATTTAAAGCAGCAACAAATGCAAAAGCTACCATAGTTCCAAGTTATGTAACAGAAACGGGGTTCACCACGGATATCAATGGCCGCACAAAAGTTGGTTCGCCACAGGGCAGCTCCGAATTTTTTATGTATGACCGGGAGAGGGATACCGTATTTACCATTAAAACTGATTCTATTCCCGGCATAAAAGACCTCCCCGATTACGTAAAGGATTATCCCAAACAATTAGAAGAAAGGAAAAAGAAGAATGCTAACCGTGAGGTAAGCATTGCTGCTGTTTCCTGGTCACCAAAGGGGTCTTATGTTGTGTTGGATATCCGGTCGAATGATAATAAAGACCGCTGGCTGATGAGCTGGGATACAGCTACCAATAAATTAAAACTATTAGACCGCCAGCGTGATGAAGCGTGGATCGGCGGTCCAGGCATTTTTGGCCGCAACATAGGCTGGATAGATGAAAGCACTTTATGGTTTCAATCAGAAGCAACTGGCTATGCACACTTGTATACCATCAATGCTGCCACAGCAGTAAAGAAAGCGCTCACTTCGGGTAAGTATGAAGTGCAGCAGGTACAGTTTTCCATCGACAAAAAATATTTCTATATAACAACAAATGAAGTGCATCCGGGTGAGCAGCAGTTCTACCGCTTAACCATTGCGGATGGAAAGAAAGAACGCATTACAACCATGACCGGTGCCAACCAGGTGAGTGTTTCCCGTGATGATAAATATATAGCACTGCTCTACTCCTATTCCAACAAACCATGGGAATTATTTTTGCAGGAAAATAAACCTGGTGG